>JAFPXD010000044.1 GCA_017394835.1 Clostridia bacterium
ATGCCCTCCTGCGAGACATATCCCCGTAATTACAGCAAAAAACTCTTTGCAGTGGCTAAAACCATTTGCAAAGAGTTTTTGTTTCGCAGACTAATTGTTTAGGAGAAGTCTCCAAATACCGCCTTATGACCATTCGGCATACCGCCGCAGCGTCTTTTTTCTTCAATGCCGCGGGACAGACCCCCGCGCCCGCTCGATTATATAATCCGAACCGCGTATATTCTGTTGAAAAACGCCGTGAAAGGATGTATAATACCCGTGTATGTGCGGGAGTGACCGCAAATAAATAATAATGAAGGAGAGCACCATGATCGACCTTTACGAAAACGGCGTTTACCTGGTAAACGGCAAGCCGCAGAAGGAACCCGTCGCGGGAGTTACCCCCGCCGAAGGGCGCGAGAACACCATCGCCTACCAGATCCTGAGGGCGCACAACACCTCGGATGATGAGAAGAAGATGAAGATAAGATTCGACTGCCTTATGTCCCACGACATAACCTACGTCGGCATCATCCAGACGGCGAGAGCTTCCGGCCTCAAGGAATTCCCCATCCCCTATGCAATGACCAACTGCCACAACAGTCTTTGCGCGGTCGGCGGCACCATCAATGAGGACGACCACGTGTTCGGTCTTTCCGCCGCCAAGAAGTACGGCGGCATCTACGTTCCCGTCAATCAGAGCGTTATCCACAGCTACGCCCGCGAAGCGATGGCGAACTGCGGCAACATGATACTGGGCTCCGATTCCCACACCCGTTACGGCGCTCTGGGCACCATGGGCGTTGGCGAGGGCGGCCCCGAGCTCGTCAAGCAGCTCTTGAAGAACACCTGGGATATAAACGCTCCCGAGGTGGTGCTGGTCTATGTCACCGGCGAGCCCAAGAAGGGCGTAGGCCCCCATGACGTGGCTCTCGCACTCGTCAAGGCGACCTTCGCGAACGGCTTTGTCAAGAATAAGGTAATGGAGTTCGTCGGCCCCGGCGTTGCCAGCCTGCCCTACGATTTCAGGAACGGCATCGACGTTATGACCACCGAGACCACCTGCCTCTCCTCCATCTGGGAGACCGACGACGAGATCGAGAAGTATTATAAGATCCACGGCCGTCCCGAAGGCTTCAAAAAGCTCTATCCCAAGGACGTCGCTTATTACGACAGCATGATCGAGCTCGACCTTTCCAAGATCGAGTGCATGATCGCGCTGCCCTTCCATCCCTCCAACGCCTACACCATCCACGAGTTCCTCGAGAACCCCGTTGAGATACTCAAGACCGTTGAGGCGGAGGCCGAAAAGAAGTTCGGCAAGAAGGTACATCTCAAGCTCACCGACAAGGTCGTTGACGGCAAGGTTTATGCCGATCAGGGCGTCATCGCGGGCTGCTCCGGCGGCACCTTCGATAACTGCGTCGCCGCCGCCGAGATAATGGACGGCCACGACGTGGGCGACGGCTACTTCGGCTTCTCTGTATATCCCACCTCCGTTCCCACCAGCCTCGAGCTTACGAGGATCGGCATGACCGAGAAGCTGCTCGAGAGCGGCACCATAATCAAGCAGAGCTTCTGCGGCCCGTGCTTCGGCGCAGGCGACGTTCCCGCCAACAACGGCCTCTCCCTCCGCCACACCACCAGGAACTTCCCCAACCGTGAAGGCTCCAAGCCCGGCGAAGGCCAGATCTCGACCGTTGCGCTCATGGATTCCCGCTCCATTGCCGCCACCGCCCGCAACCACGGCGCCATCACCGCGGCGACCGATATAGATTGGGACGACGTGCATTACGATTATCACTTCGATAAGTCCGTCTATGACAAGCGCGTTTACAACGGCTTCGGCAAGGCCGATCCCTCCGTTGAGCTGAAGCTGGGGCCCAACATCACCGATTGGCCCGCGATGTACGAGCTTACGGACAACGTGCTCTTAGAGCTCGACGCCGTCATCCGCGACCCCGTCACCACCACGGACGAGCTCATCCCCTCCGGTGAGACGAGCTCCTACCGCTCCAACCCCCTGCGTCTTGCGGAGTTCGCGCTTTCCCGCCGCGTTCCCGAGTACGTGGGCCGCTCCAAGCAGGTAATGGCGATGGATTTCGAGCGCCGCGAAGGCAAGAAGCCCGAGCGCATAATGGAAGCCCTCGCGAAGGTAGGCAATGCGGATGAGCTCATTGCCAACACCGGCTTCGGCTCCTGCGTGTTCGCCAACAAGCCCGGCGACGGCTCCGCCCGTGAGCAGGCGGCCTCCTGCCAGCGCGTGCTGGGCGGCTTCGCCAACATCTGCTATGAGTACGCCACCAAGCGTTATCGCTCCAACTGCATCAACTGGGGCATTCTGCCCTTCACCCTTCCCGAGGGCGCGGAGTTCCCCTATGAGACCGGCGACTTCGTATTCGTTCCCGGCATCCGCAAGGCGGTCGAGGAGGGCGTCGAGACCGTTCCCGCCAAGGTCATCACCAAGGACGGCGTCTGCGACATCACCCTCGATATAAAGGGCCTCACCCCCGATGAGAAGGAGATACTGCTTGAGGGCAACCTCATGAATTACTATAAGGCGCACATGAAGGACTAAAACACATTAAGAACGGAGGCAGGGCGAAGGCTCTGCCTCCTGTTTTTTGCATGTATCAGCTTCAATTGGTGCATTTTGTCCCTTGCAGCGCTCCTCTCCCTGTGCTATATAATAACCGAGAGCCCAAATAACGGGTTTATCCACCTCAAAAAGCTTTCATGCTGACTGCGGGGCGGCCTTCCGGGAGATTGAAAAACAAAAAAACACGAAACCTTTTGCAGCTCCCGTGCGTTATATAAGTGAAAGCAAGTGAACAACGCTTACTTAAACGGCGAAAGCCGGGGAGGATATTATGAAACGTTTTATCTCATTCACACTTATTCTCATTCTTGCGCTTGCGGCGGTCGGCTGCAAAAAGACGCCCTCGGGCGAGGCTTCGGCCTCAGAAGCACTCAATACGGCGGAGCCCGCGGAGCCCACCGCTCCCGCGGAGACTCCCGAGGTGACGGAGGAGCCCTTTGAGACCCCGGAAGCGACGGAGGAGCCCGCTGTCACGGAAGAGCCCACCGAGGCGCCCACTCCCAGGCCCACGGCCATGCCGGAAAGGCCCGCCGAAAACCCGGAGCTTCCCAAGGTGATCGCGGGGGAGGACGTGTTTTTCATCGTGAAGCCCGACGGCTCGCTTTACGGCTGGGGCAAGAACGATTACGGTCAGCTCGGCATAGGCACGACCGAGGACGTAAGCGCGCCGCGGTTCATCGCCAACGGGCTCACCCCCGTGATCGTCGGCGAAACGGTGTTTGCCCTGAGTGAAGACAACATACTCTGGGGCTGGGGAAGAAACGACATGGGCCAGCTTGGCTTGGGCGACGGCGAAAACCACAGCCGACCGGTGGAGCTAATGCACTTTGTTAAGGAGATCATCCCCGCCTGGGACAGTTATTATGTCCTTACCGAATCGGGCGCGCTGTACTGCTGGGGCCTGAGCGGCGACCCCAATACCGTCGACGGCGAACTTGAGCCCATCCTCGTTGACGAAAACGTGGAATACTTCTCCCCATACTCAATGATAAAGTCCGGCGGCGAGCTGTGGATCAAGCGCGGCGACTGGGCGAAGATCGCCGACGATATAGCGGCGGTGTACGACAACAGGTTTGGCGAGTATGCGCTGGGCACGGACGGAATGCTCTATCACGTCAGCTATCAAAACGGGCTCGAACCCATCTGTGACGACATTCGCGACGTTAAGGTCTCCGACCGCTCAGCATACATCCTCAAGAACGACGGCACGCTTTGGCTCTGGAATACGGAAGGCGAATATCACGACGTTCCCGAGGCGGAGCTCAACACGCTGACCTTCATTATGGACGGCGTGGTCGAGATCCGGTGCGATTGGGAAATGGACGAGGATTGGGGCTATAACTACAACTTCGCGCTTAAAGCCAACGGCGAGCTGTGGGCATGGTCGATGCCCTACTCCAACGCGGTCGTCGGCAAGCCCATGGAAAACAGCTCCACCAAACCCGCATGCGTGGCGGAGAACGTCAAATACGTCTTCACCAACAACGCGCAGACCTACATTATCACCGAGGACGACAAAGTAATGGCGACCGGGTTAGCGGACGACAGGGACGCCGTTCACGGCGGCCTCGGCGACGGCACGCTCGAAACCAGGTTCGGCTTCGTAAGCCTCGGCCTAAAGGGGGTCTGCGGGATATATACCCACCTCGGCGAGGTCTTTGGCGAGGATGAAGATTCCGACTGGGTGGAGCTCTATGCCCGCACCTTCGCGGTCGATGAGGAGGGCAGCATTTGGGCCTGGGGCTGGAACGGCGATCGCCTGCTCGGAACCGGCTCTTCGGAGGAGACAGTGCTGAGCCCGGAGCTAATAACGATAAACGAATAAAAAGCATTATGCTTACAAAACTACAACAACCGACGGCGCTTTCCCGAAGCCGCTGAGGAAATTAAAACATGACACAACGGTATGGGATCGTCTGCTTTGACATATTATTATAAAATCAGAGCTTATAATGAAGCAAGGCCGCGGGAGCGTTTGCTCCCGCGGCCTTGGCTTTTGTAAGTCGTCAGTCGTCCCTGTTTTCGATGTCCGCCTTCCAGTCGGCGGTGAGCTCCTCGTCGCACCTCAGGCAGTGCAGCGCCTTGCCCATGGCGGCGTAATTCATGCGGGTGCCCTTCCTGTCGGACTTGTAGGTGACGGCGCGGTCCTCGGAGATGCCGAAGTGCTTGGCGGTCTCGACGGCGTCTATATTCGCGCCGAGGAAGAGGAACTCCCAGCCCAGCTCCTTCTTCTGAGAGATGAGCTTCTTCACCTCGTCCGAGGTGTATTTGCGGGAGGCATTCTCCATGCCGTCGGTGGTGATTATGAACACGGTGTGCTCGGGGACGTCCTCATCCCTTATGTACCTGTGCACCTCCGAAACATGGTGGATGGCGCCGCCGATGGCGTCGATCAGCGCGGTGCAGCCGCGTACCCAGTACTGCTTGTCGGTAAGGGGCTCGATCTTATCGAGCGGGATGCGGTCGTGGATGACCTCCGTGCGGTCGTCGAAGAGGATCGTGGAGACGAGCGCCTCGCCCTCCTCCTTCTTCTGCTTCTCGATCATGGCGTTGAAGCCGCCGATGGTGTCGCTCTCGAGCCCGCCCATGGAGCCCGAACGGTCGAGGATGAATACGATCTCAGTCAAATTCTTTTTCATTGTTTTGTACCTCCTTAATGGTATCGGTTTGTTGTTGAGCCCATTATAAGGGAGGCGAAAAAGAAAAAGGTCGCCTGCGAAGCGACAAATGAAAAAGCCAGGAGTTTTTATGCTCCGGGCTTTGTTCATCTCATTGCCAAAGGCACCTGCCTTGAAAGCAGACCTCAGCCGTTGCGGCGGGCGGCGTAGCAGGAATCGCAATAAACGGGAATGTCCTTCCTCGGCTCGAACTTGCACTTGAAGCTCGCGCCGCACTCGGAACAGACTGCATCATACATCACGCGGGGACCGCGGGCGGCGTTTTTGCGAGCCTGCCTGCAAGCCTTGCAGCGGGTGGGCTCATTCTTGAGACCCTTTTCGGCATAGAATTCCTGTTCACCTGCGGTGAAAGTGAATTCAGCGCCGCAGTCCTTGCAAACGAGTACCTTGTCTTCAAACATTTTGGATAAAACCCCTTGAAAAAATATTTGGCTGAAAAACGGCTGACCTGGTCTTCGACCCCACACTCGCCTGTTGCCGCTATCGCTACCCGGATATTACCTCTCACTACACGCGGTCTCAGCCCGAAGGCTGACAGGGCTTACTTCTAAACCGCACCGTGCTCACGGGGGCTTTGCCCCGCTTACGTGGATCGCTTCGCCTGCGACTGGCTTCGACTTTCAACCACAGACCCGTAATTCGCGCCAAAATTAATTATAACAGCGTTTAATAAGCTTTTCAAGTGAGTTTTACGCACTAAATAAATATATTGTAAAGTATTTACGAATTTTATGCTGAAAGGATCTTTCGCGGCACGGAGCCTCTTCCTCAGCCGACGGGCAGCATCGGGCGGAGCCATATTATGTAGGCGATTATGAACGCCGCGTGCAGCGCCATGAATATGGGAATGCCTATCATGAACTTCTTGTGCTTCGTCTTGTGGCGGATCAGCTTCATGGTGATATACATGGCGAAGCTGCCGAAGAAGAACGCGACGAGCATGAGGGTCTTTTCCGGGGTGCGGCGGTCGGGCGCGGCTTTTGCGGCGCGCTTATCGTATATGGTGAGCAGCACCGCGGTAAGGCTCATTATAAGGAAAAAGAATATGAGCACGAGATCGAAGAATTTCATGGGAGCCTCCTTTCGGTCTATATGGGTGATTTTACTATATGCCGCAAGGGATTGTCAAACAAAAAAGTTTTTTCCCAAACGGGGTTGACAGATTAGAACATATGTGCTATAATTGAATGGAAGCAAGCGTTGACGAGTGCGCGGCGCGAAGGGGAAGAGCCTTCGCAAAAGCGCAGCCGCTTGCTTTTATTGTGGCCAAAAGCCGATAAAACAAAGGAGAAACAAATGAAGAAAGGCATTATGAGGATGCTGGAGGCGCTTTCCCCCGCGAAGAGCGGCGGCGCCGATGAAAGCTCCGCGGCTTCCGCCGCGGGCGAGCCTTCCCCCGCCGAAAGGCTGGGCGAGGCGATGCTCGAAAGGCTGGGCATCGACCCCGCGGAGGATGCGGAGCTTGTGAACGCCCTCATAGAGGAATGGGGCAGGCTGCCCCGCTCCGAGGAGGCGCCGGAGGAGCCGGAAGAGCCCGATGAGGATGAGGAAGAGCCCGACGAAGAGGAAGGCTCCGATGAAGAGGGGGAGGAAGGCGATGAGCCCGCTCCCCGCGAAATGACGGAAGAGATCGACCCGGAGGAGCTTGAAGAGCTCTTTTCCCGCGGGCGCCGCCCCGTTCCCATGAGGACCGGCTCCGCCGCTTCCCGCAGGGTGGATTACTCGGATATGTCCGCAAAGCAGTTCGCCGAGCTCAAGAAGCTCATAAGGCGTGCGGACGCGGACGGCAAAAGGATCAAACTCTAAAAAAGAAAGGAAAAAACAATGGCAGGCAATATCAACACCACAGCAAACATGGGGGTAAACGCAAGGTTCCCCTTCACCTATTACGACAGGCAGCTTTTGGAGAGCGCCAAGACCCGCTTCGTTCATGCCGAATTCGGCCAGAAGCGCCCCATCCCCCGCAACAGCGGAAATAAGGTAAATTTCCGCAGATGGAACCTATTTGACCCCAATCAGGCCGCAGAAGGGCTGACAGAGGGAGAAACCCCCACCGGACAGTCCCTTTCGCAGACCGATGTTGAGGCGACCGTAAAGCAGTACGGCGCTTACGTGGAGGTCACTGACCTTCTCGATCTGACCGCTTACGACAGGGTCATCGCGGATTCCGCGGAGCTCTTGGGCGAGCAGATCGGCACCGTGGTCGAGTGGGTCACGAGGGATACCATGTGCGGGACGAGTTGCGTCCAGTACGCGGGCGGAGCGGCTTCGAGGGCGGCCCTCGATTCCACCAAGAAGCTCACGGTCGAGGAGATCAGGAAGGCCGTGCGCACCCTCAAGAAGAACAAGGCGCGCCAGTTCTGCGAGGACGGCCGCCAGCCCCACTTCGTATGCATCTGCTCCCCCGACGCCACCTATGACCTCCAGAACGACGAGAACTGGAAGAGCGTTTCCGCCTATCAGAACGCGGAGGCCATCTATTCCGGCGAGATCGGACGCCTTTACGGGGTCGTGTTCGTGGAGAGCACCGAGGCGAAGATCTATGAGCAGAGCGTGCATAACGCCGTCAAGACGAACACCTCCTCTTCCGCGAGCTTCGTTCTGAAGAACACGCCCACCGCCGCAGAGATCGAGTATCTCAAGAAGGGCGGCAACAAGATAATGATAGGAAGCGACGAATACACCCTCGCTGCTTCCGGCTCCTTCACCGAGGCCACCAACACCGTAAAGCTCACCGCCTCCGTCTCGCTCACGGCGAACACGGTCGTCTGGAGCAACGACGCGGGCGCCGTTGACAGCACCACCAAGGAGGCGCTGCCCGTCCATGCGACCCTCGTTTTCGGCAAGGACGCCTACGGCGTGGTCGATGTTGACGGCAAGGGCGCGGTACAGCTCATAGTGAAGCCCCACGGCTCCGGCGGCACCGCGGATCCCCTCGATCAGCGTGCGACGGTCGGCGCGAAGGTCACCGCCTACGCCGCAGTCGTGCTGAACGACGAGTGGCTCGTTAAGATCGAGCATACCGTTTCCTGAAAAGGGGGCGGTGAGAAGTGAAGAATACCTACTTCAAAGCCGCCCGCAGGCCGTTCCCCCGCAGGGATGAGGAGCTTTCGCTCAAAGATGCGGTCATCGTCGCCGAGCCCAAGCCCGGGATAAAGCCCGATCCCGTCCCCGCAAGGGGCGCGGGAGCGGGGGAGGCGGAGCCCGAAGCCGTTCCCTTAAGGGGCGGCTCCGGCCTGCAGGGCGGCACGAACGGCACGAACGGCACGAACGGAAGCGGCTCGGGTCATTCCGGCGGCAGCGGCTATTCCGGCGGCTCCGGATATGCGGGGCTCGAGGGCGACCTGCAGAGCTTTTACACGGGGCTCGCATCGCGCCTGCGCTCCTACGGAGTGAGCAATATCCCCTCGTTCAACGAGCTTTACGGGCTCTTCGAAAGCTTCCTGCGCCCCTCCATAGAGGAGGCGATCTCCGCAAGGAACCGCCGCGGCAGGCAGAATATGGCGGAGCTCGACGCGGACGCCTACGCAAGGGGCATGGGCGGCTCCAGCTATCTCTCCTCCGTGAAGGCGAGGGAGAGGGCGAACGCCGCCGCGGATATAACCGCGCTGGAGGGGAAATACACCTCCTCAATGGCGGAATATCTTTATAAGGCGATCTCCTCCATGCAGCAGATGGAGGCGGAGATGCGAAAGACGCAGATGACCATCGCGGCCGAGAAGGCGCAGCTTAACGCAAAGCTCCGAGCCGAAGCGAAGCTCCAGGAAGAAAGGCTCAAGGCGCAGGCGGCGCTTGCGAACGGCAAGTCCGGAAAGAGCGGAAAGTCCGGCAGATCCGGAAAAACCGGCAAGTCCGGCAAGGACTCCGACACGGGCTCCAAGTGGGGGCACACCTCCAAGGGCGCGTGGTTCGACGGCGTCTGGTATGACGGCGATTTTTCCTACCTCAAAAAGAAGTACGGCTATGACGATTACGCGGGGTATCTGGGCTCGCTCACCCCCTCGGAACGCTACCTGTTCTTTACGAGCTCCAGCCGTGAATGGCGCATGCGCCGCTGGCAGGTGCAGTACAATCTGCCCCAGGTGGATTACATGGACCTCTATTCGAGCTACATGCCCTCCATGCGTCCCGGCGGCGGCGCCCACGGCGGAAAGGGAGGCCTCACATGGCAGGCACATACGTTGTCATAAAGAAATTCGAAGTGCCCGTCGATCTCAAAAAGCCCGCGGCGATAAGGGATTTCGAACTCGTCGAGGGCGATACGGGCAACGAGATAGAGGTTACCGTTTCGGATGGGGGCACGCCCGTCGAGCTTACGGGCTGCACCGTGCTTGCGGTGTTTTCTCATTCGAAGGGCTCCACGGTGCTTGGCGCGGAGGACGGCAGCCTGACCGTTGACGGGAGCTGCGTCACGCTCAAGCTCCCCGCGGACGCCGTTTCGGCGGGCCCCGTGGAATGCGAGCTCCAGATCTATTCCTCCACCCAAAGCAGCGATCCCGAATTCGATGAAAACGACGTGCTCGTTACCACCGCGCGCTTCAATTTCAACTGCCGGAAGGCGATCCTCAATCAGGATACACTTCCCGCGGCGCCCCATTTCCCGCTGCTCGCCCAAACGATAGCGGCGATAGAGGCGGCCGAATCGGCAAGGGCCCAGGCGGAAGCCGCAAGGGCTCAGGCGGAGGCGGCGAGGGCTGCGGCGGAGACGGCAAGGAGCGGCGCGGAACAGGCGAGGGCTCAGGCGGAACAGCTCAGAGTGCTTTCCGAAAACGGCAGGGTCTCGGATGAGAACGCGAGGGCCGCGGCGGAGGCGGCAAGGGCCGCGGCGGAGGCGGCAAGGGCCGCGGCGGAAGCCGAAAGGGCGGAAGCGGAAGCCGAAAGGGCGGAAGCGGAGGCCGAAAGGGAGCTTGCGCTGGCGGAGCATATCGCCGGCTGCGGCCTCGGCGTGCTTTCGGGCAGCACCGCCCCCACTTCCTCTACGGAGGGCGAAGCGGGCAGGCTCCGCTATGATACCTCGGAGGGCAGGCTCTATATCTGCCGTCCCGGAGGCGGCTCCTACGACTGGGAGGAGGTCAGCCTCGTCAACAAATGGAACAAGATAACGGAATTCACCCTTTCGGAGGACGTTTCCGTTTTCGAAATAGGCAGCCCCGGCGGCAGGGTATTCTCCTGCAGCGAGCTTCGCCTTACCCTTTACGGCTTCATGCGCAATTCGCAGAATGCGGCGGTGAGGCTGAACGGGTCTTCCACGGCCCATACCTTCACCCTTCTCATGAACACCGACGCGACCAACGTCGTGAATCCCGTCTGCCAGCTCCTGATCCAAAAGGAGACGGAAGACACCGTAAGCATAAGGCGCTATTTCGGAGGCGTTTCGATCGATTCCGCCGCCGCGAAGAACGTGCTCGCCGCTTACGGCGTGTTCACCGGCGCCATTACGAGGGTCAGCCTCACCGCAACGGGAAGCAACGGTCTGTTCAAGGCGGGCATGAGGGTCGTGCTCGAAGGGAGGTGAGAAGGTGAAGATAATGAAGGACGGGGTGGTTTATGAAATGACCCCCGAGGAGGAGGCGCTTTACGCGGCGGACTCCGCCTCACGCATAGAGGAGCTCAAGGAGCGCCTTTTTGCGACCGACTACAAGACCCTGAAATACGTTGAGGGAGAGCTTTCCGCGGAGGAATTCGCGGCCTCGTGTACGGAACGCGCCGCGTGGCGCGCCGAGATAAACGAGCTCGAATCGGCTGAGTGAAGCCGGCTTTTACTAAGGATAAAGGAGACTTTGCATTGAAGAAAGCACATGATTTCATAGTTTATGCGCTCTCGCACGCCAAGCGCGAGAGCATACCGGAGGGAGCGGTGCTCCCCATTGACAGGGAAGAATGCGGCATTGAGCCGTGGGAATACCTTTACGGCACCACGGGTCACGCCGTTACGAAGGAGCTCATAGAGGAGCGCTATGAGCATTTCTATAAAAAGAAGGGCTGGACGCGAGAAAGCTATGATACGGCTACCGAGAACTGGCCCGAGCTCAAAAGAAAGGCGACGGACTGCCAGGGCCTGCTCGACAGCTTCCTCGGCACCGACGTCACCGCCAACTACTGCTACACCGCCTGGTGCACGGAGCGCGGCTCCGTTGACGAGGTGGAGCGCCCCTATGAGATAGGTGAGGCGCTCTTCTACATGAATTCCGAAGGGCGCATGACCCACGTGGGGTTCGTCTGCGGCTTCCTCGAAGGGGAGCCCGTCGCCGTGGAGGCGCGCGGCATAAGGTTCGGAGTGGTGGTCACCCGCTTTTCCGAAAGGCCGTGGACCCACAGGGGGCTCGTCACGAAGATGCTTTCATACGACGAAGAGATGCGCGACGAGCCGCTGGTGCTCTCGCTCACCCGCCCCATGATACAGGGCGAGCACATACTCCACCTGCAGAAGGCGCTGAACGCTCTGGGCTATTACTGCGGCACGCCGGACGGCAAATGCGGCAGGATCACCTTGAGCGGCGTGCGCGAATTCGTTTCGCGCCATGCGGCGGTATAGGGAGGCGGCATGAACAGCTTTTTCACTTGGCAGGCGCTCATGACCTGCGCCGGGGCGACCCTTGCGACCTCGCTCATCACCCAGCTCATCAAGGGAGTAAAGCCCTTTGCGGGTATCCCGACGAGGATAGTCAGCTACGCGATCGCGCTCATCATACTGCTCGCGGCAACGCTCTTTTCGGGCGGCGGCTGGAATGAGCTCGCCATCGCGTTCGTGAATTCCGCGGTGGTGGCGCTTGCGGCGAACGGCGCGTTCGACGCGGCGAATTCCGCGGGCGAAAAATAAAAGCCCCCGCAAATGCGGAGGCGGATCGAACGCCGGGGAGGCGTCATTCGGCGCTTGAGGGCTTCTTCCCGCAGACGATTATAGTGACGGCGGCTCCCAGCACAACGAGCGCCGCGCCCAGTATCTTGAGGGGGCCCATCGTTTCGCCGAACACTATCAGCCCCGTGAGCGAGGCGAAAACGGGCTCGAGCGTGTTGAGCGCGGAAGCGGCGGTGGAGCCCAAAAGCCTTATGCCCGCAAGCAGCAGGCGGAGGCCTATCATGTAGCCCAAGATCGCGCTCGAGGTGAGCACGAGCCACATGAAGCCTGTCGGCGGAAGGCGGAACCTGCCCGTAAGCGCGGCGATAAGGAAACAGATCGCAGCGGCGGAGCCCGTTATATAGACGTTTGCGACGGAGGTATCGAGGCTCGAATACGAAGCGTGCCTCCCCGCAAGGAAATAGACGGCGTAAGCAAGGCCGGAAAGCAGCGCGAGAGGGATGCCGAGGGCGGGCTTCCTGCCGATGGCGTCCCCTCCGCCGAGCCCCGAAATGAGCGCGACGCCGGCGATCGCGGCAATGAGCGCCAGAATGCCAGCCGCGGGGAGCTTTTCCTTGAACATTACCGCGGAAATGACCGCCACGATCATCGGGTAAGTGAAATTCAGCACTATCGTTGTCCCCGCGGGGATGCAGAGATAGGCGTAGGAGATGAGCAGCATTGTCGCCGTGAAGCCTCCGCCGCCGAAAAGGGCAAGCTCCGCCGCCTGCCTGCCCTTCACGCGAAGGCTTTTCCCGGTAATGAGGCAGACGAGTATCGAAAGCAGGCAGGCGAGCCCCATGCCGAAGCCCACCACGGATTCGTTGGGCATGGCGCTTGCGGGATCCTGCAGCATTTGGGCGGGAGCGGAGCCGAATACGCGCGTCAGAAAATCCGCGGGGAGCCCGCCCTTCAAAGCCGTGTTTGAAAGGATGGGGGTTATCCCGTAGCACATGGAGGCGGCGACGACGCATATCACGCCCCACAGCTTTGCAGAATTCGTCTTTCTCATAGCTCCCTCCGCATTCGTTTTCACGAATAGGATGATACCGCATTTCGGCGGCTTTTGCAAGTGAAAAGCGGCTTCGGAATATGAAAACGCTCTATCTTTCGGGCGAACCCAACCCGCGTCAGCTCGAATTCTTCCTGTCGCGGGCAAGGCACACCGCCTACGGTGGCGCGAGGGGCGGCGGCAAGAGCTGGGCCATGCGCCGAAAGCTCGTGATGCTTGCCCTGCGCTATCCCGAACTCAATATTTTACTGCTTCGCCGCACTCTGCCGGAGCTGCGTGAGAACCACATTATCCCGCTTCGGCGCGAGCTTTACGGCATTGCGGATTTCAACACGACGGAGAGGGTGTTCGATTTCCCGAACCGCTCCCGTATAAAGCTCGGCTACTGTGATTCGTCGGGCGACGTTTATCAGTACCAGGGGCAGGAATACGCCGTGATAGGCATGGAGGAGGCGACTCATTTCACCGAGGAACAGCAGCAGTTTTTGACCACCTGCAACCGCACCTCCAAGATCGGCTTCACGCCCCGCATGTATTACACCTGCAACCCCGGCAACGTGGGTCACGCATGGGTAAAGCGGCTCTTTATAGACCGCGAGTTCCGCGAGGATGAGGATCCGCGCGATTATCTCTTCATCCCCGCGAGGATATGGGACAACAAGGCGCTGCTCCGCGCCGATCCCGGTTACGTCAATCAGCTCCGCGCCCTGCCGGAAGCGCTTCGAAGGGCGCATCTTGAAGGCGACTGGGACGTGCACGCCGGCCAGTATTTCAGCGAATTCTCCCGCGATAAGCACGTGGTGGAACCGCGCGGGCTGCCCCCGTGGTACAGGCGTTTCCGCTCAATGGACTGGGGCTACAACGACCCCTGCTGCGTGCTTTGGCACGCGGTCGATCCCGAAGGGCGGGTCATCACCTACCGCGAGCTGTATTTGAGGCAGACGCGGGCCGAGGAGGTGGCAAGGCTCGTATGCGAGCTTTCGCGCGGGGAGGAGATCGCCTATACCGTCGCCTCGCCCGATCTGTGGCAGAACCGCGGTCAGATGCTCCGCACGGCGGGCGGCTTTGAGGGGGAGACCCTGGCCGAGATATTCATAAAGAGCGGCCTTGCCGTATCGCCCGCGGATAATTCCCGCGTCGCGGGATGGCAGAGGGTGCGCGGCTATCTGGCCGATGCGCCGGACGGGCTCCCCAAATGGCAGTGCTTTTCGAACTGCACGAACCTTATAAGGACCCTGCCCCTTCTGCAGTACGATCTGCGCGACCGCGAGGACGCTGCGCAGGGCGAGGATCACGCCCCCGAAGCGCTCCGTTACGGGTTGATGTCAAGGCCGCAGGCGCCCGTCCCGCCAAAGGAAATAAGGAAAAGGGCTTACGATCCCTTGGATCTTGGCGTAAAGCACGCGGGCGGGTATATGTCCTGCTGAAATCGAAAAAAGAAAGGAACAACATGAATAACACCCAAAATACCGAAAAAAACGCCGCGGAAGCAGCAAGGCTTTACGAGCTCTTCCGCGAATTCTACGACGCATACGCGGGCGAGAGGGCAAGGCTCGACCGCTGTGAGACCATGTACCGCGGCGACCATTGGTCGGGCGTCCCCGCCGAGGATATAAACGAGCCGCGCCCCGTAACGCCCGTCATACAGAGCGCGATAGAGAACGTCCGCGCCGATCTTGACGATTACGTGCCGGAAGCCGTCGTCACCGCGGATAACGCCGCCTATTCAGAGCTTGCCGAAACGCTCACGCAGGTCATCCGCGAGAACCATCTGAATTGCTCCTATGATGAGGAATACAGGGCGCTGACGCACGATCTGCTCGTTTGCGGCTACGGCGTGCAGGAGATAGGCTACGATCCCGAGGCCGCGGGCGGCATGGGTCAGGCGTTCGTCCGTCACGTTGACGTGAACGCCGTGCTCTTCGATCCGCTCGTTTGCGATATAGGGGACGGGCGCGCCGTATTCAAATTCGCCCGCCGCACGCGCGAATGGTTCCGCCAGCATTACCCCGACGACGCGGAGGGGCTTACCGACGACGGTCTTTTCATGGATACCGACGGCGACGGGCTGCTTTCACCCCGCATAGACAGGAGCATAATGCTCATCGAATGCTGGCTCCGCGAATACGACGCCAAAAAGAGCCGCTGGGCGGTGCACGTGGTGAAGCTCGCGGGGGGCAAGATACTTGAGGACAGCCGCAGGCATTATCCCAAGGGCGTTTACCGCCACGGGCAGTACCCGTTCGTGGTGACACAGCTCTTCCCGAGGAAGGGTTCGCCCCTGGGCTACGGCTTCGTCGATATGTTCGAGACCGCTCAGCGCTATTCGGACAAGCTCGACCAGATAGTGATGAAGAACGCGCTCATGGCCTCCCGCAATAAGCTGCTCGTCACGGGGTCCTCGGGCTTTGATATAGACGACCTCCGCGATTGGTCGAAGGAGGTGCACAAGGGCGACAACTTAAACGGCGTCACATGGTTCCAGACGGCGCCCCTGCCCGCGTATCTCATCTCATACATCGCGGATATGCGCTCCGGCATAAAGGAGGAGTCCGGCTCGAACGACTGGTCGAGGGGCCTTACAAATTACGGCGTCACGAGCGGCACCGCGATCTCCGCTTTGCAGGAAAAATCCTCCAAAAGGGCCCGCATGGCGGCAAAAAGCCTGCATACGGCGTTCCGAAAGGCCGTCGAACAGGAGCTGGAGCTCGAGCGCGAGTTCGCTCTGGGGCTCCGCTGCATAAAGACCTATATAGACCGCGCCGATCCGGAGGGCGCCGCAAGGGCGGATCACGCCGCGCGCGAGCTCATGAATTCGGATGATATGCCCATTTCCATCCGCGTGACCGTAAAGGTGCAGAAGGAGACGGGCTTCTCCGCCATAGCCCATAACGATACCGTATTCCGCCTCGTCGAAACGGGCATGATCTCGCCCGAGGTGGGTCTGGAGCTCATCGTTTTCGACGGAAAGGAGCAGGCGAAGGCGCTGATGAAGAACAAGGCCGAGGAAGCCGCAGGCCGCCGGACGGTCTGATCCCATGCAGAATAAAACAGGCCGCAGAAGCGGCCTGTTTTTCGTTGGTTGCGGCGGGGGACGATCATTATCAGTTTTGTCCGAGAACGATAAGATGATCCTCGTTTTGCAGGGTAAGAGTTTCGTCCAAAGGAAGATTGAAATTGCTGTTTTTCTCGCTGTCAAGGTACCCCAAAAGAATGTATCCCGCAGTTAGCGTGATTCGGCGAAGTTCGCAAACTTGATAAGTACCGGCTAACTGCATCAATCCGACGTTTTTAAGATAGAGCTCGTTTCCTTCATTTGAAAGAAGCTCGCGGAAAACGTCTATCAATTCCGGACTTTCCGCCAATTGGGCGAGTATCAAAGAGGACATGCTTGAAGCAACAAGAAAGTCGGTATGGTCTCCGTCGCCGACAAGCTTCTGATTATGCTCTTTACGCATCTCCACGGTTATATTGAAATGCAGGCCGTATCTTGTTCGTATATCGCGAAGGTTAAGGAGAAGGAACATCGCGTCCATATCAGATTCTTCGGGGTCGATCGAGTGATCGTTCAAAACAACTATGTGTTCAGCCGTTTTCGCCAGTTCGAGCATCACCTTTTCGGACCGCGGATCGCCGGTAATGTATTCAAGTGCAATGTTTCTTCTTGCGGCAATACTTTCTACCGCTTGTATTTCATTTTGATTAAGAGTTCGTTCTTCGATAAACACGCGGGACACGTTCTCCGGAAGCTCGTTCAGTATGATCGAAAGTGTTTCGTTGTGACCAAGGATTATAGCTTCGGTTGGCGCTTCGTCTGTATTGGAGATCGTTTTGATCTCTTTGGCAAGATCTATAGGAGCGCTCATTAACTTTGCCGAGTCGCATTCTTCCGAAAATACCAACACTTTATCCGATTCGGACAATATGAGGTCACCCGGGGGATTCATGATTATTTTGTCATCCCGCAGCAATCCTGCGGGTACGGCTTTGTTCAATCGGAGCATCAGTTCCTCAAAAGCCAATCCGGCAATATCGGGGATGTCTGCAAGATAAAACTCGCTGCCTTCAAAATTGAATACTTCTCTGAACGCTTCGGAAAGGCCGATCTGTGTGCATGAGTGAGCGATCATTTTTGCGAGGATGGTATTTGTTTGCAGAGTGGTGATGTTGTTAGCTTCAACTAAAGACGGGGGGAAACGGTATTCGTTTTTTGAAATAATGGCGTTTACTCTTATCTCCGGATGACCTTTTTCGGCCAAGAGAGCTGAAACGGCAAGAACGGCCTTTATAGTACGCATATCGTCAGTAGGATTGACGATGATAGTTGCACAGGTTTCAACGGAACACTTTTCCAATGATGAAGGATCTGTAATATCAACGGTCCTGCAAACAAAGCGGAAGTTTTTTGGAACGTCGAGGTTTTCGTTTATGCTGCGTTCTATTTCTTCCCTTTCAAGATCTTCTGCAATTACTACGCAAGCAGGGGCTCCGGCAGCAGCAAGAATGAGCTGATTAAGCAGTGAGAATTCACCCGGATTGAAGCCGAGCACAACAATGTGATCCTTTTCCAAAACCAAAGAATTACCACGCTTCAAATTGTCTATTTTTTCTTCTATCGCACTGGTTACGATACCGATAAGAACGCTGGTGAACAGCACGCCGGCTATCGCAACGATCGACATAAGAATGATGTATCCGGGGCTGCCGTCTTCAAACGAAGGCATCCATGCATTAATAAGGGTCGTAATACTGTCCCAAATAACGGAGGTGTTTTCTCCGTCGTTGAACCCGAAAGCAATTATAAGTACCGCTATGATAACGGCAAGAATGACGGAGGCAATGATCAGGACTCGAATCAGTCCCAAAGTTCCCTTTGACATTCGGTTGTCGAACCAGTACTGAAAACGATCCTTGAGTGAAAAAGCTTTTTGCTTGGAACGGATCTTTTTCTTCATTTCATGCCCTTTCTGTCTTCAAATGACGGTCGCGGGATGCCGGTTGTATGTAAATAAACGGGGACGGGAAGAACCGTTTACCGGTCTTTCCGTCCCTTGTAAACCTTAATAGAGCTGCTTGAAATCCTCAACGCCGTGCTTGCACAGCGGGCAGGTATAATCGGCGGGGAGCTCCTCACCCTCATACTCGAAGCCGCAGATCTCGCAGACCCATTTATGCCCCTTGGGCGCGGGGGCGGGCTCTATGCGCTCGAAATCCTCGGGGCCGTGCTTGCAGATGGGGCATTCGTAATTTTCGGGAAGCTCTTCGCCCTCATAGACGTAGCCGCAGATCTTGCAGACGAAGCCGGGCTTCGACTCCGCGGGCTTGGCCTTCTTGGGCTTTATGTGGGCGAAGTAGTAGGCGTAGGTCACGGAGGGCTCCTCGGAAAGCACCGCGGCCTCCGTCACCTCGGCGGTGAAGAGGGTGTGCGTGCCGTTATCCGCGGCGGCTGTGACGCGGGCGGAGAAGAACGCGTTGGTGTGCGCGGTGATGTAGGGCAGACCGTTCGCGCTCATCTCGAAATCCTCGAAGGCGAGGAACTTATGCGCCTCGCGCCCGGAGCGGAAGCCGAAGTGCTCGAACATGCTCATGGGGACGGACTCCGTCAGCACGGAAACGTTGAATTCGCCCGTCTTCATTATCATATCGTGGGTGAGGTTCGCCTTGTTGACGGCGATGGTGATGCGCTTGGGGGAATCCGTGAGCATCTGCGCGGTGTTTATTATGCAGCCGTTCAGCGAATCGCCTTCACGCGCGGTAAGAACGAAGAGGCCGTAGCTCAATTTGTTGAACGCGGCGGGAGCGATGGCGCTTTCGTCGGCGCGGGCGGCGCCGGACTGATGGACGGGCTTGGCAAAATCCGCAGCCAGCTCATCCGCGAGCGCCTCTATATCGGCGCGGTTGTCGGGCTTGACGGAGGACTTGAGGGAGACTCCCGCTTCGACAAAGCTCATGTTTTTGCAGTTTTCCATTATGCCGCGCATGAGCTTGCCGCTCGTCGCCGCCCAGGAGCCGTTTTCGATGAAGGCGACCCTGCGGTTCTGAATATTGTGCGCGGCGAGGTCGTGCAAAAGCTCCTCCATGCGGACGAATATGCCCGCGTTGTAGGTGGTGGAGGCGAATACGAGGTGGCTCGAACGGAACGCCTCGGCGATGATATGATCGGCGGAGACGATCGAAACGTCGAACATGCGGACGGGCACCCCGCGGCTCACGAGCTCGCAGGCCAATATGTCCGCCGCGTTCGCGGTGTTGCCGTAAACGGAGGCATAGGCGATCATAACGGCCTTCTCCTCGGGCTCATAGGTGGACCAATGGATGTATTTATCGAGTATATCGCCTATATTGCTGCGCCAGACGAAGCCGTGCAGGGGGAGTATCATATCTATCTTGAGCCCCGCCGCCTTTTTAAGAAGCGCCTGCACCTGAGTGCCGTATTTGCCCACTATGTTGCAGTAGTAGCGGCGCGCCTCATCCATATAGTCATGGGCAAAATCGACCTCGTCCGCGAATATCGCGCCGTTTATCGCGCCGAAGGTGCCGAAGGCGTCCGCCGAGAAGAGCAGGCAGTCCTTCGCGTCATAGGTCACCATTACCTCGGGCCAGTGCACCATGGGCGCCATAACGAAGGTCAGGCTGTGGCGGCCGGTCTCCAGAACGTCGCCCTCCTTGACGAGCATCAGGCGGCTGTCGAGCTCGAAATCGAAATACTGCTTTATCATCGCGGCGAGCTTCGCATTTGCCACTATCTTGGCTTCGGGATGGCGCATGACGAGCTCCGCGAGCGTGGCGGAATGATCGGGCTCCATGTGCTGAACTACGACGTAATCCAAGCCCCTTCCCGCAAGCTCGTGCTCAAGGTTTTCGAAGAACACGCGGGAAACGGCCTGATCGACCGTGTCCATCAAAACGGTCTTTTCATCGTTTATGAGATAGGAGTTGTAGGAGACTCCGGAGGGGCATTTGTAAACGCCCTCGAACACGGAAAGGCGGCGGTCGTTCCCGCCGACCCAGACTATGTCGCGGGTCACGCTTCTTGTGCAGTACATAAAATACCTCCTTGTTTTTTTCAATATAAGTATATCAAACGGGCGCCGGGTTTGCAAGAGAGAACATAACGCGCCGGATGAAGAAGAAAACGCTCCGCGGAGCCAAATCAAAGAGCATGGCGCGCGGCCATGCCCTTGTTTTAAGCCTGAGAGTTTCCCGCCTGCCCGCGCGGGGCGATACCGGGAACCGTTATCCGATCCCCACGAGCTCCGCGATCCTTTCGTATTCCTCCGCCGTGGCTTCGCGCAGCGCGGAATCCGCCCTCATGGGGAAGTCCGCCATGCGCACGGAGAGCTTTTCAGCGGGGAGCCCGTATCGCTCAAGGAGCCTCGCCGTTTCCTCTGCGCTTATGAACTTCAGCGCATTGTATCCGAACAGGGGCAGCTCCGCCTCCGCCGTCAGAAGGGGAGCGAAACGCATGGAGCCGCCCTCGCGCCTTGCGATCAAGGTGATGCCTTCCGAAAGCTCATCGCGCTGATCGTAATATGAATAACCGAATGCGGCGCCGCCCCAGGCGGCGGGGCCGTCGCTATCGGCGGGAGCGTCTATCACAAGCTCACCGCCCTCTGTGCGGATGGGATAGAGCGCGGCTTCGGCAGTGCCCTGGGTCTGCGCCGCGCTGCCGGTATTGCGCTCGGAAAGCGAGAGCGCCGCGCCGCCGTCCTTAACGCTGAGCCCGGCCTGCCCGTGCTCCATCGAGAATATGCCCGAGGTCTTGAGGTAGGGGACGCCCTCCGCAGCGCCTATCAGGAACAGCTCCTCCGTGTGGATGCCGGAGCTCGGCCCGGCAGTCATGGTCAGCACGTCGCATGAGCCGTCGCCGTCCGCGTCGATAACGAGCAGGCGGTCTGTGAGCATCGAATGACGGAGCGTGAGCGCGCCGTTTTCGCCCACGAAAAAGCCTATGCGGTAATTCGAGCCGCCGCGGGTGATGAGGCCTTCGAAATACGAAAGCCCCGCCTTGGCGGAAAGCTCCGCGGGGGTAAGATCGATAAGCGCGGCGAGCTCCTCATCCTTTTCGAGGCAGAGGGAGGCGAGCTCCTTCACACGCTCCTCGGAGATACCGCCGCCGCTCTTGCGGGAGGTGCGGATGACGCGCATCTCGGCGAAGCCTTCCTCGGAGGAGGCGGATATCTCAACGCATTCGCCCTTGTCGATAACGTAGATCATACCGCTGCCGCCGACCTCGCCGAGCACTGTGCAGCCCCTCTCGCGGGAGGAGTCGAGATAGTCCTCGAGCATATTATCGGTGACGTTTTCATATCGGCGCCAACCGTTTTCCGAGGAGGCCTCCTCCCATTCGGGCAGCACGGAGCCTCCGGAGCTTCCGGAGCTTCCGGGGCCGCCGGGACTTATGGGAACGGTCGGTTCGGCGGTCTTTTTGCACCCCGTGAAGGCGGTGAAGACTGCAAGCGCGGCGATCAGTATGGCAAGCATGTGTTTCTTCATTTTCGGATCCTCTGCTTTCTTCCGTATTTTTGGCAGAAAAAAATCCCCCATATACAGTATAGCATAATACGGGAGGGTGTCAAGCAAAAGCGCTTTCAATACCTTTGTGCTTTTCAATGCCTTTGCGGCCTTTTTACTGCGATCTTATTATATGATACAAGAGAAAAGACGATGTTTTTCGGAACGGAGCTTAACTTCGTTGCGCTTCGCCCGATTTTGTGTTATATTTATATTAGGATAATATGCGGAGGGGAAATGGACGTTCGCATCGAAAACGGAATATGTCCCAAGGGGGAGGCGCATCTGCCGCCCGCAAAGAGCGAGGTGATAAGGGCCGCGCTGCTTTTCGCGCTCTCCGGGGAGGCTCCCGAAAGAGCCGTTCGCGGATTCGAAGCGCCCTTCTGCGACGACGTACTCCACGCGCTTCACGCGTTCTCCGCGCCGGTACCCGATGCGGGCGAAAGCGCGGCGCTCATGCGGATGCTCATTCCCATACTCCTCGAAAAGCGCGGCGAGGCAAGGCTTTTTTTGAGCCCGCGCCTCATGGAGCGCGGCATTTACGAGCTTGAAAGCTGTTTGGGCGCGGTCGCCCTTCGCGGGGCGAACACGCTGTATTTGAGGGCCGATATGCGGCGGGACGAATTCACCGTGGACTGCTCCCGCTCCTCGCAGTTCTTTTCGGGGCTCGTTCTGGCGCTCGGCGGGAGCTCGCGGGAATGCCTCGTTCGCGCCCGAGGGATGGTCTCCGCGCCGTATGCGGAGCTCACGCTCCGCATGGCGCGCGAATTCGGCGCGCGCATAGAAGAGTCGGGGGAGGAATACCGAATTTTCCCCGCCGGATACAGGGCTCCCGAAGCCCTGCACGTCTCGTTCGACCGCTCCGCCGCCGCCGTTTTCGAGCTAATGAACCTGCTGGGAGGCTCCGTAAAGCTGCCCGAGGGCGGCTCCGAGCAGGCGGATTCCGCTTTCCTCCGGCTTGCGGGAAGGGATGAGGCGTCCGTACGCGACTGCCCCGATCTTGCGCCGCTTCTGGCCGTCGCCGCCTGCAAAAAAACGGGCGAAACGCTCATCCGCGGCACGGCGCGCCTCCGCTCGAAGGAGAGCGACCGCGAGCGCGGCACGGTCGATATGATCCGCACTCTCGGCGGCGAGGCGCGCGTGCTTGAAGACGCTATACTGATAAACGGCAGGGGCGGCCTTTCGGGCGGGGAATACGACCCCGGGAACGATCACCGCATGGCGTTCGCCGCCGCGGCCGCCGCCGCGATTTGCGATAAGCCCGTTGTCATACGGCGGGCGGAATGCGTCAATAAATCCTTCCCCGCGTTCTTCACGGAGCTTAAAAAGCTTTGCGGGGCGGGCGAAATAACCGAATTCTGACCTTGAGAGGCACTATGGATCCTTTCGGAAAAACGATCAAATTAACGCTTTTCGGCGCTTCTCACGCGGAGTGCGTGGGCTTTGTGATGGAGGGCTTCCCCAAGGGAGAGCCCGTCGATATTGAGGCGCTTCGGCATGAGCTTCGCCGCCGCTCCGCCGCCGCGCACGCCTTTGCGACCCCCCGGCATGAGGCGGACGAGCCCATTATCGAGGGCGGCATTGCGGAGGGCGTGACCACGGGCGAGCCCATCGTGATGCGCTTCATGAACCGCGCGCACGATCCTTCGGAATACAGGCCCGTTGCGCGGCCGTCCCACGCCGATCTCGCGGCGTTTATAAAGTCGGGCGGGAAAGAGGATATTTCGGGCGGCGGGAAGTATTCGGGCCGCATGACCCTGCCCCTGACCGCCGCGGGCGCGCTGTGCAGAATGGCGCTTTGCAGGCGGGGCGTTGAGATATTCGGCCACGTGCTTGAAATAGGCGGGGCGCGCGATGAGCGCTTTGACGCCGTAAGCCCCCAAAAACCCTTGGGCGACGGGCTGTTTCCGCTCGTCGAGCCCGAAAGGCGCGGGCCCATGGAGGCGGCGCTTTCGAAAGCGCGGGAGGCGGGCGATACCCTCTCCGCCGAGGCGGAGATCGCCGTCACGGGCCTTCCCGCGGGCCTTGGCGAGCCGCTGTTTTACGGAGTCGAAAGCTGCCTGTCGCAGATACTGTTCATGATACCCGGCCTCCGCGCGGTGGAATTCGGCGAAACGAACGGCAGGGGCAGCGAGGTCAACGATCAATTCACGGAGGGCGGCAGGACCCAAACGAACCGCTCCGGCGGCATAAACGGGGGCCTGACCAACGGAATGCCGCTCGTGTTCCGCGTGCGCTTCCGCCCCGTGCCCTCGATAAAGCTCAGGCAGACGGGCTTCGACCTTGAAAAAAAGGAGCCCGTGCCCATCGAGATCCGCGGGCGGCACGATACCTGCATACTCCCGCGCGGGCTTGCGGCGGCCGAAGCCGCGGCGGCGGTGGGTCTTTTTGATCTTTTCATTGCGGACGGGAGGTTTTTATGAAGGAGCTTGAAGAACTGAGGCTTGAGCTCGATTCGGTCGATGCGGAGCTCATGCGCCTCTTTGAAAAGAGGATGGAGCTTTCGGAGCGCATCGGCGCATGGAAGAGGGCGAACGGAAAGCCCGTATGCGATCCCGCGCGCGAAGAGGAGGTAGTTACCTCCCGCACGGGGAGCCTCCCGGAAAAATACAGGGAATGCGGGGAAAACTTTGTCCGCGCCCTCATGGAGCAATCGAAGCGCATACAGCGCCGCGGCGGGAACCTTTACCTCATCGGCATGCCCGACAGCGGCAAGACCCGCATGGGAAAGAAGCTTGCGGGGCTGCTCGATATGCCCCTTGTGGATACGGATAAGCTCATCATGGAGCGTACGGGCATGAGCATTGACGCGATATTTGCGGCCTTTGGCGAGGCGGGCTTCCGCGATATGGAAAAGACCGTGCTGCGTTCGGCCGCGAAAAGGGGCGGCATGATAATCGCGACGGGCGGCGGCATGCCCATGGATCCCGAAAACGCGGCCGTGATAAGGGCCTCGGGCTTCTGCGTTTTCCTTGACAGGGATATTGAAAAGCTCGTAGGCCAGAGCACCTTGAACCGCCCCCTGCTCCGCGCGGAAACGGCGGAGGAGAGCGAAAAAAAGCTCCGCGCGCTCTATGAAAAGAGGCGTGAAAGCTATTCCGGGCTCGCGGATGCGGTATTGGATCCCGATGAGGCGGGCGCCGCGGAAAGGGCGGCGGAGGCGTATCTGAACGCTGTGAAGTGAAATAAAAAACCGACCGCGGGTTTTGCCCCGCGGTCGGTTCGTTTATGCTTTTGTTTACCGCTCGCTTCCCACAAAGAACAGCGCCAGCGTGCCGGGGCCGGAATGGGAGCCGATCACGGGGCCTATATCCGTGATGAGGGCGGCGTGGTTGCCGTACTCGGCCGCTATCATCGCTTCGAGCTTTTTCGCATCCTCGATGCAGTCGCCGTGGGATATGAAATAGGTGCAGGACGCGGGATCCACCGCCGTCTCGCAGTATTTTTTGAACAGCGCCTTTATGGCGGCGTTCCTGCCGCGCACCTTCGACATGGGGATGAGGTGCCCGGCGTCGTCAACGTGGAGCACGGGCTTAATGTTCAGCACCCCGCCGAAGAAAGCGGCGGCGGCGGAGACCCTCCCGCCCCTCTTCAGATAGACGAGATCATCCACCGTGAACCAGTGGCAGAGCTTGGGGAGCTTCTTCAGCACTTCGGCCGCGCATTCATCAAGATCGGCGCCGCGGCGCTTGGCTTCAACGGCGAACCAGAGCAGCAGACCGTGACCCGCGGAGGCGCAGAGCGAATCGATCACCATCACGCGCCTGCCGGGGAAATCCTCCTCAAGCTCGGGAGCGGCAAGCTTCGCAACGCTCGCGGTCGAGCTCAGGCCAGAGCCGAACACTATGTAAAGCACGTCCAGCCCCTCGGCAAGGGCGGGGGAGAGGGCGCTTTTGATCGTATCGGAATTGGCGGCGGCCGTCCTGAAAACGGTGCCCGCGCGCATGCGGTCGTAAAACTCCTTGGTGGGGACCTCCGCCTGGGTGTAATCGCGCTTCTCGCCTTCGGGACGGAACGTGAGATCGACGTTCCTTACGCCCCATTCGCGGAGCATATCGGGAAGGATATCGCAGCCCGTATCGGTGAAAATGACGTAATCGTTCATACAGACCTCCTTAAAAAATCAATAACTGCGGGCGTTTTCATCGCCCGACTCATAGAAGAGGGCGACCGTTCCGGGCCCAACGTAGGAGCCGGTGACGGGCTCGTAACGCTCGACCATGAAATCGTTGGGGAATATGGAATCAAGCTCGCCGCGCAGGGCGAGCGCATCCTCCTCACAGTCGGTATAAGCTATGCAGACGAGCTGACGGCGGCTCCTATCGACCATCCTTCCGTATTTTTCGGCAAGGGCGGAAAGCCCGCGCTTCCTGCCGCGCACCTTGCCGCAAACAACGAGATGCCCGCCCTCGTCGCCCTTCAAAATGGGGCGGATGCCGAGCACCGTGCCGATCAAGGCCTTGGGCAGAGCGACCCTGCCGCCCCTGTGCAGGAACATGAGGTCGTCAAGCAAAACCTCCTGACGCAGGCGGGGGCGGAACCGGGAAAGCTCCGCGGCCGTTTCTTCAAGGCTCATGCCCTTTTCACGGCATTCGGCGGCGCGGAGGACGGCTATCCCCTCGCCCAAAGAGGCGGCGAGCGTGTCGAACATGACTATCTTCCTTTCGGGGAACCTTTCGCGAAGCTCCTCCGCGGCGGATTCGCCCGAGGCAAATGAGCCGCTTATCCCGGAGGACATGCTTATAAAGAGCAGATCCTCGCCCCGGGCAAGGAAGGGCTCCATGAAGTCGATATAGGTCTGACGGTTTATCTGGGAGGTCGAGACCTTCATGCCGGACTTGAGCTCGGCATAGTATTTTTTCGCTTCGGCGCCGCGGAAAGCCGCAACGTCAAGGCAGGTAAGATCCTTCCCCTCGCAGCAATAATGGAAGGGAAGCTCTAAAACGCCCTTCTCCTCAAGCAGCGCAAGGGGAAGATTGGCGGAAGTATCGGTTATGATGGTGAACGCCATGAGGCCTCCTCAATCTAATTTATAACATTATATTAGCATGAGATGAGCATTAAGTCAAGCGTTTTTCAAAATTATGCTTGAATTTTCCAAAACATGTAGTATAATAGTATAAACAATATATAACCACGGAGCGTCTATATGTGCAACGATAATGGTTTTGTCGAAAAAAAGCTGCGCAGATGGGAAAAATACATCAATGAGTACCGTCTGCCCGCATGGGAGGAGATCCCCGATCTTGGCCTTTATATGGAGCAGGTGCTCGCACTTTTGACGGATTACCTCGATTATCTTCCCCCCGAGCTTAAGGAGGAGCAGTTTATAACCGCGGCGACCATCAACAACTACGTCCGCAACCGCTACATGCCCAAGCCCTATAAGAAGAAGTATTACCGCCTGCATATAGCGTACCTCGTAATGATATGCACGCTTAAGCAGAGCCTCACGATCTCCACGCTGACCAAGATGATCCCGAACGACATCCCGGAGGAGGAGGTCCGCGCCATCTACACCGCCTACCGCGAAAGGCACCGCATCACGGCGGAATACTTCGTTGAGACGGTGAGGGAGATCGCCGCCCCCATACTTAATCATGAGGAGAGGCGAATGGCCGCCTCCGTTGACGGCACCTCCGATCTTATCTCCACTTACGCGATCCTTTCCGGGCTTTCCGGGCTGCTCGCCGAAAAGCTGCTGCTGCTCGATACGAAGCCCGCGGAGGAAGCAAGGCTCGCGGAAAAGCCGGAAGCGGCGGAATAGTAAAAAAACGAAAGGCTTCGGCATACGCCGAATGGTCATAAGGCGGTATTTGGAGACTTCTCCCATATAATTAGTCTGCAAAACAAAAACTCTTTGCAAATGGTTTTAGCCACTGCAAAGAGTTTTTTGCTGTAATTACGGGGATATGTCTCGCAGGAGGGCATAAATCGGTCGCATCGCGATTTCGAGCATCCGGTGAATGCTCGAAAAGATTTATGCCGGGCGGCCGGGTCCGCCCCGTCAAATCCTATCTTCTTGGCTTGTCGCAGTTTAAGCGCCTCTCCCTCGCAGCATAGCTGCTTCGGCATTCCGCTAAAGG
>JAFPXD010000001.1 GCA_017394835.1 Clostridia bacterium
CGGGTCAGCGCGACCGCGCCACATGAAGCGTTAAAAAGGGGCAACAGTGTTGCGCCTTTAGCGGAATGCCGAAGCAGCTATGCTGCGAGGGAGAGGCGCTTAAACTGCGACAAGCCAAGAAGATAGGATTTGACGGGGCGGACCCGACCGCCCGGCATAAATCTTTTCGAGCATTCACCGGATGCTCGAAATCGCGATGCGACCGATTTATGCCCTCCTGCGAGACATATCCCCGTAATTACAGTAAAAACTCTTTGCAGTGGCTAAAACCATTTGCAAAGAGTTTTTGTTTCGCAGACTAATTGTTTAGGAGAAGTCTCCAAATACCGCCTTATGACCATTCGGCATACGCCCGCCCCGCTTAGGCCCATCACTCTTTGGAAAGCTTGCTTACGCTGTACATCCTTAAGCGAATATGCCCATAAGCGCTTCCTTGATCGGATGCGTCCTCCCGGCCCTTTTTCCGCAGGGGATCCTTTTTCCTTTTCTTCCCGTCAGATCATATTGACCAGGCTCTTTTTGACCTTCACGGCGTCCCGTTTCATCTTTTTAACCACCGAAGGATACGCCGCGGTGATAGCCGCAGTCGCGGCAGCCATGCCGAGCGCCATTCCCGCGGCAAAACCCATAAGCTTCATACCTTTACCTCCTCTCATGCTTTCTCCCGTATAAGTATCTGCATAAAGGCGCGTTCCGATGCGGGCGATTTTTTTGCGGACGCGCTATGGATTTTTGTTTGGAAACGCTGTATAATACCGTTAAAACAAAAAGAAGGAGAGAAACCCATGAATACCGTTTTGGAAACCGTCTGCGCAAGATCCAGCATCCGCGCCTACACCCCCGAAAAGCTCACGGAGGAGGAGCTTTCCGCCCTTCGCAAAGCCGCTCTCGCCTCCCCCACCGCCATGAACAGGCAGGATCAGCGCTTCATTTTCATCACTTCCGATGAAAAGCGCGCAAGGCTCGAAGAAGCGATAATAGAAGGCGTCGTCGCCTCCGGCAATACGGCGTTTCTGGAGCGCATGAAGTCCCGCGGCGGCAAGGTCACATATGACGCGCCGCTCGTCGTCGTGATCTGCGCCAAGCCCGGCCGCTTTTCCCCCGTCGATGCGGGCATAGCGGTCGAAAACCTTGCTCTCGCCGCAAAGTCCATGGGGCTTGACAGCGTTATTCTCGGCATGCCCGCAGCGGCCTTCTCGGGCCCGAACGCCGAAGCCGCAAAAGCGGAGTTCGCGTTCCCCGAAGGCTTTGAGTTCGAGATCGCCATATCCATCGGCCACCGCGCAATGGATAAGGCTCCGCACGAATATGACGGATCTCACGTTATAGACCTGTAAACCGCGATGCCAAAGGCCCGCGGGCAGTTCCGAATAAGGATCGCCCACGGGCCTTTTTCATTTCATCCCGCCATCAAATTCAAAAGCTCCGCTTCCCCGCGCATCGCCTTCCGCATACCGTTTGCGACCGCATTTTCGGGGTCTTCCGCCATGCGGACGGGCACTCCCAGCGCGTCCGAAAGCGTCTTTGGGAGCCCATGCAGCTTTGCGCCGCCGCCGATCAGCGTAACGCCGTTATCTATAAGATCCGCCGCGGCTTCGGGCGGCAGCTCGTTCATTGCGGATGAAAACGCGGTTATAAGCCTGTTCATCGCGGGGCGCATAGCCTCTTCAAGCTCCGCATCCGTCACCGAAAGCCTTTGGGAGCGGCCTGAATCGAGCTTGCTCCCCGCGGAGCCGGCGCTTTCTCCGCCGTAGCTCATCTTCAGCTTTTCGGCCGCGCGCATTCCAACCGCAACGCCCTTGTTTTCCGCGAGCCACGCCGCAATGCTCCTGTCGAACGCCGTGCTGCCGAAGCTCGTTCGGTATGCGGCGAGGGCGCCTCCGTTCGCAAACGTCAGCATCCTCACGCCGCATCGGCCTATATCCACCGTCATGTGCGCCGTATCGCCGCCTATATCGAGCCCCGCTCCTATCGCCCCCGCAAGCCCGGCCTCAACCGCCGTGATCCTGCGGAAGCCCGCCGCCCTTCCCGCGGCAAAGGCGGCGTCCCTTTCAACGGAGCGCACCCGCGGCGGGAGCGCGATCACAAGGTTCATCCCGAAAAGGGTGTGCCGCTTCGACGAATCCAGCACGAGCCGCCTCAGCATCATTCCCGTAAGCTCAATATCCGAAACGCACTCCCCTACGGGGTGCGCCTCCGAAGCGTTCAGCAGCCTCCTCGCCGCGCCGCCGAAAGCGAGCACGCGGGTGGGGTTTGAAGGATCGAGCGCAGCGCGGGCCTCATCCGAAAACACCCCGCCCCGAAGCGCGATCCTTAAAAAGGCGGAGCCTATATCCGCCGCAGCAGTCGTTTCAAACATAAAAAACCTCCGTTGTTTTGGGAAGGGGCCAAAGCTCAGCCCTCTTTTGAAAAGTATTCCCCAAAACGCACGGAGATCACCGCCCGCGGGCGTTATTTTTTTGTGAAAATTCGGGAGATCCTGGAGCTTCCCTCACAGCTTCCGCGCGATCCCCAGCGATGAGAGCATCCTGTAAAGCAGGTGTACGGGCAGACCGACCACCGTGAAATAGCTCCCCGAAACGCTCTCGATATGCGCTGAAAAAGCGCCCTGTATGCCGTAAGCCCCCGCCTTGTCGAGGGGGTCGCCGGAGCGAACGTATTCCTCGATCTCCTCATCGGCGAGCTTGGCAAAGCGCACCCGCGCCGTATCGCAGGCGGAAAGCATCACCGCCTCCGTCCCCACCGCGGTGAACCTCGAAACGCTTATCGGCGCGCCGGGCTCCTCCTTGAGCGCGGCGGCGGGCGCTATCACGCAGAGCCCCGTCGAAACGCGGTTCTCCCGCCCGCTCTCCATGCGGAGCATCGCCTTCGCTTCCTCCGCATCCGCGGGCTTGCCCAGCAGCTTCCCTCCGAGCGCCACTACCGTATCGGAGCCGATCACCGCCGCTCCCCCGCGCCTATCTTTGGGAAGGCTCAAAAACACGTCCATCGCCTTCCCCGCGGCAAGCTCCGAAGCAAGCTTCCGCGGCGAGCCGCCGCGCGCCTTTTCCTCGGCGCGGCTCGGGACGACCGTGAACTCGTAACCGCAGTTTTTGATGAGCTCGCGCCTTCTCGGCGAGCCCGATGCAAGTATCAGCTCCATACCGTTTGACCCCTTTTAATATCTCGTAAATGATTATAAACTCCCGCGCGGTCAAACGCAAGCCCGGAGGTCAGGGACGATTAGGTCATTTTCGGGAAAAAAAGTTCAAAAAAGTGCATTTTAGGGTTGACATTGGGCAGGTTGAGTGCTACAATGAGCTTACCCTAACGGTAATATCCCATTATGGGGCAAAAGCCGTCAAAAAATTCGTTCAAAGGGAGGTGGAAGGGTTGATCGTCGGCAGCTATAACGTGTCCGTTGACGCGCAGGGAAGGCTCATAATCCCCAATAACTGGCATACCGATCTCGGCGAGCTCGTCGTCGTCGTGCGCGACCTTTCCGCATCCGGTGAGCATTTCCTTACGGCGCTTACTATCCCCGCGTTCAACAGCACTCTGAATGACTTCTCCCACACGCTTGCGACGGATAACCGTTACAGCGATGCGACGAGGAGCATCCTCCAGTATGCACGCGACTGCAAGCTCGATCAGAAGCGCCGCATTTCGATAGATCAGGAAAACCTCAAATATGCCGGCATCACACAGAACGCCGTGCTCTGCGCCAACATCAGATCCAGCAACCCCGTTTTCGAGATCTGGTCCCCCGAAGCGCTTGACCGCAACAACAAGTCCTTCGACGAATGGCAGGCAAGGGATGCGTTCCAGCGCAATGCCGAGGAGGTCAAGGGTCATCAATGACGGCCGGCTCCTACCACACTCCGATAATGCTTCGCGAAGTCATGGAGCTGCTCGCTCCCGAGACCCGCAGGGCGACCGTTGACGGCACGCTGGGCGGCGGCGGGCACAGCGAAGGCATATTGGAAAGGCTCCCCGCTTCCTCCGTCCACTTCGGCATCGACCGCGATGAGGAAGCGATCGCCGCAGCCTCCGAAAGGCTGAAGGGTTTCCCCAATTTTCATCCGATACACGGCAATTTCTTCCGCATGAAGGAGCTTCTCCCCCTTGCGGAATACGGCATAGGCTCCGTTGACGGGATCCTGCTCGATCTCGGAGTCAGCTCCCATCAGCTTGACGACGGCTCCCGCGGGTTCTCCTACAACTCCGAAGCGCCGCTCGATATGAGGATGGACAAGAGCGCCCCCTTCTCCGCATACGAAGTCGTAAACGGCTACGATGCGGAAAGGCTCGCGAAGGTGATCCGCGATTACGGCGAGGAACGCTTCGCATTCAGGATCGCGAAAAGGATAGCCGAGGAGCGTGAAAAAGCTCCCATCGAAACCACCGTCGCCCTTGCGGAGATCATAAAAAGCGCGATACCCGCCGCGGCGCGCAGGGAAGGCCCTCATCCGGCCAGGCGCACCTTTCAGGCGATAAGGATCGAGGTCAATTCCGAGCTTGCGGGATTGGAGACCGCCCTTCGGGATGCGGTCGATCTGCTCTCACCGGGCGGAGTGCTCGCGGTCATCACGTTCCATTCCCTTGAGGACAGGATAGTGAAGAACCTCTTCCGCGAGCTGCACGATCCCTGCACCTGCCCCCCTTCCGCTCCCATCTGCATCTGCGGCAAAAAGCCCACCGTCGAGATACTGACCGGCAAGCCCGTGACAGCCTGCGAAGAGGAGCTTGAAGCGAACCCCCGCGCAAGAAGCGCGAAGCTGCGCGCAGTGCGCAAGATCTGAATTTCAGATGCTATTCAGGCATATTTCGATACGAGGAAGAATACAATGAGCATGCCCGAGACGAACAAAAGAAAGAACCTTGACGTACTCCGAGTTTACGCCCCCAGCCGCGGCAATCTTGCCATCGACATGGAGACGCTTCCGCGTACGCACGTTGCCGAGCCCGTAAGGAAGCCCGCGCCCCGTCGTCCGCGCCCCTATCTCGTGCCCGAAAAGGCTCCGGAGGTTCGCCGCCGCACCCTCGCGGATATCCTCCGCGAATACAAGGTCGCGCCCAAGCTCGGCTTCGTGGCGCTCGCCGTTGCGGTCGCATTCGCTTTCATAGTCATGCTCTCGGGATATAACGATATTTCCGCTGCTCAGAAGCGGATCAACGCGCTCGACGAACAGGTCTCCCGCCTTCAGAGCGCCGTTGAAAAGACCAAGGTCGATTATCTCTTCTCGATAGATCTGGGCTCCGCCCGCGAAGCCGCTACCCAGGCAGGTATGACCTATCCCGCAGTAGGAAGCGAAGGCAGGTAATGGACCTCCATTGATCCCGGAGGTGGAAAGGATTGGCAGAGAAGCGCAAAAAAAAGCGTTCGAGGAATGCAGCGCAAACATCGAAGCCCGCAAGGCCGCTTAAAGCACGTCTCAAAAACGCGCTCAAAGCTTACGGCCTTCTTTTCCTATTATTGATAGGTTTTTTGTTCGTAATACAGGTAATAATGGGGCCGAGTCTCCAGCGCTCGGCTTTGAAGCAGTGGACGAGGACGACCGTCATCGCCGCCAAGCGCGGCGAGATAACCGATTGCTCCGGCCGCATACTCGCCACCAATAACGACGTCTATAAGGTGCTCGTCCGCCCCCGCAACATGAAGGCCTCCGACCGTGAGCGCATCGCGGCGGAGCTTTCCGCGGCGCTCGGAATGGATGAGGAGCTCGTGCTTCGCCGCTGTTCCGCGCTGGAATACGTCGAAATAGTGTTAAAGCGCCAGATCGACGCCGAAACGCGCGACAGGGTGAACGCCCTGCAGCTCGGTTCCGGCGTAGTTACCGTCCCCGATACAAAGCGCGTCTATCCCATGAACGATATGTTCGCGCAGCTTCTGGGCTATACGGACGTTGACGATAACGGCCAGTCCGGCCTCGAATACACCTACAACGAATATCTGAAGGGCACGGACGGCAAGCAGATAGTCGAGACCGACTCCTCCGGCAATCCCATTGCGGACGGCGCCGGCGAGCTCGTGCCCCCCATCGACGGGCTCGATCTCGTCCTCACCTGTGACAGCGTGATGGAAAGCTATCTCGAAAAAGCCCTGCGCGAGGCTCTTGAGATAAACAACGCCAAGGCCGCTATGGGCATAGTGATGGACTGCCGCACGGGCGCGATACTCGCCGCCTCCTCCCAGCCGGATCTCGATCCCAACTCCCCGCCGAGGAACGATCTTGAGGCGCTTGCGGAGCTTTCGCGCAACAGGATAGCCGCCGATTCCTACGAGCCCGGCTCCACGTTCAAAATACTCACCCTTGCCGCCGCCATAGACAGCGGCGCGGCGGATCTCAATTCCGCATTCTTCTGCTCCGGCGTCTCATTGGTGAACGGCGAGCAGATCCATTGCTGGAAGCACAGCGGGCACGGCCCCGAAGACCTTACCCAAGCGGCCGAAAACAGCTGCAACTGCGCATTCATGAACATGGCGCTCAAGATGGGCAAGGAAAAGTTTTACGATTACCTCTATGCCTTCGGCTTAGGCCGGAGCACCGAAAGCGGCATCTCCGGCGAGACGAGCGGCATAGTGACCCATGAAAAATACATCACCGACAACGATCTTGCAAGGATCGGCTTCGGCCAGAGCATCGCGGTGACTCCCATACAGCTCTGCACCGCCGTATGCGCGGCGGTCAACGGCGGCGAGCTTTACAGGCCATTCGTGGTCGATCGTATGATCGACGGCGATGGCAACGTGGTATTCAGCGCGGATAAGACCCCCTTAAGGCGCGTCATTTCGGAGGAGACCTCCCGCAAGGTGCGCTCGATCCTGCAAAGCGTCGTCGATAACGGCACGGGCAAAAACTGCCGCATCGCGGGCTATAACGTCGGCGGCAAGACCGGCACCGCGCAGAAATACGATGAATACGGCAGGGTGGCGGAAGGCCGCTACATCTGCTCCTTCATAGGCTTCGCTCCCGCGGAGGATCCCCGCTACGTCTGCCTCATAATGGTGGATGAGCCGCACGTGGCCTCCATATTCGGGAGCACCGTAGCCGCTCCCTTCGTCAAATCCGTACTGGAGGATATCCTTCAGTACGGCGGCGTCGCTCCCTCGCACTCCGATGAGACCGTCGCCGTTCCCGATCTCGTCGGTCTTTCCCCCGAAAAGGCGGAAGAAAAGCTTGCCGAGCTTGGTCTTGAAGCCGTATTCCAGAGCCGCGACGAAATAACGGCTCAGGTGCCCGCCGCGGGCACTCCCGCCGCCAAGGGCAGCGCGGTGCTCCTCTACACGGGCAAAGACGAAGATCCGGATGACGATAAGCCCATCACGGAATACGTCGAAGTCCCCGATCTCAAGGGCAAGACCCCTCTGCAGGTCTATGATATGCTGACCGCGCTCGGGCTCAATTTCTCCACCGATATGGACGATCCCGGCGGAAAGTGCTATCTTCAGTCCGTATCCAAGGGGACCGTGGTCGCGAAGGGCTATACAGTTATTGCGTATTTCCGCATCGAGGAGGCGGAGCCCACCCCCGCTCCCACCCCCGCTCCCGAAAACTGATTACCGATCAATACAGGAGGCTTCCGTTATGCTTCTTTCAAAGCTCATAGAAAACACGGGCTATAAGCTCGTAAACGCCCGCGATATCGACATCTCCCGGATCGAGTACGATTCCCGCCGCGTAAAGGAGGGCGAAGCTTTCGCCTGCGTAGTGGGCACCTTCAAGGACGGGCATGAATTCGCCGAAGGAGCCGTCAAAAACGGCGCCTCCGCCCTCATTGTCGAAAGGGAGCTTCCCTTCCCCGTCCCCCAGATAATCGCCCCCAATTCGAGGCGCGCGATGGCGATCCTCGCACAGAAGCTCTACGGGTATCCCGCAAAGCAGCTCCGCATAGTGGGCGTGACGGGCACCAACGGCAAGACCACTACGACCTATATGGTCAAGACCATAGCCGAAAAATGCGGCCTCAAGGTCGGGCTCATAGGCACGATAAGGAACATCATAGGTTCGCGCGTAATATCCACCCAGCGCACCACTCCCGAATCCACCGAGCTGCAGGAGATACTGCGCATGATGGCGGATGAGCACGTGGATCTCGTCGTTATGGAGGTCAGTTCCCACTCCCTCGATCAGGAGCGCGTTTACGGGCTCGATTTCGAGATAGGCGGCTTTACGAACCTCACGCAGGATCATCTCGATTATCACAAGACCTTCGAAAACTATCTCGCCGCAAAGAAAAAGCTCTTTGAAAGGAGCAAATTCGCGGTGGTGAACGCGGATGACAGCCATTCCGAAAAGCTGCTCGAAGGGCTCGACATCCCCCGCATGACCTACGCAGTCGGCGCGCCTGCGGATATTTACGCAAACGGGATAGAGATCTGCGACCGCAATGTGGAATTCGATATGACCACCCCCGCGGGCAAGGCGCATATCACCGTTCCCATCCCCGGCCTCTTCAACGTATTCAACGCCATGCTTGCCGCGGGCATCTGCATCAAGCTCGGCTTCCCAATGGATAAGATAGCCGAAGGCCTTGCGGACGTTTCCGGCGTCACCGGGCGCATGGAGGCGCTTCCGACGGAGGGCTTCCCCTTCTCCGTGATACTCGATTTCGCGCACACTCCCGACGGCATGATAAACCTTCTCACCTCCGTCCGCGAGTTTGCAAAGGGCAGGGTCATATCCGTATTCGGCTGCGGCGGCGACCGCGATCACGCCAAGCGCCCCATAATGGGCGAGGCGGCGGGCCGCTATTCCGATTTCTGCGTAGTCACTTCGGATAACCCCCGCACGGAGGATCCCATGTCGATCATTGGCAACGTGCTTGACGGCGTGAACAAGACCGCCGTCGAATACGTCGTGATCCAGAACCGCCGCGAGGCGATAAAATACGCCCTCACCCACGCAAAGAAGGATGACGTTGTCGTTCTTGCGGGGAAGGGGCATGAGACCTATCAGGAGATAAACGGCGTCAAATACCCCTTTGATGAGAAGGTCGTCGTCGCTGAGCTCCTTGACGAGATGCGCAAAGGGCTGTGATCTCGCTTTTCTGATCAACAACAGACCGCGGGCTTTCTCCCGCGCCGGAGGTACCAAAGAATGAGCGCTCCAGTAAGACTTATACTCGCATTCCTTTCCTCTGCGGCGATAGTGCTTGCCGTCGCCCCCTTCTTCATTCCAATGCTCCGCAGGCTGAAGTACGGCCAGGTGGAGCGCGAGGAAGGGCCCCACGCCCATTCCGCAAAGGAGGGCACGCCTTCAATGGGCGGGCTCATGTTCATTATCGCGATAGTCGCCTCCACCCTTATATTCACCAAGTACGAGATCGGCCTTTGGTACAGCATACCCGCCCTCGTACTGACCGTGGGCTTCGGGCTCGTCGGCTTCCTCGATGATTTCATAAAGGCGCACAAGAAGAGAAATCTCGGCCTCCGCGCCTATCAGAAGATAATCGCCCAGGTGATCCTTTCCGGAGCCGCGGCGGTATTTGCCTATAAGTACATAGGCAGCGAGATCCGCTTTGCGATAGGCGGCGCCTCCGTCGATCTCGGCTGGGTCTATATCCCCCTCGTGATGTTCATGCTCATCGCGATAGTGAATGCCACGAATCTTACGGACGGTCTTGATGGATTGGCCTCCGGCGTGACGCTCATCTATTCCCTTGCAATGGGCGTGATATTCATCTATCTCGCGGGCGCTTTCCAGAATGCTTTCGCTCCCGCGCCCAAGCTCGTTGCCGAATCCGACGGCATGCTCACCATGGCGGTGTTCGCATTCGCCGTTGCGGGAGGTCTTCTGGGCTTCCTCTCCAAGAACAGCTACCCCGCCAAGGTGTTCATGGGCGATACCGGCTCCATGGCGCTTGGCGGCGCCATCTGCGCGATGGTGCTCTATTCAAGGCATCTCTTCCTCTTCCTGCTGATGGGCTGCTGCATAGTGGCTTCCGCCGTCAGCGTGGTGCTGCAGGTGGGCTCCTTCAAGCTCCGCCACGGCAAGAGGATATTCAAAATGGCTCCTCTCCACCATCATTTCGAGCTTCTCGGCTACCCCGAAACGAAGGTGGTCTCGGGCTATATGATAGTAACGGCAATAGCCTGCGCGATCGGGCTCATGCTGTTTATCTGAAGTTTTCACGAGCCGTCCGGAGCAAGACGCGGGGTTTGCGATTCCTGTCGGCACTTGGCGTAAAACTCCCGCAAAAGGCATAGGTAAAGGCTATATTGCACCGCGCTTTACAAGGGCGCTTGCAAGAGGCCGCTCTCCTTTTGCAAGCTCCCTGCGCCGCCGGACGGCTCTCCTTTTTTCGGAACATACTTGATTGGAGGTAAAAATGGAAAACAAAAAGACAGCTCTCATAGTCGGCATGGCAAAGAGCGGCATCGCCTCCGCAAAGCTTCTCTATGAAGACGGCTGGCGCGTCATTATAAACGACCTCAAAAGCGAGATCGCGGGTCTTGAGGAAGCGCTTTCCGGAATAGAATACGAAAACCGTCTGGGCGTCGCGCCCGAGGCGCTGCTTGAGGGAGTGGATCTCATGGTGCTCTCCCCCGTCATCCCCATATTCCGCCCCTTCGTCAAGCAGGCGATCGCAAAGGGCGTGGAGGTCATAGGCGAGATCGAGCTCGGCTGGCGCTACTCAAACCGCGGAACGCGCTTCGTCTGCATAGGCGGCACCAACGGCAAGACCACCACCACCGCGCTGACCGGCGAGATATTCAAGGCGGAGGATGAATTCCGCGGCGACGGCAGGCGCACGTTCGTTCTCGGCAATATCGGCGTCCCCATCACGGAGCACGCAATGGAAACGAGGAGCGGCGACACCGTAGTTGCCGAGACCGCCTCGCTCCAGCTCGAAAGCATAGTGGAATTCCATGCGAACGCCGCGGGTCTTCTCAATATCACGGAGGATCATATCAACCGTTTCGGCTCCATGGAGGCATATATCGCCGCCAAGATGCGTATGTTCGAAAATCAGACGGAGGACGATATAGCCGTTCTGAACGCGGACGATCCCATAGTCATGAGCGCCGTGACCCGCGCAAAGGTGCTCACCTTCTCCCGCCTGCATGAGGTGGCGAACGGCGCTTTCGTGCGCGACGGCGTTATCATCTACCGCCGCGGCTGCATAGAAGTTCCCGTGATCCCCGCCGACGAGCTCGGCATAATAGGCGGCCACAACCTCGAAAACGCGCTCTGCGCGGTCTGTCTCTCGCTCGGCATGGGCGTGCACGTTGAGGTGCTGCGCCGCGTCCTGCGGGAATTCCGCGGGGTCGAGCACAGGATCGAGTTCACAAGGGTTTTCGAAGGCGTCACCTATTTCAACGATTCCAAGGGGACCAACCCCGAATCCACCATAAAGGCGATCGAGGCCATGAAGCAGCCCACGGTGCTGCTGCTCGGCGCCGGCAATTACGATAAGCAATCCGATTACAGGCCCGTATTCCGCGCCGCGAAGGGCGTTGTGAAGGCCTGCGTCGTAAACGGTTCCAATACCGAAGCCATAATGAAGGCCGCCGTTGAGGAAGGCTTCACGGAGATAGTCGCCGTGGGCGAGGATTTCCGCGAAATGATAATGACGGCGCGGAGCCTTGCTTGCGAAGGCGACGCTATACTGCTTTCCCCCGCCTGCGCAAGCTGGGGCATGTTCACCGATTATGAGGAGCGCGGCAGGATATTCAAGGAAATAGTAAACGAAATGGAGTAAGCTTGTTTTAATGGAGCAGGCCGCGGCAAAAAACAGAACAACGGGCAAAAAGGTATTTCACCACTTTGATTTTCCCCTCTTTGCGGTGCTTCTTTCGATATGCCTCTTCGGCCTTGTAATGCTCTATTCGGCAAGCTATTACTACGCCCTCACCAAGCATGGCGACGGCCTCTATTTTCTCAAGCGTCAGCTCCTCTGCTTCGGCATAGGCGTCGGCGCGCTGTTTGCGACTTCGTTCATCAACTATAAGTTCTACCGCAAGGCCGCCTGGTGGCTTTACGGGATCGTTATATTGCTGCTTGCGGCGACCCTCGTAATAGGCGAAACGGTCAACGAGGCCACCCGCTGGATAAAGCTCGGTCCCGTAACCTTCCAGCCCGCGGAGCTTGCCAAATTCGGCACCGTGATGGTAATGGCGCGGCTCATGTGCTCCGGCAAGCTCAAAATGCAGAGCTTCTTCCGCGGAGTAGTGCCCGCACTGCTTCCGCTCATCCCGTTTGCGGGGCTCATAATCCTTCAGCCGAACCTTTCGATGATACTCATACTCGCGTTCACCGCCTACGTCATGCTGTATCTGGGCGGAGTGAAGATCTCCCACAGGCTCCTGCTCATGGTGATGGGCGTGACCGTCATAGTCTTATTCATAGTCGTGAAGAAGGGCTACCACGCGGACAGGATCTATTACTATCTGCACCCCAACGCCGATCCCACGGGCGTCAATTTTCAGCCCATCCAGTCCCGCATAGCGCTGGGCAACGGCGGGCTCTTCGGGCAGGGGCTCAATTTCAGCCGTCAGAAGCTCAACTTCCTTCCCGAAAGGGAAAACGACTACATACTCGCGATAATAGGCGAGGAATTGGGTTTTGTGGGCTGCTTCCTGCTGCTCGCCGCCTATTTCTTCCTCGTGATCCGCGGGACGGTGATCGCCATGCGCTGCAGCGACCGTTTCGGCAGGCTTCTTGCCGGCGGCATTACCGCGGTGCTTGCGATCCAGGTCATACTGAACGTCGCCGTCGTAACGAACGCCATCCCCTCCACCGGGCAGACTCTCCCGTTCGTAAGCTACGGAGGCACTTCGATAGTTATCTTCCTCGCCGCAATGGGGATTTTGCTCAATATTTCACGCTATTCAGAGGTCGAAGAGAAAAATGCCGCAGGAACGGAACAGCAGCACAGCTGAAAGAATGAAAGATTCCAAGCGCCGGCGCGAGAATGCGCAGGCGCTCCTGCGCGCGTCCGAGCAGAAGCCCTCGCCAAAGCCCGCCGGGCAAAAGCGCGGGCAGGATCCCAAGGCTCACGCCGAAAAAGCCTCTGCGCATAAGTCCAAGGCGGCGCCGAAGCGCGAAAAGGAGCCCCTCGCCCTGCCCAAGCGTTCCGTAAAGGCGGGCGGGCACAGGAAGCAAAAGGCCGAAAAGCCCCCCATCGGGATAAAGCGTTCGGCGCTCATCACCATTATCGCCCTCGTCTGCGCCGCAGGCGCGTTCATAGGGCTCTATTTCCTCACCATAGTCGATAACATAACCGTTACGGGGTGCGAGACCTATTCCGAGCAGAAGGTCTTAGATCTTTCCGGCCTCTACACGGGCAAAAATATGTTCCTGTATGATCTTTCCGCGGCCAAGAAGCACATCGAGTCCGACCCATATCTGAAGTGCACGGGCATATCGAGGTCGCTGCCCTCCACCCTCACGATAGGGATAGAGGAGCGCCGCGAATTCGCCGCCGTCCACACCTCCTCCGGCACGGCGTGCATAATAGATAAGGAAGGTTACGTCCTCCGTGTGGGCGCAAGCTCCGGTACGGATGGGCTCATCCCCATATACGGGCTGGCCTCCGCGGGCAATACCGTGGGCATAACGATAGATGAGGATAAGAGCCTTCTGCGCCCCTATACCATAATGGAGATGATCCGCGCCATCGGCGACCGCACCTGGGTCATCGGCTCAATAGACGTTACAAATACCTCCAGCGTAAAGCTCGTCACCCCCGATGGGCTGACGGTCATGCTCGGGGATTCCATAGACATACCGCAGAAGATAGAGCGCATGTTCCGCGTGCTCGATAAGATCGATAAGGAAAAGCTCGAAGGCTCCGTGCTCTACATCAATTCCAACGGCACTGCGGATATAAGCCCTGCCACCCCCGCTCCCACCGCGGAGCCGGACAGCACGCAGGAACCCCTTCCCACGAATGTTCCGGAGGATACCGACTCTCCCGAAGAGACCGATCTCCCCGCCGATACAGAGGAGCCCGGCGAGACCGCCGGACCCGGCTCCGACAACTGATAAACGCTTTCAAAACCCGCCCCGCAGGCGGGTCAAGCTCCTTGGGAAAGCCCATGGGGCTTGATAGGCGTACAATTATTCACAAATAATTCGCATTTTGCGCTCGCAAAGGCTTGCACAACATATTGTGGGTATGTTATAATCAATAAGCATATAATCAACAATATGTGTTCATGGGCGATTTTTGTCACACCATGAAGTCAAGTCGATCTTCGGGAGAGCAAGAAATGCGTCATTGCGCCATCCTTGATATAGGCAGCAGCAAGGTAGTATGTATGGTCGTTTCATCCGAGCCGGATGGGGCGATGATCGTTCGCGGCAGCGGCACCCGCGAATATTCGGGCTACCGTTTGGGCGAGCTGCCGAACAGAAGAGAATTGGGCGAAGCCATCGCCGGCGCCGTTCACGCGGCGGAGCGCGCCTCCGATCTGCGCGTTCGTGAGCTTACGGTGGGCGTCCCCTCCTGCTTTATGTGCGTCCGCTCCAATCTGGGCGTTGCCGAAACCGCTTCGAGAAACGGCAGGGTCAATCAGAACGACGTTTCCTACCTTATCGATAATTCGCTCGATTTCGAGCATCCGGAAGGGTATTCCCTCATTCACAGCACCCCCGTTTCCTACGTTGCGGACAGGACTGCGATCCACGGTTCGCCCATCGGGCTCCCCTGCGGAGTGCTTTCCGCCGAGGTATCGCATTGCTTTGTTGACGATCGGTATAAGGATCTCGTGACGGGCGCTCTCGCCGATTACGGTCTCGGGGCCGATTCGTTCGTTTCATCCGCGCTCGCGGCGGCGTGCTTCACAGTCCCGGAGCAGGTCCGCGCGGGCTCCGTGTTCCTGCTGGACTGCGGCGGCTCCAACACGGAAATGACTCTTCTGCACGGCAACGCGATAATCGCTTCCGACGTGGTCGGCATAGGCGGCAGGCACTTCACATCCGATCTTTGCTACGGCCTGCGCCTTCCCGAAGGCGTAGCGGAAGACATCAAGCGCCGCTACGTATTCTCCCTCGATTACGGTGAAAGCTGCGAGCGTGTGCGCATCCCCGGCGAAGGCGTGTTCGATATAGAGGATTCATTCATCCAGCTCATTATCGAATCGAGGGCGGAAGAGCTTTGCGAGCTCATCGCCGAAAAGCTCGATTCAATGGCCTCGCGCGAAACTCCCGCATGGCTCGTGGGCTCGGGGCTCGCTCCCATGCGCGGCGCGAAGGAATATCTTGAAGCAAAGCTCGAGCGCAAGGTCGCGCTCACTCCCCCCACCGTCACCCGAAACGGCACCTCGAGCCACGCGGCCGCATTCGGGCTTGCGGATTTCGCCCTTTTCAGATTGGGGCATTCAAGCGCTGTCAGGCGAACGGAGCGGTATCTTCGCCGCGCGTTCGATTGGAGAACATAAATACAAACGATCATCCATGGAGGAACAGAAATATGGCATTTGATTTTGAACTTGACCGTGAGCAGGGCAATCCCGCTCAGCTTAAGGTCATCGGCGTCGGCGGCGCGGGCGGAAACGCCATCAACCGCATGGTCGATGCGGGCCTTGAGAACGTGGAATTCATCTCCATCAACACCGATAAGCAGGCGCTCAACAATTCCAAGGCTGACGTCAAGCTCCAGATCGGCGAGAAGGTGACGAAGGGCCTCGGCGCAGGCGCAAAGCCCGAAAAGGGCCAGTCCGCCGCCGAAGAAAACGTTGAGGAGATCTCCGCCCTCATGCGCGGGGCCGACCTCGTGTTCATCACCGCCGGTATGGGCGGAGGCACGGGCACGGGCGCCGCTCCCATAGTCGCCAAGTGCGCGAAGGATATGGGCATACTCACTTTCGGCGTCGTCACCAAGCCCTTCTTCTTTGAAGGCCGCGCCCGCATGAAGAACGCCATGAACGGTATCGACAAGCTCCGCGGCGTTTGCGATGCGCTCATCGTCATCCCCAATGACCGCGTGCTCAAGGTCGCCGGCGATATGCCCGCGAACGATGCGTTCAAGGTAGCGGATGATATCCTCCGCCAGGGCGTGCAGGGCATTTCCGACGTCATCACCAAGCCCTCCCTCATCAACTGCGATTTTGAAGATATCCGTACCATCATGTCCAACAGCGGCATGGCTCACATGGGCATCGGCATCGCAAAGGGCGATAAGGGCTGCATAGAGGCCGTCAAGCAGGCCGTTGAGAGCCCCCTGCTCGAAACCACCATCGACGGCGCGAAGGGCGTGCTCATCCACATCGTGGGCGGCAACCGCTTCACCCTTAACGAGTTCAACGAGGGCTGCATGCCCGTTCAGGAGGTCGTCGATCCCGACGCCGTCATTATCGTCGCCATGAGCAACGAGGAGGATATGGGCGATACCGTCCGCGCTACGGTTATCGCTACGGGCTTCGGCTGGGGTGAATACGATCTTTCCGGCAAATCCCCCGCCCCCGTAAAGCAGGAGGAAAAGCGCCCCTCCCCTTTTGACAGGACCGGTTTCACCGCTCCGGTGAACACCCGTCCCGAGCCCGCCTTTGAAGAGCCCGTCCCCGTTTTCGAGGAGCCCGCTCCCGCGGCGGAACCCGAGCCCGTTTATGAAGAGCCCGCCCCCGCGGCGGAGCCCGAGCCCGTTTATGAAGAGCCCGCCCCCGCGGCGGAGCCCGAGCCCTATTTCGAGGCGCCCAAGCCCGCTTTTGAGCCCGAGCGTCCCAACTACGGCCCCTCCTATCCCCGTCCCGAGTTCGTGAAGCCCGCTTCGTATGACGATCCCGTTCCCGAAGAGGGATCCGTCAATTACAGCTACAAGCGCCCCGGCGGTTTCGATCCCAACAAGGATCGCCGCCCCGCTCCCGCCGAGACCCGTGACGAAGGCGTCGCCCGCGGCATCCGCCGTGATAGGACCGAGCCCGGCTACTATTCCGAAAGATCCGCCGAAAAGCCCGTCCCCCGCCGCCCCATCACCGAGGAGCCCGATGAGGAAGTCCCCGCCTTCAAGCCCCGCGGAGGCCTTGAAGTGCCCTCATTCCTGAGGCATAAGAACAAGAACAGGAAGGACTGATCCCTTCCATGCACGCCGCCCGGCATTACGCCGGGCGGTTTTTTTGCTTTTTTCAAAAAATCTCCAAAATTTACGATTTCCCCCTTGACAAACACTCATGAATGATCTATCATATGAACAGTCATTCAGATGAACGCGCGTTCATACGTTTTAAGGAGGCATTATGGCTTCAAAGCACGATCATTCCCATGCGATCGAAGAGGTCGCCCGTCAGCTCCCTTCGGATGAGCTGCTCTGCGATCTCGGCGATCTGTTCAAGCTCTTCGGCGATACGACGAGGATCAAGATCCTCTACTCCCTCTTCGAGTCGGAGCTTTGCGTCTGCGCGATAGCGGAGCTTTTGAAGATGGAGCAGTCCGCGATCTCCCATCAGCTCAAAATACTGAAGGAAGCGAAGCTCGTCGGCAGCCGCAGGAGCGGTAAGCTCAACATCTACTACCTTGCGGACGATCACGTAAGGGCAATTATCGGGCAGGGCTTCGAGCATCTGACCGAGGACGAAAAATAAGGAGGAAAAACCCATGCGCAAAACCTTTGAACTTGAAGATCTCGACTGTGCAAACTGCGCCATGAAGATGGAAAACGCCATACGCGGCATCGAGGGCGTGAAGGCGGCTTCCGTCAGCTTCATAACCCAGAAGATGACCGTTGAAACGGAGGAGGGCGCGGACTTTGACGCCGTTATGAAGAAGGCGGTCAAGCTCTGCCGCCGGATCGAGCCCGACTGCGTGATAAAGCTCTGAGGCGGGAAAGACTATGACCCGCAAGCAGAAAAAGAGCCTCATAAGGATACTTGCCGCGGCGGCGCTGCTCGCCGCCTGCCTCATTCTGCGCCGTTTTGCAGCGCTGCCGTGGTGGGCCGAGCTCATTGCGTTCGCCGTCCCATATCTTATTTCGGGGTATGACGTGCTCCTGAAGGCCGTCCGCAACATCGCGCACGGGCAGATATTCGATGAAAACTTCCTCATGAGCCTTGCAACGGTCGGCGCGTTCGCCGTTGGCGAATACCCGGAGGCCGCGGCCGTCATGATATTCTATCAGATAGGCGAGCTTTTCCAGAGCATCGCCGTCGGCAAGAGCCGCAAGTCGATAGCCGCCCTCATGGATATAAAGCCCGACCATGCGAACGTGATAAGAAACGGCGAGACCATTACCGTCTCCCCCGAGGAGGTCGCCGTGGGCGAGCTCATACTCGTCAAGGCGGGCGAACGCATCCCGCTGGACGGCGTGATCGAATCCGGCAGCACGGTGCTCAACACCGTCGCGCTGACGGGCGAATCCGCCCCGCGTGAGGCGCAGCCGGGCGAGACCGTCCTTTCGGGCTCCGTGAACGCGGGCGGCGTCATTCGCATCCGCACCACCGGCGTCTATGCCGACAGCACCGTTGCGAAGGTGCTCGAGCTCGTCGAACGCTCCTCCGAAAAGAAGGCTCGTTCCGAAAATTTCATTACCCGCTTCGCCAAATGGTACACTCCCGCGGTGGTCGCGGCGGCAGTGCTGCTCGCGGTCGTCCCGCCCCTCCTCTTCCATGGAGAGTGGAGCGAATGGATCCACCGCGCTCTCATATTCCTTGTGGTTTCCTGCCCATGTGCGCTCGTCGTTTCGGTGCCGCTCACATTCTTCTGCGGCATGGGCGGCGCTTCAAAGCGCGGCATACTCATAAAGGGCTCGAACCACATGGAGACCCTCGCAAAGACGGGTATTGCCGTGTTTGACAAGACGGGCACTTTGACAAAGGGCTCCTTCGAAGTCTCCGCCATCCACGCGAACGGCATGAGCCGCGCCGAGCTTCTCGATATTGCCGCCCTTGCCGAAAGTTATTCCGATCACCCCATCGCAAGATCCATCGTGCGCGCGCACGGCGGGCATCTCGATCCCAAGCGCGCAGGTGAGGTCGAGGAGCTTTCGGGGCTCGGCATAAGGGCCGTCATAGATGGGAAAACCATCCATGCGGGCAGCGAAAAGCTCATGGAAAGCCTCGGCATAACGCCCTTCTGCCGAGAGGGCTGCCGCTGCGGCTCCGGCGCCTGCGTGCACGTCGCGTCGGATGAAGGTTACTGCGGGCATATCCTCATTTCGGACGAGGTAAAACCCACCTCCGCGGGAGCGATCTCAAAGCTGCGCGGCATGGGGATCAAGACCGTCATGCTCACGGGCGACGCCGCTCCCGCCGCGAACGAGACCGCCGCCGCGCTCCGCATTGACGAAGCGCGCTCCGGGCTGCTCCCCGCCGGCAAGGTGGAGGCGGTAGAGGCGCTGCTTGAAGAAAGCGGCAAGCGCAAGGTCATTTTCGCAGGCGACGGCATAAACGACGCGCCCGTGCTCGCAAGGGCGGACGCGGGGCTCGCGATGGGCGCTCTCGGCTCCGACGCCGCGATAGAGGCGGCAGATATAGTCATAGCGGACGACGATCCCGTTAAGGTGCCCCTCGCCGTCAACATATCTAAGCGCACTCTCCGCATAGTGCTGCAGAACATAGTGTTTGCGATTGCGGTAAAGCTTATAGTGCTCATACTGGGCGCGCTCGGCATAGCCAATATGTGGATCGCCGTGTTTGCGGACGTGGGCGTGGCCGTGCTTGCGATATTGAACGCGATACGCGCGATGAAGACGCCGAACGAATGATGCGTAAACTTAAAAAAGGGGGCTTCGCAGGCATTCTGTAAAGGGGGATTTCAAAAGCACAGTCGATCGAAAACCGACTGTGCTTTTTGCATTGTCTTTCATGCGGTTCTATGATAAAATGGATGGCACAAATCGGGATTTAGGGAAAAGGAGAACAGATGACAACGCAGGATTTGTTCCGAATCGCAATGCACCAATCTGCCGAAGATATCGGATGCAGCACGGAAGATTTTCTTTCGGATCGCAATACGGTCGTTCCGTTTCAACTCGGATCAAAAGCAAAGAAGTATTACCGTCTTCCCATCGGATGCAATTTCATCTCCTATGGCAACAATGTCGTGGCATCTTCCACAGAGGAACTATTCGATCTTGTGAAAGAGTATGTGGAACGATTTGATTTCTACCATTGCTTTGAGACGCCTAATATGCGTTGGCTGAACCGGCGGCTGGAACCCTTGGGACAAACGGTTTGCTTTATGGCGGAGTATTATTTGCCGGATTTGCAAAAGCTCACGAAACTGCCATGTCCATACGAAACGCGGCTGTTGGAGAAAGCTGATTTTGAAGAGCTGTATGTACCGGAGTGGTCGAATGCCCTTTGTCGCGACAGAAAGCATTTGGACGTTTTGGGCGTCGGCGCGTATGACGGCGCCAAACTGATCGGATTGTCGGGCTGCTCTGCTGATGCCGAAGAGATGTGGCAGATCGGCGTAGATGTTTTACCGGAATTTCGAAAAAAGGGTATCGCATCCGCAATCACCTCGCGGCTGGCAATGGAAATTGTCGAGCGGGACAAGGTTCCATTTTATTGCTCTGCATGGTCAAATATCCGATCCGTCAGAAACGCTATCAAGAGCGGCTTTTTGCCGGCATGGGTAGAAATGACCGTAAAACCGTCCGCAAAGGCGGACGAAATGAATGCGGATCACGAATAACGATTTCGGTTTGCAGGAAACAAACAGATAAAGACCTTCCGAGAAACGGTTCCTTCTCGGGAGGTTTTTGTTTGTAAGCGCATGTTCCGCCGACGCATGGTGGTGAGTAAGTGCGCTCTTCCGACGCAATCGATCTTGCCTCCCCTGTGTAAGGGGAGGTGGCAGCCGAAGGCTGACGGAAGGGTTGTTGTGTTCAATCCCTAGTTTAACAACCCCTCAGTCTCGGCAAAGCCTCGACAGCTCCCCTTGCACAGGGGAGCCAAGCGATAGAAAAAAGACGGAAGATTGATGCATTTCCTCCGTCAACTCATTATTGTTTGAAAACCACCCTTTAGAGAATAGCTCTTCGGCCTCCTTTTTTCGCGCCGTTTTGCGGCCTTGATGTTTCGCGCCGTTTTGCGGCCTTGATGTTTTGGTACAATAGATAGGTAACAGAAAATGATACAAAAAGGGGAACCCATGTGGTATAGTTTAAGCACCACCAAAAACGGCCACAAGAGAAAGGTTCCCCGAAATGAAGAATACCACAGAAGCACACTTTCGTCAA
>JAFPXD010000045.1 GCA_017394835.1 Clostridia bacterium
CAATTCCAACCCGATAAAAACCGCTGCTTTCCGAATGGTTCAAGATCGCTTTCAAAGACAAACTCGGAAAGGGCGTAAAGAAAGAGGCTGTTGCCTGCAATTTTCTTGCATTTGCAACAGCCCCCTTTTCTGCGCGCCGAAAGCCGAAGGAACGCTCCCGCGGTGCATTGCTCGGGAGCGCACTACCAAAAGCCTTCCCCCGCGGCGAAGCCGCAATGCGGGGAAGGTGGCAGTTCGACCAACGGGAGAACTGACGGATGAGGGGGGAAAGCAAGTGACCTTACCAAGCAAGTAGTGTGCAATAACCATTCCCTCATCAGTCACTTGCGGCTGTGCCGCTGCCAGCTTCCCCCAAGGAAAGCCAACGCTCCGCGGCAAAGCCGCTATGTCGGATGAGGGGGCGATAGTTAACATTTCATCACCTCATCCGGCGCTCCGCGCCACCTTCCCCTCATAGGGGAAGGAACGCTTGCGCGGTGCTTTACTCGGGAGCGCACTACCAAAAGCCTTCCCCCGCGGCGAAGCCGCAATGCGGGGAAGGTGGCAGTTCGACCAACGGGAGAACTGACGGATGAGGGGGAAAGAAAGTGACCTTTCCAAGCAAGTAGTATGCAATAACCATTCCCTTATCAGTCACTTGCGGCTGTGCCGCTGCCAGCTTCCCCCAAGGGAAGCCAACGCTCCGCGGCAAAGCCACTATGTCGGATGAGGGGGCGATAGTTAACATTTCATCACCTCATCCGGCGCTCTGCGCCACCTTCCCCTCATAGGGGAAGGAGGGAAGCTGCCGCGCCAAAAGCCTTCCCTTGGGGGCGCGAGGCGTAAGAAAAAGCCAAGCTCCCGCAAAAAAACCGCCGGCTAAGCCGGCGGTTCGGTTTGAGGCGAGAAATCACGGATACAGCCCCAGCGGAGCGCCCGTCGTGGTCGTGCCGTCGTTTGCAACGTGGTTCTTTTCGGCGGTGAACATGAACCAGTAGAGCCAAAGGCGCTCGTGACAGTCGCTCACGGAACCGTCGCACCAGGTAACGTCAACGTAATAGGTCCCCTGATCGAGGGTGACTATATCCCAGAAGTGCATATTCTCATCGTTAAACTCATTGCGGACGCGGCGGCAGTCGAGGTTCGCAAGGCGGCAGAGGTATTCAAACCCCAGCGCATACCCCTGACAGATGGAATAGCCGTTTATGACCGCGCCGTAGGCGGTCGTCGCATAGCGGGGGATCTCGCCGTGGACGTGGGCGTACTGCGAGATCTCCGAAATATAGAGCGCCAGCAGGCGGTATTTGTCTATCGCGGAAAGCTCCTCCGGCACGCGGGAGGCGACGTACCTGCCCGTGACTTCGAAGGCCTCAAGCTGGCTCTTGAGCTCCTCCATTCGCGCGTCGTCGCTCCGGAAGGGATCCGCATAACGCGCCTCGGGCACGAAGAATACGGAATACCACGAGCCGTCCTCTTCATCTACCTCCGCGGAGAAATAGACCTCTATCTCCGGATGGTCGAAATACAGGGCGGCAAGGGCGTTTTCAAGCGCTTCCGGTTCGCCGTCAAACACGGCGTCTTCAAAACCGACGGCCGCGGAAAGCATCGCGTCGTAAATCGCCGCCTCCTCCGGGGAGAGCGAAGCGCGCTTATCGGCGGGAACGAAGGGATAAACAGCGGAATCGCAGGGGATGGGGGAGCTTTCGACAAAGCCTGTCAGCTCATCCATTATATCCCTTGCGCGCAGCACGCATTCGCGGGCGTATTCGCCTATCCCCTCGGGCACGCCTTCGGGCAGGGGCTCGGGGGCAGGAGTCGGCATGGGAGTCGGAGCCGGCGTTTCCGCGGGCTCCTCGGTGGGCTCCGCAGAGGGCTCCGCGGTGGGCTCGGGCGTGGGTTCCGCGGGCTTGGGGAACAGAGAGCAGGCGCAGGCGGTCAGCAGCACCGCAAGCGTCAGAATAACGGCGAAGATCCTTTTTATCACATCATACCTCCGAATGGGGCGTCCGCGGTGCGGGCGGTGAATATCTCACATTCTATGCCCGTCTTTTCATTATAGACGGCGGCAATATCCTTTTTGGCCTCCTCGGCCTCCGAAGAGGCGCAGATCGCGATGGCGCATCCGCCAAAGCCCGCGCCGGTCATCCTTGCGCCGAGTACGGAGGAATGGGCTCGCGCCGCCTCAACTATGGCGTCGAGCTCAAAGCCCGTCACCTCATAATCGAACCTCAGCGAATCGTGGGAGGCGTTCAAAAGCGCGCCGAAGCGGGTCATATCCCCCGCGGAAAGCGCGGCGGCGGCCTCCTCCGTGCGGCGGTTTTCGGTAACGGCGTGCCTTGCGCGGCGAAGGAGCGGCTCGGGCAGCAGGTGCGCGGCGGCGCGGAATTCCTCGGGCGTGAGCTCGCAGAGCGCGGCCTTTTCGGGATAGGCGGTGCGGAGCAGGCGAAGCGCCTCGCCGCATTCGCTCCGGCGCTCGTTGTATTTTGAAGAAGCGAGCCTGCGCGGCTTTTTGGTGTTCATTATAAGGAGGGTGTATTCCCCGAGATCGAACGGGAAATAGCTGTATTCGAGGGTGCCCGTATCGAGCAGCAGCGCGGAATTCTCCCTCCCCGCGGCGCAGATGAACTGATCCATGATGCCGCAGTTGACGCCCGCGCAGTCGTGCTCCGCCTCACGCGAGAGGAGCGCCGCTTCGACCCCGCCGAGCTCAAAGCCGAAGAGCTCCCGAAGCACGGCGCAGGTCAGCACCTCCAGCGAAGCGGAGGAGGAAAGCCCCGAGCCGCGGGGCAGGCTCCCCATGACGGCCATATCGAAGCCGCCTATCCCGCGCCCGCGGGAGATGAGCTTTGCGGCGACGCCCAGAGGATAGGCGGCCCAGCCGAAGCGCCGGAAAGCGCCGCTTTCGTGGGGGAGCGAGGCGATCTGAGCTGCGTCCGTTTCAACGGTCTCGCCCGGCATATCTGCGGAAACGAGGCGGATGCGCCCGTCGCCCCTGCGGGCGGCCGCGGCATAGGTGCCGAGTGAGAGCGAACAGGGCATAACCCTGCCGCCGTTGTAATCGATATGCTCGCCTATTAGGTTCACCCTTCCCGGAGCAAAAACACGGGTGTGGGCCGGAGCGCCGAACTCCGATCCGAGCAGGCGGACGGCTCTGTTAAGGTATTCGTCCATGGGTCAATTTCCTTTCAGTGATCCTCTTATTATATCACGGTTTCGGCCCGCAGGCAATTCCGCTTGTGAAAACGCGGCTTCTGTGATATAATCGGTAAAAATGGGGCAATATGCCCGGGAAGGAGAGGCAGATGAGGCTCGCCAAATTGATACTTGCGCTGCTGCTCATGGCGCTGGTCGTGTTCATCGTTTGCGTGGATCTGCCGCTTCCCGATCTTTCCGCCCGCGGGACGGGGGAAGAGCCGCCTCCCGCCGCGATAAGCCGCCTTTACCGCGAATCGGACGTGATAGCGATAGGCGTCTGCCTGCACCGCTCGGATCCGAACGAGGCTTTGGAGCCCAGCCGCTTCATGATAAGGCGTGTGCTTGACGGCGCCGCCGAGGAAGGCGCCATAATGGAGCTTAACGCCGCCGCCGAGCCGGGCTCCCTGTACCTCCTCTACATGGATGAGGGCGAGCAGGGCGAAAAGGAGCTTCTTTCGGAGCCCATACCCGTTGAGGGCGAATCCGCGCTGTTTGAAAACGAGCTCGTTTCCATCGCCAGCATCGAAAACGACATTGAGCGCCAGCGTAGGATCATCACCGTCCCCGCACAGAGCTTCTATTACGGGAACCTCAAGGAGCTTGCCTCCGCCTGCGATGAGATAATCGTGGGGAAGGTCGTTTCCGTGAGCGAACCGACCATGACGGAGTGCCGCGCGGAAAGCAAGGGCGAAAGCACCTATTTCACCGTGGAGCAGGTGTTCCTGCGCGTGAGGGTCGAAAACGGGCTCTTCGGCAACCTGCGCTATGGCGAAAAGCTCGACGTGGTGCTGACCCCGTATTCCGCCGCCTCGGTAATAAGCGCGACGGATCTCACCCCCAAAACGGTCGATCCGCCCCCCGCCTCATATCCTAAGGAGGGTTCGAGCTACATATTCTTCCTGATCCGCAGCCTCGATAAAAAGAGCTCCCTCTATTTCACCGTGAACCCATACGAAGGGAGCGTGCTGCTGATAGGCAACACGGTCTATCACGCCCATTATAACGAGGCGTTCCGTGAGATAAACGACCTGCGGCGCTTCTCGGCCGATCTGAAGACCGCGCTGTACGGAGAGGAAGAGGGATAAAAAGCCCGGAAAACGAACGGCCCCATTAGAAGGTGCTAATTAGGGATATGCAAAAAACATATTTTTAACTGGCATTCTTCAGGCGGGTGGCAAAAGAGAAGACCACACCATTTGAGGGCACTAATTAGGGATATGAGAAAACAATCATATTTTTAATGGCATTCTTCAAGCGGGTGGAACAAGATAAGACCACATCATTGGATAAAACCTTTGATGTGGTCTTTTAAAGCGCTTGACAATAGTGACGAGTAGTCATATAATAAATGACGAGCAGTCGAAAGGAGTCAGCTATGATTGAATACTTAATGGACGAAGGGTATTCCTTCGATTTGATTCAAAACACAAAAACTGAATACGGTGATGTTACAGCCATTAGACTACTAAACATCCGCGAAATTCCTTTTTTAATAGTGTACATTAACAATGCTCACATCAATTATGACGTTTCAAATCTATATGAGCTTTCTAAAAAAGCAGGCGATGAGTTCTGCTCATTATTTGTGCGCTTTGCAAACAACGAATATGAAACCTATAGCAAAAACCTTAAAACATCACAGTATACGAAACTTCGTGGGCTAATCCCATATCGAAGCAGTAAAAGCCTTACTATTTCTGAATCTGTTATCGAGAGTGATCATTTTGAAAATGTTTTTTTTGAAGCACACTCTTTCTTAAGGGATTTGGATGGTTTGCATCCGGATGAGGCACTTGATGAATTGTGCAAGATTATTTATGCTAAGTTGTATGATGAAGAAACCAATTCTGGCATTTTTACCATGACCTATGGTAACGTTGAGGAATATGCTTCTGCTATCCGTTCGTTATATCGAGAGGCTAATGATTACGACGTAAGAGTATATGCTTTGAAAATTCCAGGGTATAAACGTTCCCGAGGCGTATTTTCAGAGCCGATATATCTTTCATCAAACGCATTACAAAAAGCATGCGCATTGTTCGCAAAATATAATTTTTCTAAGGCTGATATTGACTATAAAGCAAGGGCTTTTCAAAATGCGTATAAACCAGCAACCAGAGCAGGTATGGGACAATACTTCACTCCTATTCAAGTTATCCGACTGATCATAAACTGTATTCAGCCATCTGATGCAGAATTAATAATTGATCCTTTTGCCGGATCGGCGCATTTTCTATCCGAATCATTGAGTTTTGTAGAGAAAAACAATTTGAGCAAAAAAAGCCTTTCAGAATTCATCTTCTACAAACTTCATGGTATAGAAAAAAGCGAGAGAATGGTAAGAATCGCCATGACGGATATGCGTTTACATGGAGATGGACACTCGAATATTCGGTGTACAGATTCTTTGTTGCCGTTTGAGGCTTATTCCGATCTATTGCCAGAATCTTTTGATATTGTCATGACCAATCCACCTTTTGGATCGATTCTTCAAAAGGAGAGTTATTCTTATCTTGGGGAATTTGAAATGATTAAAGGAAAAGGGAAAGTACCACTTGAAGTACTTGGTCTTGAACGTTGTGTTCAATTGCTTCGTAACGGCGGTAGAATTGGAATTGTGCTTCCGGAAAGTGTATTTGTCAATAAATCATTTCAATACGTCAGAGATTGGATTGGCCAACATATGAAAATACGTGGCATCATCAGTTTGCCACAGAATACATTCTCTCCGTTTGGAGCAAATATAAAAACAAGTGTATTGATCGCTAGTAAGGGATACACCTCAGACCAATACAATGTGTTTACTGCTGTTGTAGAAAATATTGGTTTTGATAGCAAAGGCGATGACATAGAAGGTGCTGATTGGCAGGAAGTTGCAAACAGCTTTGCGTCTTTCATAATAAAGGAGGGCTGGTAATGATAATCAACATAGTTAATAGCAATGAAATGAAAAAAAAGAATGTGTGGAGCGTCAACTTTCTGTTTCCGCAAGAAGAAATAAAGGCAGTTGAGGGATATTCATTAGTACAGCTCTCTGAACTAGTAGATGAACGGCGCGAGACAATTACACTAACCGGTGATTACGGCGAAGTTCATTATGTCGGATTAGAGAACATTGAACCAAGAACCGGGAGACTTGTTGATTTCACTATTAAGCATTGTAACGATATTAAGTCCAGTTGCAAATTGTTCAAGTATGGCGACATTCTTTTTGGTAGATTACGCCCAAATTTAAACAAAGTACTATTTAATGACTTTTTTCAAAAAGGAGAATGCTCGACAGAAATCATCGTTCTTGTTCCTAGGGTAGAGTATGTAGATCCATTGTATTTATCGGAATTGTTAAGGACTGAGAGTATTAATAGACGGATCGTTAATATTGTAAAAGGAGCTGCTTTACCTCGAGTTTCTATGGCAGATTTAAAACAACTCCAATTACCGATACCTCCGCTTGATGAACAGCAACGCATAGCAAAAATCATTACCCAAAAGCGAGAAGAACTTGATGAGCACATTAAAAGAGTTCGTCAAATTCCCATTGAACTGAACGATATACTATCTGCATCGTTTGCATAATACGTGAAAAACATTATAGAATATTAAAAGCAATCTCTCAAGGCGTCCTGATATCCATCTATCGATGATACCTGCTGATACAGGGCGTCTTTGTTATTTGCGCAATTAATTATGCCTAACTGGGCAGCAACCCTTCTGAGTTCGACGGTTGTATATTGGTTTTTCTCTTCTTTTGGGAAATTTTTATGAATAAATGAAATATAATGATCTGCTACAGCATTCTCTTTCCGTATTTGTCTAAATACAGAACGTGCCGATTCATTGTCAGTTTTTATCATTCGAACTAATCCGCCGAAATTTGCAGCATATGATACATTAAGCGATGGTCTTGTAGACTCTGGCCCACCAAGCCGTTCCCTTTTTCCAGAGGCATTTAATGGCTCGCCAACATGCCTGCAGGGACTGTCCTCACATAGATCTGGACAATGCCCAGCCATGACAAACGAGCCACCTCGTGCAACGTGTAAAGCATCTCGTAATTCGGCTACACCAGAAGCACGATCAAAGAAGCTATCGATGACAATGGGAGAAAAGTGCGTTTCATCAATTTGTCGCCACTCCCAAACCAAGATTAGGAGGGCATCATTGGGCTCTATTTCCTTTTGAAGTGCAGCGAAATGCGCTTTGGATTCGTCTGCACCAGTATTCATACTTTTAACTTCAATTCGAAAATACTCGCCTTCACGAGACATCTCATCCCATACAACGTCTTTTTTGATGCAGGAAAAATCATTATACTGATTATCCGGAAACCAAGCAATTTCACAATCTAATTCTGAATGCTCATGGATAATCTGATTCATCATATAGCCCCAAAGTGCTTCAAGTAACGCACCCATTCCGCTGCCTATTCTTCCTCCACGTGTTTTAAGTACGTTTGCAGAAAAATCATTCATCTTTTCACAAGCGGTAACAGATATTTTCCTAATATAATCATAGACTTCGTTGCTGTTCATTTCTATGCGCTCCTTTTTCAATCATTAAAGATCTGAAAATAATACACCGAGCGAAACATCGAGTCCGTCGGCAATCTTCTTGATGTTTATAATAGAAATATTACGCTTCCCAGCTTCCACAGAAGCAAAATACGTTCTGTCCATACCGATTTTCAAAGCAAACTTTTCTTGGCTGAGACCTATCTGCTGTCGAAGCTCCCGTATGCGGTTGCCCAAATCAACTGTGATCATAGAGACACACCTCCTACTACATAATTATAGGAGCACGCGGGATATAAAACAACGGCTTATAAGCAACAAAAAGAAAAAGCACAGGAAATCCTGTGCTTTTAGTCGATTTCAGTTGAATTATTGGAGTTTGATTATTCCTCGGCCTTCTTCCGTAGGTAATACGCACGCGCTTTGCGATTGTTTCTCTCTGCTTGACAGTTCGGATTGCTGCAGTACCGGTGTCGGCTGGAGTGGCGGACGAAGTATTCGCCGCAGGCCATGCACGTCAGGATCGAGCTTTGCGAGAACATATAGTCCGGATCGGGATCGGCAGGCGGCGCGACGTTCGCTACCATACGCGCAAAGGCATACCATGCAATATCGAAAACGGAATGCACCTCGGCTCCCATTTCGATCTTATGCGTTTTCCTGTTCTGTTTCAGCCGCATACGGATATCGGGGAACATCTCAATACGCGGCTGTCGTAGTCTGCGGTGACGCGCTGCACGTATTCGTCATCGTCCTCAATTTGCCGGTATTTTTCGAGAAACGGAAGGCTGTCGCAGACACGGCCTTCATAGTACAGGTTCCGGCCAGCAGAAGCATTATGGTGACATCGCATGGAACTTCATCGGCATTTTTGATCCGCCGGAATCCGATATCGAAGCTACAAAAGGGAAATCGGCATAGCCGGTCGTTTCCAACCAACTATGCCGATATTTTTTCGGGACGCTAATCCCTAATTTGCCCCCGCTTTGGCTGCCGTTTTTTATAAAAAAACGGCAGCCTTTTGAAAAGCATGCCGTAAGCGGGGAGTTATTCGGTGGGAAAAGGGATCATTCGCCTCCGCCGAGGCTCTTCAGCACCTCGGCCAGAGACCCGTTCAAAACGTACCCCGCGATAAGCCCGGGGCAATCCTCCTCGCGCTCAAATATCCCAAGGAGCTCCTTCAGTTTTTCCGCCTCGGGATCGTCCGCGTGCTTTTCGAGAAACGCCTCGAGCACGTCTAAAAAACGGAATACCGCCTCGGGATATTCCGCGCGGACACAGCCTTCCTCTTCCTCGAATACAATGGGGGCCTCTGCGTCCAATACGGGGATGAATTTCTTTAAGCCATCGTACTTGCCCATAGCAGCCTCCTTTTTGTCAGTAAATATATTATACAGTATAGAATTGTTTTTGTCCAGCACTTTTTTATACTTTGAATGAAAGCGCATTTTTGACGCGAACGCGGCTCAAAGGCCAATGGCATAAACCCGCGGGCGCGCCGCGGAGCCCGTTCATAAAGTTGACAAATTACGCGCCTTATGCTAATATTGTAAACAGAGAAATCTGCCGTAGGGGGGCGGCTTGCGGAGGTCATCCCATGGATCGTCTTCATATAAAGCATAAAGGGAAAAGGGGAGCGGCGGCGCTTGCGTGGCTGCTTATCCTCTGTTCGCTCATGCTCGCCGGGTGCAGAAAGGGGAACGAGCCCCCCGCGGAGCCCACTCCCGCCCCCTCGGAGGAGTTTTACGATGCCACTCCCGAACCCACCGCCACCCCCGTTCCGTGGAGGGAAGGCGAGCTCATATACGAGCGTTACGCGGGTTCCGGCCGCGTCCGTGCGAACGGGCTCGGGGCCGATCCGTTAAGCTTTGCATATTCCGTTCCCGCGGTCGTGCCGGGCATTTACGCTTCCGATTCGATAAACCGCGAGATAGAGGGGCTTTTCTGCAATTATCTTACCGTCGAGCAGACCGGCGGGCGCGTTGTTTCCGCGCTCGGCGTTTCGCTTTCACGCGCGTTTGACGTGATCGATCCCGCCCTCATCCGCGAGATATACAGGGGCTATATCACCACCGAATTCGCATATGAGACCTGCGCCGCACCCGCGGGCGCGGTATCGCTTGAGGTGCGAATGACCCGCCTTTCCGGCGAGACGGAGCTGCCGCAGGTGATCGCCCGCAATTACTGCATAGATTCCGCAACGGGCAAGCGCATGAGCTTTGACGAGATACTTGCGCGGCTCGATCTCACACATTCCGATCTTTACGCGCTCGTCAGGGGCGCGGTGACGGAAGCCTGCCTTGAAAGATGGGAGGCGCAGGGCCTTGCGGACGATCCTCTTGCCGTATATGCCCAGATGCGCACCGCGGCGCATAATCCCATTTCGAAGCTTGCCGAGCAGGGGCTTTACATGACCTCGGACGGCAGGCTCCGCTTCCTTGCTGAAATAGACGACGGCAGCGAGCACGGCGCTTTGCAGCTCGTCTATCTCGATCCCGCGGATAAGCCCATACCGACTCCGACTCCCTCTCCCACGCCGACTCCCACGCCGACTCCCACTCCCACGCCCGTGCCGACCCCCACGCCCACTCCCACGCCCGTGCCGACCCCCACTCCGGCGCCCACCGCCGTCCCGACTTCTTATGTGACCGCGCCGCCCGATCCCTATACCCGCAGGGCGGAATTCTTCGCGTTCGTAGGCGGCCTGAACGAAAGGACGGAGGCTCAGCTTGAGGTGCTGGCGGCGAACCTGCGCGGCGTTACCCGTGTCAGCGGCACGCCCGGCATAAGCGCCCGCTATGAGCGCGCAGGCGATCCGCCCTCGATAATATTCGGCTTCTACATGGATCCCAACAGCAGTAAGGATACCCTTTACTGCGCGCTGAACGGCCCGAGCGAGCTCTGCGTCCGCGGCGTTTACCCCGGCATGACCCGCGAACAGGTCGAAACCGCACTTGCGGGCGCCGCGGCCCATACCGGCACCTACGGGCAGATGACATACAGGCTCAATGACGAGGAGCATTTCGAGGTCTGGTACGATACCGCCGGTATCGTCAAGTCGATCTACTACTCGATGGAAAAATGATCCGGGAGGATCCCCATGGTCTATCTCATTCTTGCAGTGCTGGCAAGCTCCGCCGTCGCGATAATAATGCGCCTCGGCGAAAAGCACGTGAAAAACAGCTTCGCCATGTTCATGGCGAACTATATAGTCTGCTCGCTCATCGCGTTTCTGCTTGTCGAGGATAAGGCGCTCTTCGCCCCGCGCGAGGGGCTTTCCTTCGCACTGCTCCTGGGGCTGGGCTCCGGCTGCCTGTATCTTACCAGCCTTGCGCTGATGAAGCTCAATATCTCCCGCTCCGGCGTTATGCTGACCTCCGTTTTCATGAAGCTCGGAGTGCTCGTCCCTGCGATGATCGCGATAGTGTTCTTCCGCGAATCGCCCACCGCGCTGCAGATCATTGGCTTCGTGCTCGCCGTCGCCGCGATACTGCTCATCTATCTGGAGCCGAAGGGGGAGGGGAAGGCCGCTTCGGGCAAGGCCTCCGCGTTCCTGCTGATACTGCTCTTCGTGGGCGGTCTCACGGAATCCATGGCCAACATATTCGATAAGCTGGGCTCCCCCGCGCTCAAGGATCATTTCCTGCTCTTCAATTTCTTCACGGCGTTCCTGCTTTCGCTGGGCGTGACCCTTATCAGGAGGCAGAAGGTCTCGTGGAAGGATATCGCCTTCGGCGCCGCGATAGGCGTCCCCAACTACTTTGCCACCCGCTTCCTGTTGCTTTCGCTTGGAAGCATACCCGCCGTGGTCGTTTACCCCATCTACAACGTAGGCGCGATAGTGCTCATTTCCCTTGCGGGGCTGCTCCTGTTCAAGGAAAAGCTCAGCGCCCGCAAGCTCATGGGAATGGTTATAATAATCACCGCGCTCGTTCTGCTCAATCTCTGATATAAGCCATGGAAGAACCAAGACCCTTTATTACGCCTCCCGAGGCCGATTACCGCGCCGAAAACGAGTTCATGCAGCTCGCGATAGACGAAGCGCGCGCGGGCATCTATAACGGCGAGGGCGGACCCTTCGGCTGTGTGATAGTGAAGGAAGGCCGGGTGGTCGGCCGCGGGCATAACCGCGTGCTCGCCTGCAGGGATTCCACCCATCATGGGGAGATAGCCGCCATACGCGATGCGGAAGCCCGCCTCGGCGCCTACGATCTTTCGGGGTGCGAGGTCTATACCACGGGCGAGCCCTGCATGATGTGCCTCGCCGCCTGCATCTGGGCCGGGGTGAGCCGCATCAATTACGGCTGCACCATTGCGGATAATTCAGAAATAGGCTTCCGCGACAGGCTCATGGACGCCATGCTCGTCAAAAGGCAGAACGCCGCCGATCTGCTCCGTGAGCTCGATCGCCCCGCCTGTCTTGAGCTGTTCCGCGAATATGCGTCGCTGGGCGGGAAGGTGTATTGAAAAAGCCGGGAGGGTGCATCCGCATAAGGAGACATGGGTTTTCAGCCCGGAAAACCAAGCTCGGTAAAAGAAAAACCGAGGATGGAGCGACCATCCTCGGCCTTTTGTTCTCTTTCGGCTGAAAACCGCGAAGCGCCTCAAAAGAGGAGATTTTTGTGCCGGACAAGGAGAAAAGCGTGAGAAAACTCGAAGAGTTTTTCAAGAAGACATGGGAGGAAGTCTTTCGAGCATTTTCGACGCAGTGCGGCGCAAAAAGATGCCTTTTAAGGCTATGTATCCTTATGCGGATGTGCCCAAGCCGTTCGTTTTTGTGACGAATTGATCAAAAACCTTGACGGGAAAGGGCGTGATATGATATGATTTTTCCGGCGGTGATCCGCCGGCTTTATCGTATGAAGGGGCATTTATGGATATTTTTAATGTGATCTCTCTTTTGGGCGGACTTGCTATGTTCCTGTACGGAATGCGCCTCATGGGGGATTCCTTAAAAGAGAATTCATCGGGCACGCTTAAAAAAGCGATGAGCAAGGTCACGAACAATCCCTTGAAGGCGTTCGTGCTCGGCTTGCTCGTTACCGCGCTCATTCAGTCCTCCACGGCAACGATAGTCATTACCGCGGGTCTTGTCGGCGCGGGGATACTCACGCTTCACCAATCGCTCGGCATAATAGTCGGAGCGAACGTCGGCACGACCGTTACGGGTCAGATAATCCGTCTGCTCGATATAGATTCCTCCGGCGTTACGTGGCTCCGCTTCCTGCAGCCCTCCACGCTCGCACCGATCGCGCTCGTGGTGGGCATAATCCTTATAATGACGGGCCTTTTCAAGAATTCGCGCTCGATAGGCAACATCGCCATAGGCTTCGGGATACTGTTTTCGGGCCTCCTCAATATGACGGGCGCAGTCAATTCGCTTGCGGAATCCGGCATAATAGACAACCTCTTTGCGGGGCTCGGCAGGAACCCCTTCGTCGGCTATGCCACGGGCGCGGGAGTCGCGTTCATGCTCCAAAGCTCCTCGGCCACGATAGGCATTCTGCAGGCGTTCTCGTCAACGGGAATGCTTATGTTCAGATCGATCTATTCGGTCATAATGGGCGTTTACCTGGGCGACTGCGTGACCACCGCCATAGTCATTTCGATAGGCTCCAAGGCGGAAGCAAGGCGCGTCGGCCTTGTGAACATACTCTTCAACCTCAGCAAGACCCTGCTCGTGCTCATAGGCGTGACCGCGGCGCACAAGCTCGGCCTGCTCGATAAGCTTTGGGATTCCCCCGTCAATTCGGGCGTCATCGCAAATACCAACACCGTATTCAATCTGGGCTGCGCGCTGGCGCTCCTGCCCGTGCTCGGCGTCTATGAAAAGCTGAGCTGCCGCATAATAAAGGAAAAGCCCGCCAAGCAAAGCAAATACAAAACCGTCACCGATACCCTGAACCCCGTGTTCTTCAACACCCCCGCGCTCGCTCTGCAAAGCTGCTATAAGACCCTGCTCGCCATGCTCGGCGCCGCAAGGGGGAATATCGAAAAGGCGTTCAGGCTGCTCAAGACCTATGATAACGCCCTGCACAGCGAGATACTGGCCGAAGAAAACGAGGTCGATCGCATGACGGACTGCCTCAGCAAGTACATGGTGGAATTCCTGCCCCATCTGCAGATCGAAGGCCACGTCGCCATACTGAACCAGTATTATAAGATCAACTCCGAATTCGAGCGCCTCGGCGACCATGCGGTGAATATCGCGGCTTACGCGGAAACGCTCCATAAAAACAACACCCCGTTTTCCGCCTCCGCGTTATCGGAGCTCGATGTTATCGAGGGCGTGATAACGAACATATTGGATGAGACGGAACAGACCTTTGCAAAGAGGGACGTCGAAGCCGCCGAGCGTATCGAGCCCCTTGTTCAGGTCATAAGGGATATCATCACCATGTGCCGCAAAAACCATTTGAAGCGCATGAGCACCGGCGAATGCAATCCCTATGCCGATACCTCCTTCACCGACCTCATGGTGGAATTTCAGCGCATAGGCGGAGTGTGCTCCAACGTCGGCGTGGCGACGGTCGTCCGCGTCCATCCCGAACTTGCCGATCATGAGCATCTCTATTTCGAAAGGCTCCACGGCGGCGGCGACGCATCGTTCAATGCGGAATATGACCGCGCCTATGAGAAATACGTTTCGATGCTCGGCAAGCAGGAAGGGAGCCCCGCCGCAGAAGAAATGACTGCGCCTGCCGAGCCTCTTCCCGCAAACGGCGAATAAAAAAGGCGCACAGGGTGCATCCGCATAAGGAAAAAAACAGGCTTTCAGCCGTGAAAACCAAGCTTGCATAAAGATAAACCGAGGATGGCGATCCATCCTCGGTTTTATTGTTCTTTGGCGGCTAAAAAACCTGCGTTTTAAGTAAACGGCCCTTACCGGGACGGCCTCTTTGCCGGATCCCGCTTTATCAGAACGCCCACTTGCCGCGGCGGAATATGGGAACGACCTTCCCCTCGCGGGTGACGGCGTCTATATCCAGCCCCTCGTAGCCGATCATGAAGTCGTTGTGCTCCATGGAATCGTTAACGCCCATTTCGCGGCATTCCTCGAGCGTCTTGTTCTCGTAGCCGCGGATGGTGTTCGTGAAGCCCATGCCGAGCGCCAGATGGCAGGAGGCGTTCTCGTCGAACAGTGTATCGTAGAAGGTGACGCCCGATTCGGAGATGGGGGAGTTGACGGGCACGAGCGCGCATTCGCCGAGGTATGCTGCGCCCTCGTCCATTGCGATCATCTGCTCGAGCAGCGCCTGGTTCTTTTCGGCATGCACCTCGACGGCCTTGCCGCCCTCAAAGCGCACCCAGAAATCCTCAATGAGCTCGCCGTTGTAGGAGAGGGGCTTTGTGGCGTAAACTATGCCCTCGGCTTTGCCCTTCATCGGGGAGGTGAAGCACTCCTCGCTGGGGATGTTCGCATTGAAGTCGATGCCCTGAAGGCTGGTCTCGGATGCGCCCATGAAGGTGCCCTCGGGGATCATGCCTACGGTCAGATCGGTGCCGTTGTCGCCCTTATAGCGAAGCTCCTTTATGCCGAGGCCGTTCAGGTACTCGCAGCGATCGTGCAGATCCTTGTTGTGCTCTTCCCATGCGGCGATGGGATCGGGGCCGTCCGCGCGGGAGGTGAAGAGTATCGCTTCCCAAAGCTTTTCGATGGCGCGGCCTTTGGGCAGGCCGGGGAAGACCTTCTTTGCCCACGCGGCGCCGGGAACGGCGGCGATGCACCACTGCTGCTTGTTCTCCATCTGATCGTAATAGGGCTTGACTATCGGCCAGCTCTTCTGATCGGCCTTTGCGACCTTGCCCTGATTTATGCCCTTGAGGCCGTCAGGATCGGAGGAGATGAGGCTGATGGTGCAGGGCAGAATGTCAACATAGTGCTGGAGCCTCGCCTTTTCCCATTCCTCGACCTTCGCGAGGTTGGTGACGGACATGTGACGCACATCCAGCTTGTAAAGGGGCTGATGATAGAACTCTACCCAGACCTTTCTTGCGCCGGCCTTGTAGCACTCGTCAACGAGCAGTTCGATGAACCTCGGCTGATCGAGCTGGCAGTAGATGATGACGTCCTGCCCCTTGCGGATGTTGACGCCCATTCGGGCGATGAGTTTCGCGTAGTTGCGCAGTACGGTTTGTTTCATTTTGTTTTCTCCTTTATTTGATTGATGTTTTATGCCTTGCCGGGGGCTTGTTCCCCGCCGGCCTTCAAAACCATATTGACTTCCTTGTAGTCCTCTTCCTCTACCACGTCGGTTTCTGTAAAGCCGACCTTTTCATAGACGTGCTTTGCGTGATCGTTCCCCCAGCAGTAGGTGGTGGTGAATTCCTTTACGGGGTAATGCGCTTTCATGTATTCGAGCGCCGCGCTGAGCGCCCGCGTGCCTATCCCCCTGTTCTGGAACCTCGCGTCGATGGCGTAATTCCAGAGGAACCAGCTCCCCTCGGGATATTCGCAGAACATGATGAAGCCCACGAGCTCGTCCCCTTCATAGATATCGAACGCCGTGCATTCGCCCTTCTCGTCCTTTGCGAATATCTCTTTGATGGTCTCCTTGGAGCAGAGCTCCTCCTCCTGCCCGGGAAGCAGCTCGACCTTCATCTCCCTGCTCGGGACAAATCCGAAGCCGCGGCTGTAAGCTCGAACGGCTCGCCTCAGATCGAGATACATGAGCACGAAATCATAGTATTCATCGCCTATTTTGAAGAAGGCGGGGGAGACGCCTATGCGGCGGAAGCCGAATTTTTCATAAAGATGTATCGCGCCCGCGTTGTCGCTCCTCACCTCGAGGTTTATTATTTCGATCCCCGCGGACTTCGCGTATTCGATGAGGCTTGCCATGAGCAGGCTCCCCACGCCCCTGTTCCATTCGCGCTTTAACACGGTTATCCCGAGCTCCGCCCTGTGCGCCATGCGCCTCGGCAAGGAGTTCAGGCTGCCCGTCGCTATGAGCGCGCCCGCGCGGAACACTCCCAGCATCACGGACTTGGGGTCGTCGTGCATGGCGGCCAAAAAGCGCCGCTCGCCCTCCGCGCTCACGGGGAAGCCCTCCGCGCCGAAGGTGAGGTTATCCGATTCGCCTCCGACAAGCTTCGTGTGGGCGATCACCGCCTCCGCATCCGCGGGCAGAAGCTCCCTTACGGTCAGATCCTCCATAACGCCTCCGAAAAACCTTTGTTTCAGCCATTTTATCATATCCCGCGCCGGTTTTCAATCGCGGCCTGAAATGCCGATCCCGAATCGAAAGCGGCATTCATATCCGATCCCTATGAGCCCCGGCAGAGGGGCCTTTGTTTTGACGCCTTGGGCTTACCCGAGCTTTTTCTTGAGCGCTTCCGCCTGAGCTTCGGCGAAAGCGGCAAGCTCCTTCACCGTTTCGGGATCGAGGGGCTTGGGGATGCCCGCGCGTTCAAGAGTCTCGAAATAGCCGTACATGCCGCCCATTCCGCAGAGCTTCAGGTAGCTCCCCCAGGCGTCGCCGCCCTCGAGCTGCTTGCGGTAGAGCGAGAACGCGCCGAGCCCGGCCATGGCGTAGTCGATATAGTAGAACGGGTAGAGGAATATGTGCTGTTTCTGCATCCAGAAGCCGCCGCTCTCAAGGAACTCGTTGCCGTCGTAATTGCGCCAGGGCATGTATTTTTTCTCTATCTCGCGCCAGAAGCCGCGCCATTCGGCGGGGCCGGAGCCGGGATTTTCGAATACCCTGTGCTGGAATTCATCCACGCAGACGAGGTAGGGGATGTCCTTTATCGCATCGGTGAAATGCGCGTAGCGGTACTTATCCGTCTTGTCGCCGAAGAAGCGCTCCATATAGGGGTAGGCGAAGAGCTCCATGGACATCGAATGTATCTCGTTGATCTCGCTCGTGGAGCCCGTGATCTGCATGATCGGCAGCCTGCGCGAAGCATAGTAGCCCTGGAACGCGTGCCCCGCCTCGTGAGTCAGCACGTCTATATCGGCGGAAGTGCCGTTGAAATTGGAGAATATGAAGGGCGCCTTGTAATCGGGCAGCATCGTCATGTAGCCGCCCAGATGCTTGTTTTCCCTCGTCACAAAGTCGAAAAGCTCATGCTCGGTCATGAAGTTGAAGAACTCGCCCGTTTCGGGAGACATCTCCTCATACATAAGGCGCGCCTTCTCGGTAAGCTCCTCCGGAGTGCCGATGGGCGTTGCGTTGCCGTCGGGGAATACGAGATCCTCGTCATACCATTCGAGCCTTTCGAGGCCGAGCCTCTCCGCCTGCTCGCGGAAGAGCTTATCGCAGAGCGGAGTGATGTATTTGAGCACCGATTCGCGGAACGCGGCGACCTGCTTCGCACCGTAATCGAATCTTTCGCGCGCAACGTAAACGTAGTCGATATAGCTCTTGAAGCCGAGGCGCTTCGCGATCGTGCAGCGGAGCTTGACGAGCTTGCCGTATTCCTCCTCGAGCTTGCCGGAAACGCCCTCGTAGAGCTTCGCCCAGGCGTCGAACGCCGCTTTGCGCTCGCTCCTGTCGGCGGACTGCATGTGTTTCAGCAGGCCATAGAAATTGCACTTTTCGCCCATAAACTCAACGGAGCAGCTCGCGGCGGTCTTGGAATACTCCGTCGTAAGCATGCTCTCCTTAATGGAAGGCAGTATCACGGAGGGCTTTATGAGCTTCTGCTCGCTCTCCAGGCTCTTGAACATGTGGCTGCCGTATTTTTCTTCAAACTGCTTGCGGAACGGGCTTGAAAGCACCGCCTTCATCACCTTTTTGAGCAACATCATGAGCTTCTGCGATTCGCGGTTGAAGAACTTCATCTCCGCGTCGTAGAACTCGTCCTTCACGTTCATGGTGTTGCGTATGCTGGCGATGGTGCCCTGCGTGGTCATGTTCTCCAGTACGCGCTGGAACCCGAGGAAAGCGGCGTCCGCCTCCTCAAAGCTCGAAGCCGCCTTAAAGCGCTTCATGTTTTCGATAAGCTCCCGCTTGACCTTTTTAATATCCGGCCTCTTGTAAGGAATGTCCCTGAACTTTTCCATCGTTCGCTCCTTTTGGCTTTGAGTTTTGCGCCCGGGCTCCCGAAAGCGCGCTGTGCCGATCACTTGTCAGTTTATCATATGCGCCGTGTTTTTTCAATAAGGGGAAAGAAAAATGCCGCCCGCGAGCGGCCCGGCAAACGGGATCTATCCCCGCTTTTTTTCTATCGTATAGGATCGCATGCCCTTACTGCAGCCGTTCTTTTCATAAAAGCCTTCCGCTCCCGGCTGCGAACCGAAATACAGCATAGTCGGAGTACTGGCCTTTGCCAACTGGATAAGACGGCTTCCAACGCCTTTGTTCCGGTATTCCGGAAGGACGAGCAATTCCGTGATCGTTCCGAAAAAATAACCGTCCGAAAGAATGCGCAGGCAACCCACCAGCTTTGCGCCGTCATAAGCGGTTATGTTCAGCGTTTTGGATAAGGCGTCCCGCGTGCGTTCCTCGTCATAGCTGCCCGGCCAGATCTGATCGACAAAGGACAGAAAAACCGACGCGTCCAGTTGTTTGTCATCCGTTCTGTAATCCATGTTCCACCTCGAAAACCCGATTTTACGAAACAAGTTTACCATACCCGTGCCTCGGATTCAATCGTGCGGAACGAAGACTTTGGTGATATTTGCCGCTGCCGCGGGGCACGTCGTTGAAAAAAGCACGCTTTGGGCACATCCGCATAAGGATACATAGCCTTAAAAGGTATCTTTTTGCGCCGCACTGCGTCGAAAATGCTCGAAAGACTTTCCAAGTCTTCCTGTGCTTTTCTCCTTGTTCGGCACAAAAATCTCCTCTTTTGAGGCGCTTCGCGGTTTTCAGCCGAAAGAGAATAAAAGACCGAGGATGGATCGACCATCCTCGGTTTCTCTTTTAGCGAGCTTGGTTTTCTTGACTGAAAACCTGTGTCTCCTTATGCGGATGCACCCTTTGTATCGTTTTTGTGATGGTCCATGACGTCCTGTCCTCTTCGTGGCTAAAGATTGCTGTTTCAACAAGAAAACCCGCATCGTTACATTTCGTAACGCTGCGGATTTTCTTTTGCTTCTCAATAGTAGTAAAGAAGTGTCTTTTGACGAGATTCACCGGGCATTCCAATTTCAGAAGTAGAACAGCTCTTCAAACTTCTTATCCAGAGCGATGCAGAGAATCAGCGCCAACTTGGCGGTAGGGTTGAACTGCCCGGTTTCGATGGAACTGATGGTATTTCTGGAAACGCCTACCATCTTTGCCAATTCCGACTGTGACAGTCCTTTCTCTTTCCTGACTTCCGCGAGATTGTTACGTAGAATCAGTTCGTCTTCCATATCAGATTGCCCCGCTCAACTGAAGAATCCAAATGACCAGCATCGATAACGCAAGTACACCCCAGATGATCGCAGCGACCAGTTCATGGCGTCGCCGAAGCCTGAGGTATTTAACCGTGAAAATGACGAACGGCATTGAAAACAGAGCAAAATCAGCTCCTCTGTTTACATAGTGAAGTACGAATCCGTTTACGGTATCTACAAGAATTAACAGAATGACGCCGATTATATAAGCCAACCACGCCCCGTTTTTTCTTGCCTCCTGTTCAGGGAGATCCTTTTCTTTTCCATCTCTCTGGGCTTTTGCAAGTATTTCTTCTTTTTTCATGAAAACTGCCTCCTTTTTATTTGCAAAGTTTTCTTTGCACAATGGCATTATAGCATTGACAAGTTTACTTGTCAATAGTTTTTGCAAAGTTTTCTTGGCATTTTTTTATTTGAAAAAGAAAAGCAGTTCAAATACGAAAGGTAATCGCTTTTGATGCTGTGAAAAAAGGATTGCTATCTTGTTAAAACAGCAATCCTTTTCTGGTGGGACAGCATGATATGTTAATTCTCATCCAAGCCTATTAATCTGTACGCTGCTTACATTAGAGAATAAGATCTAATATCTCCGGATCCCTGATCTTCGTATCCTCGGAAAGCAGGATGATCTTCGACATTATCTCCGCGGTCTTGGGATCGTCATCCGCAAAGGGCAGGAATACTCTGCCGCGCGCCTGGGAGTGAACGGGGATGATCGGGATCATACCCTTGCCCTCCGCATAGACGCCGAAGGGCGTGCACTGATTTCTGTAAACGTATGCCTGCGCAAGGCTCCTTATCGGGTGGGAAACGAATTCCTCCTGCCCCGGAGCAAGCTTCAAATCGAAGGCATCAAGAAAATTGGGTTATCGGCTTGAGTTCAATTATGTTCTTCTCCTTAATACGGTAATTATTTCAGCGCCATAACGTATATCTGGCAGGGGTTGTTCTCGTCCCAGAGCGTCGGGAACACCTCGAACTCCTTAAAGCCGAGCGCGAGATAGAAGCGGTTGGTGGAGTCGTAATCCGCGTACTTGCCCATCCTGACCGTCTTCACCTGCAAAAAGGAGTACCCGAAGCGGACTGCGGCGTCCTTCACGGCGTTAAAGAGCGCGGCCCCCGCGCCCATGCGGTGGTATTCCCTCAAAACGCCCATCACGGCAAGCTCCGCGGTGTGCTTTCCCGTCTCCTTAAGGCACGCGAAGCCTATCGGGCTCTCTCCGTCATAAGCCGCGGCAAAGAAAAGCTCCGCGCTCTCGCGGATATAGCCCTCCCGTGATTCGGGGATGCCGAACCAATCGGGAAGCGCCTCCAGAACGAGCCGCGCAATGCGCCGTTTTTCGTCTTTATCGCTTAATTCTTTGACCGTCATTTCGCCGGGCTCCGTTCCTTCTGAGCTTCCGCACGAGCGCGTATATCGCGTAACCTATCGCGACTCCGAGCGTGTTTAGAATGAGATCGTCCACGTCCGAGGTCCTTTCGAAGAACGGGAGCTGCTTAAAGCTCTATGATGAGCGAGAGCGCCGCGCCCGCGAGCAGGACCTTCCGGAATGAATCGAGTTTTTTGAAAACTATCGGCAGCACGATGCCGCTCGGTATGAACATCGCCGTGTTGCCCATCACGTTGAGCAAAAGCTCCCTGCGGCTTTCATAAACGAAGAGATTCACGAACGGGACAAGGTTGACCTTGAAGGGATAGGCGGCCGCGGCTTCGAACCTGAGCGGCTGCACCCTGCCCGAAACCCGCGCCATGGGGAAGAACGTGAAGCGGATCATTACCGCAAGATCCACGAACCAAAGAAGCAGCACGGCCTCTCGCTTCCAGTCGATATGCCCGCGCCTTATTCGGATTACGATCCTTACGGCGAGCCACACGAGAGCAAAAAGCGCTTCCGCAAACCAAAAGGGTATCTCTATCATAAACTATCCCTCGAAAAATGCCTCTACTCTGTTATTACGGATTATTCAAATAAGTTTACCACATCCGCGGCGCTTTTTCAACTTTGCGCGGGCGAATAAAACCGCTCCCCCCGATAAAGCGCGGGGGAGCGGCGAAAGCTTAATAAGGGGCTTTTCCTTATTTGCCGGAGACGGTTATGCCGTCGAACGCCATATAGGGCAGCACCATGGAGCCGTCCGCGACCTGCTCCTTCGATATGGCGCGGAGGTTCTTGAGCATGGCGGCCATATTGCCCGCGATCATGGTTTCGGAAAGCGCGGGCCCGAGCCTGCCGTTTTCGATTAAGAAGCTGTTCTTCGCCACGCCGGAGAAATCGCCGTTCGAAGAGGGCGCTCCGCCGGAGAAGCGGCCGACTATAATGCCGCGGTCGATGGAGGCTATGATCTCCTCAAGGCTCTTGTCGCCGGGAGCGATTATCATACTGTCGCTGTCGTTCAGGCCACGCTCTAAGCCCAGCTTATTGGCGCAGTAGAGGGAGAGCGCGAAGGCGTTCAGCCTGCCTTCCTTGATTATATCGAAGTTTTCTGCGCGGAAATCCTCGCCCGTTACGCGCTTGCCGCAGACAATGCGTTCGTCGAGAGGGGCTAAGCTTATCGTCACGCGCTCGTCCGCCACCTGCTCGCCTAAGCTGTCCTTCCAGGGGCTCGTGCCGGAGAGCAGACCCTGATCGGAGGCAAAGCTCATCAGGAGCGTGCCTATAAGATCGCGCACGCAGCCGGGCATGAGCACCATGGTGCCCTCGAACTTGCCCTCCACGCTCTCGCTTTCGATCTGCTTTTCGACGTTTTTAAGATCATCCGCGAAGGAGCCGAGCTCAATAAAGGGCTTGTCGAGGGATGGGGTGGAGGCCATGCTCACGAAGAAGGAGGAGGCCTTTTCGCCCTCGTGCCCGCTGAACATGAGCATTATCTCATAGCAGCCCTTGTGCTCGGAGAAGAGCACGCCGTTCGAATTGGCGCGCGCAGAGGTAGTCTCCTTGTGCTGGAATATCGCCTGCTCGAGCAGAATCTTCGGGTAGCGGGCGCTTATATCGGCAAGGAGCTCCCTGCAGCGGAGGAAGAGCCTTTCGGTATCGGGCTTCAACTCGCCCTGCACGAAATCCTCGTTTTCGGTCACGGGGGCGAAATCCCAGCAATCGTCCTGCATGGCGGAAGCCGCGGAACCCAGGCAGCTCTTCGCCTCGGAAGCGATGGTCTCGTCGTCGTAGCGGTTCTGGGAGACGGTGCCCTTGCGGCCGTCCTTCAAGCATTCCATCACGAGCTTCTTATCGAAGAGCGTGCGGAAAAGGCTGAATTCACCGCCGTCCACGTTGAATTCATGAGTCACGGTATGGTATACGCTTACGGACGCCTTGTCCGCGCCTTCCGTCAAGAGAGCGCCGACTGCGTTTTTCGCGGTGTTTTTCAATGCTTCGAGCATAATATTTCCTCCTTATCGTCCGCCGATGTTGACCTTGCACTTGATCTCCGGGCCGCCCATGCTTACCGTCATGGGCTGCTTCTTTCCGCACATGCCGGAGGATACCCAGGTCATGCTGTCGGAGATCATATCGACCGTCTTGAGCATATCGAATGCCACGCCCGATATGGTGGTGTCGAGTATCGCCCTTCCGAGCTTGCCTTTCTTGATCTCGTAACCGAAGGTCACGCCGTACATGAACTCGCCCGTGGTGTCCGCCTGACCGTTGTTGGTGTCGATGAGATAATAGCCGTCCTCCACGGAGGCGATCATATCCTCGAGCTTGGAGGAGCCGGGCAGCACCGCGGTGTTCCTCATGCGGATGAGGGGCTCGTCGGAGAATAGGTAGGCCCTCGCGTTGCCCGTCGGAGTCATGTTGAAGCGCTCCGCGGTCTCGCGGTTGTTCATATAGCCCACGAGTATGCCGTCCTTTATGAGCACGGCGTCGGTCGCCTCTGTGCCCTCGTCGTCCGCATAGACGGGCAGGGGAACGGGCTTGCCGAAGGCGGTGTGCGCGAAGTCCACAAGGTTCACTAGCTCGGAGCCGACGCGCTTGTTGAGGTTGGGGCCCGCCACGGAGCCGCCTATCACGAGATCCGCCTCCACGGTGTGGCCGACCGCCTCGTGCGCGAGCATGCCTGCGAGCTTGCCGCTGAATATGACGGTCTTTTCGCCCGCATCGGGATATACGCCGTTCGCCTTCTGGCGGAGCTTGTCATAGAGCCTGTCGATCCTTTCATGAAGCGCGGAGACCTCGGTGAAGTTTGAATCGAAGGGGCCGTAGCCGCCTATCACGTCGTAGAGCTCCACGGGCTGACCGGCGGGAGTCGCCGCGGTCAGCACGACGTAAAGGAAGCTCCTTGGCTGCAGCCAGTGGACGTCCGCGCCGTTCGAAACGGCGATGAGCTTTTCGGAAGAATCCGCCATGGCGACCACCGTGCGGCTCAACAGATCGGGGTGCTTTTCAGCGATATAGGCGTCCGCCGCCTTCGCGAAATCGATGTAAGCCCTCTGCTCGAGATCCCTTATGTCGTGCGCGGTGAAGCGCGCCGTGTCGGGCATCTGCGGGTGAGTCCCCTTGCCGCGCCCCGCGTGCTTTGCCATGAAGGCGGCGTTGTCGGATGCGGCCTTGAGCACCTCGCGGACTGTTTCGTCCGTGTACTCGGCGGTGGAAGAGAAGCCGTAAACGCCGTTCTCGTAAACGCGGGCGGAAACGCCGAAGTTCTCCGAACGCACGTTGTTCACGAGATCGCCGTTGACAAGGACGACTGTGCGCGAACGGTTCAGCTGCGCTCTGAGCTCGGTGTTCGCGTTATCCGCGAACAGGTGCTTCTTGTCGGTAACAAGGTCTTTTATCATGCTATATCTCCTTTATTAAAATATTCGCTTTTTCGCGGCCCTCCTTATCGGCTGCCGACACACTGATTATACACGGCTTTTTCCCGCCGCACAAGCAAAAATAGGTTCCGGCGCCGAAAGAATCGGTCGCTTTTTAAGAAACCGGCGGTTGCGGAGCGGGAAATACGCGGCACATTACGGGAAGATGCTCCCGCCGCCGAGCGCGATCCTTATTATTCCGATGATGAAAAGATGCGCCGGATAATAGATATAGAAGAACCATTTCATGCCCTTCAGGCGCCCTCTTTCGCCATTGTAAAGCCTCAGGATCGGCAGCGAAAGCAGAGTGCACATCTGGAGCAGCCCGGGCAGGCCGAAGATATGATCCCCATGGTAATGCGTGAGCGCGATGAGGTCTGTCTTCATAAGGCTCACTCCCGCCCGCCGCGCCGCGGATCGGGTCCCCTCGCCGCAGTCGAAGAGAATCGAGCGCCCGTTCAATGTAAGGAGTGCCGCGGTCAAAGCGCGCTCCGGGAGCGGCAGGAGCGCGGAAGTGCCGAGAAGCGTTGCGCCGATCATGGATATCTCCGATAAAAGCTTTACTCGTCCTCTAAATCGGAGAGCATGTCGTCTGCCGTGGAATAGCCCGCGTTCGAGGAGCGGATGAGCCAAGCCCTCGCCTCCTCCAGATTGCCCTCGGGATCCTTATTGAGCAGTATCTTCGCGACGTTGTACATCGCCTCGGGCACGCCCTGCTCCGAAGCCGCAAGGAACCGCTCGAACGCCTTGTCCTCATCGGGCTCCGTGCCCCGGCCGGACCAGTGCATGAACCCCACGAGGAACTGCGAGATCGCGTCGCCGCTGTCCGCAGCCGTGGTCAGGTACCGGAACGCCCTGTCGAGATCCTGCTCGATATTCCATCCGAAATAGAACTCCTTGCCCAGAAATGCGCACATCTCCGGATCGCCCTCCTCGCACAACCCGATCAAGGCGCCCAGCTTTTCCTCAAAACTCGGTTCCATAATAAAACTCCTTTCCGTTTTTCTCCGTAAAGTCCGATTCGTTCATAAAGCGCCCTGCCGGGCCGCGCTCACGGGAGCTCCAGCACGTATTTATACGCGCTCTCGGGCGGGTTTTCATAATAGCCCTCTTCGATCTTATTCAGGCGGTAGCCGCAGTCCTCAAAGACCTTCTGCATGGCGAGGTTTAATGCCCTGGTCTCGCCGCAGAAACGCTTCATACCGAGCTTTTTCATCTCCGCCGTCACGTGATGGAGCAGCCTGTGCGCGAGCCCCGAGCCGCGATGATCCGCGCGCACCGAAAGATTCATTATCTTGACGTAGTCGTGTTCGCCCTGCCAGTTGTAAATGAAAACGTTGCCGACGAGCTCTTCACCGTCAAGCGCCGCGTAATAGACCGCGCGCGGATCGGAGAGGAGCTCGCTCCAATCCTCTTCCTTCCAGAAATCCGTGGGGAAACAGAGCTTGTTGAATCCGATAAGCTCCGCCTCGCTCTCGCTCCCGAGTATCCTTATGGTTATTTCGCTCATAAAGCACCTCACAGTCCGCGTCCTTTTGACGTGAAAAAGGGCGTAAAAGTACGCCCGGGTATGGGTAAACGGCGAGGAGCGTCAATTCTCCATCATCGCAATGGCTTCGTCGAGCGTAACGGAATCGACGAGCTCTTCCCAGACGTCTTCGTTGTAATACCTGACGGCGGTCTCCCCGGTCATGTAATCGTTATCGAAGGTGGAATTGCTGCCCTCGGGAATGATCACCTCAAAGCCCCTCTCAAAAGCGGACTTGACGGTGGCGTCGATGCAGTAATTCGTCTGCAGGCCGATTATCATCAGGCGCTTATCCTCCTGCTGCTTCAGGTACGCCTTGAGCTCCTTGTTGCCAAAGCAGGTGTTGATGTGCTTGACGAATACCTTTTCCCCCGCTTCGGGCCGCAGTGCGTCGATTATCTCAAACCCCTCGTCGCCGGTGGTCAGCCCGCTGCCGGGGCCCGCGTCATGCTGAACGAATATGACCTCGACTCCGTTTTTTCTCGCCGCGGCGACGAGCCGAACGGTGCTTTCCATAAGGGTATCAAACGCGTACAGCTCCTCGTCCACAATGGCTTTCTGCATATCCACAACCAACAATATCATAATATTTCCTCCTGTTGTTTGATCGCTATGATTATACCAAACCGAACCGGGAAAGGCAACAACGAAACCGCGCTTGTAAAAGGGGATAAAGGGGTTAGGGGAGGGGGATGGAACTGACGGCTGCGCGTAAAAAAAAGAGCCGCGCATCGCGGCCCGGAAAACGGGAATTTTCTGTACTCACCGGTTCATATCTTCTTGTTTGTGCGCTTCTCCGCCCCTCCGGGCGGGAAGGCGTTCGTGCGCGATCATTTCGCCGCCTTGAAGGTCAGCCCGTCATAGAGCTTCCCGCGGACCTCTCTTTCGCCCGCGCTTCTGCCGCATTCCGCAAAACCGAGCTTTTCTGCGCAGCGGATCATGCGGTAATTGCCAGACCAGGTTTGTGTATAAAGCTCATTCGCACCGTTCTCAAAATAATAGTTCATAAAGGCGCGGAGGGCCTTTGTTCCGATTCCCTTCCCGAAAAGATCCGGCTCGCAGATATCGATGCCGACGGCGCGGTAAACGGTCTGACCGTCCCCGGGATCCCCGACCCATTCGAAGTTTTCGTCGATGCGGTAGGAGCTGACCCAGCCGATGTGCCTGCCGTTCCATTCGATCTCGAACTTTTTGCGAAGAGCGTCATCGGGAAGCTCCTTCACGGCTTCGTAGTATTCCGTCCAGCTTTTGCGCTCGGTCTCTTCGGAAGTATCCTCTTTTTCCCATGGAGCGTCCCAGTTTTCCCATTCCCGTTCCGCCGTGAACCAACGCACGTAGTCCTCGATATCGGACTCGAGCATATCGCGAAGAACGACACCGTCAAACTCTATCCTCATCAGCTGGCCTCCACAAAACCGGGGTTTATCAGGATAAGTTTACCATATACGAGGAGGGTTTTCAACTCCGCCAAAGCGAAGATCGCCGCCCCGGAAGGTGGCGGGAAAGGTTTTGTGTGTAAGAGGATGCAATATCGGCGGCGTGAGGGAAACATAGGGGATTCTCCGCGGGAGCGAGAGGGAGCATAGGGGATCCCCTCGGCGGCCGCAGACGCGTCCGCCTCGATTCGCAGTTTAAAAATCGTATCCCGGCTTGCGTGGGCGAATCTTTGAGAGAATTTGCTTAATGCAAATTCTCGGGGTTCTGAATCAAAACCTGCATGACAAAAAGAACAGCCCGTCTATGACGGGCTCAGATTACTGACAAAGCCCGCGATTTTGCGGGCTTTGTTGCATATATCAGTTGTTGAAATACGGTCAAGAGCTTTTCAAAGACAGAAGCCCCCAATTTCACTTTTAGACAAACACACGCAATATTAATGCCCCGATTTCATTTCTGTAGATTCTGTGCCAACCGAAGCCCGCCCTAACCTTGCAGAAAAAGCAGCTTGCAAATCCAAAATCTGCAAGCTGCTTTTATTTTATCTATAGGGTGCCCCGCATATTGTCACGACTAATTTGGACTCTTAAACGGTGCAGTTTCTGTCTAGCAGCACTACGATAATCTTTTATTAAAAGCTCATAATCAGCTTTTCATCAAGCCTTTTGAGGATCTCGCACGCTAGCTTTACTGCGTTGTCAAAATCCGCATAGGCCGAAATTCCATAATGCGTATGAGCATAGCGAACCGGAACACCAATCACGATCACGGGTACGGCTTTCTCGGTCAGATGGATTGCAGCGCCATTTGTC
>JAFPXD010000046.1 GCA_017394835.1 Clostridia bacterium
CGCCCGCCGCTCCCGCGGAGCCCGCACCCGCCGCTCCCAAAGAGCCCGCGCCCGCCGCTCCCAAAGAGCCCGCGCCCGCCGCTCCCGAGACCGAGCCCGTCATCATTGCGCTCAGCAAGCTCACCGAGATAGAGGGCGGCGCCTCCGTTAACATGGTTTTGACCGTCGCCGGCGATTATAAGGCGAATGGCCTTAACGCGGCGATCAAATACGATCCCAACGTACTGACCCTGAAGGGGGTCTCCGTAGGCAAAGTCCTCGAAAGCTTTGACGACGCGACCGTTTCATTGAGTTACAAGAGCACGCCCGGCACGATAAGGCTCATCGCCATGGCGGGCACCGAGCCCATCACGGGCAGGGGCGCGCTCGCAAAGTTTGAATTCGAGGTCGCAAAGAATTTCTATGAGGCTGCCTTCGTAACTCCCGAGATCCGCGAATTCCGCGCTCCCAACGGGGCGAATATCGAGCACTCCGTTTCCGAGGGCGTGCTGATCCCCGTCGAGGGCGCCGCGCCCGCGCCCGAGCCCGAGAAGCCCGCGGAGCCCGCGCCGGTGACTCCCGCGGAGCCCGCGCCGGTAACTCCCGCGGAGCCCGCGCCCGTGACTCCCGCGGAGCCGGAGCCCGTAAAGCCCGAGGAAAGGCCGGTACATCCCGTGGACGGCGTCGGTCGTCCCGGCCGCCCATCGCGTCCCTCAAGACCGGTCGTCCCCTCAAGACCTCCGATCGAGCCCGAGGAAAAGCCCGCACAGAACTCACGCCCGTCGGGAAATTCCGTCAACTCCCGTCCGTCCGCTCCCGCCGAAACCGCGAGGCCCTCGTCTGAATCCGAAAAGCCCCAAACGGTAACTGCGTTCGAGCTTTCCTCGCAGAGCAAGGTCAAAAAGGCCAATATCGTCACCTCCGTATTATCCTGCACCGGAGGGGAATTCGCGCAGGAACTGAACGCCACGGTCAAATTCGATCCCAAACGCCTTTCCTTCAAGCAGTTTATCAAGGGAGCGGCGCTGACGCGCTATACCGATCTTACCGTTTCCGCTGCTGTGGAATCCAAGGAGGATACCATAGTCGTTAAGGTCGCGGCCCCCGCCGGTAAATCCTTCAAGGCGGAAGGCGATCTTATCAAGCTGATGTTCGACGTTCAGAAGGTTACGAAGGACCCCGCCGTGCTCACGCTTGATGTGCAGAGGTTCGGCAGCATGGCCGCGGGCGCTTTCAAGCAGCTCCCGTTCAGGACCGATAACGGAGTTTTCGAATTCGAGTACATTGAAATAGACGAAACGAAGCCCCACCCCGCCGCGGAGAATCACAACTGCGGGCCGGATAATTACAAGCCCCGCCGCCTTGTGAGGAAGGATCTGACGATAATGATCGACAGCGCCGTCGGTCACGGCATTAACCTTCTGGACGATACCATTGGCGACTGGTATTCCTACGATCAGGTAATGGATAAGCGGCTCGTCAATTTCACGGGGATAGCGGAGCCCACCAATGTAAGCCCCGTGGGCAAGTGGAACGTCGATCATACCACCGAAAAGAGCCTCGAAAAGGTGGCGGAGAAGCTTTCGGTTTCGGCTTCGGTCACGGTGGGCGTCGGGCTGTTCAAGAGCACTGTCAGCAGCACCTATGAAAAGTCCACGAACTCCTCGGCAGAGAGGGCGTATTCCAAACTTTGGGCGCATTACAACGCCATTGCGGACAGCATTTGGGATTACAGAAAGTGGAAGAGCAGGCTGAGGGATGATTTCTGGAAGGACCTTAACGATCCTTCCGTCAAGCCGGATACGCTGTTCAAGACCTACGGCACTCATGTGATACTGAAGGCGTATTACGGAGGCGTCTGCGATATAAACGCCGTCAGCGAAAAGAAGACGCAGGACACGACAACGTCCATAAGCGCCTCCCTTTCAATGAGTATAGGCTGGAACAAAGCGGAGGATAACGCGGCGCAGGCCAACGCCAACGTGACCGCGCCGCAGGGAGGAGGGAGCCACGGCGGGTCAACGGATCCCACCGCGATCGGAATAGACAACATCATAGTTGCCCCCATTATACAGATGCCCGGCGCCGGAGGCGGCGAAAAGCCCAAGGATAAGGAGAAGCCGCCCGAAAACTCCGTAGGCGTCGAAGTAAAGACCGATTACACCAAGAACACCTACAATGAATCGAACGGTCTGTATTTCAAGGCGAACTTCATCGGCGCCGCGGCCGCGCAGGTCACCAATCTCGAGGGCACCGCCACCGCGGCGGGCAAGTGGTGCGCCGAAATGGCCGCCTCCAAAAACTGGGTGTTCATAGGCCCGTCCAAGGAATCGAACGCGCTGTACCCCGTCTGGGATCTGCTCGATGCGGGCAGCCGCCGCGATGAGCTCAAGGCCTATTATGACAGCCATTCCCGCTATCTCAATTTCGACTGCGAAAGGTACGTTACGGATATCGTGTTCGGCTGGGCAAAGGACGAGAACGGCGCCAGATCCAACCTTCAGGCCAGGTGCCTTGCCGCCGACAGGAAGGGGGTCTGGATCAGCGATTATCACGACCTTAACAAGGGCTGCGGCGGATCCGGCTATCTGTATATGGCATACAGGGTCGAGACCTTCAGCCAGATAAAAGCGAGCGGCCACAAGCCCATCACCGGCCTGTTCTTCTACTGCGACGATAAGGACCACAAGAGCTGGCAGTACGATCGTTATGAGAATTGGAAGGATTCTTATAACAGGGGGTATCACAGCATAAAGCTCAGGGGCGTCGATATAGGAGCTTCCTTCGATTATATAGGCGATCAGTGGTTCTCGGAGGATAGCTATAACAGGCAGGATATCCGGATCAGCAATATCAACCACGGCAAGGTAACGACAGGAAGGTTCCTGCTGCTTTGTGCGACAACGGATCCGAACCTTGAGCCCCTCACGGGAATGTGCGCATACTATAACGCCGATAAGGAAACGGTCATTTTCAACGGCACGGAATGGCTCAATATCACTCAGGAAGCCAGAACCTACAGCGCGACCTGCAGCACTAACGCCGGACACCACGACTGCAACGATATCTATATCGCCTATAAGACCTCCGAACAGACGTGGAACGAGATCCTTATGGAAAACCGGAAAGCGGAGGCCGCCGCGCAGGGATCGGGCCGCACGGATACGTCCGGCCGCGTGACGACCGGCCGCGAGACTACCGGCCGCGAGACTACCGGGCGCGAGACTACCGGCCGCGAGACGACCGGCCGCGAGACTACCGGCCGCGAGACTGCCGGCCGCGAGACTACCGGCCGCGAGACTACCGGCCGCGAGACTACCGGCCGCGTGACGTCCGGCCGCGAGACTACCGGCCGCGAGACTGCCCGTCGCACCGATACGACCGGCCGCAATACCGGCAGAAGAAGCTGATGCGATCAGACAACGACCAAAGGGCGGGAGCAAAAGCCCCCGCCCTTGGGCGCATTCACTTAAGGATATACAGCCTCAAAAGGTATCTTTTTGCGCCGTGCCGCGTTAAAAATGCTCGAAAGACTTTCCAAGTATTCCTGCGCTTTTTGCCTTGCACGGCACAAAAATCTCCTCTTTTGAGGCGCTTCGCGGTTTTCGGATTTGCTCGAATAAAAGCAAAGATAGCATTCGTCCGAAAACCTGCATCTCCTTAAGTGAATGCACCCTTATATTTTTCGCTGTTTTTAGCGCTTACCCTATGTACGAATACACCTTCCTCAGCGATCTGGACGAGGTATTGTGCGTATCGGGGGAGAATTCCGAAAGCCCGAAGTGCATCGCGTCGCAGGCGTGATCGTAATAATAGCCCCAGTTGAAGCCCGCGCGGTAGAAGGCAAGCTCATAGAGCAGGTAGTTTATGCAGGTCGTGGGGATCCCGCGGTATAACGAGGAATGGCTCCCGTCATAGGTGAAGTCATAATACTGCGTGCCGTCGGGGGCGGACTTGATCCCGTTATAGGCAAGATGCGTGCCGACCTCCTTCCTTATCAGATCGCGGTTCGAGAGCGTGTTCACGTTCGCGTCCATGGAGGCGTTGAGGTCTATTGCGGTGCCGAAGGCGTGATGGCTTATGAAGCTGCGGTCCGAAACGAAGCGGGGGTTCCAGATGCCGTCAAAGCTCGATATGAGGTAGGCGAGCCTTATCACGCCGCTGTCGCCGTTGGTGCCGTGCACGCGGACGAAGGTGGTCTTTATGTAATTCACCGCCCTGTTGTAATAGGGGGCGGCCTTTTTGTGCACCTCCCAGCGGCCGCCGGAGGGGTTTTCCACCATGGTCATGTGCGCCTGCTCGTAAGCGGCAATGCCCCCCTGCAGCTCAATATCCCTGCCCGTGGAGCTCTTCCAGCGGTAGGTGAACATGAACTCGCTGCGGCTGCCGAAGAACTGGAGCGCGTAAGCGTAGCTGTTGCGGAGGTTGTTCGAAATGAGCTCGCGCCATTCGGAATCGACCACCTTGAAACTCGTGCAGGAAAGCAGCACGTATTGGGTTTTGGTGGTGCTGGCATAGAGATAGAAAACGTAATTCCCCGCGGGAAGCTCCTCCATCTTCACCTTTGCGGAAAGTGAAGCGTTGCCCGTTTTTGGGAAGGTCTTATCGAAGAGCTCAACGGAGGTCTTGTTCTGAGCGGGATCGAAATAGACGCCGTAGGAATCGGTATGCCCGTTCGCCCACTGTATGTTCGCGGTGACGGCGATTATGGGATCCTCCGCCCTCACTACGCCGCCGAAGGTGAACGGCTGCCCCTGTGGCACGTTCTCACGGGTGTTGGGCAGGGGAAGCGACTCGTTGGGAATGAAACGGATGGTGGAGTCGGACGCGGGCGCCGGGGTCGCCGTGGGCTTTGCCGTGGGAGTGGGCGTGGGCTTGGGCGTCGGCTTGGGAGTCGCGGTGGGCGCCGCCGTGGGCTTGGGAGTCGCCGTAGGCGCGGGAGTGGGCGCCGCCGTGGGCGCGGGAGTCACGGAGGGAGCCGCAGTGGGCGCTTTTGTGGGAGCTTCCGTGGGCGCTTGCGTGGGCGGTTCGGTCGGCGCATAGGAAGGCTCCGGAGAAGGCTCCGGAGAAGGCTCCGGAGAGGGCTCCTCGCTTGAAGCCGCATTGGAGGAAGCGGGAGTATTGGTCGGGAACATGGTGGGGAGCTCCGTCATCACGGGGATCTCAGTGGGGAAGGGCGTGGGGAGCGCCGTCTGCGCATCGGAAGGAGCGGAGGTAATGAGCGAAGCGCTGTTATCGGTGGGGATAACGACCTCTTCGGGCTCCTTGTGGAAAGGCAGACAGGAGGGCATGAGCCCCATTATGAAAACAGCCGCCAATATTATCGCCATGTAACGCTTCATCCGTATTCCTCCTCAAACGGGCGCGGGCGCCGGTATTCTCCTGCGCCCATATTACCCCTTTTATCATATTGATTGTAACACCTGCCGCGGTTGCGTGCAATAGTTTTTTGCGGGAAAAGGGGCGGATATGTCGAAAACCCTTGCTATTTGGCGCGCATTGGTATATAATCAAATATCACGTGAGCGTATCGGGAGGCTCAAATGAGTTTTTACGGCTGTGACTCCGCGCCCGAAGAGGTGCGCGAGCTCTATAACAAGCTCCTTCGCTGCTGGTCGAGGGAGACCTGCGCGTCAAGGATGAGGGATGATTGGTCTGAACAAAACCCCACCCTCGGTCAGTGCTCCATAACGAGCGTGCTCGTGCAGGATCTTTTGGGCGGCGAGGTGCTGGGCGTACCGCTGAATGGCGGGGGAGTCCACTGCTTCAACGAGCTGGGCGGCTTCCGCTTCGATCTGACAAGCGAACAGTTCGGCGGGAAGGCGCTCGATTACGGCTTCGCCATCCGTCTGACTCGTGAAGAGATCTTTGCCGATCCCGAAAAGCTCAGCCGCTATAAGGCGCTTAAAAAACGCTATAACGAACTCTTCAATAAATAAGGAGGTAACAGTATGAATTACAGTATCGAAGGCGGTCAGCTCCCCGTGGTCATATGCGACCTTAAGCACGGAGAGACCATGATAACCGAATCCGGCTCCATGAGCTGGATGAGCCCCAATATCAGGATGGAGACTTCCGGCGGCGGCATAGGAAAGATGTTCGGGCGCATGTTCTCGGGCGAATCCCTCTTCCTGAACCGCTACACCGCGGAAGGCGACGGAATGATCGCATTCAGCTCCAGCTTCCCCGGCTCCATCCGCGCGATAGAGATCACCCCGAGCAATCCCGTGGTCGAGCAGAAGAAGGGCTTCCTTGCCGCGCAGGATTCCGTTGAGCTTTCCGTGTTCTTCCAGAAGAAGGGAATGGCGGGCTTCTTCGGCGGCGAGGGCTTCATTATGCAGAAGCTTTCCGGCAGCGGCACCGCGTTCGTTGAGATCGACGGCAGCGTTGTGGAATACGATCTTGCCGCGGGCGAGCAGCTCGTTGTCACGACCGGGCATATCGCCATGATGGACGCCTCCTGCTCCATGGACGTGCAGATGGTAAAGGGAGTCAAGAACGTGCTCTTCGGCGGAGAAGGCCTCTTCAACACCGTCGTGACCGGCCCCGGCAGGGTGTTCCTGCAGACGATGCCCCTTTCCCGCTTCGTGGGCGCCATAGCGCCGATGCTCCCCAACAAGAGCAACTGACGAACGGGACCGATAAGCGAAAAGCCCGCAAGGGTGCATTCACTTAAGGAGACGCAGGTTTTCAGCCGTGAAAACCAAGCTTGTAAAAAAGAAACCGAGGATGGCATACATCCTCGGTTTTATTCTTCGGCGGCCGCAGCTCGCACGGCGTCTCAACAGATGCCGTTTGAGGCGCCGAAGCTTTTCATCGAGCGAGCCGCATCATTTCATGGCGAAAACTATCCTGTCGCCGAAGAGGCTCATCTCTTCATATTCGACCTCGACAGTTTCAGCGCCGTCGGGCACCTCGAAGGTGACTGTGCCCTTCGTTTTTCTCCCGGGGGAGAGCGTGACGGAGCCTATGTCGTCATCCCTGAAATACGAGCCTTCGCAGGAGGCGCCGTCCGCGAAGCAGTCAAAGCTCAGACAGCTTACGATCACGTCTGAATCGGAGGTGTTCTCGAACTCAAAGCTGAACGTGACGTAATGATGACCCTTCTTGGGCTTGATGAACTGGTTGTCGCTCTTGGTCTTTTTGGCGGAAATATAGGTGATCTTGAGGGAATCGGTCTCCACAACGTCGCCGGGTTTATATGCGTCCGCGGTCGCGCCCGTGTTGCCCTGGGGAACGAACCCGGAATCCTTGTTCCCTTCGTAGATGAACTTGACCTTCTCATCCGCCCAGAAGTCGATCTCGTACTCCACCTCGATCTCCTCCGCGTCCTTCGGGACCTCGAAATAAACGGCGCCCACAGTGGTGCGTCCGGGGGAGAGCTCGGCGGAAAGGCTGTCGTCCGCGCCGTAGAAATTGTCACAGGTGTAGCCGTCGGCATAGCAATCGAAATCGAAATACGAAACGGTTTCATCGTCGGAGCCTATGTTCTCAACGTAAAAGCGCATGAATATGTATTGATTTCCCTTGGCAGGCTTATAGAACTGGTTGTCGGACTTATAGACGCCGCTCGCCATATAGGTGATGCGCAGACCGTCGGTCTCCAAAACGTCGCCCACGCGGTAAACTCCGTCCGCGGGCGCGGGCGCGGGAGTATCCTCCGGAGGCTCGGTCTCGTCGGGCTCGGGCTCGTCGGGCTCGGGCTCGTCGGGCTCGGTCTCATCGGGCTCGGTCTCGTCGGGTTCGGCCGCCTCCGTCTTTTCCGTCTTTTCCGTCTTTGCGGGCCTGTCTGTCACGGCAGAAGGCCCGGTGGGCTTCGTCTCGCCGGCCGAGCAGGCGAGCATGCCGAGCGCCATTATGAACGCAAGCAGTATAACGATCAACTTTTTCATTTCATTTACCTCCGTTAATTTGTGGTATGTGATGATTATAGCGGATGATCGGGCGCTCCGTTACCACCGCTGCGGTGGGAATTTCAGCCTGCTGAGCCTCCCTCCGCGGGATTTGTGAGCAGAAGCGGCGCAAGCCCATGCAGGGTGAGCAGCTCATCGACGGCGGCGGGATCGCAGAGCCTCGAATTGAATGCGATCATGAGCACCGCGTCCCGCTTAAAGCGCGGATAAAGCGCCGGCAGTTCCGAAAGCCTCAGCGCCTTCTGCGCCTCATCCAATGTGAAGCCCGCCGCAAAAAAGAGCCTCAAAAGGGTGTCCCGCCTGCGGGTGCGCTTTTCGCCCGAGATGAGCTTGTAGCCGTAGCCCTCCGAAATATCGGCCCGCAGAAAAACGTCCTGCTGGCGGAGCCCCTTCTGCTTCAAAAGCAGCCGCATATATGCGGGAAAGCCGCTTGCCGGGTCGGTAAAAAGCGCGGCGTTTTCACGCAGGAATCTTTCCGTATCCGAAACTCGCGTCCTTTTAAGATGATCTTCAATCCGGCCTGTGGCATCGTTCATAAAAAATAGCCCTCCGATCGTTCGGAAGACTATTATACCCCATAAAAAACGACTTTGTTCCCACCCGAGAAGTGGTAATTTCACTCTTCCCCGCAGGGGGAAAGCGGTTCGAACCCATGCTTTGCAAGCAGTTCGTCAACCTCGTAAGGATCCCTCATGCGGGAATTTATCGCTATCATCAGTACGGCGTCCCTCGGGAAGCGCGGGTAAAGCTCCGGCAGGCCGTAAAGCTTCAACGCGCGGCGCACCTCCTCAAGCTCAAATCCCGCAGCAAGGAACAGACGCAGCAGCACATCCCGCTTATGGGTGATCTTTTCGCCCGAAAGGAGCTTGTAACCGTAGCGCTCCGGTATGCCCGCCGCAATGAAAGCGCTCTGCCGCGATAATCCCTTGCGCTTGAACACCCCGCGCACGTACTCCGAGAAAGCGCCCTCCGCGGGGACAAGATGCTCCGAGTTTTCATCCAATATGCGTCCCGCCTGCGAAGGACGGGTCCTTTTCAGTATTTCGGTAAGCTTTTCGGTGGTTTTTTCGCCTTCGGTCATACGGGCTCCTTTCTTCAGACGGCCCTTGAGGGGATGAGTATCAGCATGAATGAGATAAAGAGCGTGAAGAGGATCGTAACGAGCACCCTCACCCAAACTGTCTTTATCTTGTTTATGCCGAGCAGATCGAGCACGCCGCAGAAGTTTGAAGGGAGCAGCACGAGCGTGATGAGCGCGGCGAACATGAACCCGCGGTTCACCCACAGACCCCAGCCCCTTGAGCTTATATCCACGGTCGCGCACATCGTGATAAGAAGCGCGTAAAAGGCGCCCGCGGCGATCATCTTCCAAGGCGTGAGCGAGCGGAACCCGAGCGGAAGGTATTTCCTATTGAACCGCCTTTCCTTTTCGGGCGTTTCGTTTTCGGGAGCTTCTTCCGCGCCGCCCGATCCGTTCAGCGCCGCCAACAGTTTTTGTGCGCTGCGGTAGCGTTTTTCGGGAACCATGTCCGTGCATTTTTTGATTATCCTGCCCGCGGCCCCCGGAACTTCCGCTTCGTTCGGCAGCTTGCCGGTCAGCATCACCGAAAGCAGCACGCCGACGGAGTAAATGTCCGTCTGTGGGGTCGAGGCCGCAAATCCGTACTGCTCCGGCGCGGCGTAGCCCGCAGTGCCGATGAGCTCCGTATCCCTCGATTCGCCCGTCTTTTCGGTCTTCGCCGCGTCAAGGTCTATGAGCGTGACGGCCCCATCATCCGAAACGAGCACGTTTGAAGGCTTGATATCCCTGTGAATAATGGCAGGCTTCATGGAATGCAGTCCGTCCAGAATGACTGCGAGCTGCCTTGTTATGCATAGCGCCTCGGCTTCGGGAAGCACGCCCCGCCTTTCGAGTATTGCTAAAAGAGGCTCCGCGTCAACGTACTGCTCTATTACGGCGAGCCTATCGCCCTCCTCTATCGCCTCGTATATGCGGGGGATGCCTTTTACCGGGGTCTCCTTCAGCCGATTGAAAACCGTCGCGTCGTATGTCGTGAGCTCTTTGAGCACGAAAACGCGCCTGCTCGAGACGTGCTGCACAAGGAATACCCCGTGCTCCGCATTGAGCGGCGCTATGCGGCTGTAATATGAGAGCCGAAGCTTTTCATCGAGCGTCATGAAAATGATGCTCCTTTCAAGGTTGTCAGATCTCCTTCACCCGCTTGTTGAGAAGCAGATACGCCGCCGCCGCGGCAAAGCCCGCCGCGCAGAAGAATAGCAGCGCGGCGCTGCCGGCGCCTTGCAGTATCGCGCCCGCAAGCACCGAGGCGATGGGCGTGAGCCCCTGCGAAGCGACGCTCGTTATGCTGGAGACCTTGCTGAGCATGCCCTTATCCACCGTGCGCATAATGGCAACGTTGATGGGGATATTGATGAGGGTGACGAGCGCGCCCGTGATGAAGCTCCCGGCGGTGAGCGTGATCAGGAAGGCGTTGAGCGAAGCTCCCGATTTGACGAACACCGAGTAGGCCGCGGCAAGGCCGAACAGCAGCACCGCGATGAGCGCAAGCATTATGCTGACCGTCCTGCCGCATTTTTCGGTCTGCTTCCGCGCGCTCATTATTACGGCGGCAATGACCGAGCTTACGCCTATGCAGACCTCCAGCACCGAAAGCCAGAGCTCCGGCGTGAGCACGCGGTCAAACAGGTAATGCGGCGCGCCGCCCACGTCCGTCTTTATGAAGTAGGGGATGAAATTCCCGACCACGGGAGTTATGAAGAAATTGATGAACAGTATCGCGGACATCAATGCGAACAGCGCCTTGTTCGCGGTAACGTATTTAAGGCCGTCCTTCATATCGCCAAGCGCGGTGCGGAGGGTGAGCCTTTCCTCGGAGGGAACGTGCCCGTAGCGGATGAACATTTCGGAAACGCCGGAGAGCACGTAACAAACGCCCACTATGATGAAGAGCGAAGTGATGGGCAGAGCGGCATAGAGCACGCCCGCGAGCACCACGCCCAGTATGCTCTGCGCGGAGCTCCTTACCGTATAATAGGAGGTGGCCTGCTGCAGGAGCGATTCATCCACTATCCGCGGCAGGAGCGATGCGGAGGCGGGGGAGAATATGCCGCCTATCGCGCTCCCCGTTATGCCCGTGACGAACAGTATCGCGATATGGGCGTTCGCCTGCGGGAATGCGAGCATCAAAAGCGTGGCGGATATTATCACTCCGCCCTTTATATAGTCGCAGAGGGACATTATCCTCGCCTTGTTGAAGCGGTCGCCCAACACGCCGCCAAGCGGAGTGGCGATAAGGTTCATGCCGCCGCAGAGGGCAAGATAGAGCCCCTGCAGGAACGCGTTGTTGGAGCTTATCTCCAGTATGTAGAAGCTGACGGCAAAGCTGTAAAGCAATGCGCCGAGCTCGGAAACGAGCGCCCCGAAGAATACGAGGCGGTAATTGCGGCTTTGGAATACGTTTTTCATGTTCGGTCTCCTGATCTTGATACCGTAATGATACGCTTCCGGGCCCTGTTGCGCAAGCAATTCAAGTTTGAAAGATGTAAACCAAGGGTTGCGCCGGGAGGCGCGAAGGGTCATTCGCCTTCCCGCGCATCATTTATAAAGGCCATGAAGGCTTCGGCAATGGCTCCCGCGTCGCTGTTCACGGTGAAGGGGGCGTTCAGCACGCGGCGGGGACCGGAATCCTTTTCCGCGCCGTCGCCGCCGCTTTCGGGGCAGGCGATAAACGTATCCCCTTCCTTCGCGAAGTTCGCGTTTTCGCCCTTGGGGTACTTCACGAACTGAGCGTGCCCGAGGGAGTTGTGTATGCTCTCCCCGTCAAACCAAAGCCGGTTGAATGAGGCGAGGTATTCGTTTGCGCCGTCGCTCACGGTCAAAAAGACGCTGCACCTTGCCCAGGGGCGCTTCTTAGGATCGCCGCTCATACGGAAACGGAGCCCCTTGCAGAAGGCGCCGCCGGCCTTTTTGAGCGCGCCGCGCACAGCGTCAAGAGCGGAGTACATCCGCCCGCGCTCCTCCCAAAACACTTCCGCGTCGGGAACTATGCAGTTGGTCAAGGAGACCGTGTCAAAGCTGTACCAAACGTCGCCCGCGGTGATGTTCGATCCGAAAAGCTCGTTTACCGCCCCCGTATCGAGGGGCGCCTGCTTGGGCCCGAAGCTTAAGGGGAAGCCTTTTGTGAGTTTTATCGCCATGCTTACTCTATGGTCAGTATCTCGTCAAAGCCGGTAACGGCGAATATCTCCATAACGGTCTCGCTGACGTTTTTGACGCGCATCCCGCCGAGGCGCTGCATAATCTTTTCGGCATGGAGCAGCACGCGCAGGCCCGCGGAGGAGATGTAATCGAGCTTTTCAAGATCGAGGACGAGCTTTTCGATCCCGCCCAGATCGTTGTCGATCGTCTTTTCGAGCTCGGGGGCGGTAAGGGTATCGAGCCTGCCCTCTATTGAGAGGGTGAGCTCGTCATTATTGACTGTGCGATGGATATTCATTTATATTCCCCTTTCTTTTATTCGAATTTCTTTTCAACTATGAGCTCAACGGAATTCCCGCGAATAAATACCTTTACCTCATCCGCGAGGTTCGCGGTGATGGACTTTTCAAGCTCATCCCACTGCTCGGGCCTTTCATCCCTGTGCTCTTCGAGCTGTTCGCGGTAAGCCTTCATGGACCAGCCCTCGTAAAGCGCCGCGGTGGGGTAATAGAGGGTTGGGTCGCAGCCGCAGGGATCTACGTAAGCGCAGCCGAATTCGTTCGGCGCAAATGCGCCCGTATGCGACATGCGCAGGAACATATCGCGCACGCGGCCCATAAAGCCTTTCGCCGCATCGTTCCTGCCGGAGGAGGCGGCCTTGATGAGCTCGTCATAGGCTTCGCGGTCCACCTGCACATCCGTCCTCAAATGGAGCGTGAATTCGTTTCCGCTGCTCTCTATCCAGTAGAGGTATTCGCCCTCGCCCACTATGGTGCGGAGCATGCCCGTCATTTCCTCGGCAAGGAGCCTGAGCCTCAAAGCGGGCTTGCTGCCCAAACCGCAGTAAGCGGCGGCCTTTTCCGTCTCAAGGAGCGCCTTGTCAACGCCTTCGCCGCTCGGGAGGATCTTGATCACGTCTGTTTTCATGGTGTTCCTTTCTGCCGGCGCTGCAGCCCGCCGCGGGGCGCAGGGTACCGCTTGACCCGGCTTGCCGCATACTTGATAGGCGGCACACGGTACTCGATATATTAACTTTGATTATATCACACATCGGGGAGCAATGTCCATTTATTTTTAACGGGCGGCGGCCGAATGCCCGCCGGGCGGAACGAGCCGAATGCGCCGCGCGTCCGCTGCTTTGTCAAGAGAATACCCGGCCGGAACGGGCAAAAACACCGCATGGAGCAAGCGGATACAATAGGGGCGGTTGACAGTACGTGCGAAATACCATATACTGCTGTCGATGCGATCGGGAGACAGAGGAGCTTGCAGAGCGGAAGATCGTTTTATAAACCGGATGGAGAAACAGCCGCTGAAAGGTATTCGGGCAAGAGCTTCGCACCCGGCGCCATCCTTTTCGGGCCGAAAGAGCCCGCAAAGAAGGTCAAGGATACCGCCATAGAGAACGACCGGGGTTTATAGGATCCTTGAGGAGAGAAAGGAAATGCTTCGCAGGAGGAGCTGATCTGTGGATATTTACTGGATATTGTTAGCTGTTACAGAAGTCATTGCCGTCATGATCCTGATAGTCGTTCTGGCGAGCAATGCGGATCTCTTCGGCCTTTTTCAGCCCGGTGAGCGCAGAGCGGGCAAACGCGGCGAAAAGATGGCCTCGAAGGTCATACGGCGCGCCCTGCACAGCGGGGACAGAATGCTCACGAACGTATGCGTCGAGTATGACGGCAAGCCCGCCGAGCTCGATAACGTGATAATAAACCGATACGGAGTCTTTATAATCGAAGTCAAGAACTATAAGGGCAGGCTCGAGGGCGGCGAGGACGATTACGAGTGGCATAAATACAAGATCACCCATGCGGGCAACGAATACGAGAGAACCGTTAAAAACCCCATCAAACAGGTGAAGCGGCAGACGTACGTACTCGCACATTATCTTGAGGTGAACGGAGCCCGCGTCTGGATCAGAGGATATGCGATGCTTCTGGAGGGGAACAGCCCCGTCGAGAGCGAATATGTACTGAAAAACACGGCGGACGTCGAACGGGCGATCCACACGAAGGCCCGCGAAACACTTGATGAGGAGACCGTCGAGAGGATCGAGCTTCTGCTTAAATAAGTAAGGAGGAAAAGATGCCCAAATTCATCCCGTACAAAAAGCTTTCCAAGCGTAAACGCCGCGAGCTCGATAATACTCAGCGCGTGACCTGGGGGAACGTCAACCCCGTCACCCGCACGGCAAAGGACAAGCGCGCCTACGACCGCAAGCGCGATAAGCGCATAGAACAATACGAGGAGTGACGCGCACTTCTGCGGCAGGGACATGGATATTCGAGTCCCTTTACCCGCTCCTGTAAAAATGGGACGTCCCGAAGGGGACGCCCATTTTTGGTGCGAATCATCATAACGGATTTACAGAAAAAGCACGCATTTCCCATAAAAACTTGATTCGCACATTCGTCTAAACGAATTCGGTCTGCTATCATATCCTCAGAAACAAAAAGGAGGATAAAACTATGGATATCACTTACACCAAACGCGGGGACTATTACTACCCAGACCTAACTCTTCCTCCCCAGCCGACCGAGGACATCGGCCGCTTCGGACGTATGCGAAAGAAGTATTTGAAAGAGCATCAGCCTGACACCTTCGCTTTGATGCTGCTGGAGAACACCTTGGCACAGCATCTCATCGATATAGACCGTCATGCTCTGGAGCAGATCGACCTCATTACCTCCCGGCTCGCAAAGGCCGAGGGCGTCACCGAGGAGCTCAAAGCCCGCGACCAACTCGGCTGGATCCGCGCCATGAACTCCTGCCGGGCAAGGGCCGAGGAGCATGTCACCAGGGAGCTTATTCTCGTTTAGCCAACAATATAAACGAACGCTGCAGGCAAAAGGTGCCCGTCTGCGCCTGAGGTCTTGAAAAGCCGATAGTATTCGGATATAATTTTCATGCAGGCGCAATATTATCAAGCGGGCTCAGGGCTCGGATCTGTTGAAAGATCAGCGCAAGGCTTTTATTCTAAAGACAGGGAGGGCACAAGCTATGAAGATCGATCCCGGCACGCTGGCGGTGCTCTTTCCGCTGCTGCTCTTGCTGCTCGGCTTGGGCTTTATCGTGGCGATCGACACGTATATCGGACGGAAGCAGAGGCGAAAAATGCTCGTTATCGTCGTGCTGTGCCTCAGCTTGATTGCGCAGAATATGTGGGAAAACGCGCTGTTTGTCAGCCGGTCGAACCTGGCGCTGAAGAATATTCTGTCCGCGTACGGCTATTCCGTGCGGCCGGTGATACTGATCCTCTTTCTCTGTATCATCTCGCCGGAAGGGAAAAAGCGGCACTGGTGGGCGCTGGCGGGCGTCAATGCCGCGCTCTATTTCACCTCTCCCTTTACCGGGCTCTGCTTTAAGATACAGGAGACGAATTTCGTCGCGCTGCGCGGCCCACTGGGGTTTACCTGCTTTCTTATAAGCGGGCTGCTGCTAATCGAGCTGCTGATCCGTACCATTCTCCGCTATCGGGAGACGCGAAGGATAGAACAGCTGATCCCGGTCTCCGTGGCGCTGACCATCGCCGTCTCCGTGGCGCTGGACGTGAGCATGGCAATGGAACAGCCGGTGGCCTTTCTGACCATCGCCATCGTTGTCGGCAGCGTGTTTTACTACATCTGGCTCCATTTTCAGTTTGTCCGTGAGCATGAAAAAGACCTGCAGGCTGCGCAGCGTATCCAGATAATGATGACGCAGATCCAGCCGCATTTTCTGTTTAATTCTTTGAACACCATCCGAGCCCTATACGCCAAGGATCCTCCGCTTGCCGACAAGACCCTTGAGAATTTCGGCACATATCTGCGGCAGAATCTGGAGTCCTTGAGCCAAACGGAATTGGTCCCGATCGCCAAGGAACTGGAGCATACCCGCCTGTACGCGGAGATAGAGGTGCTTCGTTTCCCGAACGTCCGGGTGGAATATCAAATCGAGGATGACAGCTTCAAGGTCCCCGCGCTCTCTGTCCAGCCGCTGGTCGAGAACGCGATCCGCCACGGAGTGCGAAGCCGCAAGGACGGTTTGGTGACGGTTTCCACGATGCGTGAGCCCGGTTTTCACCGTATCACGGTCCGCGATAACGGAGTGGGTTTTGATCCGGAAGAAACTGAGGCCAAAGATGAAACGCATTCGCACGTCGGCATCCGAAATCTTAAAGACCGTATAGAGAAGATGTGCGGCGGCACGGTGACCATAAAAAGCGAGCCGGGGAAAGGCACATGCGTTACGCTCCTGATCCCCGACGAGAACGAAGGAAGCATAAAGGAGGTCCGTAAATGAAGGCGATCTGCGTTGATGACGAGCCGCTGGCCGTGGAATACACGCTCGGTCAGTGCGCGCTCCTGCCCGAGATCGAAGAGGCAAAGGGCTATACGGATGCGCTTTCCGCTCTGGAGTGGCTCCGCGATCATTCGGCGGATATCGCCATCCTCGATATAAATATGCCGGAGATAGACGGCATTACCCTCGCCGCAAGGATCAAGCAGGCGCACCCGGAAACGGCCATACTGTTTCTGACCGCATACAAGGAATATGCCTATGACGCCTATTCCGTACACCCGAGCGGGTATCTCCTAAAGCCTGTTTCGCAGGAAAGGCTGGCGGAGGAAATACGCTATGCGTGCAAAAAAACACGGAGAGCATCCCATGCGCACGTCTTTATCAGGACCTTCGGCACGTTCGATGTCTTAGTGGACGGAAGACCGATCGGCTTCAGGCTGTCTAAGGCAAAGGAGATCCTCGCCTACCTCGTAGATAAGCAGGGCTCGGGCGTCACGCGGGCGGAGCTGTTCGCCGCCGTTTGGGAGGACAGGCCGTATGACCGTAGCATGCAGAAACAGCTGGATACCTATATCCGCTCCCTCCGCGAAACGCTGCGGGAATACGGCATATCCGAGATCATGGAAATGGATAAGGGCGTCCTTCGCGTCAATACGGACACATTTGCCTGCGACGCGTACCTGTTCTATTCCGGCGACAGCTCTGCGGTCAACGCCTATCGCGGAGAGTACATGAGCTCCTACTCCTGGGCAAGCATGACGGAAGCGCTCATGTTCTGGAGAAAAGCAAACAAAAACTGAAGCCAATGAATAAAAAACACGCCGTTCCTTTCGGAATTATTCTGAAAAGGGCGGCTTTTCTTTGGACATCCTTTGGACAAGCCGTGATAACATATAAAATTAAGATAGTGATGAAATGCTGTCGGATCAGGGCTGCTCGGTTCTCAAAAAGCAGCTGATTATCACAATACTTTTTCAGGAGGTTTATATGAACACAGAAAACAAGTTGGCAAGGCTCATGCGCAACACCGGCCCCGCAAGGTTTTTGATCCCCGCGGGTATCATCCTAATCATTTTCGGCATCATACTGCTCGGCTTCAAGACGGATAATTACGTCGAGACCGAGGGCACGGTAACAAAGGTAGAGCAGTACCTTGATCATAACGGCGAAGAAACGCAGACCGTTTACGACGTCGATTTCGAGTACACCGTCGATGGCAATCAGTACACCGGCAGCTTTAACGGGATAGGCAAATCCTATGACGTCGGCGACAAGATCAAGGTCTTCTACGATCCCGAGAACCCCCAAAACACCACCAATTCAAAGACCGGCATTATCCCGCCCATCGCCATCGGTTTGGGCGCTCTCGCCTTGGTCGGCGGTATCCTTTCCGCGGTAAAGGCCTTCAAAAAGTCCAAGGAGCTTGACGAGCAGATAAAGGCCGCGGGCGGTTCGCTGACCATCGAGCCCCTGCCCAAGAGCCAGCTCACCGAATATTACGTCAGCTACGACGGCCAGATGTTAAGGCCGGGCTACATAGTCGAGGACAAGGCCCGAAACGTCGTTTATGAGGCCAAGATGGAGAAGAACGCTCTTGTAGGCGCAAGGCAGTTCACCTTCACCGATAACAAAACGGGCAGATCGGTCGATCACGAGGTCGGCCATACCCTCACCCAGAGCTTCAATGACGAGCTGTTCTCCGCCAAGTCCACGTTCAAGTTCGACGGCGAGAAGATATGGGACGTGCTGCATTCCCGCGGCATCCGCATCCAGACCAACCTTATAAGCAAGTTCCCCAACATGGTTTACACCATCGGCAGGAACGGGCAGTTTATGGCCACCGTTGAGACCTGCGGCAAGTACGTCCATGAGGAGGACGCGGCCGAGCACAAGCTCAACATTCCCCTTGGCAAGTACTATTACCGCGTTTGGACGAACGAGACCGACCTTGCGGATCTTTTCCTCACCGTTTTTGCCATCTCCGAGACGGAGCAGACCGTGGTCGAGTGATTCTTCAAATAAAATACCTGCTTCCGAGATTATTCATTCCTCGGAAGCAGGATGATCAATGCGGGCGGGAGGCTTGAACTTATTATGAACAAGAAGAAACAAATCGCAGGATCGGTCGTTATTGCGCTCGTTGTGATGCTGTTCACGTTTCTTCCCGCTTGCGCGCCTCAGCCCGCCGGGCCCATTCCGGAAACGGAGCCGATCTCCTATACGGATGCTTCGGTCGGTTATCTCGGTCCCGAGGGGACGTATACGCAGGAGGCCTGCTGGGTCTTCTTTGACCGTGAGGGCGAATACATACCCTATCCCGCGGTAAGCGATGCGGTCGAGGCACTGGTGGAAGGCTCGGTCGATTACGCCGTTATCCCGCAGGAAAACACGATCGGCGGGGCGGTGATCGACTACGTGGATACCTTTCTCGGCAGCTTTCCGGTCCGCTGAACCGGTTCGTTTATAACAGTAACACTGTATCCGACAGAAAGGAGAAGGCCGTATGATCTCTTTATTGATCGCCTTTGCGGTCCTGCTGTTGGGTTATCTTCTATACAGCAGAGTAACTGAAAAGATATTCGCGCCGGACGGCAGGAAGACTCCCGCCGTTGAGGTAAATGACGGTGTGGATTGCGTGCCGATGAAGACGTGGAAAGCCTTTCTGGTACAGCTTTTAAACATTGCGGGTACGGGGCCGATCTTCGGCGCACTCATGGGCGCGGCGTTCGGACCCGTCGTGTTTTTGTGGATCGTGTTCGGCTCGATCCTCGGCGGCGCGGTGCACGACTACATGAGCGGTATGATAAGCTCCCGCCATCGTGGCGCGTCGATCGCAGAGCTTTCGGGCACTTATCTCGGCAGCGCGGCAAAATGGATCATGCGGATATTCTCTGTCGTTCTTCTGGTGCTGTGCGGCGCCGTGTTCGTAACGAGCCCCGCGGGGCTTCTCGACAAGCTGACGCCGGCCCCGCTGAACGGCACCTTCTGGTCGGTCGTCATACTTGCCTACTATCTCCTGGCAACGCTTCTTCCGATCGACAAGCTTATAGGCAGGCTGTACCCCGTGTTCGGCGTGTTGCTGATCGTGATGGCCGCAGCGGTGATCGGAGGGATCCTGTTCTCCGTCGGGAAATATCAGATCCCCGAAATATCCCTTCAGAACCTTCATCCCAACGGGACGCCGGTCTGGCCCTACATGTTCATCACCGTGGCCTGCGGCGCGGTCTCCGGCTTTCATGCCACCCAGTCGCCCATGATGGCCAAGTGCATCCAAAGCGAAAAAGACGGCCGAAAAGTCTTCTGCGGCGCGATGATCGCCGAGTCGGTCATCGCCCTCGTCTGGGCGGCGGCAGGCGTGGCCTTTTACGGCACGACACAACTATTGAGCGACGCGCTTGCAAACGGAGCATCCAACGTCGTCTATGAGATTTCGACCGGCGTTCTCGGAACTGTTGGCGGCATACTTGCCGTCGTGGGCGTCATTGTCTGCCCCATAACCTCCGGCGATACCGCCTTCCGCAGTGCGCGCCTGATATTGGCGGAGATATTCCGTCTGGATCAGAAAAAGATAAAGAACCGGCTTTTGCTCACGATCCCGCTGCTTTCCGTCGGCGGACTGCTGACCTGGTTTGCAGCCGTGAACGACAACGGTTTCCAAACCATCTGGCGTTATTTCTCCTGGAGCAATCAGACCCTTGCCATGATCGCGCTGTGGGTCGCGACCGCGTATCTCATTAAAAAAGGCAAATACCGTTTCGGTTCGCTCATGACCGCCATTCCCGCGGCGTTTATGACCGCCGTAAGCCTTACGTACATTCTCATGGCGAAGGAAGGCTTAAAGCTCGGCCGCACCGCCTCTTACGCGATAGGCGCCGCTGCGGCGGCAGTCCTGCTCGCCGTCTACAGCGCTGCGCTTTTCAAAAAGCTGCGGGAAAGCACCCGGAAGGATCAAAGGGCTCTCCCGCCAGCCGGGATCCATTTAAACAGTAAATAAATCAAAGGATGTGACAATATGAAAAACTCGCCCATCAAAAGGATCGCTTCTCTTATCATCGCGCTGCTGATGTGTTTAACGGCTGCGCCATCGGGAGCGCTCTTCGACACGAAAGCGGGATCTCCCGCTCCCCGCACGGAGAGCGCGGGGCAGGAGCCCATGGAGCTCGTCTTCCCCACGGAAACCGCCAAGTCAGGCCATTATATCATGACCTTCACCCCGCTCGGAGAGAATTTTGCGGAGTACTATGATATGACCGCCTGCGTCATGGATGCGGAAGGCAACACGATAGGTCTTTACACTATGGGCTCCTACGGCCTCGATCCCTGGGAACCGAAGGTAGTCGACGCTTTCTTAAACTCCGATCCTGTTTCCATAGGGATCAACTGCATGTATAAGCTCAACGGGGAGGACTACTGCGAGCTCGTTTACGAGGGCGATTTCGAGGAGACCTGCTTTGATAAGCTCGCCTCGGCCGTGAATATCAACGGGCTTGAGATCGACTTCTGCAGGTATTCCATCGAATGCGTTTCCCATAACGACGGCACGCTGCCGGGCATCATGTATGTGGATGCGGACGGCAGAATGCTCCGTCAGGACAAGTGCTGCATGATCGGCAGCGGCTTCTTTACAAATGAATTTACCGACTCCAACGAGGAATATGAGAACGACGGCTGGTACGCCATTCGCGGGAACCTCGCCGGTGCGAATAAGGTCGACGCATCCTTCTACTTTCACGGAAACGTGAACCTCGTCCTATGTGACGGCTCGGCGCTTGAATGCAAAAGCTTCATTCTTGAAGACGGCGCGTCGCTGACGATCTGGCAGCAGCAGGGCGGAACGGGGAAGCTCACCCTTTCCGGCGAAAAGGTCACGGGCATCGGGACCGGGGACCAATGCTTCCCCGCGATCCAGGTCGAAGACGGCGAAAGCCTGACCATCAACGGCGGGATCATCGACGCCGAAGGCCAGATGTTCTGCGCCGGCATCGGCGGCAGGTTGGAGCATCCAAGCGGCGCGATCACCATTAACGGCGGTACGATCACCGTGGTCAGCGGCAGCACGAACGACTCCGACCTTCGTAAGGGCGGAGCCGCCATCGGAGGCGGAGGCGGCTGTCCGAACGGCCCGATCGTAATAAACGGCGGCATCATCAACGCAACCATGGGCGCGTTGAGCTTTGCTGCGGCCATAGGCTGCGGCGAAACGACCGGCACCGGAAGTCCCATCACCATAAACGGAGGCAGCATAAATGCTGTCGGCGGAGCTATAGGTGCCGGCTGGAGTGGCACATGCGGCGCTATTACGATAAACGGCGGCAGCGTAGTAGTTGATGCATACTCCCGAATTGCGATCGGCGGCGGAAAAAACGGTCCCATTACGATCACCGGTGGTTATGTCGAAGCCCGTTCAGAATATACCGGAGCAGCTATAGGCGGCGATGATCATGTCGGCCCCATCACGATCAGCGGCGGGACGGTCGTAGCTATATGCTCCAGCAGCTCCGCTAACTATCCCGGATTAGGAGCGGCAATCGGCGGCTGCGGCGGCCATCACCCCAGCGGCGGCGGCGTGATCACGATCAGCGGCAAGGATACCAACGTTATCGCCATAAGTGAGGACGGCGCCGGCATCGGCAGCGGCGGCTGCTTCCGCGACGTGAACGGTGTCCTGACCGGCACTGGCGCGGAGAACGCCGGCACCATCACGATAAATGATGGCTTCGTTTTTGCCATGTCCACAAAATCCGGCGCAGGCATAGGCGGCGGCAACGGCGGCAACGGCGGAAATATCACGATCAACGGAGGTTACGTGATCGCCTACGGCGGATCGGCCGACTTTAACTGGTATACTGACGGAGCGTCCGATACATCCGGTTCAGGCGCTCCGGGCGCATCCGACGATCTGATCAACAGCTACATGGAATCGTATCTCTACGACCTTATCGCGGACGCCATCATCAGCCTGATCTTCTCCAGAGATTACAGCGGCGCAGGTATCGGCGGCGGCAGCGACGGCTCGGGCGGCGTCGTCAGGATAAACGGCGGCATAGTCGTTGCCCGCGGCGGCAATAACCAGAGCAGCGCCATCGGCTGGGGCATGAACGCCTCCGGCGTCGATCTGGAGATATACGACGGCGCAAAGGTGACTTACGGCGTCTGGCAGGATGACGAGATAGTTCTCGCGGGCGTTACCGACGGTGCCGATCAGGAGCAAAAAGCAAGATCCAACAGCTACGCGAAGATACAGCCGGGCGACGTCACCGTGAGCTTTGAAGTCGGCGGGCACGGCATAGCGCCCGAACCGCAGACGGTGACGATGGGGCAGACGGCAGTGCGGCCTGCGGATCCTCAGGCCGAGGGCTTCTTCTTCGGCGGCTGGTTCACGGATGATACCTTTGCGGAGCCCTTCGATTTCAGCGCTCCCGTGATGCAGGATACCGTGGTTTACGGCAGATGGCTGAGGGAGTTTGAAATTACGATAAGCAAGGTCTGGGCGGAGGGGGCGGAGCTGCCCGCTTCCGTCACGATAGACTATACCAACGAATACTCTGCGGAGGGAAGCGTTTCCGGCTCGCTCGTGCTTAATGCCGAAAACGGCTGGAGCGGGACGATCTCGCTCTCCGAAATAAGCGTGCTCCGTCTTTCGGAGCAGGTGCCCGAGGGCTTTGCGGCCGTCGGCTGGGCGCTTGAAAATATAGCGGAAGCTCCCATCCCGCTCGCCGGGGAAGCTCCCGAGCAGGCTGTTCTCGATCTTAGGAACCCTGCGGCGCTCGGACTTTCGCCCGATGAAACCGCCTCGCTTTTGAGCGGCGCGGGCGTGATAAAGCTCACGAACGCAAGGACTCGCATATACTCCGCGTCGATCGAATGGGATATCCCCATGACCAACTACAAGCCCGCGGAGGTGACGGTCGTACTTCAGCATAAGGAGGGCGGCGCGTGGGCGACGGTCGAGACCCGCGTACTTAACGATAACAACGAGTGGCAGGCCGCTTTCTCGCCCATCCCCGAAACGGAGGGGATGGACGCCCTTTACCGCGTTCGCGAGCTCGATAAGGAAGGCGCGCTCGTCTTAAGCGCCTCCGACGAGGGCGGAAGCGAAAACCCCACCGCGGTCTATCATATCGAGCCGTGGAGCGACACTGATCTGGATATGACCTATGACGTCACCTATCGCGCCGAGGAGGGCGGCAGGACGGTCATCACGAACTCCGCGGGCAGATACTACGGAGTAAAGATCGTTTGGGAAGCGGATGAAGCCTATATCCCCGAGGAGGTCAAGGCGGCCCTTTACAGGAACAGCGCGGCAGTCGATCATATCACATTGAACGCGCAGAACCATTGGGAGGGCGTTTTCGAGGGGCAGATGGACGAGGCGGTTTACAAGATCCGCGAGGATAACTCCGACGGAAGCACTGTCTATATGACGGGCGATCCGATCCCCGCCTACGACTCGGGAGCGCGCTATAATAAGGCCGTTTTCACCGTCACGAGGGACGGTATAACGAGCATTTACGAATTCGACGTTGCGATCGAGGTCGACGAAGAGACCCGCGTTACCACCCTGACCAACACCCTTTACGGCGTGATATTCCCGGTCGTAAAGGAATGGAACGTGCCGGAGGGCAGCCCCTGGCCTGACCGTGTTTATGCGGTGATCGCGGTGCTGCAGAAGCGCACCATCGTCGAAGGGAACGCCGTGTGGCAGGACGTTGAAAGGCTCCGGCTCGCTACTGATCAGGGCTGGGACGGCGAGTTTGCGGCGGTCCCCCTGGGCGACGGCATAAACGAAGAAGATTACCGCGTCCGCGAATGGATCCGCTGCGAGGAATACGGCGCATGGAACGATACGATGATCGATCCCGGTTCGGACGATCCCGAAGCAGAAGGCCGGCTGATGCTGACGCTCGAGGACGAGGATAACCTTACCCATCAGGCGCCGCATTTCCATTGTCAGAACAGGTATTATTCCGCCGACGGATACGTTTATACCGACGCGAGCTTCACCGTTTCCTATGAGCGGGACGCTGAAGGGCGCTTTGTGATACACAACACCTTGGACGGCGTTATCTCCGTCAAAAAATCATGGGTGGATAATGAGGACAGGCCGTTTGACGGTCAGAAACCCGAGAGCGTCAGCGTCGTCTTGCAGAAGAAGAACGGCGAAGCGTGGGAGAACGTAGGCGAGCCTGCCGAACTTAACGAGGGGAACGGCTGGCGTTATGCTTTCGATCTCACGGAAGAGATCGATCTTGACGACTTGGCGGCGGAGCTTGCGAATTACCGTATCCGCGAGCTCGACCCAGAAGGGAAAGTGATCTATGCCGCGGAGGACGAGGACCGTCCTGCAGGCGCTGAAAACTGCGTCATCTTAGGCGGCGCGGAGCAGGCGGCCTTTACTGTCTCCTATTCGGTCGGAGGAAGCGGCTCGATCGTAACCGTTACGAACAGAGCGGCAAGCAAGATCACGATAGAGAAAAAATGGGATATCGACCTTGAAAAGAAGGATCGCCCCGATAGCATCGAGGTCGTGGTACAGAAGAAAGCGGCGCTCGGCTGGGATACGGTAAAGCTCATAGAGCTTACCGCCGATAACGATTGGAAAGCGACCGTTGTCTTGGCGGACTATTCCGAAGACGAATACCGCGTGCGCGAGCTGTGTGAGGAAACGCTTTTGATCGAGCTTGGGCAGCAGATCCGCGAGCTCATGGGGCAGGGCGGCGAATACTATGACGCCCTTCTCGATCTGCTTACGACGACTGGCAAGCCTTTCTTCGACAAGCTTCCGGAAAAGCTCCGCGTCGCCGCATACGAGGGCTATTCCGCTCTTCTGAAGGCGCTCAATTCCACGCCGCTCAATTTCTATAACGACCTGATGCAGGCGCTGAACCTTGCCTCTTCCGGAGCGCGCGTCGTAGGCGATAAATCGGATCAGGACCTTATCGGCACCCCGAACTTCGTCACCTACCACGTTAAAGAGTATGAATCCGTTCTTTACGGCGGAACGGTCGACGCCCATATCACCAAATACAAGGTATCCTACAAGCATGAGGGCGCCTCCTTCACTATCTCCAACAAGGCGATGCTCGAGATAGACGCCGTAAAGCGCTGGATAGGCATAGGCACTGACGACGAGGATATGCCGGATTCCGCCTGGCTTATACTCATGTGCAAGCCGAAGGACGGAGCGCTCGAAAACGCGCAGGGGATCCCCGGCGTGGGCGACCTTACCGGGATTATGGACTATGAATTCCCCGTTTTCGATGCGGAGAAGGGCAAGGATGCGCTTACACTCCTCAGTGAGCTCACGATAGGCGTAGATCTGAGCATTGTCGATAAGCTTTGCCGTGCGCTCTTCGGGGTGAAGATACCGAGATTTGCCATAGGCAAGGCGAAAAAGGATAAGGATTGGAAGGTCGAATTCATCGTTGATAAATACACCATGGGCGTCCCGCTCGAATATAAGGGCGCCGAGCTCTCAAGCGAGATCATAAGGCAGATATTAAAGTACTGCACGGGCATAGACATTCCCATATCCTATAACCCGTTTGACGACTATTTCAGCATCCCGACAAAGGCGATACGCTCCATCAACGGAATCACGAATCCCTCCGATCTATTGGATCTTTCAAAGCTCTCGGGAGCGGCACTTGCCAAGGCACAGACGCTGACGATGGACGATATAAGCAACTTCGGGTGGGATACGCTGCTTGACGACTATCACCTTATGGCGAACGTCATAAATGTCAAGATCGACTGGGAGAGTGAGGATGAAACCACCCTTTCGGGCAAGAAGATATGGGCGGAAGATGCCGAGGAGACCCGCCCCGAAACGCTCCTCATCCATATAAAAAACGGCGATACGGAGATCGCGGGCTCGCCCATCACGCTCAATAAGTCCGATTTTACGGGCGCAAACGAGTGGACATGGACCGTCGAGCTCCCCGAGGGCGCGGATCCCAAAGCGGTGTACACCGTTTCCGAGGAATACCCCGAGGGCTTCGAATATAAGGACGATTACACCTGCGAGACCGACGGGCTCAATATCACCAACACATGGCATAAGGATACCTTCACCGTATCGGGGCAGAAGATATGGAGGGACGATAACGACAGGTTCGGATACCGGCCCGAGACCATCACGGTGCGCCTCTTTGCGGATGGCGAGGAAGTGGGTTCCGCATCCACGACCAGGGAGGGCGAGTGGAAGTATTGCTTCCCCGCGGTGCCCAAGTTCGGTGAGGACGGGCATATGATCGTGTACACGATCGCGGAGGACGAGGTCGAACGCTACATCGCCAAGGTCGACGGCTTCAACGTCATAAACGAGTTCGCGCTCGTTCCGCCGACAATAGAGGCTGTAAGGGCGGAGCTGCGCATTCGTCCCGAGGCCGACTCCCGTGCTGACCTCAGGTTTATCTATACGGTGCATTTCAACGATTCCTTCGTTGATTACCGTGGGAACACCTACGGCCCCAATGAGAACGCTTATAAGATAGACCGTTTCTGGAGCGTGCTCTCTTCGGGCGGCAGGAGCGTTACGGTCGAAGGCATAAACATATTCACCATGTACGAGGCTGCGGATGGCGAGGATGACGCCAACTGCTTCACCTTCACGGCGGTGCTCGTCGGCATGAGGCCGGAGAACTTCGACGCGGAAGTTACTGCGGTGCCGTATCTGACTTATTCCATGGGCGGCGTTTCGGCTACCGTAAGCGGAAACGGCATAACGGATTCCGTAAACGGCGCGCTAAACGCCGACTGATCGACAAAAAGAGGAGGAAATATCACATGAAGAAGTACACCGAACCGGAGCTTGAGATCGTGAGCTTTGAGATCGAAGACGTCACCAATTTCGGAGGCGACAACGAGATCTCCGCGGGCGAGCTTTTCCCCAACTGGCAGATAGATTGGTAACGCAGGAAACGCCGCTTCATCGGGCAAAAAGAAAGCGCCTGCATTAGGCGCTTTCGATAAGGGGATGCCGGAAGTATCAAGCGTTTGCCTTTCTTCTATTGTTCAGCACCAGGCCGATCACGCAAAGCACGAGCACGGCGGCCGCTGCGCCTATGAGCCATGAAACGGCGCTGCGGTGCGCCTGCTGCTTCGCCTCCGTAAATGCGTTAACGCGGAGCGATACGTTCTCTTTGAGGTTCGTATAGAAGAACATGTTGTCGTAGATATGGAAGCAGCCGTCGGGGAAAACGTCCAGCACCTTCGGGTAATCCTCCGTGCTGACGCCGGGCACTATAAGCGAGCCGCGGGCCTCGTCGATATAAGCCCCGCAGAAGCCGGGGATCGGCCCATCCTCTTCGGAGAAGACAGCGCCCTTGTTGAGCGAGCTGTCGGCGGCGGTACCATCGGTCCTCCAATTAAGGGGATTGATGGAATAAGTCTTGACCCCCTCGGGGATGATTATGGAGCCCGTCACATTGCCGTCCTCGCACTCATAGCAGATGACGGAGCCGATATCGCTCTCCCCTTTAGCGGGGACTATCTGGGGATACGCCTTTATATCCTCGTCCGTGATCCTCCATCCGATCGCGTAAACGGCGACGAGCTGCCCCGTAAGCTTTTTCCCCTCGGCAGCATTGCCAAAGTATTCCTTCAGGAGCTCTATGCACATTTGTGCGCCCTGCGAAAAGCCTGCGAGCACGATCGGGCGGCCGTCGTTCTCGTTATCGAGATAATACCTGAATGCCGCAGATACGTCGAGATAAGCGTTTTTCGTTGCTTTATCGAAGTCATTCGCGTCGAGCGTGTACGCGTTTATGGACATCTGGCGGTAATAGGGCGAATATAGACGGCAGGAATCGGAGTAAATGCCCTTCTCGGCGTCGAGCGCGCTCACAAAGCGTCCCTTGAGCTTCTCGTTCAGATCCTCGGAGTTTGCGTAGCTCCTCGTATCCACCGTCGGGCAGACGATGAAAAGATCCGCGGGCTTATCATCGCCCTCACGGAAATACGCCCAGTTGGCCGCGTCGGAATAATCGAGCGGTTGGGCAAAAGACGGCACGCTCTCAGCGGGTTCGGCAAACGCGGGCAGGGCGAAGCAGAGCAGCATTATAAGGGCAAGAAGCAGGAATGATCTTTTCATTTTCGGTCCCTCCGATCGGGCGTTGTTTTACAGCGTCATTATAATATGACCGGCGGCTCCCGTCAATATGGCGGGAGCGGGTTTTAAGGGGACCGAGCGCCCTATGCGGCTTTCAACACAGTATTGATAAAGTGAGGAGACCTTGAGATGAAACGAAAGTCAATAACGCTTATGCTTTTCCTCCTGATCCTTTTGCTGCCGCTTGCGGCGTGCAGGGGAAACAGTTCGGCAGCCATCCCGTATTGGGAACCGGATTCCCCGGCAATGGAGTCCATCATCTCCTTCGTCAGCGCAGTCACCGATGAAAAGAGCGAAAGCTTCGTTCCGGAAAATAAGCGGATCGCCGTGTTCGATATGGACGGTACGCTGTACGGCGAAAGGTTCCCGACATATTTTGACGATTGGCTGCTCATCCATCGGCTCGCGCATGACAGCTCATATCAAGCCGCGGCGGAGGACCGCGCTTGGGCGCTCGCCGCGGAGGAGGCGCTTTTGAGCGGCGAGCCGGAGCCGGATTCACCGCGCTCCGGAGCGCAGATGGCGGCCGAGGCATTCAAGGGCTTCACGGTGGAAGAATACCGCGCCTATGTCAGAGTTTTTATGGATGAGCCCGCGGTGGGGTTCGAAGGAATGACTTACGGAGAGGGCTTCTTCCTGCCGATGGTCGAGCTCGTCAAATACCTTTCGGAAAACAGCTTCACCGTCTTTGTCAGCAGCGGTTCCGAGCGGAGCATAGTCAGGGAGCTGACCGCGGATGCGCTCTCCGAATGGATCCCGCCCTATCATATCATCGGAAGCACCTTTTCACTTGAAGCGGACGGGCAGGGCGATACCGAGGGAAGAAAGTACACCTATAAGCCGGGGGATGACGTGAGGCTTGAAGGGAACCTCGTATCGAAGAATCAGAAGATGAACAAGGTGACGACCATAATAGACGAGATAGGGGCTTACCCGCTTCTGGTATTCGGCAACAGCTCAGGCGACATTTCTATGGCGCAGTACGCAGTGCAGCATGGAGGAAGAGCTTATATGCTCCTGTGCGACGATACCGAACGCGATTACGGCGATCTTGAAGAAGCGGCCGAGTTTGAAGAGATCTGCCGCTCACTCGGAATCTTTACGATATCCATGCGCGATGAGTTTGAAACGATCTACAAGCAAGGCGCGGTGAAGACCGAGCAGGCGCTGCAGCCCGCGGCATAAAACGTTCTCCAGTCGAACGAATATCCATCCCCTTTCTTGCCTTTGACACGAGGTTTTGATAGAATAAGAAAGAAAAAGCATGACCTGTTTGACTGCATAAATGATCCTCAACATCGAGGGCTGTGCCTGACCACGCAGCCCTCGTTCTTTATATGCAAAACAGATGAGTTAGATGAATCACCAATCGGTGTTTCCCGCTCCGGCGGCATCGGGTCATAGGGCTCGGCCCTTGCAAGTTGCCTTTACGAACTTTGTGACGGTGCTCGAAAACGATCCGCGGCTCGAGGGCGCCATACGACTCAACGAAATGAACGGCAGAGTCCACATAGTCAAACCGCTTGGCTGGAAAAGAGAGAAGGACGGCGCGATAACCGATACCGATATCAACTACATCCGCCTTCTCATTGAACAGACCTATGGGCTCGTTGGAGAGAAACCCGCGGTATCGGTGAGGAAGAGCTTCGAAAAGCGCGTCAGCGAAAGGAGCTTGTCGCCAATCTCTACGAAAAGCTGTATGAGGACAACTCCACCGGTAAGGTGACGGACGAATGGTATTCTCACATGTCGCTGAAATACGAAACAGAGCGGATAGAATTGAAGGTCAAGATCGAAGATCTGGACAGAAAGCTCAAAGCCCTTCGGACGGCTGAAAAGAACAACGAGTATTTCATCCGCGCGGTACGTCGGTTTATGGAGATGGATACGCTCACCGCTCCGCTGCTGAAAGAGCTTATCGACCGTATCGAGGTCTCCGAAATCGAAGGCACGGGTAAGAACCGGAAACAGCGGATCGTGATCCATTACCGTTTTGCGGGGTACATCGATCTTGAGGAAAACTACGTCGAAAGCAACTTCAAGCAGGACACCCGGCAGGGCGTTGCGGTCGAATATGTTCCGCGGGCCGCAGGAGAATAACTGATTTAGGTAAAAGAAAAGCGAGTATTGACTTGAAATCCGTTGTCAATACTCGCTATGTGTTAGCAATCGATCATTGATACAATGCACCCGAAGGTGCAGTGGGTGCACTCCTATCGGCTCTGAGTCGTGATTTACCAATCACCGGGGTACTGAAAAAGGATCCACCGGATCCTTTTTCCCGGCTTGCGCCGTCGTACCCGTTCGAGTCCCTTTACCCGCTCCTATAAAAATGGGACGTCCCGAATGGGACGCCCATTTTTGGTGCGAATCATCATAACGGATTTACAGAAAACAGCACGCATATCCCAAAACAATTATCGAAATACCGTAGAGTACCAAAGATGCTATATATAGCAAATTATAGTTCGTGAACGCTTGATTCCTCATATACCTTTTTGAATAATCGCAATGAAATTTTTTCCTTGTTCACCATGCATTTTTCTTCATTTTCATAATCTCTATTATCCATAAATAGCACAACACAATGCCCGCCTTCCCTCGCAGCGCTACTATACACAATGCCATCAAGAGTTGTGTTATCCAATGGTTTAAATACATATCTGAAGAATTCTGTTATTATTTGCGTAGGAATATAATCGATTGCAGGATTACCGTCAGCCTTTGAACTTATTTCTGCTGCGAAATCCTTCAGGAATAATACCCATTGACGCAATACCCTTTTGTCTTCATCGAAGAGAGATGGTGTTTTTATTCTGTTCAATCTAGACAAATCGACAAGTCTCAATGCACGAGAAGTTAGAAACCTTGCAACTGTAGCGCAGGGCTGTTCATCACATATTTCATCCAATGCTGTTTCCACCTCGAAAGCGGCGTAAAACATAGGTATTCCTTCAGGGCTCATTCGATTAGCAGAAGCTTTATTTTCTGGAGGAGGTCCAAATTCTTTTGACTCTCGCAATTCTTTTCCTTCGGGATGAGTACGTCCTCTAAATATCTGAGTCTTTTCAGGTTTGGTTTGCATAAGGCCGAGACATTCAATATTTGTTGCCAACAAATCAAGAATCATTGATGGTGAGGGGATATCAGGTTCTTTGCTTTCTTCGTTACTCCTGAAAAAAACATATCGCATCTTTTCTTTTACTAATTTGCAGAAATTGTGCCAACTAACAAGATAATTCTCATGGTCTTTTCCGTGTAGCACGTTCCGTTCACACCATAAATCATCATTTAATGTCGATGAAATGTCATGAAGGAGATTTTCGTTCTCAATTTCTGCCTCGATTGCAAGTATATCATGGACCATATCATAAGCATCTAAAGTCTCCACCATATACTCACCATCAAAATAGTAATCATCTGCTTTTTCGTATTCAAATCTTATACCTGACATTATCGGAGCAAGAAGATCCTCAACGGTAACGACCTTGCGTCTACGACCACAATAATCGCAAGTACTCATATAGCCATTTGCAGTAATGAACGCTTTAAGATGCTTGTCGCCTATACAGTCTCTACATACTTTTTTATCACAGTGACCGTACCCACGATTTTCGCAAATCATCATATCTTCTTTTGCAAGACCCATATTCGCGCTTCCTTTATTTCAGAGTAATCAATGCTATTATATCAGTTTGTTATCCGTATGCAAACACATTATGATGGAAATACTCGAATTCCGTCGCGCGATTCGCACATTCGTCAAATCAAAAATGGTCTGCTATCATATCATCAGAAACTGAAAGGAGGATAAAAATATGCGGACTGTATTCAAATTACTGCTTGCCTCGGTATGGCTGCTGCTTGCGATACTGAAACTTGCATTCAGGCTTGCAGCCGGCGCGGCGGCGTTTGTGCTTGCGATAGGCGGAGGACTGCTTCTCGTTTACGACCTGTTTCTTCTGATCATCGGTAACGGATCAAAGGAACTGATGCTTCAACTGCTTATAATCGGCGCACTACTGGTTGCCGTTCCGCTCTTTGCGGGAATAATGACCGGCTTACTGGAAGCGGCGCAGGAACCAATCAAAGAATTCATTGAATCATAAGGAGGAAACACACATGGACATCACTTTGGACATCACTTACACCAAACACGGAGACTTTTACTACCCCGACCTTACTCTCCCTCCCCAGCCGTACGGGGATATCGGCCGCTTCGGACGTATGCGCAAAAAGTTCTTGAAGGAGCATCAGCCCGACACCTTCGCGCTGATGCTAATAGAGAATACTCTCAAGCAGCATCTCATCGATATCGATCGTCAAGCCAATGAACAAATCGACCTCATTACCTCCCAGTTCGCCAAAGCCGAAGGCGTCACCGAAGACCTCAAAGCAAACGACCAGCTCGAATGGATCCGCCAGATGAACTCCTGCCGGGCGAGAGCGGAAGAGCAGGTGATACGCGAACTAATCCTTTCGTAATCACGTATCATGAAGCCGGCTTTGCTTTACTCCAGTTAAGCCGGCTTACCAATCTTAGAAAAATGTTGATTTTGGAAAGCAAACGCGGTATAGTCTTGTAAGAAAGATATTGGAGTATAGAGCTATGGATATTTCAGAATTCCTTTCAAGGATCCCTCAAGTTGGACCGGAGTTTTTATCATCATATTGTATTGTTAACGGAGCTCCGATGCTGCTGGATGATATTCAGAACATGGGTTGTAATGAGTTTTCTTTTCGTTCCAAGCTAAATATGCCCATGAAGCTATACAAATACTTCCCTAACGTTAGTAAAACAGTCAACCGCAAAAGGGTTAATTTCTCTATCCAGGCGCTGAAAAACAATACAGTCTTTATGCAGACCCCAAGCGAGTTCGACGATGTTTATGATTCGGATATCCATATAGAGTACGAAGACTATGTACTGTTAAGATTAAAAGAGTACTGCGATAGATGTATAATCAAAACGACCGCCGATAGCTCAGCTCAGGAAATGGGGGAAGCCCTGTTGCATAGAGCCTTTGATCTGTATCAGAAAGACGGAAGCTTAGACAAGCTTTTCTTGAAAGAGCCGAGTTCAGAAGCGGAAAGGCTTTCGAACGAAGTGTTCCGGAAAAGATTGCATGTTAAAGCTTATGATGGGCCGGATTGGGCCAGCGCATTGTCAAACGCGCTCTTTGAAGAATACACCGAGTTTTGCAAGCAACTGAAAGCAACATTCCGAACGGCATGTTTTACAACGACTCCATATTCACAGCTAATGTGGGCGTTATATGCAAATAATCATAAGGGATTCTGTATTGAATACACCGTACTTCCGAACGACCCTCAATATCAACAGGTTTATCTGAATCTTTTCCCTGTCGTTTATTGCAAAACACGGCCGGATATGACAAAGAGGATAGTTGATTATCAGGACAAGTACCCCACTGAAGAAAATCTGTGGGATATTTACTTGCACGGAGCATTGAGGAAAAGCATAGATTGGGCATATCAAAACGAGTGGAGATTGATACTGCCAATGGGTAAAGCGGAAGGTGCGGATTATAACCTGCAGTTTTTCCCGATAACAAAGGTTTATCTGGGAAACAGGATGCAGCCGCAAGATCGCAAAAAGATCATTCGTTTCTGCAAACAGAAAGGGTTCCCTTATTCCGGGGTAACAAGAAACCCTAACCTCTTTGAGATGGAGGACTGTAAGATATTATGCGAGGATTGCCTTAAGATGAATATCAAACGCAACAGAGAAACGCAGAACGGGAATAAGTGATCTCCTCCCCAACGAGGTTGTTTAATTATGTGCACACGCTTTCCCGTGTGCACTTTTTCTGATACCGCGGATTTGTGTTTCCACCTCTGATTTTACAACTCCGTCACAACTTTGTGATATCTTCACAGTATCGGGACCGCGGTTGAACACGGCGGGGTTATGGGGTATAATTACGGGGAGCAGAAAAGCTCCCGGCAGCCGAGGAGAAAGCATGATAAAGATACTGATAGTCGAAGACGAAAAAGCCATATCGAATCTGATAAACGTGAACCTGACAGCGCATGGGTATCGCTGCTTCTGCGCGTACGACGGCAAGGAAGCGGCGGATCTGCTCGAGGAGAACACGTACGATCTCGTGCTGCTCGACATAATGCTGCCGGAGATCGACGGCTACGAGCTCTTGGAATACGTAAAATACCAGGGCACGCCGGTGATATTCGTCACAGCAAAGGGCACGTTGGAGGATAAGATAAAGGGCCTCCGTATGGGCGCGGACGATTACCTCGTCAAACCCTTCCAGATAGGCGAGCTGATCGCGCGTGTCGAGGCTGTGCTGCGTCGCGCGGGCAAGGCGGAGACCGAGATCACGCTCTTCGGCGTCACGGTCAACACCGAATCACGCACGGTGAAGAAGGACGGCGAGCTCATCGATCTGACCGTAAAGGAGTTCGATCTCTTGGTCGAGCTCATCAGGAACAAAAACGTCGCGCTCTACCGCGACAGGCTATACGAGCTGGTGTGGAACGAGCCCTTCTCCGGTGAGACGCGGACGCTCGACGCGCATATACAGCGTCTCCGCAAGAAGCTCGGCTGGGAGGAGCATATCAAAACGGTGTTCAGGATAGGTTATCGTCTGGAAGTATAAGGAATGAAGCTGTTCGCGAAAATCTTCATATGCACGATCGCCGTGATCACCGCAGCGCTTGCGGTGGTCGGTTATGTAATGATCTCCGGCAGCTTCAAAAACGCCATGGAACATGAATACGAGAACGCCGAGGCGGAGTATCAGCTCGTGAAGTTCGCGCTGCAGTCGGGCATGCTGTCGGGCAGCAAGAACGGGAGTCTGACAGACGAGGCGCTTAAAGAGGCGGCGGAGCAGACGGTCTCCGCGGTGCAGCGGGATACGAAGATAATGGTGCTTTCGGAGGACGGAACGGCGGTCTGTTCCACCTTTACGGGGTTTTTGAATCTGCCCGGAGTGGACGAAGTCGGTGAGGGAAAGGTCGAATTCCACACCGGCGCAGAGAACGGCTCGGAGCGGCTCTATTCCGCGGGTAAATTCACGCAGAGCGGGCGGACGGTAACGTTGGTTTTGAGCCGCGATATTTCAAGGATATTCGAAGAAAAACGCACTATGGAGCGGAGCTTTTTAAGGACCTTTGCCGTTGCCGAGCTTGTCGGCGCACTCATAACGCTCGGCTTTTCGCTCTACATCACTCGCCCGATCAACAGGCTGACGAAGAGCACCCGCGCCTTTGCCGGTGGGAAGCACGACGAGCGCTCCGAGGTCAAAACGGGCGACGAGATAGGCGAGCTTTCCGGAAGCTTCAATTCGATGGCGGAGACCATCGAGGGGACCATTCAAAAGTTAGAGCTTTCCGCGAAGCAGCAAAAGGACTTTACCTCGAGCTTTGCACACGAGATAAAGACGCCCATGACCTCCGTGATAGGCTATGCCGACATGATCTATCAGCGCGAAGATATGACGCGCGAGGAAACGAAGAACGCGGCAGGCTACATCTTGAACGAGGGTCTGCGCTTGGAAGCGCTTTCGCAGAAGCTGATGGAGCTGATCGTGCTTGAAAAGCAGGATTTCACGCTTTCCGAAATGCCGGCGGACGAGGTGATGCGGGATATCATTGAAACCATGCGTCCTGCCGCGGAAGGCAAGGGAATTAAGCTCGAATGCACCACGCAAAGCGCGTATATAAGGATCGAGTTCGACCTTTTCAAAACGCTTATGATGAACCTTATCGACAACGCGATGAAGGCGGGAAGCGATAGGGTTTGCGTTTACGGCGAGCTTTGCGGGGATAAATACCGCGTATCCGTCGCCGACAACGGATGGGGCATCCCAAAGGATCAGATCGAGCGCATAACCGAGGCGTTCTACATGGTCGATAAATCCCGCTCAAGGAAAGCGCACGGCGCGGGGCTCGGGCTCAAGATAGCCGCGGAGATCGCCGCGGTCCACGGTGCAGAGCTGCGTTTTGAAAGTGAGCTCGGGGCAGGCACGACTGTGAGCTTTGAGCTGAAAGGAGCGGCGGAATGAAAAGCACGGTCTTTGAATTGCTGGTAATAGCCTCTGCTTTGTTCATAGTCCTATTAGCGATCCTCATTCCCATGGCGATCCGCAGAAGAAGGAACGGCGGAAAGGGGAACACGCTCTTTAACGTACTCGTTATAATCGCCGCGCTGGATCTCGTGCTCTTGGGCGTTCTTATCCCGAAAGCGCTTCTCGAAAGAGAAGAGGACCGGTACCTCGCGGTCGAATGGACGCAGGATTCGGGCGGGAGCTCCGCGATAGAGCCGCGGGCTACGGCAGCTCCATTGCCCGGAGAGGGGCACGAGATAGACCTTGTTTGGCTGTGGGAAGCGCATGCGCTTATTCAGGACGAAAACGAGCTTTCGCTTCGGGAGCCGCTCTCCTTCGAGATGAGCATGGAGCAGGCGGCGCAGACCGCACGGAACGAATTGGATCTGTTATCGGCGCTCGGCGCTCTCACCGGCCTTGATAAGGACGACCTGCGCTTCAAGTCAGGCGAGCTTCGCGGGCATCCGTCGGCTTCGTTTGAGAGCGAGTTGGGCTCGTCGCCTGGTATGCCATGGGGCCTGTGGATCATCACGTTTGAAGACGGCGAGGGAAGGCCCATAGAGCTGAAATGCGATTCGCAGAAAGGCTGCGTTTACTCCGTCGCTTTCAGGCGGGATGCGGAGGTCTCCGACTTCGTATGCTTCTCCGCACTCATAGGATACGCCAAGTATTTCGGTCTATCGATGCAGGGAGCCACGCTCGACATTTACAATGCGGAAACTTACACGCTTACGGCAGCCGGTGTACCCCTTGGTTTTACCGAGGCAGACAGCCGGGGCATGACCGTACTCAGCTTATGCGTTCCGGGTGAGCAAGCGGTGGGAATGCCGACGCCTTTGCCGACCTGGGAGCCGGAACATTAGAAACGGAAAAGCATTTTACAACCTTGCAACAAGTATTCAATACCGCGTTGACAACTGCCCGCTATGCTTATAGAAAAAGCATGGAGGGCAGTCTTCATGAGGGAAAGGATATCCTTTGGGCTGTCAAAAGCTCTTTGCGCGGTATTGGCGCTTCTCTTCACTTGGGCGATCGCGGCGGTTTTCATCGTGAACTATTATTCATATTGCCTTCCGATCTTGGCTGTGCTGGCGGCAGCGTCCCTATTCCTCATAGTACTTGTATGGCAGTTGATAAAGAAACACGAAGCACTCCTCGGGGATAACCGCAAGGTCATCACATGGGGCTTTTTTCTGTTCATGGGGATCGTTCAGATAATAATGATATTCCCGCTCCGCTATACGCCCAAATGGGACGTCGACGCGTTGTTCGGCGGTGCGTCGGAATGGGTCATGACGGGAGACTTCGCATCCTATCACGATTACTTTGCTTATTTTCATAACAACTGGGGCGGGCTTATCATGTTCAGAGCCGTCTTCGGGACGGCAAAGCTGTTTGGAGCAAAGGACTATTTCCTCGTCGCATCAGTGCTCAATTCCGCGCTGTCGCTTTCGACGATGTACCTGACCGGCTCGGTCTGTGAAAAGCTCGTCGGTATTCGCGGAAGGATGATTGCGTATTTCTTTTTCTCCATCAGTTTACCGTTCTATTTCATCGCTCCGGCGTTCTATACCGACTCGCTGACCATGTTTTTCCCGATACTCATATTCCGCCTCTATCTCGCTGCGCGTGAGCAGAAAAAACTGATAAAAAGACTCCTCATATTTGCCCTTATGGGCCTTGCCGCGGGAGTGGGATACGGCATAAAGGCTACGGTCGTAATAATGCTGATAGCGGTGATCATCGACGCGGCGCTGGATCGGGATCTCAAAAGATTCATCCCGATGCTCCCGATAACCGTAATAATGATCGCTGCGTGCTCCCTCGCGGCGCAGGGGATCATATTCCGGCATCTCGACAGGGATGAGGCTGAAAAGCTTGAAACGCCTATCCTGCATTGGGTGATAATGGGAACCGTAGGCAATGGTACGTATCGTAATGATGAATACAGGTTTACAAGATCGTTTGATGATCCCGCCGAACGTAAGGCTGCGGTAAGGAACCGACTCGCAGAAAGGCTGAAAAACTATGGCGTCGGTGACTATGCAGACCTTTTCACGAGGAAGCTCGATATCGACTTCGGCGACGGAACGTATGGGCTCTCCGACTGCCTCGGTTGCCCGCATGGGGATGACAACATGCTTCAAAGCTTTCTTGTAAAGGATGGGGAACATCATGCCATTTACAAGCACATCTGCACCGGGACGCTGATCGCGCTCTATATCCCACTTATCGCATCATGCGTTCTCGACGTCACAGGCAAACACACCGCGCAGGATCTTTTCGCGCCGCGCCTTGCGCTGTTTGGACTGATGCTGTTTCTGCTCTTCTGGGAGGCGAGATGGCGATACTTCTCAAACTTCGTGCCGATCATCATGGTGCTGGCGATAACCGGGCTCGAAAGCATATTTAACAGATTATTGCCGAACAGTTGACAATTCCGCTACAACTCCGGAGAACCCATTTTACAACCGCCTCCTATGCTTTAAGCAAAGCAAGGAGGCGGTTTTATGAAGAAACTATTTTTAATGGCGATTATCATGACGGCGGCGTTCGTATGCACCGCATGCGGAGAAAAAGCGGCTTTGGTCATTTCTCCTTCGGAACACATCGAGGTTACGGAAGCGGCTGACCCCACGCAAATCGTTATGCCCAAGGAGACAACGGGATCAACGGCTCCCACGGAAACGCCTGCGCCGATCCCAGTGAACGATCCTTATTTGGTACTCGTCAATTTCGAGCACCCGATCTACGAAGAACCGCCCGTCGTGCTCGTATGCGACTATCTCACAGCAAAAAACGTCTATTGCGATCCCCGCCGCCACGCGAATGAGACCGCTGTTAAGGCGCTGAACGAAATGCTCCTCGCCGCGCAAGAGGAGGGCGAATTTCATTTCATTATCGCGAGCGCGTTCCGCTATATTTGGGAGCAGCAGATGATGTGGGAAGGCAAGCTCAAAGAGGACCCGACCTACGGCAGCGATCCGTACAATAACCCTGTTAAGCTGATGCCGACAAACTGCTCGGAGCACACCACGGGTCTCGCCTTCGATATCCTCTGCGACGCTTGCCCGCACTCCGATCCGGCCTATGCCAACACGCCTGAGGCAAAATGGCTAGCCCAAAACGCTCATCGTTTCGGCTTTATACTGCGCTACCCAAACGATAAGCAGCACATCACGGGCGTCCAGTACGAGCCCTGGCATTTCCGCTATGTCGGCATCGAGACCGCGGAGTACATTTACGAGCACTCGCTGTGCTTGGAGGAGTATCTCGAAAGCAGCCAAGGAAGATAGTCCTGCGAACTTATGCTGAACAGTTTTGAATATCATTTAGCCGTGTTTTTCTACACGGCTTTTTATACAGGATTGGTTTTTGTGCGACTTTTACTTGACTGAACAAGACGGTTTAGTGCGCTTATCACATCTCAAACTGCGAAAAACACTTGTGAATTAAGTATTATTTATATTGATTAAAGAGTATATGTTTGTTGACTTAAGGCTACAATAATGGTATAATAATATAAAGGGGGTGTTTATATGTCATTCCAAACCAATATGATAAACTCGATAATTGAGGAAGCTCGCAAGTATCTTTACGAGCAGCCATGGATCGAATTTAAACGCAATAATGCCGATCCGCAGGAGATAGGCGAATACATAAGCGCTCTGTCAAATACCGCAGCGCTGTTCAATCAGGAACACGCTTTTATGATATGGGGCATTGATGATTTTACCCATGAAATCGTCGGTACATCGTTCATTCCTCAGGAAACTAAAATCGGAAATCAAGGGCTTGATCTATGGATAAGCACACAGCTTGCTCCACAGGTACAGTTCTATTTTCATACGACTGAAATCGAAGGCAAGGATATAGTCCTTCTTGAGATATCGCGTGCCGGAAATACTCCGGTCAAATTCAGAGACGTTGATTATATCCGCATAGATTCAAACAAGAAAAAGCTGAAGGATTATCCCGATACAGAACGTGAGCTTTGGGCAATTTTCTCGAAAAAACCGTTTGAATCTATGATAGCGATGGAAAACGTTTCGGGCGATTTTGTCCTCAGGGAACTTGATTTTTCATCATACTTTGAACTGCTTTCTGCTGATCTGCCATCGGATAAGGCAAAGATACTCGAAGCTCTGCTGAACGACAGGCTGATTGTCAAAGCCGAGACAGGTAATTACAATATCACGAATCTCGGCGCAATCCTGTTTGCCAAAAGACTGAATGATTTTCCCTCCCTTGAAAGGAAGGCTGTTCGCGTTATCAAGTATGAGGGGAAGGACAGAATCAGTGCGGCAAGCAAAGAGCAGGTTGGAGGCAAAGGGTATGCCTGCGGCTTTGAGGGACTGATTTCGTTTATAACTAACCTTCTTCCGAATAACGAGATCATGGGCAAGGCGCTGAGAAAAGTAGTGCCCATGTATCCGGAGATTGCCGTTCGCGAGCTCATCGCCAATGCATTGATCCATCAAAACTTCTTCATGGTCGGCACCGGACCTATTATCGAGATCTTTACCGATAGGATGGAGATAACAAATCCCGGAGCTCCCTTGATCGACAAAGCAAGGTTCGTCGATCATCCGCCCATTTCCCGCAACGAGCAATTGGCTGCTTTCATGCGGCGTATAGGCGTCTGTGAAGAGCGCGGCAGCGGATACGACAAAGTCGTTTTCGAAACCGAGGTCTATCAGCTCCCGGCCCCGGAGGTCGAGATTTATAACGACCATACCAAGGTCGTGCTGTATGCGCATAAGGAGTATTCCAAGATGAGCAGGGACGATCGTCTGCGCGCCTGCTATCTGCATGCATGCTTGAAACGTGTAAACCGTGAGTACATGACGAATTCCACGTTGAGGGAAAGGCTTAATATCGATAAGAAGAACAGCTCGATGGTCTCAAGGCTTTTGGCGGAAACCTGTAACGCCGGTTTGATCTATGTTTCTCCGGATTCAGTGTCCGATAAGAGCAGAAAGTATCTTCCGTTCTGGGCATGATTTTTACTTGACCGGTACTTGACTGAACTAAGCAAAACTAAACAAAACTCAAGTGTTTATAGGGTTTTATCACTTAGATTTAGTTGACTGGTAGTTGATTCAGTTAGAAATGATGATGTGAGGTGCAAATGGAAATACTATCAGGAACAAAGCTGCAGAGGATTGCAGAAAAAGATTCCAGGCTTTTTCAGGGCTTGTTACCGGAACTCGTAAAACGGTTGATCATTAGCAGTTGTCCCGACATATCAAACATCCGCATCCCGGGAAAAGATGACGTTTGGGCTCCGGGATTTGATGGTGTTGTTGAAAGCAATCAGGAAAACAGATTTGTTTGTGCTGGAAAAAGCGTTTGGGAATTCGGAACGTCTAACGGAACTCTTAAAAAAATAAATAAAGACTACAACAATCGAACAAAAAATCCGCTCGGTATAGACAAGGCGTCTACCGAATTCTACTTAGTGACCCCTTATATCTGGGCATACGATAATCAAGGACAATCGATAACGCGGTGGGAAAGTGACCGCAGCTTGGACTGGAAGAAAGTACATGTTTATGATGCCAACAAGATTGCTGATTGGACCAACAGCGAACCAGCGGTGTGTGCATGGCTTTTAGAGCAATTAGGTGAAGGAGACGATATCGACTTTTCAACTGTATCAAAAGCATGGGATAAGTTTTCTAAAAAAACGGACCCTTCATTATGCATGGAGCTGTTCACAGAAGGCCGCGATAAAGAAAAAGCGGACTTCATTGCATGTATAGGTAAGCCAAGAATAAAAGTTAAAGCATTTACGAGCCTTGATGCATATGGTTTTTGTCTTGCAAGCTTGCTTGCTGATTCGAATCTTGTCGAAACGGTTATTGTAGTCAATAATGAAAAAACATATAAGGATCTATCTCGTTTTTGTACAGGAGAAACGTTCTTGTTGAACTTCCCCTTAAATATTGATGTAATAGAGGGTAACGGTGCTATTACTTGCTATAACAGAGAAGATACTGGTATCAAGGCTGATGTCGAATTAACACAGCAGTCGAAGTCGTTTTTCGAAGCGGCAATAGAAAAAATGAATTTGCCCAAGGAAGAAGCGAGAAAACTGTATAGACAAACGCACGGTAATATGCTGGCGCTTATAAGAAGAATCCCTGGGAATTCATATGAAAGCAGTCCAAAATGGGCGAAGTTGGATGACATCCAGCTTCTAGCGCCTCTCTTGCTGCTGCAAAACTTCGATACCCAAAACGAATGTGATAGGAACCTAATAGCTTATCTCGCAAATACTGAATACGAAACGGTTTTCCGGAAATATAACGCTTGGTCTCACTTAGAAGATTGCCCGGTAAAGTTTGTTGAGAATCACATTGTACTTTCTTCCTTTGAGGAAGCATGGGAAGTATTGGCGATAGATACACGTTCACCTGTTTTTAATAGACTCATAGAAGCAATAAAAACACTGGCGTTTTCGCGGGATGGAATAATCGACGATACGCATAGAATAGCGGACTACAATTCCGGCAGTCACTTACGGAATATGATCCTGTGCCTTGTTTATTTTTCATACGATTCGGAGAATAAAGAATGCATAGATAGGGCGATAAGTTCTCTTGTTAGTCACGAACCCTTATCTCGAAATCTGCTTGATCAACTAAGTCTGTTATCTGAAGCGGCTCCTCTTGTTGTGATGGGCTTTCTTAAAAATGACCTTGGAGCAAAAGATGGATTTATTGCAGAGAGCTTTGAAGCCGAAAGATACTCAAATTCAAGCGATAAGATAATATGGGCGCTTGACGAGCTGGTTTTGCATGAAGAAACAAAAGTGAACGCTTGTGATACGCTGTTTGAATTATCTCGAAAATATGGGGGAAAAGCGCTTGGTAATTCAAATACTCCGAGAGAATCGCTGATTCGAGCGCTTTGTCTGTGGAGCGACTATACCCTTTTCTCCATTGAAGAAAAAGAGAAATTGATCAACCGATACCTAAATGAGGATCCCTCCTTCATGATTTCATTTGTAGTTGATTTGCTCTTGAAGGACAATATATTCTATGGCGTAAGCGAGTGGAAAAAAGTCAAGCCCAATACAACTGTACTTGTCAGAGACCTTTGTGATGTTCGGAACCGGCTTGGAAAGAGGGCATTCAAAGAATGCATCGAAAGGAAAGACATAGAATGCTTGAAAAAACTCCTAATGGGTTACCGCCATTTTTATGCATGTACTTTGATTGAAGCGGCAGGCATTTTTAAAGCGGCCGATTACGATTCCGATACTCTGATCCCACTTAATTATGATCTTCGACACAGCATTTTCTTTGCTCGATCGGACGAAGAAACTGCTCAATGGATCCCTGCGTTGGAGACGTGGGTAAAATGCACTACTCCAGAAGGTGAACTTGGACCCATTGGCTGGATGTTTTATGATTATTATGACTATCGCTTCGATAGATTGTTAGAAGAAAACAACGGGTTGGATTTGGAGGAACTGAGTAAAAAAAGAAATGAGAAACGAATTGAAGTGCTTAAAGAATCTGCGGCTGTTATTTCAGAGGAAAAACCTGTGCAGTTTATTCATTTTTCGAAAGATGATTTTGCATGGGGGTCGTTTTATGCTAAGCAAGTTAATGGCAATACTTTGCAAATAATGGCCAAAGAAGCGCACGCGCTCAACAAAATTCGGCTGGTATCCGGGATGCTTGATGAGGCCGAGTTGGATGATTGCATTTGCTTCCTTAAGTCGCTTCCTTGCGCGGATCAGGAAAAGGTGTTGGGCTATATTAATCGCCAAGATATTATTGATTGGTTGGATACCGAAGGCAAAAGGAAGGCTTTCTGGGCAAATAAAACTATGCGAAAGTATGATGAAGTTAGTTATAGAGAATTACTCAGGTACAATCCTTATGGACTACTGCCATATTACTCATATATTTCTAAAGCTCCTATATGTGATGAATTTGATAGAATAATAGCGATATTTGAATCGGTTGCTGCGTTCGTTGCCGAAGAAGAAACTCGATATCACCGTCAAAGTGCCTTGTATGAATTAAGTGAAATTATAAAAAAGGTTGAGGCAGAGGGTTTGGACAATGAAAAATGGACAGCAGCCTGTTCAAATCTTCATGACATGGATTTGCTTGAAACGTATCCGGAAACACTTAAGGAATACTATTTCAACAATCCTCAGTTGTTATGCGACAGAGTCAGTCAGAATTCAAAATACTATTATGAGTTTTGGTATGAGTACAAATTACCGGAATGTGCTTATACGGATAAGAAAGCCTTCGAGCATTTTGTTCATACACTGATTGATAATAATACAGAAAGCAGACCTACACTTTCGATACTCGGAGGCATTCTCGGGAGGTCAAAATCGGACCCTGACGGTATTTTCCCTCATGAACATGTTAGGAGAGCGATGGATGAATATAGAGATTTGAACCTTTCAAGATATGTGCTCATGGGAGAATTAAACGCACGCGGTTCGCGTTGGGTAGGGGATGGGTCTGAAGCCAAGGCATACGCCGAAAAGTGTTTTGCGAATGAAAGGCGATTTGCCGTTGATTATCCTGAAACAGCAGCGCTATGGCGCATGATGGGCGAGGACTACCTGGCTGAAGGCAGACATGATCATGTCATTTCTGAGATAGGATTACTGTAACATTATGAATAACGATTCTCTCCCATCATTAAATATTCAAATTTGCTCTGCGCCTTGCGGCATAGGGTCATAGGGCAGCGCCCTTGCAAGCGGCCTTTGGGTATAATAAGGCGATGCTTGCAGGGACATTAACCCATCGGTTTTTCATATGGTCTCGCAGAGCGCAAAGCACTTTTGATGGACTCGTTCCGTCAAAAGTGCTTTTGCGTTACTTTCGCAGAAAGTAACAAAGGCGAAAACATGGCTGAAAAGGGAAAAGCGGAGGAATACTTTCCTCCGCCTCTCGTCAGTTTCTTTTGCAGCTTGGTTTATTCGGGCACACAGATGTCAGCTCCGGCAAAGAAGATCCAGTAGGCATACTCCGGGTTTGCCGCAAAGCTTTCGATCTGTTCCCTCGTGAGATACGCGCAGACGCTTCCGGCTCTCGCGTCGATGGTCGAAGCTTCGACGTTGTATCCCAAAGCCATAAGGCGATCGATCTCTGCCTCGAATTCCGCAATGACCTCCTGCGGGACCTCGTAGTTATCGTACTCATACTTAGCGGCGTCATATCTTGCCTTTGCCGCTCTGAATTCATCGGCCTTTTCCCCTGAAATCTTCTCCGCGACGTATCCGAAGAACTCATCGCAATATGGATCCCAGCTGGTCATCTCATTCCAGAAATAAATGAGCTCATCGGGAGTTAAGGTGGGAGCCTTTACCTCGTTAAACCAAGTGTAGATGCTCTCATTAAACTCACGGAAAGCGGGATCGTATTCTGCCGTTTCGAGCGCGTTAAGGAGCTGTGTTCGAAGCTCGCCCATCCTTTCCTTCGCGACGCCGAACATGTCTATCTCCACATAGAACAGCGCGTCCGCGTTTTCCTCCATATCCATCTCCTCCGGAAGCGTTCCGAGTATCCAGACCTCGCCGAGGTTGATCACGTTCTCGGGATTGTTAATGAGCTCCTGCTCACCGTAAACCACCTTCCTGCCGGTCGGTTCCGCTGTCGGAGCAGAAGTATCGATTACCGCATTTTCCGTCGGTCGAGCGGAAGGAACGCTTGCGCTTATCTCACCCGGTTCGGTATTAAAACTGCGGGTGATACCGAAAACCGCGAGACCAAGAGCGAGGCAGGCAGCAGCGGCAATACCCCACTTCATAAAAGCGTTCGATCTTTTCCTCTTGAAGTTATAATTCTCAGCCTGCTCGACATAATCGCTTTTCACGTCAAGCAGAGATTCATAAAGCATTTCACCCTTTTTCATATTGAGAAGCCCTCTCTTTCCAAGAATTTGCGAAGTTTCTTTCGCAGTACGTACAGTTTTTGTGCGGTTGCTTTAGGCGACTCTCCAAGCTTTTCGGCAAGCTCTTTTACACTGTCATCGAACCAATACCGCCTCAGGAACAGCATTCGGTCATCCGTTTTAAGTGCGCCAAGCCATCTGTTCAGAAGCTCTGTGAGTTCTTTAGCTTCGAAGTTCCCTTCGGTATCTTCCCTTGAGGGAATGCACTCAGAAAGCTCGTCGACCGATACCGTGAACGGCAAACCGGAGCGGACCTCGGATCTTGAATCCCTGAGCTTCTTAAGCGCGCTCCGCTTGGTTATACCGATGATATAAGCCTTAAGCGACCGAGGGTTTTCGGGAGGTATGTTATTCCAGAGGATCAGGAGAACATCAGATACGCATTCTTCGGAATCCTCCGCGTCTCCCAAGATGTACTGAGCTGTTCTGCGGCAAACCGATCCATATTTAGTTTTAGCTTCGGCGATCGCCTGCTCATTACGTGCCAGGAACAATCCTATAATTGCATCGTCATTCACCGTTTTACACTCACTTTCCGTTTTTGAAGGCCTTCACCTATATAGTACCAGAATCAGAACAAATATCATCGAGCAGAAACAATATATTTTTGCTTATGCATGCTTCGGCATTTTGAGTTATTAGATAATACTAAATGGGTTTTATTGGAGTCTTCGAACCCCTTATTAATTGACCACGACAAAGTTGTCCGGTTTGCGCCTGTCGGCAAAAAGTTTTCAAAAAGGTATTGACAGCGTAATGCGGGGCATGTATAATATGCTTGCTAATGAAACATATGTTTTATTTAATCGGAGGTGGCATGAGAAGCAAGGATAAGACGCTAATGGCCGCGATAGAGCGGTTCGTGTGCGAATACGCGGACAGGAACGGATACTCCCCTTCGATGCAGGAGATCGCCGACGGAGTCGGAAGCTCCAAACCCACGGTGTATCGGTACATCAGCCAGATGAACCGTGAAGGCATACTGGAGTATTCCGGAGTGAGGAATGTCCACTCCGCAAAGGATAACCCAAGCGCTGCGAGAGTTGGGATACCGGGACGTGTTGCGTGCGGCCTTCCGAAGCTTGCGGAGGAGAACATTGAGGAGTACGTCAAGCTTCCTGTTTCGCTTTTCGGCGAGGGACCCTTCTATCTTCTTACCGCAAGCGGTGAAAGCATGATCGAGGCCGGTATCGACGATGGGGACTGGGTGCTCGTAAGGCAGCAGGATACCGCCGAACCCGGAAAAATCGTCGTCGCTCTCATCGGGGATGAAGCAACTCTCAAGCGCTACTACCCCGAACCGGAAAAGCACCGCATAAGGCTCCACCCGGAGAACAGTACGATGGAGGATATTTACGTCGACTCCTGCGAGATACAGGGCGTCGCAGTAAGTGTATTCAAGGAATTAACTTAAGGAGGCAAGAAGAATTGGAAGACGGCGTTAAGCTGTACGCCTGCTGCCCGAGATGCGGCAGGCAGATCTGTAAGGCAAAGACATGTGACGGAATGGAACTGAGCTGCTCGAAATGCGGAGCGGACTTGAAGATAACGGTGGATGAGAACTGCCGCGTTGAGGTCGAGTTGCTCCGATACGAGCGGGAACGAAAACGAGCATGAATTAAATACAACTGAATACATACTCCGCTGTGCAATGAAGCGACGGACTCGGCATGAACCGTTAGGATCGCCGTGCACGGGGGAGGATCTGTTAAGGGATCGGACTTGGCTGTGAATCAAGAGGCTTCCGACAGATAGCTTATCCAAGGGATAGGTCTATCGTCGGGAGCTTTTTATTTGTGAATCACATTTCGGGTATGGTGCCAAACACGCCGTTTTTGGCATCACAGGGCAGAACGGTGATGCCGCCGTGATGCCAAATTGATACCCGTGAATGGCTTTGCAAGCATCGCCTTTGTCATGACAAAGGCAGCCATGCCCGCGGTGGACAATTGCGCAATTCGATTGCAGTCAATTGTCCTTGCAAGCATGGGATTTGTGTCCCCAAATCCGCTTGTCGAGGCAAGCCCCAAGCCCCTATGCCGCTCAGCGGTAGGAAGAACGATAAATAAACAGAGGTATAAATGAGAAACAGAGAGTATGACATGCACCTGCGGCTGAACGAAGCGGAGTATCGAAAGCTCGGCGAGCTGGCACAGAAGGCGGGCGTTACCCGATCGGTTGTGCTGCGAAAAATGATTATGGGCACGGAGATAAAGGAACGTCCCAACGTCGATTTCATTGACCTTATTCAATCGATCGACCATTTGGCAATAAACGTCAACCAGATCGCGCATCATGCGAACATGCAGGGCGGTATTACCGCGGAAGAGGCTGCGGAGGTAAAACGGTTGGTAACGGAGATCAGAAAAAGGCTTTACCGGAAAAAGGAGATCTGGATGTGAAGGAATTGAAAGAAATAAGGATCTGTGATTTGAAGCCTTTTGAAGGGCACCCTTACAAGGTGATCGATAATGAAGAGATGGACGCTCTGGCGGAGAGCATCCGGGAGCACGGCATAATGACGCCGCTGATCGTGCGGCGGGTCGGTAACGGTTACGAGATCATATCCGGCCACAGGCGCGCGCACGCGGCGGAGCTGGCAGGGCTCGATACCGTTCCGGCGATCGAGATGGATATGACAAAGGATGAGGCCGCGGTTGCGCTCGTTGACAGCAATCTGCACCGGGAGCATCTGCTGCCGAGCGAAAAAGCGTTCGCTTACAAGCTTAAACTCGAAGCTCTATCCCGTCAGGGCAGGCGGACGGACTTAACTTCGGGACAAGTTGTCCCGAAGTCAGATGACAACAGAACGACTGCTATCATTGGAGGGCAGACTGGTGAAAGCTACAAGACCGTGCAGCGCTACATCCGTCTCACACACCTTATCCCCGCGCTGCTTGATATGGTCGATGACGGGCGTATCGCGTTCTCCGTAGGCGTTGAGCTGTCCTTTCTCGACAGCGAACTGCAGGCAGCGCTCATGACCGCTATTGATTTGAACGACTGCACGCCATCGTATGCCCAGGCATGCCGTATGCACAAGGCTGTGAACGACGGGACTATCAGCGAGAAAATGATCGATAAAATCATGGCGGAGGAAAAGCCCAATCAGAAGGAAAAGGTCAGCATCTCCGCGGATGAGCTTCGCGGTTACGTTCCATACGGTACTCCTTCCGAGATGAAGGCGTTTATCCGCAAAGCATGTGAGCATTATTCGGATTATCTCAAGAGAAAGCGTGAAGAAGTTAGATGAGCAGGAAAAGGAAAAACATTTGCCGAATAAGCACCGGCTCGCGTTCTTACAGGATCGGCGGGATAAAGTACATCGTATCCGCTCATTTTGCCGCGTACGACTCAACGCTTACAGGCATTACCCTCCGCGACCGCATGACGCACAGCTTCAAAAACGGATTCGCAGAATTGCCGCCCGCCGCAGAGGATGATAATATGCCTTTGGGATATGCGTGCTCCGAAAACAGAGAGGAGGATGCAAATTGAAAAAGGCATCGGAGCAAGGCATAACGGCGCTGTATTGCAGGCTTTCGCGCGACGACGGCGCGGAGGGCGACAGCAATTCGGTCGCCAATCAAAAGCGCATGCTTTCAAAGTATGCGAAAGAAAACGGTTTTCTCAATACAAGGTTCTATGTCGACGACGGTTACACGGGTACAAACTTCAACCGCCCCGGCTTCAAGCAGATGATGGAGGATGCCGAGATGGGCTATATCACGACCATCATCGTGAAGGATATGTCCAGGTTCGGCAGGGACTATCTCGGAGTCGGCAAGTACACGGAATCTGTGCTGCCCGATCTGGGCGTAAGGTTCATCGCCATCAACGACGGCGTAGACAGCGAGGACGGAGAAAACGAGCTCGCCCCGTTCAAGAATATCATGAACGAGATGTACGCCCGTGATATCAGCCGCAAGGTGCGTTCGGCGCACAGGATCAGAGGCAACGCAGGCGAGCCATTGGGACCGCCGCCGTATGGGTACATCAAGGATCCAAATAATCCGAAGCATTGGATCATAGAGCCGGAAGCGGCGGCAATCGTTAGGGAGATTTTCAAAATGTCCCTTGAAGGCAAGGGGAGCGAGACCATTGCCCGGATACTTCAAGAGAGGAAGGTACTCAACTGCACCTATTACTGGAAGGCGAGGGGCGATAACAGAAACGGTCGCAAGTGGCAGGAAAATCCGTATTACTGGAAGCCCTGTACCGTCGCATCCATCCTGAACCGCGTGGAATACTGCGGGGATCTCGTAAACTTCAAGACATATTCCAAGTCCTTCAAGAACAAGCAGCGGTTTATGAATCCGGATGAGAAGCGCGTTGTTTTCCGTGATGCACACGAGCCCATCATCGACCGTGAGACATTCGAGCTCGTTCAGAAAAAGCGGGGCAAAACGAAACGCCGCGCGCCAAAGAAGGAGAACGGCGAAAAGAGCATCTTTGCCGATCTGCTCACCTGTGCGGACTGCGGGCACAAGCTGTGGTTCCACGTCAACACGGTGAACAAGGCGATAAGGTTTTTTGCCTGCTCGAACTATGTGAAGGATTACCGCGGCACCTGCCCGACAAGGCATTACATTCGCGAGGATGCGCTTTACGAGGTCGTAAGGCTGGAGCTTCGCAGGTTGTCAACATTTCTTCGGGAGGACGAGACTGCCTTTGCGGAACTGCTTACAAAGAAAACCGACGCAGAGGCGAAAGCCGAACGTACCGTTCTTGAGGAAGAGCTTCGCAAGGCGCTTCAGAGGAAGGAGCTTGTCGCAACGCTCTACGAAAAGCTCTACGAGGATAACGCCACCGGCAAGGTGACGGACGAATGGTATTCGCATATGTCGCTGAAATACGAGACAGAGCGGATAGAATTGAAGGTGAAAATAGAGGAACTGGACAAAAAGCTCAAAGCCCTTCGGACGGCTGCAAAGAACAACGAATACTTCATCCGTGCTGTCCGCAGGTTTATGGAAATGGATACGCTCACAGCTCCGCTTTTGAAAGAACTTATCGACCGTATCGAGGTCTCCGAGGTTCAGGGCAAAGGCAAAAACCGCACCCAGCGGATCGTAATCCATTACCGCTTTGCCGGATACATCGACCTTGAGGAGAACTACGTCGAAAGCAACTTCAAGCAGGACACGCGGCAGGGCGTTGCGGTCGAATACGTTCCGCGGGCCGCAGGAGAATAACTGATTGTAGACAAAAGAAAAGCGAGTATTGACGTTAAATCCGTAGTCAATACTCGCTATGGAGCGGGTAAAGGGACTCGAACCCTCTATCTCAGCTTGGAAGGCTAATGTGTTACCATTACACTATACCCGCGTATTAAACTGCCTGCGCTGCGGCGATCCCGCAGGGGAGGAGGACCCTCACAGCAGGAAAGCTCTTGCGGTTTCCTGTGAAGTGCGGGCGAAGAGACTCGAACTCACACACCCGGAGGGTATTGGAACCTAAATCCAACGCGTCTGCCAATTCCGCCACGCCCGCACGATGGAAAATGGTGACCCGTCCGGGATTCGAACCCGGGACACCTTGATTAAAAGTCAAGTGCTCTACCGACTGAGCTAACGGGTCAGATGGCTGGGGTGGCAGGATTTGAACCTACGATACGGGAGTCAAAGTCCCGTGCCTTGACCGCTTGGCGACACCCCACCGGTTACCGCTTAAAATAAAGCTTTTGCGTGCCGCAAAAGCTTTATAAAAAATGGGGTGAGTGGTGGGGCTCGAACCCACGACCTCCAGAGCCACAATCTGGCATTCTAGCCAACTGAACTACACCCACCATAAAGGCTGCCGCTTTCGCCGCTTGTAAAAAATGGCGCGCCTGCAGGGACTCGAACCCCGGGCCCACGGTTTAGAAGACCGTTGCTCTATCCACCTGAGCTACAGGCGCACGCCGCCTTACCCTGCCGACAGGTAAATATTTTAACATTGTTATGCGCGGTTGTCAACTGCTTTTTTGAAATTGGATGTTATATTATTTTGTTTTTTCCAAGGAAGCCGGGCGCCATATCCGCCTTCACCACGCGGTAGGCGGGCGAGTAGGCGCGGCGGTATTCCTCGCTGTGATGGACGGAGGGGCAGCCCATTTCAACGTAGCGCGCTATGAACCCCGCAAGCTCCGGCATGAGCATGGCAAGGAGGGGCTCTTCCGCAAGACGGGCGAGCTTGGCGGCAAACTCCCCCTTATCGCCCGCGGGCGCGGCGCTCTTTACGAACCATTCCGCGGCGGTCTCGGGAGTTATTCCGTTTGCATCCAGCGTTTTCAGATCGAGCCTCGCATAGCCGCCGCCTATGTATTCGAGCGGCAGACCCTCCTCCTGCGCGGTTTCGGAATACTCCTTGCGAAGAAACCGAAGCGCCGCCCCCGGGTCGGATACAGCGTGCGCGGGGCCGAACTCGCTCTGGTACAGGAGCTTCACTATATCCTGCGGCTGTGAAAGCGGGTATTTATCGAGCGCGCCGCAGACGAAGGGCGTCATCTGATCGTATTCCATGGGGCCTCCTTTTTTATTTTATTATACGCCAAGCCCGCGCTTCTGTCATCCCCTTGATTTGGGCGTCGGAATAAAATATAATAAGAAAAAACGAAAAGGATCTGTTATATGGACGCACTTTCGGAACTTTGCGCGGCACGCGCGCAGCTAAGGCTCTTCCCGGACAGGCCGCCCGCACATTCGGCGCTTGATGGGCTCGCCTTTTCAATGGATGATATAATTGATGCGGAAAACAGGCTCCTGCGCTTCGCGCCCCTCATCGCAAGGCTTTTCCCGGAAACCGAGGAGGCGGGGGGAGTGATCGAATCCCCGCTCACCGAGATCCCCGAAATGCGGTGCGGGCTCGGCGTGAAGGGCAGGCTTTTCGTCAAGCGCGATTCGGAGCTGCCCATCGCAGGCTCCGTCAAGGCGCGCGGCGGCATTTACGAGGTGCTGAAGCATACCGAGGAGCTGCTTGGGGAAGCCGTCTTTTCCATGAGCGCGGATGAGATCCGCGAAGGGCTCGCGGGCTATACCGTACAGGTCGGCTCGACGGGCAATCTCGGCCTTTCGATAGGGATCATCAGCGCGGCGCTCGGGTATCGCGCCGTGGTGCATATGTCTTCCGACGCGAAGGCTTGGAAAAAGGCGCTGCTAAGGAGCAAGGGCGTGACGGTAATAGAGTACGAGGGGGATTATTCCTCCGCCGTGGCGCGAGGGCGGGCGCTTTCGCTTGCGGATCCCAAGAGCTATTTCGTGGATGACGAGGATTCCGTCGATCTTTTCATGGGCTATGCCGCAGCGGCGCTGAGGCTCAAAAAGCAGCTCGGCGAAGCGGGGATAAAGGCGGATGCGGCGCATCCCCTGCACCTGTACCTGCCCTGCGGGGTGGGCGGCGCGCCGGGAGGGATCTGCTTCGGCGCAAAAATGATATTCGGGGACGCCGTCCGCTGCTTCTTCGTTGAGCCGACCGAAGCGCCCTGCATGCTTGCGGCGTTCATAAAGGGCGCTCCCGTTCCCGTGACGGAGCTCGGCCTCACGGGGAAGACCGAGGCGGACGGGCTTGCCGTGGGCACGGCCTCGGCGCTCGTTTACAACACGGTCCGGGAGCTCGTTTCGGGCTGCATGACCGTGGAGGACGAAAGGCTCGGGGTTTATCAAAACCTGCTGTATGACAGCGAAAAAATATTCATAGAGCCATCGAGCGCGGCGGCGTTTGCGTTTGCGGAGCACATGGAGGCGCTGGGCGACGATCCGAACGTGACCCATATCGCATGGGCGACGGGCGGCAGGCTCGTTCCCGAGGAGGAGCGCAGGAAACAGCTTTATACCCGCGTCGCGGCGGCGCTCATCCGCCGGGAGGGCAGGTTCATGATCTGCCGCAGGCCGGAGCATAAGGCGAGGGGCGGCCTGTGGGAATTCGTCGGAGGCAAGCTCGAGGAGGGCGAAACCGGCGAACAGGCGCTCATCCGCGAATGCCGCGAGGAGCTCGGCATAGATATTGAGGTCGAGGGCAAGGAGATGGAGCTCCTCCACAGGTATCCCGATCTCACCGTTAAGCTCACGCTTTACAATGCGCGCATAGTGAAGGGCGAGCCCAAGCTGCTGGAGCATACGGCGCTTGAATACATACTCCCTTCCGAAGCGGATCGCTATGAATTCTGCCCTGCGGATAAGGAGATACTGGAGCATATCAAGGCGGAGGGGATACGTGATGACTGAAAACGATATTATAAACAGGCTGTTTTCCCTGCGGGATGAGGGCTATGGGGCTTTTCAGGCGGCGCTCGTCCCAACCGTCCCCGCGGAGCGCATAATAGGCGTGCGCCTGCCCCTGCTCCGCAAGCTTGCGAAGGAGCTTTCGGCGACTCCCGCGGCGGCGCTGTTCCTCGAGCATCTGCCCCATCGGTATTACGATGAGGATATGCTTCACGCGCTCATGCTGAACGGGGAAAAGGATATGGAGCTGCTTAAAAACAGGCTCGGCGCGTTCCTCCCCTTCGTCGATAACTGGGCTGTCTGCGATACGCTCCTGCCCAAATCGTTCGCAAAGCGTAAGGAAGAGGCGCTTGAGCTTGCGCGGGAGTGCCTCGGATCCCCCCGCGAATACACGGTCAGGTTCGGCCTGCGCATACTGATGTCGCATTTTCTGACGCCCGAAACCGCGGAGGAGGCGCTTTCGCTCGCGGTCCACGTCCGCAGGGAGGAATATTATATCCGCATGATGCAGGCGTGGCTTTATGCGACGGCGTTTGCCAAATGCCCGGAGCAGGCGTTCCGCGTGCTCGAAGGGGCGGATACAGATAAGGAGGTCGCCTCCATGACGTACCGCAAGTGCAGGGAAAGCCGCCGCGTGCCGCCCGATGTGTGCGCGCGGGTCAAAAAGGCGCTGGGGCTTGATTTGTTTACAAAAACAGTGTAGAATAATTAAAAACCGGAAGGAGGATAGGATATGAGCGCAGTAAAGGCGATCTGCCCCTGCTGCGGCGCGGAGCTGAGCTTCGGCATGGACGAGGCTGAGGTCGTCTGCGGCGCCTGCAAAACGAAGCTCATCACATCCGCACTTCAGGCTTCCGAGAGGGATGAGCGCCCTTCGGAAAAGCCCGAGCCCGAGCATGAGGAGCATGAGCTCACTCCCGAGGAGCGCGAGCATCAGTTAAAGCGCAAGGCCGTATTCAAGGAGGAGCTGAAGGCAGCCGTCCAAAGGATAGACGAGCTGCACGAGCGCCGTCCCGTGCTCGAAAAGCAGCGCAGATCCATGCGCGGGCTGACCGTCGCGGGGGTCGCGGCGGCGGTGGTCGCGGGGCTCCTGCTGGTCACGGAAAAGCCTCAGACGGAGGACGTTACTTTCGTTTTCGTGCTCGCCGTCGCAATACTGGTCGTGGCTGTGGCGATGCTGGTGCTTTCCGCCATACGCCGCGGGGAGATAATCAAACAGCAGGATAAGCTCGAAGCCGAGATGAAGGAAAAGAAGGAGAAGCGCGATATTCTCATAGGCAGGCTCAACAAGATAGAAAGCTGCTTGCATGAGCATCGGCATTGATAATATATTTTGAAAAAGAGGGAACCGACCCGCGGGCCGGTGCGTTATATTAGTGAAAGGACCAAGAAGTTCCCCCACTTCACCTTTCAAAAAAGCAATCGATCCCTCCAAAAATTGCGAAAGGCAAGAGCCGGGCACAAGCTGCCCGGCTTTTGTTATCCGAAAAAACGAATAACAAGCGGGGCGGAAGGCGAATAATAACTCCGAAGAAATGCGCGAAAGCGCTTAAGATCGGAGGATTTTATGAAAAAGTATTTGAAAACGGTGCTGCCGCTGGCTTTAGCGGCCGCGCTGATCCTTTCAATGGGAGGCTGCACTAAACGCAGCGACAGCAAGCCCCGCGGCACCGAAGGGCCGGCCATGAGCCCCTCGGCCCGCGCCACCGAAGAGGCCGCGGCAACGGCTTCGGCACAAGCTTCGGCCGAGCCTTCCGCACAAGCTTCCGCAGAGCCTTCGGCAGAGGCTTCCCCGCTCCCCTCCGCGGATCCTTCCGGCTCCCCGGAAGCGCTCTTCCCGACGGGGGATATTGAGGGCTTTATGGAAGGAGAGGTCGTAGATCCCGAAGCCGTGCCGGATCTTGTGCGGCTTCTGGAGGCGCGCTTCCCCGGCATGAAGCTCCAGTCCGTCACCTATAAGCTCTTTGAGGAAAGACAGGCGTATTACGTTGTGCTTCAGGGGGAGGGGGAGGCTTCGCATCCCGTTTACGTGTTCGCGGACGGGACCGTGCGAGACGAAGGAATGTAAAGTAAAAGCAGAGCTGTGGTTTTATGCCACGGCTCTGCTTTTTAATTCCCTTTACTTCAGCGTCACTACCGTAACGCCGAAATCGCCTTCGCCGTAATTGCCGTTGCGGAAGGCCTTTACGCGCGGATGCCCTTTAAGGTGCGCCTGTATGCCGGCGCGGAGCGCGCCCGTGCCCTTGCCGTGTATCACGGAGACCTCCGAAAGCCCCTGGCGCTTGCAGTCGTCAAGGTACCTGTCAACTACGGGGATGGCGTCATCCACCATCATGCCCCTTATATCGAGCTCCAGGCCCACCGTGTTGTTCGCGGCGTATTCCACCTTTCCGCCGGCGCGGTCGGTCTTCTGCTCCGCGACCTCGCGCAGGTCGTCAAGCTTCACGCTGAGCTTTATGATGCCCACCTGAACGGGGACTTCGCCGTTTTTGGGCTTGCCTATGACCGTGCCCTGCTTTTCGAGGGAGGTGATGAACACCGTCTGCCCGGGCGAGACGAATTTGGGCGCCTGACCCTCCTGCAGCTTCTTTTCCTGCGGGGTCTCGTAAAGCTCCTCGTCCTTTTTGCGGACGGCGTCGCGCGCCTGCTGTATCACGCGGTCGGCGGCGCGGCGGTCAATATCCTTCAATGCGCGGATGCGGATTATCTCCGCCTCCATCTCGCGCTTCGCTTCGGCTACGACCCTTCGCGCCTCCTCCTTGGCCTTCATGCGAAGCTCCGCTTTCTCGGCCTCGAAACGCTTGCGCTCGGAGCGCATATCGGCGCGCAGAGCCTCAAGCTCGCGGCGGGCGGATTCCGCCTCCTCGCGCTCACGCTCGGCCTTCTGCTTTTCGGATTCGGCGGAGGAAAGCACGGTCTCGAAATCCACGTCCTGCTTGGTCAGGTATTCGCGGGCGCGCTCGATTATGTAATCGCTCATGCCAAGGCGGCTCGAGATCTCAAACGCGTTCGATTTGCCGGGGATGCCTATGAAAAGCCGGTAGGTAGGGCAGAGGCGGTCCACGTCGAATTCCATGGAAGCGTTCTGCATGCCCTCATGGGTCAGCGCAAAGGCCTTTATTTCGGAATAATGGGTGGTCGCGGCGGTGCGGCACCCGCGGGAATGCAGCTCCTCCAGTATGCTCTGGGCAAGCGCCGCGCCTTCCACGGGGTCGGTGCCGGCGCCCAGCTCATCGAGCAGGACGAGCGATTCGTCATCGGCGTTTTCCAATATGCCGACTATGTTTTTCATGTGCGACGAGAATGTGGAAAGGCTCTGCTCGATGCTCTGCTCATCGCCTATATCGGCAAACACCTCGCGGAAAACGGCAAGCTCCGTTCCCACGTTCGCGGGCACGAAAAGCCCCGCTTGCGCCATGAGCGTGAAGAGGCCCAGCGTTTTAAGCGTGACGGTCTTGCCGCCCGTGTTGGGGCCCGTGACTATGAGGGTAGTGAAATCGTCACCGAGCCAAAGATCCACGGGCACGACCCTTTCGCGAGGGATGAGCGGATGGCGGCCCTTCTTTATGCTGACCCGCCCCTCGGAATTGAGCTTGGGGCAGACGGCCTTCATCTCCCTTGCGAGCTTAGCCTTTGCAAAGCAGAGGTCTATCTCGCCCAGGGTCATAAGATCCTGATAGATGTCGTTCGCGGAGGGCTTTATCATCTCCGTGAGCTCGGTCAGTATCCTCTCGACCTCCGCGGCCTCCTCCATGACGAGCTTCTTGTATTCGTTGCCGAGCTCCACCACGGCGGAAGGCTCGATGAAGAGCGTTGCGCCCGTGCCGGACTGATCGTGAATAAGGCCGGGTATGTTCTGGCGGTATTCCTGCTTGACGGGCAGTACGAAACGCCCGTTCCTTATCGTGATGAGCGCATCCTGCAGGTATTTCGAGTAGGTGGATGAGTGGATCATATCGTTCAGCTTCTGACGCACCTTCTCGTTGGCGATCTTCATCTGGCGGCGTATGCGCGAGAGCGCGGGGGAGGCGCAGTCGGCCACCTCGTCTTCGCTCAGTATGCAGCGGGAGATCTCCTCCTCTATGGCGCGGTGCACCATCAGCCCGGAAGCGAGCGCCTTGAGCCGAGGCAGCTCCGTATCGACGGGGGAAACCGGGTCTGCGGGGCGGCGCGGACCGGAGGCGGTCAGGTGCTCCTGAGTTATGCGGATGGCCTTCAAGCATTTTTCAACGCCCAAAAGCTCCTCGCAGGAAAGGTGGAGCACTGCGTTTACGCGCTTTAATCCCGAGCGGATGTCGGGAAAATCATCGACGGGCGAAGTCCCCGTGCGCAGGAAATGGGATTCCGCCTCGGAAGTCAGGGCAAGCTCGTTCGTCACGTCGTCAAGCTCGTCGAAGGGGCGGAGCGAATCCGCAAGCTCACGGCTCACACAGCAGGCGCATTTCAAGCGGAGCTGGGCGGTTATCTTATCGAATTCAAGTGTTTTCAATGCTTTGTTGTTCATATTCGATCCTTTCGGGGCGGTCAGTCAACGCTTCTCGCCCAATGCCCGCGCGTAACGGGCGTGTTCGGATAGGAGTCCTTCGTCACGGCTTCGGCAAACACCTTTATGCCCGAGGCCGCGAACGCCTCCCTTATATCGGTTACTGCGGAATTGAGCATCCTGACCAGGCAGTACCCCTCCGCAAATCGTACGTTTTCAAGCGGGAACGCGCGGCCTTCGCCGTCGGTCAGCTCCCCGCATTTCCCTCGGCAGGAGCGGCACCCGCGGTATTCCTTCACGGGGCAGTGCATGAGCTGCATCAGCGGCGCCCGCCCGTAGGTGCTCACTATCATTACCGGGCCGAAGCCTTCCGCAAGCGCGGCAAGCTGCGGCTGAGTCAGCTCGAGCGAAGGCATGAAATGCGTGAACCCCATATCGAGCGCCTTTCGCGCCGCGGCGCCGTTCGTGATGTTCATGCCGACGCCCGCGATGCGGATCGGCAGCCCGCGCCCCATATCCCAATGGGAGATATTATTTACCTCGATCCCGCGGAATACTCCCGTCGCAAGGAGCTTTTCATAGGCTTCGCGCGCGCCTTGGGTCATGAGGACGTTCGGCAGTATGAGTATGAGATCTCCCTTCCCGCGGAGGCTTTCCGCGTCAAATTCGGAAGGCTTCCACGGGTCTATGCCTATGAGCTCCGCGTTTGAGGAAGCCGCATCCGCCGCGTTCCCGAACCGCTCATAGCGCACGGCGCGGGCGGCGGGGGAGGCGGAGCGAACGGGCGCATATTCCGCGGAGACGGAGATCTTTTCATCGGGCGTGCCGACGATCCTTTCGGAAAGGGCGAGCACGGCCTCCCTTCGCAGGGAATTTAGCGCTGAAACGGGCAGATACCCTTCCCCCGCGATCTCCGCTTCGGTGCAGAAAAACGGCGTGCCGCCGAGCTTTTTTATCTGTTCCGCAACGCGGGCCTTATCTATGGGCTTCTGCGCGGCTTGGCAAACGGGGCCGAGCGCCGCGACCGTTATACCGCCTGAAGAAAACTCGAGCCTTGCGCTTTCGCCCGCGTTTACAAAGAGGCTTGCCCGCACCTTGACCGTCTGCCTGTCCTGCCGCACGCTTTCGTGCGCCTCGGCGATAAGCTCCTTTGACGGCTGCGCGCGGCCGACGTGCCCCGTCGTCACCGTATCGCCCTTTATATGCGCGGATGAAAACTCGCCCCTGTTGAATATCGCAAAAAGCTTCTCACGCGGGCGGGAGATCGGCTCGCCGTCCAGCGCGGCGCGGTATATGCGAGTGACGGTCGCCACATATTCGGGCTGCTTCATGCGGCCCTCTATTTTCAATGAGCAGATACCCGCTTCGGCAAGCTCGTCAAGGTGATCCAGCATGCAGATGTCGTTGGTCGAAAGCGCGAACTCATCGGAGCCCGCTCTGCGGCGCAGCACGCTCGCGTTCTTGCGGCAGGGCTGGGCGCAGGTGCCGCGGTTGCCGCTCCGCTCCCCCGCCATGGAGGAATAGAGGCAGCTCCCCGAAAACCCCATGCAGAGCGCGCCGTGGCAGAAGAACTCAAGCTCCACGGAGCTGTTTTCGTGCATGCGGCGGATCTCGGCAAGCGGGACCTCCCGCGCGAGCACCGCCCTTGCTATGCCGTTTTCTTCACAATAGCGGAGCCCGCCCAATGAATGTATGCCCATCTGGGTCGAGGCGTGCACGGTGAGCCCGGGCAGCTCGCGGCGGATGAGCGAAGCAAGCCCAATATCCTGTACTATAACCGCGTCCGCGTGCAAAGCGTGAAGCTCCGCCGCAAAATCCAGCGCGGCGGCAAGCTCGCGGTCAAAGAGGAGGGTGTTGAGCGTGATATGCGTATCAACGCCCCGCAGATGGCAGTAATCTATCGCTTCACGCAGCGCGTCGCCCGTAAAATTCGCGGCGGAACGGCGCGCGTTGAAAGAGCCGCCGCCGAAATAGACCGCGTCGGCGCCGCTGCGCACGGCCGCAGCGAGGCATTCCATATTGCCCGCAGGGGCTAAAAGTTCGGGTTTCCGCTTCATCTTTCCGCTTTCATAAAATAAGGGCAGCGTAAAAACGCCGCCCCTTGCATGAGTATGCTCAACGAACGCCTTCGGGCTGCCTGCCTTCGGGCTTCTTCGCCCTTTCAAAGGGGCGCTTCACGGGCGCTTTTACGGAAGCTTCGCGCGGCTCGCGCAGGGTGCGCAGCTCGGCAAACTTGACCTCCATATCGGCGTTCTGCTCATTGAGGCGGCAGGCTTCATCCGCAAGGTTGAGCATGGCGAGAAGGGTGCACCTCGCCGTGCTTTCAAGGGGGTACTGCTCGGAGATCTCACGCACGCGCCTGTTGACCTCCGCTTCGAGCTGCTTCATATAATCGATGTTCCTGTCCGCGGAGATGCGGAATTCCTGCCCCGCGAGATTAAGGACGACCTTGTTCTTTTCCATTGGACGATCGCTCCTTTCCCTAAAAAACTACATATACATCATATCACGAAACCCGCTCCAATGCAATACGAAAGGCGGCGTTTTTCGCGTGAAAAAATCGGCGCGGGTGTTCCCCGCGCCGGCGTGATCTTTATTGTCAGTCGTCATCATCGTCGTAATCTTCTTCGTCGCTGCCGAACTCGAACGAGGCGCCCTTTCCCGCAATGGCGGAGACTGCCCAGCGGAGCACGGGGATCAGTATGAACGCGACCCAGGTGGGGTGCCAAATGCCGAACATCAGGCCGACGAAGAGATAACCGCCCACTATCAGCAGCTCCCAGGGGAAGCGCTCAAGCCACCTTATGCCGACGTTTTTCTGCACGGAGCCCGCTATCGAGGAGAACATGGGCACGGTGAGGTAGAGCAGCCAGCCGACCTTCCACGCGGTCTCGCCGAACGCAAAGCCCAGCGCCACGTAGGCCACGGTCACAATAACGGCATAGATCCCGGTAAGACGCGGGCGGCTGCCGCTTTTGCGGATGGCGGCGGAAACGGCGTAATAGAGGGGGATCGCCAGCAGCATGAGCCAGAGAGGATGCCAGAGCTTGTAGATGTAGCCCAGCACACAGTAGCCGGCGGTTATGACCACGGGCACCACCACGTCAAGGGCGTTAAAGCCGTTCCTGCGGATGGCGGAGCCGACGCTGTAATAGACGGGGATGGTGAGGAAGAGCAGCCATGCGGGGTGCCACCAGTTCTTAAGGAAGCCGAGCAGCAGGAACACGCCCGTGACGAGCACCGCGTAGGGGAAGCCGCCTATTTCGCCCCGGCGCTCCGTCTTGGGCTCCGACCAAGAATCGACGACGGTCTTTCTGCCGGTTTCGTCTATCACTACGGTGCGCCACATGCCGTTGGGCCTTTGCTTCTTATAAACAGCCTTGCGCTTGCCGCGGCTCTTTTCCCATTTGGCGAAAAGCCGTTCGCCGCTCATGGTGAAGTAAACGCCCTCGTCGGTCATCTCGATATCCTCAATATCGTTTACACAGGTATTGATATCGGGATCGCCGCTCCCCATATCGACCCTCTCGCCGTCGCTGCCGTCGTGAACGTGTATCCCGTCCCAGCCGACGTGCACCTTGGAGCCGTCGTCGTCCGTAACGTTTATGCCTTCGCGGAAGCTGATGTGCACCTCCTGACGGGGAGCTTCCGCGCGGGGCGCTTCCTTTACCTCCTCGGGTTCGGGACGGGGGATCTCCTCTTCAGTAGCAAGGAGCGTGTCGAGCGATACTCCGTACAGGCGCGAGAGCATTATAAGGTTATCCGTATCGGGGGAGGATTCCGCCCTTTCCCATTTACTTACCGCCTGGCGGGAGATGCCGAGCTTTTCGGCGAGCTCCTCCTGCGAGTAGCCGTGCGCCTTGCGCATTTTGATGAGTCTGTCCGCTATCTCGATGTTCATGTTGATTGGTTCCTTTCGGTTTTTTGTTGACCTGATGATACCCGATAACGCTTCGGTTGCGCAAGCAATTCTGCTTTTCAAATTATACTCCCGGGGCGGTTTTTTTGTCAACTATCGGTTGCAAAGCGGTTTTTTGCATGTAAAAAACAAAAAAAACCGCGGGGCATAGGCCCCGCGGTTTTGCGATCGGCCTCAGCCGAGCATGTAGGAGTAAAGAGCGGAAAGGTCCGCTGCGTTGAGCACGCCGTCGCCGTTCATATCGCCGTTGATGATGCCCTGCGGGGAAACCGCGCCTGCGCTCATGCAGTAGGCGGCCGCGAGGGTTATATCGGCGGAATCCAATACGCCGTCGCAGTTAACATCGCCGACGGTTATCGTGGGAGTGACGGATTCTTCCTCCATTACAACGGTAACGGAGGTGTCCTGATAGACCGGCGCGCCGGTGTATTCCATACCGTTCACGTAGAAGACGTAGCTGAAGCCCGCGGGAGCGGTGGGAAGGGGAATGGTCTCTCCCGCGACTATCTCGAGGCTGCCCGTGTAATCGCCCGTGAAGGTGACGGTTACGGACTGGTTCGCGCCGACGATGCGTACCGTAACGGTGCCGAACGCCATGCCGTCATAGCAGACGGTGAGCACGTAAGTCCCGTTCACGGAGCCGTCGAATGCGGGCGCCCAGGAATAGCTGATGTGACTGCTGGTCCAGGAGACCGTGGTCGCGGTCGCGGAGCGGGAGGAGCGGTAGCTGATGGAGGTGCCCGCCATTATGTCGCTCATGCCGAAGTTTTCGGTATTCTCCGCAATATAGTAGGTGGAGCCGGTAAGCGCCGCCTGTGCAACGGAGGGAGCGTAGAGATAGCAGGTGCCGCTCGTGGTGGAAAGCTGCCAGCCGGAGGAATAGCGGAGGTAAAGCGTCGTACCGCCGCCGGGGCCGCCGGGGCCGCCGCCGGGGCCGCCGCCCGATACGGTGGTGGTAATGGTAGCGCCGTTGCCGGAGGAGTTGACCGTCCAAGTGGCGGCGCTGTTCACGTCGGTGGTCTTGCCGATGCTGTAGGAGGAGGACCAGCCGCTGGAAGAGGTGGTGTAATAGAGATAGTAGTTGACGCCGTTCACCGTGTTATAGATGTGAGAGCTCTCATCCATGTACCAGGTGTTGTTCTGATTGACGGTGCCGAAGGTGTAACCGCCGGAGGTGCTCGTCAGAGTGGACTGCTGATAGGTCACGGTGGTGGAGCCGGAGAGCGTATAGACGGGGGAGGTCGCCGAACCGTTGGTGATGATGTAACGGGAGCCGGAGCCCATGGAGGTCACGCGGTCGTAAACGTTGGTGCTGCCGGAGTCGAGATCGACCCAGGGGGTGTTCTCAACGTGGGTGCCCGTCGCGGTGGCGGTCTTGGCGGAGCTCGAACCGTTTATGTAGCAGTAATAGGTGTTGCCCGAAACGAGCGCGGGATGGCTGAACACTATGTAGGACGCGGTGTTGGTGGAGCTCGCAAACCATGCGGTGGTGCTCTTCAAAACATTGCCGGAGCCGTCCTTGATGACTATGGAATAGCCGCTCTTTACGGAAACGTTGGTGAACTGAACGTAAACGCCGGTGGGGGTGCCCTGCATGGCGTTCTGGCCGCAGCCCAGAACGGTTCCGTTGTAGAGGCCGAGGGTATCCTCGGAATCGAGAGGATCGTTCGAAGTGCCGGACTTGGAATAGACCTCGAGGTCGCCGCCGTAGAAGTAGGTGCCGCCGTTGGAGTCAACGCCGTCGCCGCCGCTCGTGCCGTTGAGGCTGCTTGTATTTGCGGGGGTATAGAGCCTGTAAACGCCGCCATAGACCTTGATCGTGTAATGATAGTTGGAAAGGTTTTTGTTGGCCGCGTTGATGGTATCATCCTGGGATTTGATAGTGAGATAGCCGGAGTTGAGGATTATGTCCGCGCCCTCCATGCCCTCGCAGCTGAAATTGACGGTCGCATGGATGAGATCGTCGCTTGCGCCCCTCATGCCGAAGGTCATATAGCGGTTGGCGTGGAAACCGTCGTCCCTCGTCCAAATATCGAACGTGCCGCCCTGTATGGTGATGTTGCCGTCGGAATGGACTGCGTCGTCGGGAGCGCTTATGGTGTAGCTGCCGCCCGCTATGGTGAGGTCGAGCTCGGCTTTCAGGCCCTTCGCGGAGCTTGTGCTGCTGTTGAAGGAGGTGTTGGTGTAGCCGTTCGCGCAGGTGATATTGTACGTGCCTCCGTCAAGCTCCACGTTGAAGCCGGTAATGCCGTCGCCGGTGGAGGTGATGGTGAAGCTGCCGCCGGAGATCTCTATATCGCCGCTGGTGGAGCTTGCGTTCTCGGCCTTTATGCCGTCGCCCGCAGCGGTGATATTGAGGGTGCCGCCGGTGACGTAAAGCGCATTGCGTACGAGTATGCCCTCATCCTGGGAATTGGCGGTGACGGAGCCGCCCGTCACGTAGATGGTGCCGATGGTGTCGGTATCGTCGGCGGCCTTTATGGCGTCGCCCGTGGAGGTGATGTTCAGCGTGCCGCCCGAGATGAGCATTTCATTCTCGGTGGAAATGCCCGCGTTGGGAGCGGTGATGGTGATGCTGCCGTCGGCAACGGTGATGTGGCCGTTCGCGCCGCCCTTTATGCCGTTCTTGGCCGAGGCGATCACGTTGAGCGTGCCGGTGCCGGCAAAGGTGATGTCGGAAGCCGTCTTGCCCTTAATGACCGCGCTCTCGGCGTAATACTGGTTGGAACCGTCGCCGCCGTCGGCAGTGGGGCCGTAGGAATCGGCGTTGTTCTTCGCGCTGTCACGGAGTGTATTTACGGAGCCGGCAAGGGTGTCGATATAGACCTTCGCGGTGGAATCCTTCTTTACGGTGATGGCCGCGGTGAAGGCGCTGGTCAGGGTAAGGCCGTCAAGCAGTATGGTGGCGTCCTTGGTGGCTTCCTTCTTTACGGAGATATTGCCGTTTTCGGTAGTCCCGCTGAAGGAGTAGATGCCGCCCTTTTTCTTTATGGCCACGTTGAGCTCATAGCCCTGCGCGGCGGTGTAGGCGGTGCTGCCGTCCGCGTTCTGGGTAACGGTCAATTCACCCGTGCCCTCTGCGCCCGTGTATTCGGCCTCGGAGGTCATCACTATCGCAAGGACTTCGTAATTGAGATCCGCGCCGGGATAAACGGTGACGGAGCGTCCGTTAAAGGCAAAGGCGGTGTAGCCGATCGCAACCTCGATAACGGATTCAAGACTGCCGCGGGTAACGGTGATGGGCACTATGCCCTTCTTTCCCGCGACTCCGTTAACGGTAACGGTAGTGCCCGAAACGGAGCAGGTTGCAACCTCGGTATTGCCGGAGACCGCGGTGACGGTGCCGGAGCCGCCGGAGACCGCTATGGTCGCGCCGGAGTTGCCGATGTTTGTCTTCGTGAGCGTGAGTCCCGCCGCGCCCGTGGTGACGGGAAGCACGGTCAGGAGCATGCAGAGCATCGCGAAGAAAGCGATGAAGCGTTTTCTCATGGTATTCCCCTTTCAGTATAAGACGGCTGTAAAGCCGACTTGGTTTGATGTAAAGCGGATAGCTTAACATGATATATTATAGCATCGGGGCGATTTGAAACCAATGGTTGAAAACGGGCATTTTTATGGCAGTGCTGTCACATTCCAAAAGGGGAAGGCTTTTTATCGGCCGCTCCGGCTTCCCCTTGAGGGGAAGCTCTGCGCGGCACAGCCGCTATGTGATGAGGTGGTAACGTTTGCAGAATGCTTGCCGTTTAAGGAGGAGGCTTTGGCCGCTCCGGCTTCCCCTTGAGGGGAAGCTCTGCGCGGCACAGCCGCTATGTGATGAGGTGGTAACGTTTGGCAGAATGCTTACTGTTTAGGGGGGAGGCTTTGGCCGCTCCGGCTTCCCCTTGAGGGGAAGCTCTGCGCGGCACAGCCGCTATGTGATGAGGTGGTAACGTTTTCAGAACGCCTGCCGCTTAAGGAGAAAGCTTTGGTCGGTTGCAGGCGTGGACGGGGCTCGTCTTGCTCGTCGGCCATGGGCCTCCTCGCTTCGGTCAGTCGCCGCCGTCTGATTCATCCACAGGATGGACGGCGGCTCTCTTCGAGCCCCTTCGGTTTACGACAAAAAAAGGACGGGGCTCGTCTTGCTCGTCGGCCATGGGCCTCCTCGCTTCGGTCACTCCGCCGCGTCTGGTGCGCCCACCGGGCGGACGCGGCGGAGCTTCGAGCCCCTTCGGTTTATCAAATAAAAAAATCAGAACGTCCTTTGGACGTTCTGATTTTTTTGGTACACCTTCAGGGGCTCGAACCCTGGACACCCTGATTAAGAGTCAGGTGCTCTACCAACTGAGCTAAAGGTGCGTTTCATTGCAAAGAGTATTATACTCGGTTTCCGAAAAAAATCAAGCCCTTTTGAAGATATATTTGCGGAATTTTCTTTCCCGAAAGCCTCAGATGGGGGCAAAAGCGCGGGTAAACGGCCTTCCGCACGCCCGAAAGGCGCGGAGCATCGCCCTCCTTCAGACAAAAAAGTGAAAAAACAGATGAAATCCGCCGAAGGTTGATGTATAATATTAAAGATAATATGCGCCGTATGCGCAAAGGAGGTTTATTATGATCAACAGACTTGAGATCAAGGAACGTTCAAAGGTGATGCTTTCCCAGAACTACTGGAAGCTCGTGGGCATTGTGCTGCTCGGCATGATCCTCATGGTCGGGCTCGGCATCTTCAACAGCAAGGTCACCATTGACCATAACAGCTCGATGGGTTACAAGATCGAGTTGAACAAGTCTATGAGCATCCTGACCCTTGCATACACAATATTCGTGGGCAACGTGATAGCCGTCGGTCTCTGCAAGGTCTGCCTTGCGGCCTACCGCGGCGAGAGCTTCGAAGTCGGCGATCTCTTCGCCTTCTTCAACGCCGATTATCTGCGCGTCGTAGGCGCTATGGCGCTCGTCACCCTCTTTACCACGATCGGCTACCTGCTCCTCGTCGTTCCCGGCATAATCGCGTCCATCGGCCTTTCGCGGGTAGGCTATCTGCTTGCGGACGGCGATCCCCGATACGGTATGGACATCATCTCCAAGAGCTGGGAGATAATGAAGGGGCATAAAAACGAATTCTTCGTGTTCATACTGTCGTTCATAGGATGGGCGCTGCTCACCGCGATCACCGCGGGCATCGTGGGCGTGTTCTACGCGAACCCCTATGCTTACGTTTCCTTCGCGGGCTATCATGACGAGCTCATGAAGCTCACGCCCGTCGAAGGATAAGACCCGATACCGTATAACAAGAGCCCGTCGGGGAGCACCCGGCGGGCTTTTATCATGCCATCCCGTCAGGGTTCTTTACACGCCTCGGGTTCAAATAAGGAGGGCATTTCCCTGTGGGAAATGCCCGTATCATGTCCCCTCATCAGTCAGCTCCGCTGACAGCTTCCCCACCGGGGGGAAGCCTTTTGGCCCACAGCGGAAAACGGACTGTTTACCGTCGGGGATCGCCCGGCGGGCTTTTATCATGCCATCCCGTCAGGGTTTTTTACACGCCTCGGGATCAAACAAGGAAGGCATTTCCCTGTGGGAAATGCCCGTATCATGTCCCCTCATCAGTCAGCTCCGCTGACAGCTTCCCCTCCGGGGGGAAGCCTTTTGGCCCACAGCGGAAAACGGACTGTTTACCGTCGGGGATCGCCCGGCGGGCTTTTATCATGCCATCCCGTGCGGCAGGATCCTTTACACGCCTCGGGTTCAAATAAGGAAGGCATTTCCCTGTGGGAAATGCCCGAATCATGTCCCCTCATCAGTCAGCTCCGCTGACAGCTTCCCCACCGGGGGGAAGCCTTTTGGTCCCGGCGGAAAACAGCCTTTTCACCGTCGGGGAGCACCCGGCGGGCTTTTATCATGCCATCCCGTGCGGCAGGGTTTTTTACACACCTCGGTTTCAAATAAGGAAGGCATTTCCCTGTGGGAAATGCCCGTATCATGTCCCCTCATCAGTCAGCTCCGCTGACAGCTTCCCCACCGGGGGGAAGCCTTTTGGTCCCGGCGGGCTCGGTTTCAGTCAGCTCCGCTGACAGCTTCCCCACCGGGGGGAAGCCTTTTGGTCCCGGCGGGCTCGGTTTTATTTATGAACTTGCTTAAAGAGCCTTATCCCAAGATGAACTCCCCGTCGCGCCCTATGCTCACGCGGGAGGCGTAGAACGCCGCCATGCCGCGGACCATGTACTCGACGTCCTTGGCGCCCGCGGTCTCGCAGACGGAGTGCATCGCGAGCTGTGCCAAGCCTATGTCGAGGGTGTTGATCGAAACGTGGGAGCCCGAGATATTGCCGAGCGTGCCGCCGCCGGCGACGTCGGAGCGGTTCGCAAAGTGCTGGCAGGGCACGTCCGCGTCCTTTAGGAGCTTGTGGAAGAACGCCGCGGAGACGCCGTCCGTGGTGTAGCGCTGGTTGGCGTTGAACTTAATGACTATGCCCTCGTTCATGAACACGCAGTTTTCGGCGTCGGTCTTTTCGGGGTGGTTGGGATGGACGGCGTGAGCGTTATCGGCGGAGAGCATGAAGGAGGAAGCGGCCGCGCGGTAGGAAGCCTCGGGATCGAGCCCGAGCGAGATGCAGATGCGCTGCATCACGTCATAGAGGAATGTGGAATCCGCGCCCTGCTTGGTGCCGGAGCCGACCTCCTCGTTATCGAACACGCAGAGCATATTGATCCCGCGGTCGGGCTTTTCCGCGTCGATGAAAGCGCGGAGCCCGGACCATGCGCATTCGAGGTCGTCGAGCCTGGGGCTCATTATGTACTCGCCCGAATTGCCTATGACGGCGGGCTTTATGCGCGGGTAGAGGAAGAGATCCGTGCCCAGCAGGTCCTCCTCGGGCACGCCCGCGGTCTCGGCAATGAGCTTTTTGAAGCCGTCCTTGGCGGTGTCGTCGCCGAAGAGGGGCATCATATCGGTCTGCGCGTTGTACTTGAAGCCGTCGTTTATCTCGCGGTTCATGTGGATGGCGACGTTCGGTATCACGAGAAGGTCGCGATCGACGTTTATGAGCCTCGCTTCAACGCCCTTTTCGGTCCGCACAACCACGCGCCCCGCAACGGAAAGGGGCCTGTCAAACCACGGGGAGAACAGCATCCCGCCGTATTTTTCAACGTTGAGTTGGGTGTATTTGCCGCGCACGGAAAGCTCCGCGTTCTCCTTGATCTTGAAAGTGGGGGAATCGGAATGCGCCGCGATCATGCGGAATGAATCCGCTTCGCCTTCGGGGATGTCGAACGCTATAACGGAGCTCATGTTGCGGGTCACAAAATACCCGCGGCCCGGCTCCAGCGCCCATTTTTCGCCCTCGGTCAAACGAGTCCTGCCCGAAGCTTCAAGCTCGGAGCAGATGTTCTCCACCGCGTGGAATGCGGTGGGGGATTTTTCGATGAAATCAAGCAGGGGTTTAACAAAAGTCATATCCGTATCTCCTTTGGAGTTTATTTGCCGTTTGTGAGGCTTTCAAGGTATTCCGCGTGGAGCCTTGCGGGATCGATCGCGGTATTGATGTAAAGCATCCTCGCGCCGACGGGGTCCTCTATCTCGTTGAGGACGGCGCGTCCGTTGTCGTGCATTATATCGACGCCCGCATAGTGAAGCGGCAGCTCGCGGCAGACGGCGCGGACTATTTCCGCTTCATCCCCGGCAAGTTCGGAAACGGGCACCGTCTCCGCCCTGCCGCCAAGTGAAAAGTTGCTTCGGAAATCCGTATCGGAGGAGCGCAGCATCGCGGCCGCGGGCTTCCCGCCTATCACGTAAACGCGCATATCGCGGCCCAATACCGAAGCGACGGGCTGGATAACGCTCCTTTCGGGATGCGCCGCGCGGTAGGCGGCGAGCTCTTCCGCGCTGCGGATGAGCGTGACTCCCGCGCCCCCGTGCCCCGCCGCGGGCTTTGCGACGAAGGGGAAGGGAAGTGGCGGGGCAGCTTCGGTCAAAAGCTGCGTTTCGAGCATGGGCACGAGCCCGTGCAGCCGCTCGTAAGTCAAATACTTGTCGTTGGCTGTACGCGTCAATACGGAGGGATTGCTTACGAAAACGCCGTTTTCCTCCAGATATTCGGCAAGCGCCGCGTCCCTCGTGCGGTTTATGACGAACGCCGCGCTGCTGACCAAGCGAAGCGCCGCCTCGCGGGGGAGCCCGTTCGTGATAGTGAGCCCGACGCGGTATCCGGCGCCGCGGAGCGCATCAAAATACTTCCTTATAAGGACGCGGCTCTTTTCCGCGTCGTGCCGCTCGTAAAGTATGCAGGCCCGCTTCATGCGCCTATGCTCCTCAAAATATGGGCGATTATCTCATCCGCCGCGTTCACGCCGGTGCAGTCGTAAATGGATTTGAAATGCGCGTTGGAATTGACCTCTATGAGCAGGGGGCCGTTTTCGGATCCAATGAGATCCGCTCCGCAGAAATCGAGCCCGAGCAGCTCCGCCGCGCGAATGGCGATCGCCTCCTCCGCGGGGGTGGGGGTATGCTTCCGCATGGAGCCGCCTATCGTGATGTTGGCGCGGAAATCTCCGCTTCCGCTCGTGCGCTCCATGGCGGCGATCACCTTTCCGCCGACCACGTTGAGCCTCAGGTCGCGCCCCGCGCTCTCCTTTATAAACCGCTGGAATATCACCCGCCTGCCGCCGACGGAGCGGAGTATCCGGCCGACCTCCTCCATACTGTGAGCAAGATAGACCTGCTGACCGAACGAGCCGCAGACCTCCTTTATAACGAGGGGGAAGCCCAGGGCTTCGGCGAACCTTTCCGCGAACGAAAGCTCGGTATAGCCCACGTTTTCATAAGTGAAGGGGGCGGAATACGTGAGCGGCATCGGGACGGCGCCCTTCAGCGCGGCGTGGGTGAGCGCCTTGTCGTCGCAGAGCTCTATCGCGCGGGAGCTGTTGAAAAGCCTCATGCCCCTTTGCTCCAGCTCCGCCGCAAGGCGGATATCCTTATCGTAAAACAGTACGAAATCGGGCTTTTCCCCGGGCAGCATATCAAAAGCGCCGCAGGCGCCGCCGCAGAGCGCGGGCAGGAGCTCGTCATTGTATTTCAATGCGATACGAGCGCCGTGCGCCTCCGCTGCGGAAACGAGCCTTGCGGCGATGTCCCTGAATTTATCCGTGCCCAAAAAGCGGTTGACTACGAGCCAGCCGAAGGCCCTTTCGCCCATACCATCCTCCGATCTTATCAATACCTTTTGGATACGCTGCGGGGCACTATGTTGCAGTCCCAGTAAAGGAGCCTGCCCTCCATGCCCTGCGCGAGCTTTATGACCCTTACCGTAAGGGTGTCTATATCGTCCTGCTTCAAGGTGGAGATGCGGTAGAGCACGACTCCGTTGGGGAGCTCGCCTTCGCTTATGTACTCCGCGTCGCCTATTGCAAAGCCCGCGCGCCGCGCCGTCTCTTCGAACATGAGGCGCTGCTGCTCGGTGCGGAAGGCAACGTGCAGATTGATGCGGCGCGTCGCCTCCGTATTATCGCCAATGGTGTGCAGCTTCTTTATCTGCTCGCGGTTTTTGACGGTCTGATACTTTATCTCGCTGGGGTAGAGGAGCTTGAAATAGGTCGCCCAATCCTCCTCATGCTTGCCGCCTACGCGGCAGAGCAGCTTCTTTTCCTTTTCCGCGACGGCCTTCAGAATATCGTAGCCTTCCTTATCCGCGGTATAGAAATAGTATTGGCGCATATTGCCCGTTTCGACGAAGCCGGCGGGGCGGGTCTTCGTGCGGCGCGCACAGACCTTCGCCAGAGCCTCCGCCCGCTTTATGAGCTTGGGAGTCAGGGGCTTATCGTCAACGGTCTGACAGCAGAAATAGCAGAGAAGGGGGCGCTTTTCATCGGGCGCGGTACGGTAAAACGAAAGCTCAACGCCGAAATGCGCCGCGTCGCCCTCAAGCCTCCAATCGTATTCGAGCCAAGAAGTTCTCTTTGCCATGAAGCGCCCCTCCTATGGGATCATTCCAATACGGCCTTTATCCTGCGCACGCCGGAGGAGGAAGCCTCCTCCTTCTTTATCTTGAACGTGCCGAGCTCGCCAGTCCTGGAGGCGTGCGGGCCGCCGCACATCTCGCAGGAGTATTCGCCCATCGTATAGACCTTTACGAGCTCCCCGTATTTCTTTTCGAACACGCCGATAGCGCCCTTTGCGCGGGCCTCGGGCACGGTCATCTCCTCACAGGTGATGACAACGTCGGCGGCGATGGCGTCGTTCACGTATTTTTCGACCTCGCGAAGCTCCTCGGGGGTCACCTTTCTGGGGAACGAGAAGTCGAAACGAAGCCTCTCGGGGGTTATGTTGGAGCCGCGCTGGAATATGTTTTCATCGTTCAAGACCTTGCGCAGGCCCGCCTGCAGAAGATGCGTGGCGGTGTGGAGCTTGGTGGTCGCTTCGGAATGATCGGCAAGACCGCCCTTGAACTTCTGCTCCGCGCCCGCGCGGCTCTTCGCCTGATGCTCCGCAAAGGCGGCGCGATAGCCCTCTATATCGACGGTCAGGCCGTTCTCCTTTGCAAGCTCCTCGGTGAACTCTATGGGGAAGCCGTAGGTATCGAAGAGATGGAAAGCGGTAACGCCGTCTATAACGCCTTCGGGGAAGCTGTTCTTAATGCGCTCGAATTCCTTGGTGCCCTGCTTTAAGGTCTTCTGGAAATTACGCTCCTCCGTGTTGAGCTCGTTTACGATGCGCTCGCGGTTTTCGTTAAGCTCGGGATAGACGGAGCCGTACGTTTCTATGACCGCTTCCGCTACCTTGGAAATGCTCATTTCGGGCATGCCGAGCTGCATGGCGTAGCGGATCGCGCGGCGGATTATGCGGCGCAGGATATAGCCCTGATCGACGTTCGAGGGGGTGACGCCGCGGGGATCGCCCAGCATGAACGAAGCCGTCCTCATGTGATCCGCGATTATGCGGAAGGCGCGGGTGGTCTCGCCGCCGTCGGAATAATTCTTGCCGGAAAGCTCCGCGATCTTTGCGAGTATGCCGGTGAAGGCGTCTGTATCATAGACGCTGCCCACGCCCTGCAGAGTCGCAACGGTGCGCTCCAGACCCATGCCGGTATCGACGTTCTTCTGAGCGAGGGGCTCGTATTTGCCCTCCGCCGTCTTGTTGTACTGCATGAAAACGTCGTTCCAGATCTCAAGATACTTGCCGCAGTCGCACCCGGGGAAGCAGTTTTCACCGCAGGGCTCCTTGCCCGTATCTATGAACATTTCGGTGTCGGGGCCGCAGGGGCCGGTCTGGCCGGCGGGGCCCCACCAGTTATGCTTGCGGCCGAGGTAGAATATGTGGGAAGGATCGACGCCCATTTCCACCCAGCGGTCGTGCGCCTCCGTATCGCGGGGGAGGCCGTCCTCACCGGCAAAGCAGGTGAAATAGAGCTTATCCTTGGGTATGCCGAGCCATTCCTCGCCCGTCAAAAACTCCCAGCTCCACTCGATGGCCTCCTGCTTGAAATAATCGCCCAGGGACCAGTTGCCCAGCATCTCGAAGAAGGTGCAGTGGGAAGCGTCGCCCACTTCGTCTATATCGCCGGTGCGGACGCATTTCTGAACGTCGGTCAAGCGGTTGCCCGCCGGATGCTTGGCGCCCAAAAGATAGGGCACGAGCGGATGCATGCCCGCCATAGTGAAGAGGGCGCTGGGGTCGTTTTCCGGAACCAAGGAGGCGGAGGAGATCACCGCATGACCCTTTTCGGCAAAGAAGCGGAGGTAGAGCTCGCGGAGCTCGGATGTGGTAAGGTTTTTCATATCAAAAAGGAAGTCCTTTCTTAAAGGGGCAAGCCCCCGTCGTATTTATAGGCCCGCCCGCCTTCAAAGCGGAGCGTACAACAAATCACCTTATATTATAGTGCAAGCGGGGGGCATTTGTCAAATACTATGGACAATTTTCGGAATAGCTGATATAATAAAAGGGATGGGCGCACTCTTGCGCCTTCCGAATAAAAAAATAACCCGAAAGGAATGAAAAATAATGGCAAAGGGATTCATGCCCGGTATGGGCGGCAATATGCAGCAGATGATGATGAAGGCGCAGAGGATGCAGCAGGATATCCAGCGCGTGCAGGAGGAGGTCGGCAATTCGGAGCTCGAATATTCCGCGGGCGGCGGCGCCGTTAAGGTCACGATCTACGGCCGCAAGGAGATAAAGAGCATCGAGATAGCTCCCGAGTGCGTCGATCCCGACGACGTGGAGATGCTGCAGGATCTCGTGATAGCCGCGGTGAACGGCGCGATCGCTCTGGCCGATGAGACCATGAACAAGGAAATGTCCAAGGTCACGGGCGGCATGAACCTGCCCTTCTGAATAAAGTGAGCACTCCATCGCTTGAAAACCTTGCAGCAAGGCTCAACCGCCTGCCCGGCATAGGCATAAAGACGGCGCAGCGTCTGGCTTACCACATACTCGACCTGCCGGAAGAGGATGTGGAGGGGCTTTCATCCGCCCTTCTGGATGCAAAGCGCCGCATCCGGTACTGCCCCGTCTGCGGCAATTTCACGGAGGATGAGCTCTGCTCCGTATGCGCCGACGCAAAGCGCGACGGGTCGGTCATCTGCGTGGTGGAAAACGCGCGCGACGTTTCATTCATGGAGCGCATGCGCGAGTTTCACGGGAAATACCACGTGCTCGGCGGCACTCTCTCGCCTATGGACGGAGTCGGCCCAGAGGATATAAGGATCGCGGAGCTTGTCGAAAGGGTGAAAACGGGAGAGGTGAAGGAGGTCATTTTGGCCACCGATCCCGACGTTGAGGGCGAGGCGACCGCGGCCTATATCGCAAAGCGGATAAAGCCCCTCGGCGTGAAGACCACCCGTATCGCCCACGGCATACCCATCGGAGGCGATCTCGAGTACGTCGATGAAATGACCCTCTATAAAGCAATGGAGAACCGCAGGGAAGTCTGAATAAGCGTCAAGCAAAAGCTCCTCCGGGCAAATGCCCGAAGGAGCTTTTTTCATATCAGCCTAACAGCTTATTATTCTTCGCCCAGCAGATCGTTCACAGCGCAGACGAGGGGCTCCATGGTGTAAAGGAAGCCCTCGTGACCGGTGTTGGCGGTGACCTCTATGCCGGCATAGACCTCAAGCGCAGTGCCGAAATTTCCGGGAGTGATGTCCGTCACAACGAGGGTAAAGAGCTCATACTCGCCGTTGGGATCGGTATAGAAGGTGCGGCGGCAGGGGATCTCGAGCTGCTTGCCGGTCATGGTGTTCACGATCATGAACACGCGGGAATGCACGGTGCTGCCCTCAACGTTCACCTGACGGAACACGAAGCGCATATCGCGCTTGGAATCCTCCTGAGTGCGGGGACGCAGCTCCACCCTCTCACCCACGACGTAGGAGGCGACTATATCGGCAACGTAGTTGTAGCTTGCGTTGTTGGTATCGAAGGGGCGCTCCCAATCCCACTCGGGGAATATGTTGAGATAGTGGATCTCAAAGTTCTTGGTGTTAACGCCGTTGAAGGCGTTCTTCGCGACCCTGTTGGGATCGAGCACGGGGCAATGGAAGTGGATCGCCTCAAGCGCGGTGCAGCGGCCGAAGGCGTTGCTGCCGATCACCTGAGAGGCTTCGGAGGCGGTAAGATCGCCCAAAACGGTCACGGTCACGAGCTGATCGCAGAACTGGAACAGCATGCCGGGGATCTGGGTTATGCCCTCGGGAATGACCGCCTCGGTGATGGGGGTGTGGGCAAAGGCGCTCATGCCGAGATAGGTGACGCCCGCGGGGATCTCAAGGCCGGCCAGGGAGCTGCAGCCGTTGAATGCGTCGCTGCCTATGTAGGTAACGGTGGAGGGGATGGTGAAATCCGAAAGATTTCCGCAGTTATTGAAGCAGCCGTCGTCGATCACGGTCAGCCCTTCGGGAACGGTCACGGAGACGAGGGAGGAGCAGTCGCGGAAGCAGGCGTAGCCGAAGCCGCGGACGTTCGGCCCGAGGATGACGTTCTGAATAGCGGGGCATCCGGCGAAGGTGCTGCCGCCCAGATCCTCAACGTTCGCATAGATCTCAGCGGTTATGAGGTTTTCGCAGAAGCCGAAGAGGCCGCCGCCCAGATAGGTAACGGACTCGGGGATAACGATGGAGGTGATGCCCGTGGAGGAGAACGCCGCGGAGCCGATGGTGGTGAGGCCGTCGGGAAGGACTATTTCGGTCACGTTCACGCAGCCGTCAACGGCGCTGGGGCCGATCTCAAGGCAGGCGGGATCGACAGTCAGGGAGCCCTCGCGGGGGTAGGGCACGGAAAGGAGCAGGGTCTTGTCCTTGTTGTAAAGGACGCCGTCAACGTCGCAGTAGGCGGGGTTCGCCTCATCGACGTTGTAGTTAGCCATGCTGCTGTTGTTCCTGAAGGAATCGAAGAGCATATCCGTCATGGAGGCGGGGATGTTGATCTCGGTGATTTGGGAGCCCGTCAGCACGTACTGGCCGGCGGTCACAACGCCTTCGGGAATGATGAAGGAGGTCACGTTCCAGTTCTGCGCAAAGCAGTTGGTGGGGAGCTCCGTGATGAGGGGCGGGATGGTGATGCTGGTGAAGGCGCGGCATTCGGAGAATGCGCCCTCGCCGATGGCGGTGAGCCCCTGGGGAAGCACTACGTCGTTCAGCACATAGCAGTTGTTGAAGGCCTTTTTGCCAATTACGGTGACGCCCGCGGGAATATCGCATTCGGTCAGCACCCTCAGATTGAGGAACGCCGCCTCGTGGATCTCGGTCAGCGTGGAGGGAAGGGTCAGCGAGGTGACCTTCTGCAGATTATAGAAGGCATAGCTGCCGATGGTGGTGACGCCTTCCTCGACCACGATAGAAGTGCAGTTGTTCCTTATCGCGTAAGCGTAGAAGGGGGAACCGTTGGCGGACCAATCCGTCATGGCGCCTTCGCCGCTTATCGTGATGGTCTTGGAATCGGAATCCCATACGTAGGTGAGGTTTTCACCGCAGGAGCCGGTCGTCTGATCGGCGAGCGCACCCGTCGGCAGAACGAAGATCAGCGCGGCGATGAGCGCGGCGCATATGAAGCCGAAAGTTCTTTTCATGGTTTGTACTCCTTTTCGCCCCGAAGGGGGGCAGATTTCCAACGGTAAATATATCAGCTTTCGAGGGGAATGTCAATCGGAAAAAACGCATAAAAAAAGATCCGCCGCCCTGGGGCAGCGGATCCCGATGCTGCTTTATCGTATCTTTTTGCCGTTATTTCCTGAGCCAGCCGAGTATTTCGGAAACGCCCTTCAGGCTCTTCGCGCCGTCTTCGCCGGTCAAAACGAGGGTGGGCGCCTGGGTCACGCTGTAGCGGTGGACGGAATCGACGTCGTCATCCGCAACGATCTCCTCGTAAGCCACGCCGGCGTTGTCGAGCACGGTCTTCGCCATCCTGCAGTTGGGGCAGGTCTTGGAAACGAAGAGCAGGGTGCGGGCTTCTTCATCGGCGGCGGGAGCTTCCTCATGATCGGCGGGGTTCAGCACGCCGTCATGGGTGAGGCAGGAGCGCTCTATGACGTAGGTCTTGCGGTCCTTGAATTCCTGCGCCTTGCCGTCGTTCCAGTTCTGAACGGGGCGGTAATAGCCGGTGATGCGGCTGTAAACCTCGGTCTTCCTGCCGCACTCGGGGCAGGTGAAGTGCTCGCCCCTTATGTAGCCGTGATCCGCGCAGACGGAATAGGTGGGGCTCATGGTGTAATAGGGGAGCTTATAGTTTTCCGCGATCTTGCGGACGAGATCCGCGCAGGCCTTCCAGTCGGGCAGCTTCTCGCCGAGGAAGGCGTGGAACACCGTGCCGGAGGTGTAAAGGGTCTGGAGCTCATCCTGAATGTCGAGAGCGGAGAAGATATCCTCCGTATAGCCCACGGGCAGGTGGGAGGAGTTGGTGTAATAGGGGGTGCCGTTCTCGTTCGCGGTGATTATATCGGGGAACTGCGCCTTATCGTGCTTCGCGAAGCGGTAGGTGGTGGATTCGGCGGGGGTTGCCTCAAGGTTGTAGAGATCGCCGTACTTTTCCTGATAATCGGAAAGACGCTCGCGCATGTGGTTCAGCACGTCCTTTGCGAACTCCTTGGTCTCCTTATGGGTGAGATCCTTGCGGAGCCAGTTGGCGTTGAGGCCCACTTCGTTCATGCCTATGAGGCCGATGGTGGAGAAATGGTTCGCGAAGGTGCCCAGATACCTCTTGGTGTAGGGGTAAAGGCCCGCCTCGAGCAGCTTGGTGATGACGGTGCGCTTGGTCTTTAAGGAGCGGGCGGCAATATCCATGAGATCGTCCAACCTCTCGTAGAAGTCCTTTTCGTCCGCGGCAAGATACGCGATGCGGGGCATGTTGATCGTAACGACGCCCACGGAGCCCGTCGATTCGCCGGAGCCGAAGAAGCCGCCGGACTTCTTGCGCAGCTCGCGCAGATCGAGACGCAGCCTGCAGCACATGGAGCGCACGTCGCTGGGCTCCATATCGGAGTTGATGTAGTTGGAGAAATAGGGAGTGCCGTATTTCGCGCTCATCTCGAAGAGGAGGCGGTTGTTCTCGGTCTCCGACCAGTCGAAATCGCGGGTTATGGAATAGGTGGGGATGGGGTACTGGAAGCCGCGGCCGTTGGCGTCGCCCTCGATCATTATCTCGATGAACGCCTTGTTGACCATGTCCATCTCCTTCTTGCAGTCGCCATAGGTGAAATCCATATCGCGGCCGCCGACTATCGCGGGCAGGTTCTCCATATCCTTGGGGCAGACCCAGTCAAGGGTGATGTTGGAGAAGGGCGCCTGCGTGCCCCAGCGGCTGGGGGTGTTCACGCCGTAAACGAAGCTCTGGATGCACTGCTTGACCTCCTTCTGGGAAAGGTTATCGACCTTTACGAAGGGGGCGAGATAGGTATCGAAGGAGGAGAACGCCTGCGCGCCCGCCCACTCGTTCTGCATTATACCGAGGAAGTTTACCATCTGGTTGCAGAGCGTGGAAAGATGGGAGGCGGGGGAGGAGGTGATCTTGCCGGGAACGCCGCCCAGACCCTCGCGGATGAGCTGCTTCAGGCTCCAGCCCGCGCAGTAGCCGGTGAGCATGGAAAGATCGTGCAGATGGATCGCGCAGGAGCGGTGAGCCTCCGCGACCTCCTTGTCATAGACCTCGGAAAGCCAGTAATTGGCGGTGATGGCGCCGGAATTGGAAAGGATGAGGCCGCCGACCGAATAGGTGACGGTGGAGTTTTCCTTAACGCGCCAGTCGTTTATCTGGAGATAGTTATCCACAAGATCTTTGTAATCGAGGAACGTGGAGCCCACGTTGCGGATCTTTTCGCGCTGCTTGCGGTAGAGGATGTAGCTTTTCGCAACGTCGGCGTAGCCGGCCTCGGAAAGGACCTTTTCGGCGCTGTCCTGAATATCCTCGACGGCGATGGTGTCATCCTTTATCTTATCCTCGAAATCGGCGCATACGCGCAGCGCCAGCATATCGATTATGCTGGGATGATACTGCTTCTTGCAGGCCTCGAACGCCTTGGTGAGAGCGGCGCTGATCTTTTTGATGTCAAATTCCGCGAGCTTCCCGTCGCGCTTTACTACACGGTACATGATTGGTTTTCCCCTTTTTGCGAAATTATTATGGTCGGTTTTATGATTCCGTACTGCGGCTTTGCCCCAAAATAGCGCAAATTTCAGCCTTCGGAACACATTATAACAAAGCCCTCGCCGCCTGTCAACAGCTTTTTTCAAGATGCTGTGCTATATATTTAATCCGACCACAAGATATTGTGTTAACGCCGCATACAACAGCCGCTTTTGAGGCAAAAAACCCCGCCTTTTATGCCGTAAAAGAAAAATGCAGACACAATATCTTGTGCCTGCGTGGTGATGCGCATACTAACAGCGGGGGGCTTGGGCGCGCTCGCTTAACGATACACAGCCTCAAAAGGGTTTCTTTGCGCGGTACCCGCGTCAAATGCCCGAAGGACTTCTCTTCGGGCACGCCCCTTCCTTACATCCCGCGTATCCGGGCCCTTTTCACGAAGGGCTCAACTATCCCGAGCCAGCTTTCGAGCTCTTCTTTTGCCGGCGTTTCGAACCCTGAGAAGAGCACCGTATCGCGGTCGGCGAAGGGCTGGATATAGTATTCCTCCGCGCCGCGGATCATCTCGCCTATCCCGCGGAAGGAGTCCGCGTCGTGCAGGGGCTTCACCGCCGTCGTGCGGAATTCGTATTCGATACCGCCGTTCATCAGTATTTCGATGCTCTTTCGTATCGCGTCCATGGGGAAGCCTTGGGCCTCCCTGCCGCAGGTCAGGGCGTATCTTTCGGGATCGTTCTTTATATCCATTGCGACGCGATCGACGAGCCCCTCCCCGATAAGCGCGCGGAGCTTATCCGGATGAGTGCCGTTCGTGTCGAGCTTTACGGCAAAGCCCAGCTCCTTTATTTTCGTCATCACCTCGGGCAGCTCGGGGCGAAGCAGCGGCTCGCCCCCCGTGAAGGCCACGCCGTCCAGCATGCCGCGGCGCTTTTCGAGGAAGGCGAGGAGCTCCTTATCGTCCATCACCGCGGGCGCGTTTACGCTCCAGAGCTCGCTGTTGTGGCAGAAGGGGCATTTAAGATCGCACCCCGCAAGGAAGACCGTGCAGGCGACCTTTCCGGGGTAATCGAGCAGAGTCAGTTTTTGGATCCCGTTTATATCCATAAGAATACCTTTCGTGAAAGCGTTGAATCGTCAAACCGATTGTATCACCTTGTGCGGCGCTCCGCAAGCCCCCGAAAAATGCTTTCCTTTTCAATTACGACAGTTTTTACAGTTGACGGGTCACCATTGCTGTCTGACTGTTGTGGGAGGCTCCTTTTTTCGCGCCCCCTTCGCCGGTGAAAAAGGGATCGAGCGCCTTTGGGCGCATTCACTTAACGATACACAGCCTCAAAAGGGATCTTTTTGCGCCGCACTGCGTCAAAAATGCTCGAAAGACTTCCTCCAATGTATTCTTGAAAAACTCTTCGAGTTTTTCTGCGCTTTTCTCCTTGTCCGGCACAAAAATCTCCTCTTTTGAGGCGCTGCGCGGTTTACAGCCGTAAGAGAACAAAAAAACCGAGGATGGAGCCCCATCCCCGGTTTCTCTTTTGGCCGGTTTGGGTTTCACGGCTGAAAACCTGCGTCTCCTTAAGTGAATGCACCCTTGAGGAGCGTTTGTGAAGAAAATTGTTGACCCGTATATTCTCGGGTGCTATAATACCATCGGAGTTTTGTGCGCCGCTTCTTCGGCGTTCGCCGAAATCCGCGCGAATAACGCGGAAAAGGGCTCCGGGCTTATAATTTGTTTATTATTTATAAAGGACGGAATAATATGGATCTTTTTGACAAGTGTTATAACAAGCTCGTGGCGGACAGCCGCGCGGCGGGCATCTACCCCTATTTTCACGAGCTCGAATCCCGTCAGGACGTCGAGGTCATAATGGAGGGCAAGCGCCGCATAATGCTGGGCTCCAACAACTATCTGGGGCTCACGGTCGATCCCCGCGTCATCGAGGCGGGCGTCAAGGCGCTCGAAAAATACGGCAGCGGCTGCTCCGGCTCCCGCTTCTTGAACGGCACGCTCGATCTGCACGTACAGCTCGAAAACGAGCTTGCGGAATTCGTGGGAAAGGAAAGCTGCATGACCTTCTCCACGGGCTTCCAGTCGAACCTCGGCATAATAAGCGCCATTGTCGGCAGGAACGATTACATGATCTGCGATAAGGAAAACCACGCCTCCATATACGACGGCTGCAAGCTTTCCTACGGCAAGATGGTAAGATACCGCCACGCGGATATGGAGGATCTCGAAGCGCAGCTCCAGCGCATACCCGAGTCCGCGGGCAAGCTCATTATAACCGACGGCGTATTCTCCATGGGCGGAGATATAGCAAAGCTCCCCGAGATAGTGGAGCTCGCGCATAAGTACGGCGCAAGGGTGATGGTCGATGACGCTCACGGCCTCGGCGTGCTGGGCAAGAACGGCCGCGGCACAGCGGATCATTTCGGCCTCACCGATCAGGTCGATCTCATTATGGGCACCTTCTCCAAGAGCCTCGCCTCCATAGGCGGTTACGTCGCGGGCGATCTGCGCGTCATCGATTACGCGCGCCACGCCTCCCGTCCGTTCATATTCTGCGCCTCCATACCGCCGGCTTCGTGCGCGACGGCGCTGGCCGCGCTCCGCATATTGAAGGAGACTCCCGAGCTGCCCAAGCGCCTCATGGAGCTTTCCATGTATATGCGCAAGGGCCTGCGCGAAAGGGGCGTCGCCATAAGGGAGAGCGTGACCCCCATAATCCCCATCTACACCTATGAGCCCGAAGCCACCCTCCGCAAGGCGAAGGAGCTTTATGACGAGGGCGTTTACGTGAACCCCGTACTGCCGCCCGCCACCCCCGCGGACGAATGCCTGCTCCGCACGAGCTATATGGCGAGCCATACCGAAGCGCTGCTTGACGAGGCGCTGGACGTGATCGAAAGGGTCATAGGCCACACCGCGCTCGAACAGTAAAAACGATTGTCCGAAAAGGAGAAAAGCATGGTCGTAAGAGGTAACGTGACGGTCATTACCGGGGCCACGAGCGGCATCGGCCTCGCCATGGCAAAGGAGTTTGCCGCAAGGGGCGACAGGGTCTATGCCATCGCCCGCCGCGAAGCGGAGCTGCCCGAAGGCGTCTGTTTCATCCCCGCTGACGTAACGGATGAAGCGCAGGTGGGCAGGGCCGTCTCCCGCGTGCTCGAAGAGGAGGGGCGGATAGACCTTCTTATCAACAACGCGGGCTTCGGCATATCGGGCGCGGTGGAATTCACCGAGCTTGAGGACGCGAAGCGCCAGATGGGCGTAAACTTTTTCGGCACTGTCAATATGACGAAGGCCGTCCTCCCCGCGATGCGGAAGGCGGGCGGGGGCAGGATAATAAACTTAAGCTCCGTCGCCGCGGTCACTCCCATACCGTATCAAACCTATTACTCCGCGTCGAAGGCCGCGATAAACGCTTACACCATGGCGCTCGCAAACGAGGTGCGCGGGCATAACATAAAGGTCTCCGCCCTCATGCCGGGCGACGTGAAGACGGGCTTCACCGCCGCGAGAAAGAAATCGCTCGAAGGCGCGGAGGTGTATCCCACCCTCGAAAAATCCGTTAAAACCATGGAGCATGACGAGCAGAACGGCATGCCGCCCGAAGCGCTGGCAAAAAGGGCCCGCTTCATTTCAGAGCGCAGGAGCCCCAAGCCCCTCTATTCCTGCGGGTTCGTTTACTGCCTCCTGAGCACCCTCGCAAAGGTGCTCCCGTCACGGCTCGTCAATTGGATACTGTCGAAGCTGTACGGGTGATACCATATTGCAATATAAAAAACCGAAGCCGCGGCTTGGGCGCATTCACTTAAGGATATACAGCCTCAAAAGGTATCTTTTTGCGCCGTGCCGCGTTAAAAATGCTCGAAAGACTTTCCAATGTATTCTTGAAAAACTCTTCGAGTTTTTCTGCGCTTTTTGCCTTGCACGGCACA
>JAFPXD010000047.1 GCA_017394835.1 Clostridia bacterium
GGCGCTTAAACTGCGACAAGCCAAGAAGATAGGATTTGACGGGGCGGACCCGGCCGCCCGGCATAAATCTTTTCGAGCATTCACCGGATGCTCGAAATCGCAATGCGACCGATTTATGCCCTCCTGCGAGACATATCCCCGAAGATACAGCAAAAAAGCTCTTGCAATGGCTAAAACCAATGCAAAGAGCTTTTTGCTTTGTAATCAGATTGTTTGGGTATGGCTTACAAATACTGCCTTATGACCATTCAGCCTAAGCCTCCCGCGGTTTTTTACTCTGCAATTACTTATTCGTCTTCCTCGTCTTCAACGCCCTCGGTCTCCTCCTCCAGGATGGAGTTGAATACCTCGAAGAGCTCGTCGCAGAGGACCTCGTTTTCAACGGGCTCGAGCGCATCCTCGCCGTTCGCCTTCACTATGCGGGCAAATACGACCTCGACCTCCTCGTCCTCGTCGAACTCTTCATCCTCAACGTCCTCCGCGTCGATGGGGATGAGCGCCATGTAGCGGTCGTCCTCATACATGAAGGTGACGATGTGCATGAAATCGGTCTCCTCGTTCTTATCGTTCACGAGGGTTATGATCTTGTTGTCAGTAAGATCGTGTTCCATATTGAATTTCCTTTCTGTTAGGGTATCTTTTATTTCACGGGTACGGGATGAAGGGTCATGTAGCCTTCAAGTATCACCTGCGCGGCGATCTTATCGACCACCTTGCGGCGCTTCTGCCATTTGAGCTCGGCTTCATAAAGGAAGCGCTCCGCGGCCATTGTGGAAAGGCGCTCGTCGTAAAAATCATGCTCGCCCTCCCAGCCGTTCACAACAAGCTCCGCAAAGGCCTTCACCTTATCGCAGGCGGGGCCGTAGGAGCCGTCCATATTGCGGGGCAGCCCGAAAACTATGCGGCAGGGCGCCCATTTTGCGGCGGCCTCCCTTATATAGGCGGCGTCGCGCTCGTCATCGCCCGTGCGCTGATAGGTCTCGAGCCCCTGGGCGGTGAAGCCCAGCGCGTCCGTTACGGCGAGGCCGATGCGCCTGTCGCCTACGTCAACTCCGAAATATCTGTACATATCTTCTCCCTTATATCACCTTTATATTGAACTCGGGGCACGCCCTTGCGCAGTAGCCGCAGGTGGCGCATTTCGAATAATCTATGCGGGCGATGCCGCCCTCCATGCTTATCGCGTGATTGCGGCAGGCCTTGACGCACGTGCCGCAGCCCTGGCACCATTCCTGAATGAGCATCCTTCTGCGGACGCGGCCCAAGCGCTCCGCAACGGCGGGATCGGGCTCCTCCCCCGCAAAGCGCGCGCAGTTGTAATCCACCTCGTCAAAGGACTGCATGCCCGTGGCGATGGTATCGACCTCATCCAAGCCCAAAATGAAATCGAGCGCTTCCTCCCTTTCGGAAATGAGGTGCCCGCCGCCAAGGGGCTTCATTGCGATTATCCCCCTGCCCGCATCGTGCGCCGCGCGGATTACGCGGAGCATATCGTCCGGAGTGCCGTCCGCAATGCCGACTCCCTTTTTGTTGATCAGGGGGAACAGCACCTCAAGCTCGGGGTGGCGGAGCGCCGCCTCCATGCAGGCGACGTAGTGGGTCGAAAGCCCGAAGGCGCCTATCAGCCCCTCCTCGCGCTTGCGGAGAAAGAAATCTATCGCTTCGCGGTGGCCCCTTATGGTGTGGCCGGATTCCTGCTCATGGAGGAGGAAAACGTCAATGTATTCGCGGCCTATGCCCTCCACGGCCTTTTTGAAGGAGTCTTCGGCGGTCTTTGCGTCATACGAATAGCTCTTGGTGCAGACGACCGCATCCGGCTTTATGCGAAGCGCCTCACGAACGTGGGGATATGTTTCGTAGATCTCGGCGGTATCCAAAAAGTTCACGCCGTGCTCGAACGCACGCTCCAACAGAGCCGCCCCCTCGGGAACGGTCAGATTCCTTTGGAACGGCCCCATAGTAAGCGTGCCGAAGCAGAGCTTCGACACCCTAATACCCGTATTGCCGAGCGTGTTATAGATCATTTTATTCTTCGCCGTTTACCTTGATATAGCTTCTTACAAGCTCCTCGATGAGCTCGTCCCTTTCAAGGGTGCTGATGAGATAACGGGCGTTGTTGTAGCTCGTGATGTAGGTGGGATCGCCGGAAAGCAGATAGCCGACTATCTGATTGACGGGATCGTAGCCCTTCTCCTTCATGGAGGAGTATGCCTGCATAAGCACCTCGTGCGCGGACTGCTTATCCTTGGGCATCTTGAATTTGATCGTGTTCATGTTGCCGCTCATATTATCATCCTTTCCCGCTTTATGCGGTTCGTACATTATTGACGTTTATTCGGCCTCGGGCAGACCCCCGTATATGCCTTCATTGTATTATACCATATATAGTCGTGTCGGACAATACCAATTTGGGCGGCTTTGGTAAAAAATATGTAAATAAAGGGCGGGCCGATTATGCCCGATAGTCGTAAGGCTGTTATTGCGGTAATTGCCGATAATGAAACGGGCTATGCCGCGACCAACGGGAGCGTCGCAAAACCTTTTGGGTTTTGCTAATCGGGTCAGCGCGACCGCGCCACATGAAGCGTTAAAAA
>JAFPXD010000048.1 GCA_017394835.1 Clostridia bacterium
GACAACGCGTATTTTATTACTGGTACGGCCTATGCAGGCAAATCAACGATGATAAAACTGCTTGCAAAGAAATATGATGGCATCCTGTGTGAAGAAAACTATCACGATCAGCTATTGCCAGAGTTGGACAGTGCAGAGTTCCCTTTTCTGACATACACTCGTGATTTAAGGGATTGGCATGACTTCATCAGGAGAAGTCCAGAAGAATACAAGGCGTGGATGGACGGCGTGTCTCATGAATGTGAGATATTGGAGCTCAGGATCCTTGACGGGCTCAAGGAGCAGAGAAAGCCTGTGTTTGTAGATACCAATATTTCAATAGAGACATTGAAAAGGGTAACTCCCTCAAATCATGTATTGGTCATGCTGGCGGATCCTCAAATATCTGTGAGGCGCTTCTTTGAAAGACCAGATCGCGAGAAGCAGTTCTTATATCAGTTGATTATGGATGAACCCGATCCTGAGAAGGCAATGGAGAATTATCGGAAAGGGCTCATGCTGATCAATTCACAGGAAAACTATGACCGCTATTTACATTCTGGATTTCATGTGATAATCAGGAATGAAAACCGAAGCATTGAGCAAACACTGGAAATGGTTGAAAAGGCCTTCGGTTTGCAGGTAGTACAATCAAAATCCAGTTGAGACAGTAGTATTGATGGCCAGACAATATAATGACAAATCTGTATTGAAACCATAAAGCAAACGGAGGTTATTTATGATCCTTTTTTTGACAGGCAACACGTTCAGAGACAGAACGGGGTGCGAAGACAAATCCGAGATGATTCCCGACAACCATTTGATAGATGAAATGCAGAAAGTGTTTCCGGCGCCGTGCCGTGCGCTTTACTTCAGCGACGGCCCCGACGACTTCGAGTTCAACGATTTTATCGCCAACGATACCAGAGACGGCTTTGAGTATTCGGGAGTTCAGTTTGAGAGCTTTATCTGCGTGGACGATAGGAACGCTTCTCAGGCAAAGGAGCTGATCCGGCAGGCGAATTTCATCGTTCTCGGCGGCGGGCACACGCCGTCGCAGAATCGTTTTTTCAAAGGTATAGGGCTTGCTGATCTGCTGAAAGCCTATGACGGTATCATTTGGGCGATCAGCGCCGGAAGCATGAACTGCGCCGAAACCGTTTATGCCGCGCCTGAGGAGGACGGCGAAGCGGTCGATCCCGAGTATAAAAGATTCCTGACAGGACTCGGCCTCACAAAGACCACGATCTTGCCGCATTATAATTATTGGAAAGATAAAACACTCGACGGGCTCGATTATATCAATGAGATAGTCCTGTCTGACAGCATGGGAAAAACTGTCTATTACATTACAGACGGCAGCTACATACTGGTGAAGGACGGCATAGAGGAACTGAGAGGTGAGGCGTACATCGTACACAACGGTAAGATTAAACAGCTCTCTGCAAATGGTGACAGCGTTTTGCTGTGACATATATATGCTGTCATAAAGATGGCAAAACGAAGGTGATAAATTCGGATCTGCGGAGGTGTTCAGCGAATGAAAAAAGATGTTATCACGTTAGAAAAGATCACTTATAAAAATTATGTGAAAGTACTATTTGGGTTGAATGTAAATAGGAAACAAAAGGAATTCGTAGCATCCAATATGTGCTCTTTAGCGGAAGCATATGTCGCTTTGACGAACGGTTATCCTCCTTATCCTTTCGCCATATGCCGTAACGGCAAACCTGTTGGCTTTTTGATGATCGGCTGCGGGGCCTCTGAAGAAGAAAGAGAAGAAGGAGATCCGGATTTCATTTTTGACAATTATTGCATCTGGAGACTGATGATCGATAAAAGATATCAGGGCAGAGGATACGGAAGAAAAGCAATGGAGCTGGCTTTAGAGTTCATTCGAACCTGGCCAAGCGGTAAAAAGAAGTATTGCTGGCTGAGTTATGAGCCTGAAAATGAAACAGCAAAGAAGCTGTATGCTTCATTTGGTTTTGTCGAACAGCCTCAATACTTTAAGGATAAACCCGGAGAAGAGATGCCCGCTATCCTGGAATTATAATAAAAACTGAATGAATTCCAAATGAAGCATGGGAAGGATTTATAAGGGATACTGACAAATTCCCGTTTATCGCTCTGCCGATATTCATCCTACTGTCTCGACCCTGACCCGTACCGGGGAATTGCCCATTCCTTCATTGGGATGAACCAGTGGGTCGAATACAAGTCTTTTTATTTGACCTGCTGCTCCGAGGCATGTGGAGTGCGTGACATTGATAACAAAGAAATAGACAAATCGGGATTTGTGGAGGAATGGAGATGTTGATACAGGAAGCATGTGAGCTATTGAAAAAGGAACTACTGGACAACGGTTACGAATATGGATTCTACTTGAACGGGACATCATACAAGCCTGATATGACGAAAGGTTTTGATAAAGAGTTCTTTGAACGTTTACTGACTGAATACCGCATTCAAAGTCCAGAAGACACAATGATGGCAAAGTGTGGCACATGTAATGATGCTGTCGTTCTGATGAAATCTATTCTGGACAAACATCATGTCCCAAGCAAGACTTGGCTACTGCATGACAAACATAATAGTAAGTTTCATACCGTTATGACCTTCTATCTGGAAAACAAAACTGTCTATTTGGAACTGACTCCTCAATCTGGGAAACCGTGGTACGGAAAGGAAATCATTTTCGATAGTGAGCAGAGTTTCGTGAATGAATACAAGAAAAATGATTGTGACGTAATTGATGTCACTGATGCCGTTATTATAGGAAAAGCTCCTGATTTCCTGCTGTCAAGGATGGTTTGACAAATTCCCAATTGTTGATATTCATCCTGCTGTCTCAAGCCTAACCTGTCGGGGGATTACCCATTCCATCATTGGGATGAGACAGTGGGTCGAATACAAGCCTTTTTATTTGACCTGCTGCTCCAAGGCATGTGGAGTGCGTGACATTGAAGACGAGGAAATAGACAAATCGGAGGATAGAACATATATGACCAAAGTTGAAATACTCGGTGAGAACCGATTTGAAACCCATACCAAAACCAGAGAGGCAAGCAGAGCCGTCATCGTGCGGGATGGAATGATCCAGCTTATTTATGAAGCTGGTTCAGATTTGTGGGTCATTCCCGGCGGAGGAATTGAAGAAGATGAAACATCGGAAAAATGCTGTGTTCGGGAAGCAGAGGAAGAAACAGGAAATCTCGTCCTGCCGTTGCAGGAATTTACCGTTCTGTATGAATATTACGAAGAATACTGCTATATCACCCATTATTTCACATGCGAGGTGACAGGCAGTGGCCGAATGCATCCTACAGAAGCAGAAGTCCATCGTGGTGCTGAACCCAAATGGATCCCTCTTCCGGAAGCAATGGAGATCTTTTCCCGTCATCAGTCGTACGCGGACGTCAGTGAAGAAAAGCGCGGGATCTACTTACGGGAATATACCGCCCTTCAGGAATATCTTAAAACTCAACCGCAGAATACTTGTATATTATAAATTTATGCGGAGGCTGTAGATTTTCAGATGGAGAAACTGACAGAGAATATGATTCGTTGGGCCGAAAGCAAACTTGACAGCGCTGAGTATGCAGGCTGGTGTCTTGCATTTATCGAGGACGCACTTGAAATCAGCAATAATATCGAAGTATTCGGCGGAGATTCCGCAAAGGAATCCTGCGAGATGTATAAGGACTCACTTCAGACCGGCATTCCCGAAAGAGGCGCATTCGTCTTCTACGACTGCCTCTGTCCGAGCAAAGACGGTCCCGTAAACTGGGGGCATTGCGGAATTTCTCTCGGAGACGGGCAGGTCATTCACGCATGGGACGTGGTCAGGATTGACGGTTATACGGAGATCGAACGTTTGACGGCGCTGACCGGCGATCATCCGAAGTATCTCGGCTGGGTGCCGCTTGACCGGGTGTTGGTGCAAAAGCCGAAATAAATAGTTTTAAGATAAACGAAACAGACTTGTTTCCACGAACGCTCACGGCGCGTAGATATGTTTCCGCAAACGACCGCAGGTGCTTGACTTGTTCCCTCGAACGGTCAGCGCATATCGGACACGGATACGAGAGCTCCAAGGCATGTGGAGGCAGTCGTGTTGATGTCTCGAGCCGGGTCGTGACTACAGGTTAGATGTTGATGAAAGAGGTGAAATAACAAATGACTAACATTGACGAAATATACGATCTGTTCACATGGGACAGTAACTATACTTCTGAAGAGTATAACCGTCGTGTGCAGCAAGGATTAGTGCTTGCAAAAGGTGCAAAAAATCTGTTTCCTTTCTTGCAGCCGGTTCTTCCAAATGGGAAAAGCAAGTCTGTGTGGGAGCCATGTGCAAAAGTCATTGCAGACAGATCCGACGAAGAATTGGCGCCTTATCTCTCTTTTCTATTTGAGTGGCTGCAGGATTTGAATTGGCCGGGATCCGAGATTATTCTCGACCGGCTTGCTAAAATGCCAAAGGCTCTAACCGAGGAAACGCTGAAACATAGTAAGTTCAGAGCGGAAAAGGATCAGGACGAAATGTGGCTTGTGTGGTTGAAAGAATTTGAAAGCAGACAAGCGAATTATAATTGCTGATTAGGAAGGTTGATCAACGGCATATTCCTGACGCCGAGGGGCGTGTGGGCAGCGTGAATATGTGCCTTTTCATTCACGCTATTGTTCCAAGGCACGTGGAAACGGTATGCTTCTTGTACCGTCAAAAGAAAGACTTTATTTCCGTGCCTTGCGAACCAAGAGAGCCGTATGTATGTAAAGAGATAAGTATATGATCAAAAGAGCGAGAATCGAAGACGCCCGGGTGCTTGCGGATCTGGCAGTTCAAATGTGGGCGGATCATGATCCGGAGGATTTGGAAGCCGAGTTTCGGGAATTGGCAACGAATGATGAAGCGGCATGCTTTATCAAATATGTCGATGATAAGCCGATCGCTTTTGCACAGTGTCAGCTGCGGCACGATTACGTAGAAGGAACGGACAGCTCACCCGTCGGATACCTTGAAGGCGTTTTTGTCGCCGAAGGATTCAGGAAACAAGGCTTTGCCGCGGAGCTGCTTTCAGAATGCGAAAGATTGGCAAAAGAAAGAGGCTGCACCGAATTTGCAAGCGACTGCGAGCTTGACAATATTGACAGTTTAAGGTTTCATATGGCTTTGGGATTCGAGGAAGCCGATCGGATCATATGCTTTAGAAAAGATCTGTAGATTTATTAACGGAGGATACGGTAAGATGAAACTCGTTCCGAGTAAGGAAATGAAGATCGATCTCCTTCCTGAACAGGAGGACTATCTCTGCACCAAGGAGACTATCAAGGAGATCTTTGCAAAAGACGAAGAGAATATTTGCCATGCTTTCGACGTCTATATGGAGGACCGGCTCGTTGGCTTCGCGATGTTCTGCGAGCAAACGGAGGGCGTCTTCTTTCTTTGGAATTATGCCATTGACGCCCGGTATCAGAACAGGGGGATCGGCGCCAAAGCATTGCGGGAAGTATTGGATCACATGCTTTCCCATTATCACGTCAAGGTTTTTACCACCACATACAGCTGGGGCAACGAACACGCGAAGAGGCTTTATGAAAAAGTCGGCTTCCATGAGGTCAACGTGGTGGAAGAGGACGACTACAAGGAAGTGAATATGATATACGCCATTGATGAGGAGGCCGCCGAAGCCCTGAAGAGATCGTGGCTCGCGGGCGATTGACTCTTTTCAGATCGTCAGATCCGCCTTGCAGCCTGCGCGTTTACTTGAGAGCCCTGCCGGGCGGCCTGCCGTATCCCGCGAAACCATCAAGAGCCCTCGGTCGGGCATGAGGATCGCTCCCTCCCCGCCGCATGGCATTCATCAGCCGAAAGGAGAGAATATGAAACACGCTGTCATAATTTCACGCCCCGAAGAAGCGCGGGGTAAAAAGACCGTTGAGTTTGAACAGCCGAACGGGGAAGCTCTCATTCTTGCCGAGGCGGAGTATTCACCCGGGGAGCTTGCGCGCTTTGAGGCCGAAAAGCGGAAATGGATACTCAGGTGCTCGGGGAGCCAAACCTTCCTCGCGGAGCATGACAGCGGCGAGGACGCACGGGGATACTACTGCGGGTATTTCGATCCCGAGCCCTCGAGGGCGGTATTCGACGGGGACAGGCTCGTTGGCCTTTACATCTGCACGGACGGCTTCAGATATTCGGGCAGCGGCAGATCGAGCTTTTCGATAGACCGATGGGGTTATCCCGGCGACGATCCCTTCTCCTTCGTTTCATGGGGAAGCAAAAGACACGTGTTCCTGTTCGCGGATGAGGCTGCTCATAATTGGGGCGAATGGACGCTTCTTGAAAGGGAGCCGGGCAAGGAGTACAGGTCGTTCATTGACTTTTAATGACTCCTTGGCTGACGGAGCGAGGCATGGACATCAAAAGGATAGACAGCTACACGGATGAAAGGTTTTCACGCACGGCGCTTCTTCAGCACGGGGCGTATCTTGTTGACGGCGAGCCATATGAGCTTGAAATAACCGCGCACGACAGGGCCGTGATCCGTGGGAAGGATCCTTCGGTTTACCCCGCGCTTATTGAAGAATTCCGTTTCCATGCTCCGCAGGTGAGCCTGTTTTATGACGAGGAGGGTGGGCTCCTTGCCGAATATCCGCGCGCTGAGCTCGTCACAGTTGCGCTTCGCGACATACAGCCCTCGCAGTTTTACGTTGACGAGGACAAGCTTGAAGCGGTCGGCTCCTTCATTAAAAGCGCCGAGGACGTGATAGTGCAGGTGATCCCGTGGGAAAACGGGTTCATATCGCTCGACGGGCACACGCGGCTGTATCTTGCCGCGCTCAACGGCTGGGAACGGGTCAGGGCAGTTGTGAGCGAGACGGACGACTGGGTTTGGCTCTTCGTCGGCGAGGCGAGAAAACGCGGCGTCCTCTCCCCCGCCGATATGAAGCTCGTCTCACACGCGGAATACAAGGTGCTTTGGGACAATTTTTGCGACGAGGTGTTCAAAAGCGGATCCCAAATGCAGGACAAGGAGGAGTAAATGGCTTCAAGCAAGGAATACCTGGATTTCATACTCGAACAGCTTTCGGGGCTTTCGGGCGTTGCGCACCGCGCCATGATGGGCGAATTCATCATCTATCTGCGCGGGAAGATAATCGGCGGCATATATGACGACAGGCTTTTGATCAAAAACACGGAGGCGGCAAGGCGCATGATGCCCGACGCGCCCCTTGAAACGCCCTATGAGGGAGCGAAGCCAATGCTTCTCGCGGATAACGTTGACAACAGGGTGTTTTTGCGCGGGGTTTTCGAGGCGGTATATGCCGAGCTCCCCGAGCCCAAGAAAAAGACCGGGGCTCCCGGGAAAGGAGAAAAGAATGGATAAGCTATTGGGCTTCTGCGGCCTCGACTGCATGAAATGCGAGGCGCGGACCGCGACCCGGAACGACGACGACGCCCTGCGTGAAAAGGTCGCGAGGGAGTGGTCGGAGCTGAACGGGGTCACGATCACGCCCGAGATGATAAACTGCGACGGCTGCCGCGAAGACGGGCGGAAGACCCCCTTCTGTGAGGCCCTCTGCCCCATCCGCAAATGCGCTTTGGAAAAGGGAGTGCCGACCTGCGGGCAGTGCTCGGAGCTTGCCTCCTGCGATACCCTCAAAATGATTACGGCGCACAACGAAGAGGCGCTTTCCAATTTGAAGGAAGGCTCGTATAAGCCCGTCGATATGGAAAAGTATTACCGCAGGGGCGTTTTCCGTCATTTTTCAAAGGACTGCAAATGCTCCGTTTCCATGACGGCAAGGATCGACGTGACGGAGCTCATTGCGTTTTCAAGGCGCACGGGGACTAAATTCTACCTCGATTTCCTTTACGTTCTTGCGCGGGCTTTGAATTCGCGCGGCGATTATAAGCTGAGGTATCTTTGGGAAACGGACGAGGTGATCCGCTATGACGCGATACACCCCGCGCATTACGTTTTTCACGAGGATACCGAGACCTTTACCGTGGTCTATTCGCGGTTTTACGAGGATTTCGGCCGGTTTTACAGGGAGGCCGAGGCGGATCTCGAAAGGGCGAAGCAAACGCGTGAATACGGTCTGGATCAGGCGGGGCATCCCAACTGGTTCGACGCCTCCTTCATCCCCTGGGTATCATATGATTCGCTCAATATAGAGCTCCCCGACGGGTTCCTTTACCTGGCGCCCATTGTGAATTGGGGCGCTTACCGCGAGGAACACGGCCGCTTCATGATGCCCGTGACAGTGCGGCTCAATCATGCCGCAGCGGACGGTTATCTTATCGCCAAGGTGTTCCGTCTTATAGAGGACGGGATAAGAATGCTGATCGAACAGAAAGGAACAGAAGAAATATGATGATCAAAGAGTATTCGCAGTTTAAGGAAGCGGAGATCCGCAGGCTGTATTCGTCCGTGGGCTGGACTGCCTACACGGAGGATATGGACGCGCTTTGCAGAGGCTTTATCAATTCCCTGCTGACGCTCGCGGCGTATGAAGACGATGAGCTTATCGGCATACTTCGCGCGGTTGGCGACGGCGCGACGATCGTATTCATACAGGACATCCTCGTCCTGCCCGAAAAGCAGAGAACCGGCGTGGGTTCGGCGCTTGTCAGCGTTCTTCTTGAAAGATACCCCGGCGTGCGGCAGATAGAGCTTGCGGCGGACAACACTCCGGGGACGGTCGCATTCTACCGTTCGCTGGGATTCCGCGAGCTTTCCGAGATCGGCTGCTGCGGCTTCATGAAAATGCAATAGAGGTGTGTTTTATGAGAAAAAAAGCTCTTTCTGTATGCGTTGATATGTACGGCTGCCCGAACAGATGCCGGCATTGCTGGCTGGGGCACATGCCGAACAAGGCAATGGAAGCGGGTTCGGACGAATGGCTGATAAATCTGTTCCGACCCTATTATGAGAGCATAGCGTTTTACAGTTGGCTGCGCGAGCCCGATTTCTGCGCCGATTACAGGGCGCGTTGGGAGCGGGACAAGGCGATCTCCGTAAACGCTCTCCCCCTCCGCTTTGAGCTCGGGAGCTTTTGGCGGCTCGTGCGAGACCCCGATTACGTTAATTTTTTGAAGGAAGTCGGGACAAAATGCGTTCAGCTCACGTTCTTCGGCTTGGAGGCCATGACCGATAAATACGTCGGCCGCGCGGGCGCCTTCCGCGAGCTTATGCAGGCGACGGACATTCTTTTGAAAAACGGGATCAGCCCCCGCTGGCAGTGCTTCATAAACGAGGAGAACAAGGATGAGATCGTGCGCGTGCTCGAGCTTTCGCGTGAAATGAAGCTTTCGGAAAGATGCGAAGAAATCGGCGGATCGTTTAAGTTTTTCGTGCACGAGGGGAGCTGCGACGGCGAGAACCTCAAGCTCTATCCCATAAGGATCGCAAAGGAGCATATCCCCGCGGAGCTCATCCCCTATCATTTGAATTACGGCGAGCTGTTTTCCGAAGCGGAGCTTTGCGAAAGGCTCGCGGGCGACGATTCGCACGTTGCTCTTCCCGATGAGGAGGATACCGTGCTGTACGTTTCGAACGGGTACGACCTCTATTTCAATTACGAGCACATGAAGCCCGAATGGCGTATAGGCAATCTGAAAGCCGACCCCATAGAGGAGATCATGCGGCGCATAGACGAGGAGGATACCTTCGCGCTGCGAGAAGTAAAGCGCGTGACCGTTGGCGAGCTTGTGAAAAGGTACGGCGACCCAAGCTCCCCGCGCGCATTCGAAGACGAGGATTATAAGATGTATCTGCTCAACGCGTATCTTGCGGAGGAGTTTGATAAAGGGGCGAAATGAAGGGCTCGGACGGTTGGCCGAGAGTGTTCGGACGGTCGGCTGAAAGTATGGGGCTCCCCGTGTGTTATTCCCCTTCCCACTCCTCAAGCAGCTCGTCTATGAAATCATGCATTATGCGGTCGCGGCGCTCGGCCTCAAGGCGGGCGGAGGGGGTGTTCATAAGTCCCTTCAGCTTGAACAGCTTTTCATAGAAATGATCGACGGTGGTGGAGCCGCCTTTGCGGTATTCCTCCTCCGTCATTTTTTCTCGCGGACGGCTTTCCGGATCGTGTATGGGCCTTCCGCGGCTGCCTCCGTAAGCGAACGCGCGGGCTATCCCTATCGCGCCTATCGCGTCAAGGCGATCGGCGTCCTGCACGCATTTGCCCTCCGTGGATGAGGGAACGTCGCTCCCGCTGCCCGCAAACGATATGTGGGAGATAATATCGATCACGGCGTTTATATCGGGCTCCGAAACGCCGTTTTCTTCCATGAAGGCGCGGGCGCGGGCTTTTGAAGCCGCCGTTTCGGGTGAAAGCTTTGCGTCATCCACGTCATGCAAAAGCGCCGCGAGCGAAGTTATGCGCTCATCCGCATGCTCCTCACGGGCGAGCCTTCGGGCCATCCTGTAAACGCGAATGGTGTGCGCGGCGTCGTGCCCGCTCGCCTCTCCTGCAAAATAATCCTTAACGAATTGCTTGGTTTTTTCGATCAGCTCATCCATGAGAACGCCTCCCGCGATCCATTTTATCCCTTCGATTATAGCAGAAAAAAGCATTGCGGGCAAGGTATTGTAAGACGGCTCCAAAAGGTGTAGAATAATGAAAAGCGTTGTTTCGGAGAGTTATTATGAGCTATATCACCACCGTTTCGGGGAAGCATTTCGATCCCATAGAGCCCGATCCGCGGCTTTTCGATATTGAGGATATCGCGCACGCGCTTTCGCTCATATGCCGCGCGAACGGGCATTTTAAGCATTTTTATTCCGTTGCGCAGCATTCGGTCGCCTGTGCGCTGGAGGCGGAGGCGCGCGGGCTTTCCCGCGAGATCATCCTCGGCTGTCTTCTGCACGACGCGAGCGAAGCCTATCTTTCGGACGTGACACGCCCCGTGAAGGCGCTTCTGCCCTACTATCTTGAGGCGGAGGAGCGCCTGCAGAAAGCGCTTTGGGAACATTTTATCGGCAGGGCGCTTACGGAGGACGAGAAGAAGGCCGTATTTGAAACAGACGACCGCATGCTCTCCGCGGAGTTTTACCGCCTTATGCCGGAGCCCTGCGGCGACGAGTGGAAAGAGCTCGTAAGGCCGGTCGATCTTTCGCGGCGCGAGCCCGAAGAGACCCGCCGCGCGTTCATTGAGCTTTATGAAAAATACAATGACGGAAAGGATAAAGACACTATGAAGACCATCTATCTTGCGGGAGGCTGTTTCTGGGGCGCGCAGAGGTTCTTCGATCAGTTCGAGGGCGTTTCGGAAACCGAGGTCGGCTATGCCAACGGCCCCTCCGATCAGACCGATTACAAGGCCGTCTGCGCCTCGAGCGGGCACGCGGAGACCGTGCGCGTTCGCTTTGATGAGAGCGTCATATCGGTCGGCAAGCTGCTCGAATACTATTTCATGATAATAGATCCTCTCTCCGTAAACAAGCAGGGCGAGGACGAGGGCGTGCAGTACAGGACGGGTATTTACTATGACGATGAGAGCCTTCTGCCCGCCATCCGCGAGGCATATGAAAAGGAGCAGGAGAAGTACGACCGCCCCATGGCAGTTGAGCTCCTTCCCCTTGAGAACTTCTGCGGCGCGGAGGAATACCATCAGAAGTACCTTGTAAAGAACCCAACGGGTTACTGCCACGTACCGTTTTGGCTTCTGAACCTCAACAAAAAGGAAAGCTGATATGTTCAACAAGCATGATACGGAACGCGATGCGTTCATGCTGCACGGCCCGCTTGCCCGCCACGGCTATGATTGGTGGTGGCATTCTTTCACCGCGCGTGATAAGGAAACGGGCAAAGAAAAGCCCTTCTTCATTGAATTTTTTGTGTGCAATCCCGCTTTGGCGGAGGATGAGCCCACATTGGGTCAGCTCCCCGAAAACATCGAAGCCGGCAAGCGCCCCTCCTACCTTATGGTCAAGGCGGGCGCCTGGGGGCGCGGCGCAGTGCAGCTTCACAGGTTCTTTTCATTGAAGCAAACGAGGATCCATCCTTCCGCTCCTTACGAGATAGAGGCCGGGGATTGTTACGCTTCCGAAACGGCGCTCCGCGGGAGCATTTCCATTTCCCCGGAGGAAGCCCAAGCGCATCCCGAATGGATGTGCGGAGCGGGTGAAATGCGCTTCGATCTCACTCTTGATAAGCAGATCGCGTTCAACGTGGGCTACGGCGCGAGCACCCCTCTTCGCGAGGCGGAGGCTTTCGCTATGTACTGGCACGCGGAGGGCATGAAGACCGCCTATTCCGGCACGGTCGAATTCAACGGGCGGGTTTATTCGGTCGATCCCGAGACCTCCTTCGGCTATGCCGATAAAAACTGGGGCCGCGATTTCACGAGCCCGTGGGTATGGCTCTCCTCCAACTGCTTAAGGAGCCGTCTGACCGGAAAGCAGCTTAATAACAGCGTTTTCGACATAGGCGGAGGCAGACCGAAGATCTACTTCCTGCCGCTCGACAGGAGGCTGCTCGGCGTGTTTTATTACGAGGGGCGCGAATACGATTTCAATTTTTCGCACGTATGGCTGGGCGTTAAGACTGAGTTTTCGTTCGATGAGACCGAAGATTCCGTGCATTGGCACGTTCGCCAGGAGAACAGGCATGCCGTTATGGAGACGGACGTCGTCTGCCGCAAGGAGGATATGCTTTTCGTCAATTACGAATCTCCCGACGGCGCAAAGCGGCACAACAGGCTTTGGAACGGCGGCAGCGGTACGGGCCTCATAAAGCTTTGGGACAGGACGGAAAACGGCTTGGAGCTCGTCGATGAGATAGAGGCGACGCATATAGGCTGCGAGTACGGCGAGTATGACGAATGACAGGCAACGTAAAAGCGCGGGAGTTATGCCGAATGGTCATAAGGCGGTATTTGGAGACTTCTCCTAAACAATTAGTCTGCGAAACAAAAACTCTTTGCAAATGGTTTTAGCCACTGCAAAGAGTTTTTTGCTGTAATTACGGGGATATGTCTCGCAGGAGCGATC
>JAFPXD010000049.1 GCA_017394835.1 Clostridia bacterium
GCTCGAGGTATCTGACCATTCCGGTGGTTAAGCTGAGGGGTCCCACCTGTTCCCATCCCGAACACAGAAGTTAAGCCCTCATACACCGAAAGTACTGTGCTGGCGACGGCATGGGAGGATAGGCAGCTGCCGGATCCCAAAGAAAAAACAGTCAACGAGAGTTGACTGTTTTTTCTTTCCTTTGGTCTCCGGCTGCCTATCTCCCATGCCACGAGCCTGCAGTGCGAACCGAAGGTTCGCAGTGCCAAGAAAAAAGCGAAAAGACGACGACCGACTCTCCGAACGAATACCTTGATCGCAACTATCTATTCCCTGCTATATCCGCTTTCGCTTTTTTCTTGCATAGCAAGACCGCAGGTCTTGCGACGGGCGACGGCATGGGCTGTTTTGCGTTCAGAAGTTGTTTATCCTCTCATCCAAGCCGGCTTCTGCTCAAGAAATCAAGAGGATAGGCAGCTGCCGGATCCCAAAGAAAGCGACCAACCTAACGGTTAGTCGTTTTTCTTTCTTTGTTATCCCGCTGTCTATCCTCCCATCCGGAGACAGTATAGAGAACCGAAGCCACAAGAATTTGTTTGCCCGACATTTCGCCGTGTTCAGGCTTCGCATTAGTTTAATGAACGCTTTATGAGCCTTATATCGTTTTATCCGGAACACTACATGCTGGTGATCTATGCCGGCGGAAGCCGCAAACATAATCATAAGCAGATACGAGAAAGACGGCAATGGAAACTTGATTAAGACAGTTTTCGGTGAGCTTGCAGCTTTTCCTGGGAGCTTCAATACGAATACCCATGAATTAACATGATGCAAAAAAATCGCCGCCCCTTTCGGGACGGCGATAATTACATCTATCGCTTCTGAATTAAGCGACCTTCTTGAACACGATGGGGAACATACCCTCGGGATAGGTGGTGGAAGCGGCTTCCTCAACGGAAACGAAGGTGAGCTCGTCGCCGTTTACGGAGATCTGGTAGATCTCGGTTTCGGTCTCGGATTCACCGTCTTCGGTATGGATGCCATCAAGGGTGAGCCTGCCGTCTTCAAAAGTATAGGTACCGTTGATAATGAGCTGGTCGGGATCCTCATCGATATTGCCAATCATCTGCTCGCCGAGCTCATCCCAGGAGTCGATCTCGAGGGCGTCAAGGACCATTTCCTCGGTGACTTCCTGACCTTCTTCGGCGACGGCCTGGAACATGGACATCATGTATTCCTTGAGAACGGGAACGAGCTCGTCGATGACCTGCTTCATAGCGGTCTTGTAGCTTTCGATATCGGGCTGGTACACGTAAGTGCCATCCTCGTTAAAGGTGTACCTGTTGATGACGAAGGCGTCGGAAAGATCGACGTTCTCAAACATCTGAGCCATGCCGGTTTCGTCCTGCTTCATGCCTTCGGTCATGACGTCGGCAAGGTTGATGCTGCATTCCCAGGTGCCGATTATGGCGGAGGGATCATTGACGGGGGCTGCGGTGGGCTCGGGAGTGGGCTCCTCGGTGGGCTCGGCAGTGGGTTCCGCGGTGGCCTCCTCGGTGGGAGCGACTTCTTCGGTCTTTTCGGGTTCATCGTTGGGCTTGGGCTGATCCTTCTTGCAGGCCGCAAAGCAAGCGACGACCATAAGAACGGCGATAAGCAGCGCGATGATGCTCTTGGAATTTTTCATTTTTATATCCTCCATTTGATATTTGCACTTTTTATGCATCGAATAGAGATTATAACACAATTCTGCCAAAAATCAATCAGAAAAAGCCGGTCCTTAACATATATTTTAACTGAGCCCGAGGGCCCCCGCCGCCCAGGCGATGATCCCTATAATGACGGAAGACGTTATCCCGTAAACGAGCACGGGCCCCGCTATTGAAAAGAGCTGCGCGCAGACGCCCATCACTATCCCTTCGCTGCGGTGCTCCATTGCCGGAGCAACGACCGAATTGGAAAACCCCGTTATCGGTACGACGGAGCCCGCGCCGGCTATGCGGCCTATCTTATCATAGACTCCGAACCCCGTAAGCAGCGCCGCGATCCCTATCAGCACCACCGAAACGAAGCTGCCCCTGAGCTCGGGGGAGACGCCCAGATAGAGTTCCCCAACGTCGCCTGTAAATTGCCCCAAGCAGCAGATCGCACCCCCTGTGACGAATGCCAGCACGCAGCGCAGCAGAGTCCGGCTTTTCGGCATCCTCTCCTTCACAAGCGCTCTGTAACGCGCGTATTCGTGTTTTTCTTTTACAGTCAGCTTCCTTATAGGCTTGCTCATACAGGCCTCCTTTTTTTCGTTAGCTTGTGCGCGGATGATAAAAAATAAACTTCGTGAAGAGCGATCGTCAATATATATTTCAATACCGATCCCATTTGACACATATCTCCACTTGACGCGGGCATCTTTTTTTACTATAATAATGTAGAATGTCTATATTATGGGCAAATGGGTTTTGCTCATGGGCATATTACATAGATTTGGAGGAATTTGACTTTGGAATGGTGGCATTATTTGCTCATCGCCGCCGGTCTCCTCATAGGAGTCGGAATAGGCGTGGCTATAGGTTATTACTACCGAAGAAACATTGCGGAAGCGAAGACCGCTAAAGCGGAAGACGCAGTTAAGAAGATGATCGACGATGCGCAGAAGCGCGCCGAGACCCTTAAGAAAGAGACCATCCTCGAAGCAAAGGAAGAAGTTTACCGCATCAAGACCGAGCAGGAACGCGAAAACAAGGAGCGCAGGAACGAAGTGCAGAGGGCGGAGCGCCGTCTGCAGCAAAAGGAAGAGAGCTTCGATAAAAAGCTCGAGGGTATAGAGAAGCGCGAAGAGCAGCTCAACGCCCGCACCAAGGAGGTCGATAAGCTCGAGGCCGAGGCAAAGGAGCTTTACAGCAAGCAGCAGTCCGAACTGGAGCGCATCGCTTCCATGACTGCCGATGAAGCTAAGACGATCATCCTCAACAATGCAGAGAAGGAAGCCCGTCATGACGCAACGCTCCTCATCCGCGATATTGAATCAAAGGCGAAGGCGGAAGCCGACAGGCGCGCAGTAAATATCATCTCCAGCGCCATACAGCGCTGCGCCGCGGATCACGTAGCTGAAACGACTATCTCCGTCGTGCCTCTTCCCAATGATGAAATGAAGGGCCGCATAATCGGCCGCGAGGGCCGCAACATAAGGACCCTTGAGACCGCTACGGGAGTCGATCTCATAATCGACGATACTCCCGAAGCCGTCATCCTCTCCGGTTTCGATCCCGTCCGCCGCGAGGTAGCGAGGATAGCTCTCGAAAAGCTCGTGTTGGACGGCAGGATCCATCCCGCCCGCATCGAGGAAATGGTCGAGAAGGCAAGGAAAGAGGTCGATACCCAGATCCGCGAAGCCGGCGAATCCGCAATATTCGAAGTCGGCATACACGGCCTGCATCATGAGCTCGTAAGGCTCCTCGGCAGATTGAAGTACCGCACCAGCTACGGTCAGAACGTTTTGAAGCACAGCATCGAGGTCGCGCACCTTGCGGGCCTCATGGCGGTGGAGCTCGGCGTAAACGTCCAGCTTGCAAAGCGCGCGGGTCTGCTGCACGATATAGGCAAGGCTGTCGATCATGAGGTCGAAGGAAGCCACGCCCAGATTGGCGGCGATCTTGCAAAGAAGTACCGCGAAAATAATCAGGTGGTGCACGCCATCCTCGCCCATCATGGCGACGTGGAGCCCAACACCCCCGAAGCGGTGCTCGTTCAGGCGGCTGACGCCATCAGCGCGGCCCGTCCCGGCGCAAGGCGCGAAACGCTTGAGAATTATATCAAGCGCCTTGAAAAGCTTGAGGATATTGCCAACTCCTTCGAGGGAGTCGATAAGGTGTTCGCAATTCAGGCAGGCCGCGAGGTCCGCATAATGGTCAAGCCCGAGAACGTGAACGACGCCGATACCATTATCCTTGCGAAGGATATCGTAAAGCGCATCGAGTCCGAGCTTGAATACCCCGGCCAGATCAAGGTCAACGTTATCCGCGAAACGAGAGCGGTCGAGTTTGCTAAATAAAATGTGTCAACTGCGGCTCCCGTGAAAACCACGGGAGCCGTTTGTTTTTCGGAAAGGCGTCATAATATGTATTTTGCCGATGGTCACTGCGATTTTCTATACGGCATGGTGAATGACGGCTACGATCTGCGCTCGCCGCGGGGCAGGCAGTCGGTCTCGCTCGAAAAGCTCGTAAAGGGGAACGTCAAGCTCCAGTTCTTTGCGGCATGGATCGATATAAAGCACAGGCGCGGGTATCTGAGCCAGTTCATGTGCATGGCGGACGCCTACGAACGTATGCATGAGGAAAACCCGGAGCTTGTAAAGCTCACCCCCGATTTCGATCCTTCGGGAAGCCGAATAGCGACCGTCCTCACCATTGAAGGCGGCGAGGCCGCAGAGGGGTATGAGGATATACTGCGATGCTTCCGCAGAATGGGCGTAAAGGCGATGACCCTCACCTGGAACACAAGGAACGAGCTTGCAAACCCCGCCTTGAAAAAGGACAAGCACGGGCTGACCTTTTTGGGCAAGCGCATGGTGCGCGAAATGGGCAGGATCGGCATGGCTGTCGATATTTCCCATTTGAACGACGCGGGCATTGACGACGTTCTTTCCGAAGACGTAAAGGTGTTCGCCTCGCATTCAAACGCAAGGGCGGTCTATGATTCCCCGCGCTCCCACTGCGATGAGCATATCCGCGAGATAGGCAGAAGGGGCGGCACTGTCGGCGTAAACTTCTATCATAAGCAGCTTACGGACAAGCCCTCCGCCACCATGGGCGATATTGCGCGCCAGGCGGCGCACATACTCGAAGTGGGAGGGGAGAGCTGCCTCGCGATAGGTTCGGATTTTGACGGGATGGGGCAGTACCCGCAGGGGCTGGACGGCCCGGATAAGCTCCCCGAGCTGGCCCGCGCATTCGAGAGCGAGGGCATTACCGGCCGCGTTCTCGAAGCGGCGTGCTGGGGCAATCTCATGCGTTTTGCCAAGAGTCTTTGCGAATAATGACGGATACCGCAATATTTGGTATCAAATCGTCACTATTTCGAACGCGCTTTATCAAATTCGGATGCTATAATGAATATGATGAAAGCGTCAGCATAACAGGTGGTTGAAATGGATACGGTCATTTCTGTTTTTGAGCGTAAGGAGATCAAATACATCCTTACCGAACAACAGCATAAGGAGCTTATGGAAGAGCTCGAAGGCAGGATGCGCCCCGATAAGTACGGGCTCACGACCATCTGCAACATCTATTTCGATACCCACAGCTTCCAGCTCATCCGTGAATCCATCGAGAAGCCCAAATATAAGGAAAAGCTTCGCATGAGGACTTACGGAGTGCCGAACGCTTCGAGCAGAGCCTTCGTTGAGCTCAAAAAAAAGCTCTGCGGCATAGTTTACAAACGGCGCGAAACGCTCCCCTATGGCGAGGCGATGGATTTCCTTATAAGGCGCCTGCGTCCCTCCGTATGGGACCAGCGCTTAAGGGAGATAGACTGGGTGCTCGATCATTATGAGGGGTTGAAGCCCGCCATGGCGCTCTTCTATGAGAGGACGGCGTATGAAAATATTGAGGATCCCTCCCTCCGCATGACGATAGACAGCGGCATGCGTTACCGCCTTGAGGATCTCGATCTTTCTCACGGCGCATACGGCGAACCGATACTCGATGAGGAACGCTTCATACTCGAAATCAAAATAACGAACTCAATGCCGTTGTGGCTCTCGCAGATCTTCGACAGGCTGAAGATCTATCCCACGTCCTTCTCAAAATACGGCGCTGCATATAAAAAAGCATTAATTGGAGGAAAAATACTATGATCTCTGACGGAATCTTCACCAGCTTGCTCCTGCATGACGGTTACATTGTGCCCCGTGTGGATATGATACTCATCTGCGCGCTTGCGGCGCTCGTGCTGGGTCTTGTGGTTTCGTTCCTCTATATGTATAAGAACGGCTACAACAGGGGCTTCGCCGTGGCGCTCGTGCTTCTGCCCGCGGTAGTTGCTTCCGTCGTTTCCGTTGTGAACGGCAATATAGGCATCGGCATCGCAATAGGCGGCGCGTTTGGCCTCGTCCGCTTCCGTTCCGCTCCCGGCACCGCGCGCGACATCCTTGCGATATTCCTCGCCATGGCGGCGGGCCTCATCTGCGGCGCGGGCTACGTGCTTCTTGCCGTGCTTATGGTGCTCGTGATCGCCGCGATAGGCTTCATCCTTTTGACCGTCGGCTTCGGCAGGAGGAACATGAAGGAGCGCGAGCTTCGCATCACCGTTCCCGAAAGCCTCGATTATACCGATACCTTTGACGATGTGTTCGGCAAGTATCTTGCTTCCTGCGAGCTTGAGAAGGTAAAGACGACCAACATGGGCAGCCTTTTCAGACTGTATTACCGCGTCACCCTCAAGGATCCCGCTAAGGAGAAGGAAATGATCGACGAGCTCAGGATCCGCAACGGCAATCTCGAGATCGTCTGCGGCGTTATCGACAACTCGAAGCCCGAGCTGTAAACCGGTTTGCACAATAATACAGCCGCCGGAATTGCCCGGCGGCTGTTTGTTATACCTGCGGTTATTGTCTGAACCCCATGATGAACTCCGCGGCCTTATCGGGGAGCTTGCCGTACTTGAGCTGTATGGAGGATTCCTCGAAATAGATGTGGCCGTCCTCGGTGAAGAAGAAGCGGCTTACCTGGTTTTCCATTATTTCGAGCACGCCGATGAATTCAAGCGCTTCGCTTTCCTCCAGCGAAAGGTCCTTCCATTCGTCTATCGAGTTGATATAGCGGTGGAGCTTGTTCGTCTGACTGCGGTCGAGCGTTATCCAACTGCGGTTTGATAAACTTTCGGACGCTTTCCAATGCCCGAGCGGCTCATCGAAAAACAGCACGTGGAAAACGCAGTGGTTCCCATTACGCAGGGGGTATCCCTTCGTGCAGCCCGCAAGCGCAAGGAGCGAAGCCGCGATAAGCAGCAGAACGAGTATCCTTTTAACGGTTTTCATATCTCTCTCCTTTCTTTATCGCCGTGAATAGAATATCATTATGAACTCGAGTCCGCTCTTCGAAAGCTTGCCCGAGAACCTGTCCAGCGCGTTTCTGTAAAAAACAATGCCGTCCTCGGTGAAATAGCAGACGCCCAAATTGTTTTCCACCGAGATCTCGCCAATGAAAACGTATTCCTCGCGATCGACGGCCGTATCGTCGGTCCATTTGCGGATGGAGTTGATGTACCTGCGAACGGTCGCGCTGTCCGATACGGTCAGATTCATTGTACTGCCTATGAGCGATCCGTCGTTCACGGGCACCATGCTTTCCGGTATCGGCTCGGTATAGAACCTGAGCGTGACGTTCCCCCTCTTGCCGATCGGAAATCTGCTCATGCAGCCCGCAAAGCACAGGAGCGCCGCGGCGGCGAGCATCAATGCCAATATCCTTTTCATCTCATTCCTCCGTATTGCCGTAAACCCGCATGAACCGCGGGCTTTTTCTTTCGTAAAGGAGCTCCGCCATGCGGTCGGCGTATTTGATCACGGCCCGCTCATGCGCGCATTGGACGGGCGGAACAGTGTGCATATCGCCCGTCATGCTGAAATTTAGGCAGGCGCAGTGGTGGCGGCACCGCGCATCGAGCGCGCAGCCTTCGCAGGTGGGCTCGGGAGCCCTGTACGCTTCGTAAATGCGCCTCTGAGCGGCTTTATCTATTCCGTCGAACACATTTCCCATCGCAAATTCGGGCACGCCCACAAACTGATTACAGGGGTATATGACGCCGTCCGGCGCGATGGAGGGCTGCTTCATGCCGAGCTCGCATTCTATGCAGCGGCGGCCGTTTATGTATGCCGCGACCTTCGATTCGAAATTAAGGTAGTGGAGCGGGCGCTCGTCGTCGAAATGCTCCGCGGCAAACACCGCTAGCTCGCCGTACTGAAGCCCGAGCTCCGCCATATCATCATCGTTCCAATCGACCGAGGGGCGGTAATCTATCGCGGTGTTCACCCGCGAAAAGCCCCGCGCATAAAGCCATTTCACAGCCTCCGCAAGGCGGGGCAGATTCCTCTTTTCGATCGTCATCATAGCGACGGCATTCGGCTGATGGGCAAGGAGCATATCTATCTTGGGCTCCAAAAGCGCCGCCGTACCGCCGCCTCCCCGAAGCAGTCTTTGCTCATCCTGAAGGCAGCCGTCGTGCGAGAGAGCGATCCTTATCCCGTGAGCGTCCGCAAGGCGCAAAAAAGCTTCATTCAAAAGCGAACCGTTCGTGGTGAGCTGATAGCTCATCGAGCTTCCCGCCTTCGCCGCCTTTTCGGCACAGTTGTGTACGACGAGCCCTATCACGTCCTTTAGGAGCAGGGGCTCGCCTCCGAAAAACGAAAAACCGTTCTTCCTGTGCCCGTATGAAAACAACAGCTCGCAGGCGGCAAGGGCGGTGCGCTCGTCCATCCTTGCGGGCGTGTGCTTTTCATAGCAATAGCGGCATGCGAAATTGCAGTCCGCGGTCAAATGAAGCGTGAAATTCATATCATTTATCTTCCGAGCCGGATTCGGGGGCGATCTCCGTCGTCTCTATGTGAAGGGCGCCCATTGTGTGCCAACTGCCGTCGTCGGTGGGCTGTGCTTGAGCATCCGGATCGGCCTCGGCGCCTTCGGTGGGCTCTGTGAGCATGCCCGGATCCACCTTGACGTCGCCCATGAGCTCGAGCTCTTCGGTGGGCTCGGGCTCTTCGGTGACTATGGGGGTCTCCTCCACCGCAATATTTCCGTCGAGCTGAACGGGCTTGCTCGTGCATCCTGCCGAGCCCGCTGCGATCACCGCAGCCGCGGCAAGGGCTCCCGCCCTAACGGCTAAGGACGCCTTGCGCGGGTATTTGGGATCCTCGCTCGTGACCTTTGCGATCTTCATAGAACTTCAAGTTCCTTTCTTTGAAATAATGGGGCTTCTGTTTATATAACGCACAGAAGCCCCTTCCGGTTCCATTTTATATCAATCGTCGTTTTCGCCCTTGTCGTCGCTCATCTCAACTATGCATTCGGCGGTGCCCATTATGGCGCGGAGCTTCGCTTCGAGCTCGTTTGCCACCTCGGGATTATCCTTCAGGAACTGCTTTGCATTCTCGCGGCCCTGACCTATGCGCATATCCCCATAGGAGAACCATGCGCCCGTCTTGGAAACGAGCTTGTTGGAAACGCCCATATCGAGCAGCGATCCCTCGCGGGAGAAGCCCTCGCCGTACATGAGATCGGCTTCGGCCACGCGGAAGGGCGGAGCCACCTTGTTCTTAACGACCTTCATGCGGACGCGGTTGCCTACGGCCTCGCCGCCCTGCTTCAGGACGTCAACCTTGCGAACGTCGAGCCTTATGGTGGAGAAGAACTTCAACGCCCTGCCGCCGGTGGTCGTTTCGGGATTGCCGAACATAACGCCGACCTTCTCACGAAGCTGGTTGATGAATATGACGCAGCAGTTGGACTTGCCGACTATTCCCGCGAGCTTGCGGAGCGCCTGGCTCATGAGCCTTGCCTGCAGGCCGACGTGGGAATCGCCCATATCGCCTTCTAGCTCCGCTTTGGGAACGAGCGCCGCAACGGAGTCGATAACAATAATATCGACAGCGCCGCTCCTTACGAGCGTATCCGCTATATCGAGCGCCTGCTCGCCGTTATCAGGCTGTGAGACGAACAGAGAATTCATCTGCACGCCGAGCTTTGCCGCGTAAACGGGATCCAATGCGTGCTCCGCGTCAATAAACACCGCCATGCCGCCCAGCTTCTGCGCTTCGGCTATCATATGGAGGGCAAGAGTCGTCTTACCGGAGGACTCGGGCCCGTATATCTCTATTATCCTGCCGCGGGGGATGCCGCCCACGCCCAGCGCGTTGTCAAGCTCTATACAGCCCGTGGGTATTACGGAGACCTGTATCTTCTGCGCCGCGTCGCCCATAAGCATTATGGCGCCCTTGCCGAATTCCTTTTCTATCTGCGAAAGCGCAAGATCCAATGCTTTTTCCTTATCCATCGTGTTTCCTCCAATTATTTTGTTAATATTATTATACCATATTGTACGCCCGCCTGCAATGCGTCAAAGCGTTTTTGCAAGCCCGAGCATGAGCTTCAGCGCCTCGTAAGCCGCCTGCTGCCTTATCTCAAGGCGGCTGCCCGAAAGCGCAAGCTCCTTCGTGACGCTCCCGTTTTTCGCGGCGCCTCCAATGAATACGAGCCCCGCGGGTCTGCCGTATTCATCGGGGCCGGGCCCCGCGAGCCCCGTTGCGGAAACGGCTATATCCGCTCCGGAAGAGGCTCTCATGCCCTCCGCCATTTCGTGCGCGGTCTCACGGCTGACAGCCGTATGCTGGGCCAGCGTGACGGGGGAGACGGTGAGCCTTCGCATCTTGGCCCCATCCGTATAGGTAACGCAGCCTTCGGCAAACCATGAGGAAACGCCGGGCACGCGGACTATCTCGGATGAGATGAGCCCGCCGGTCAGGCTTTCCGCGGCCGCGGCGGAGGCCGACTTTTCATTCATAAGCGCGGAGATCTCCGTAACGACGGCGCCGCATGCCGCCTCAAAAGCGTTTTCGTTCTCGAATATCATATCACTTTACGGAGAATATCTGCTTGTTTGCTATCATGTAATCAAGCCCGGACCATATCGTCATAACAACGGAGGCGAGCATGAATATGAAATCCACGGGCACGTTTATCGCGCGGAAGAAGGGCCCCGCGATGAGCACCATGGGAAGGGCTATGCTCTGGAGGGTGGTCTTGATCTTGCCCAATGTGCCCGCCGCCATAACGGTGCCGCGGCTCGCGGCAACGAGCCTCATCCCGCTGATCAAAAACTCCCTTGCGATAACGATCACGGTGAAGATGGGCATCAGGAAATCGCACACGCTCATGAGCCCGCGCCCGATCAGCATTATCATGCAGGCGGCGGTCAAAAGCTTATCCGCAATGGGATCCATCAGCTTGCCGAAATCGGTGACGAGATCGTATTTCCTCGCAATGCGACCGTCAAGCGTGTCGGTAATGTAGGCCAGAATGAATATCGCGCCCGCGATAACGTACTTGAGCTGTATCTCCGCCCCGCAAATGCGGAAGAGCACGTGCTCCGGCAGAAAGAAGCAGGCGATGAAGAAGGGTATCGCGATCATTCGCGCGATCGTAAGCTTGTTGGGAAGGTTCATTTTCATGATCTCCTTTTTATTTCTCGATAAGTTCGGCGGTGAGATCGTATGTCTCTGCGCCGGTTATGCGCACGAACACGTAGTCCCCGGGGGTCAGGCCGCCTTTGGGGAGCTTCACCTTTATGAAGCCATCGACCTCCGGCGCTTCCGCATAGGAGCGGCAGAACGCGGTCTCGCCGTCGGTTTCATCTACGAGCACCTCGCATACGGAGCCTATCCTACGCCTGTTTGCGGCAAGCGATACCGCCATCTGCCGTTTCATAAGCGTATTGTAGCGGCGCTGCTTGACCTTTTCGGGGAGCTGCCCCTCGAATGCCGCCGCGGGAGTGCCGTCCTCGGCGGAATAGGTGAACGCGCCCACACGGTCGTAGGGGTGCTCTTCAAAGAATGTCAAAAGCTCCTTGAACTGCTCCTCCGTTTCGCCGGGGAAGCCGACAATCGCCGTCGTTCTCAGTATGAAATCCGGATCGGCGTTTCTTATGTGATCGGTGATGTATCTTATGTGCTCCGCCGAGCCGTGACGGTTCATGGCGCGAAGCAGCTCCGCGTTGATATGCTGGATGGGCATATCTATGTAATTGCATATCTTGGGGTTGGCCCTGATCGTATCTATGAGCTTTTCATCCACCGTATTCGGGTAGGTGTAAAGGAGGCGCACCCAATGCAGCTTCTCTATTTCCGCAAGACGGGTCATAAGCTCCGCAAGCCTCGGCTCGCCGTAAAGGTCGATGCCGTAAGCGGAGGTATCCTGCGCGATCACGGTGAGCTCCGTCACGCCCCTTTCGGCAAGCTCGTTTGCTTCCTCGATAAGCTCCTCCATGGGGCGGCTCACACGGCCCCCGCGGATGAGCGGTATCGCGCAGTAGGTGCAGCGGTTGTCGCAGCCGTCCGCAATCCGCAGGTAAGCGCGGTAGGGAGGGGTGGTGATCATCCTGACGGGAGCGCATTTGATGCTTGAGATCTCGCCCGTAATGCGCTGTTCTATCGCTTCGGCAAGCCCGGCGTGATCCTTGACCCCCCATATAAGGTCGGCTTCGGGAAGCTCGGCCTTGAGCTCGTCATAATAGCGCTCGGTCAGGCATCCGCAGACGACGAGCAGACGGCACGAGCCCGTCTCCTTGAAGCCCGCCATTTCGAAAACGGCGTCGAGCGAATCCGTCTTGGCGCTTTCGATAAAGCCGCAGGTGTTCACTATAATGACCTCCGCCTCCGCGGGATCGGCCACAAGCACCGCGCCGCGGGCAAAGAGCTCACCCAAAATTTCTTCGGTATCCACTCGGTTTTTTGAGCACCCGAGCGAAACCGTTCCGATCTTTACTCCGTTTAAGCTCATGCGTCTCCTCCCGAACCGAAGAGCTCGCGGTAGCCGGCCTCGTCAATGAGCACATTGCGGGGCTTGCTTCCGTCAAAGCCCGAAACTATCTTCATCTGTTCCATAATATCCACAAGCCTCGCCGCTCTCGCGTAGCCTACACGCAGGCGCCTCTGTATCATGGAGATGGAGGCGGAGCCGGATTCCATAACTATGCGGACCGCGTCGGGCAGAAGGTCGTCCTCCTGCTTGCCGTTGCCCTGCCCGGTGGGGGCGGTGAGATCGGGTATCGAATCGAGCACGCTCGTATTCTGCGGCACTTCGACGCGGTGATCCACGAAGAACTGCATGACCTGTTCGACCTCCTCATCGCTCACGAACGCGCCCTGCGCCCTTATGGGCTTTGCGGCGCCGTTCGGGTGGAAGAGCATATCGCCGTGACCCAGGAGCTTTTCGGCGCCGCCCATATCGAGTATAACGCGGGAATCGACCGCCGAAGCGACGGCAAACGCGATCCTCGAAGGGATATTGGTCTTAATAAGACCGGTGATGACGTCAACGGAGGGGCGCTGGGTGGCGACTATCAGATGGATGCCGGCCGCGCGGCCGAGCTGAGCCAGACGCGCGATGGATTCTTCAACGTCCTTCGCGGAAACTATCATAAGATCCGCAAGCTCGTCGATTATTATCATGAGCCTCGGCATGCGCTCCGCCGGATCCTCCTGAAGGGAGTTGAACCTCGCAAGATCGCGCGCGTTGAAGCGGCTCATCTTGCTGTAACGGTTATCCATCTCGTTGCAGGCCCATTTGAGCACGCCGGCCGCCTTCTTGGGATCGGTCACGACGGGGCAGTAAAGATGGGGCACGGGAGCGAATATCGAAAGCTCCACCACCTTCGGGTCGATGAGGATCATCCTTACCTCATCGGGAGTGGATTTATAGATCGTGCTCAGAATAATGCTGTTTATGCAGACGGATTTACCGGAACCGGTAGCGCCCGCGATCAGCATGTGGGGCATCTTTTCAAGATTTGCATATACGGGCTTTCCCGCAATATCCTTGCCGAGCGCGAATGTGAGGGGGCTCGAAGAAACGGAGAACTCCCTTGTATCGAGCACCTCGCGCAGCCTTACCATGGCGGTATCCTTGTTGGGGATCTCGATGCCTATCGCCGCTTTTCCGGGGATGGGCGCCTCTATCCTTACGCGCGGCGCGGCAAGCGCAAGGGCTATATCGTTGCTGAGTCCGGTGATCCTGTTGACCCTTACGCCCTGCGCGGGCTGTATTTCGAACCTCGTTATAACGGGGCCTACTGAGATATTGAGCAGACGAGCGTTTATATTGAAGCTCGCAAGGGTCTCAAGAAGCAGCTTCGCCTTTTCCGTGGGGGAATCGTTTGCTATCGCCTCGGAATGATCGGGCAGACGCAGAAGCGTCAGCGGCGGCCTCTGATAGACCTGCATGGGGATCGCTTCGTTCATTACGGCAGATTCAACTTCCTCCGCGCCGCCTTCCGCATCGGCCTTGTCGGGAGCCTTATCTTCGGACTCCGCGGGCTTTTCCATGCCGGGTATCTCGCCCGTGATATTATCCTCGGGCACTATGTCTATGGTCTCAAAGGGGTCGATCTCCGGGAAATCGGGCGTCTCGGGTATCTCCGCGCCCGTATCGGGATCGGGAACGCCCGTAAATACAGGCGCTTTTTTGCCGGTGGGTATCTTGCCGCTGCTGGGGATGAGATCGAGCTCCTGACCGTTTGCGGGATGCGCGCCGCTGATAACAAGCTCGTTTTCGTCGGGCTCGGGCTTGGCGTGCCTGCGCTTTTCCCTCCTCTTTTTAACGGCTTCGGAAAGGGAACTGCTCCCGTCGCCGCCTATCATAAGCTCGGCGGCAGCTTCGGCCTCGCCGCCGTTTTCCGCCCCGCGCAGCCTGCGGCGGCGCCTGCTTTCATCGCTGCCGTCGCCAACGGTTTCGTTTATGATGCGCGCCTTGCGCATATCCTCCATCGCATCGACCTTCGCGATCACCTTTCTGCCCGCGCTGCGGATCGAGATCTTGGTCGCAAACAGCAGACATACGAGCGCCGCGGCGATGAATACGATTATTGCCCCCGCACGGGAGATAAGGTCCGCAAACAGATAATCCGGCATGGAGGCGAAGAAACCGCCGCCGGATCTTGCGCGACCCAGCTCATAGGCACGGGTGATATAATCCTTGAAGTTGTAATTCGCGGGATGGCATACTCCGAGGTGTATCACACAGCTTATGCAGAACAGCGCAAGGAAACAGAGCGCCATGGTGCCCGTGCCGAACTGGCGGTTGGGCATTGCGATTATGAGCACCCCGGCGATAACGAGCAGGGGCGGCAGTATGAACTGCATCACGCCGAGCAGACCGAACAGTATATCGACGGCCTTTTCGAGCGCCGCGCCGGTCTTCGCATAGGTGAGTATGCACATGACGAGCCCGACTGCGATAAGGATTATGCCCACGACCTCATCCGTGCGGTCGAGCTTCGCCTTTATCTCCTGCTCGGTCAGGGGGCGGGGCTCCCTCGCGGGGCGCTTTGCGCGCGCGGTCTCGCTTTTTCGGGAGCCGCTTCTGCTTGCCGCGCTCCTTGAAGAGGCGGAAGACCTCGGGCTCGCGGTCCTTACGACGGAAGCCGTAAGCTCGCGGGAGCCCTTCTTCGCTCCGGATTTTTTCTTGTTATTATCGGTGCTTTTCTTGGTTACTGCCATGTTTTCTCCTTGTGTGTCAGTTTTCCGCTCCGGGAGCGGGAGTCGCCTCGGAGGGAATATCGCTCTCATGGGGATCGGGAGAGGGCGAGGGAGTCACGTCCGGAATGAGCTCCTCCGTGGGATCCATGCTGATAAGCTCGCGGGCTATGTCGAATTTCAGATTTCTGAAGGGATCGGTCGTGGGTATCTCGAGCATTACGAGCACAAGCAGCTCGTCCTCTTCGGCAACGTCAACGCGGTAGCCTATGAACCACGATACCTCGCGCTTCTTGGAGCTGCCTATTTCCGCCGTGCCCGTTTTCCCCGCGACGGTCACGTTCCTTGCCCTCAGGAAGCGGCCCGTGCCGAGCCCGGTGCGGTCCATTATGGCACGCAGCATCGGGTCGAGCGTATCAACGGTGCTCTGCTGTATCGCGTTTTGCTTCCAGACCTTGCTTTCAAAGGTCTCCACGGGGGCGTATTCGGTGCCTTCCGTCCTGTAAAGCGATTTGGCAAGCCGCGGCGTCATCATGGTGCCGCCGTTGCGGAACGCGCTGTACATCGCGGCAAGCTGTATGGGCGATATGGTCACCTGGCCCTGACCGTAGCCGGTCTCCGCTATGGAACGGGTATTCCAATAGTTCTCGGTATCGTACCTGACCTTCAGCGTGGAGCGGGCGACGCTCAGCTCGAACGGGAAGCTCTGCTCAAAGCCGATGCCGCGCAGATAGGTGAAGAAGGGTTCTTCGCCCATCATAAGGGCAAGATCGGCAAAATAGATGTTATCGGAATGCAGAAGGCCGTTCGCCATGTTGAGCGGCTCCTGACGGTTCTTTATCTCGGTGCGCTTGATGGGCGGCCATACCCACCTGCCGTAATTGGTGGGGGTCCAGTAATCCTTGACTATATTCCCCGTGAACACGTGATCGGGGGTAACGTAACCCAGGTCGAGCGCGGCGGAGGCGGTAAACACCTTCATTGAGGATCCCGGAGGATACAGGCCCAGAGTGTTGCGGTTCTGGAGCGGATTGTTGGGCGCTTCCTTCAATGATTCGTAATATCCGGGCTCGGCATGGATCGCCATTTTGTTGAGATCGTATTCGGGGTAGGAGAGGAGCGCCTTCAGCTCCCCCGTGACGGGGTTCATCACAACGACGGCGCCCGCGTTGTCTTCACCCCAAAGCACAAGATCCATGACCTGCTTCGCCCTGCGCTGGAGATCCATATCTATCGTGAGCTCAAGATCTGCGCCGTGTTCCACGGGCTTGCGATAGACCGTCGAAACGAGCGCGCCTTCCGAATTGCGGATGGTGATATTGAGCCCGTCCTTGCCGCGGAGGGTCTTTTCGTAAGCCTTTTCTATGCCCGATCTGCCGACGAGCGAGTGGATGGAGTAGAGGCCGTCCGTTTCGGTGCGCCCCTCGTTCAGCGCCTCAAGCTCGCCTTCCTCCGCATAGCCTATATAGCCGATGGTGTGCGCCAGAAGCTCTCCCTGAGGATAGATGCGATCTACGCCGTAATTCAGTATTATGCGAGCGCCTTCGAGCCTGTCCAGCGCCTCGTGAATATCGGGAGTGAGCTCGTTGTCGTTGAGCTGAGCCAGCAGCACGTTGCGGCTCTTCGCGTTGTCGAACTTTTCCTTTACCGCATCGGGCTCCATGCCGAGTATTTCGGAAACGGCGGCTGTAAAATCATCCAGATCGGGAATATCGTCAACGTCGCCTATCACGGCGTTCAGCGTGACGGTCTGGGCCAGCAGCTCGCCGGAAGCGATTATATCACCGCGCCTTGCGGCGACGGTACTGATCCTCACGCTGTCGCCCCAACTCATGCCGGGGAATATGAGCGAGGGCTCCCATGCGACCTTCGCCGCGCCGTCCTCGTTCACGATCCTAATCTCATACTCGTTGACGAGATCCCCCGCAAGCTCACTCACGTAATCGGCGGAATAGCGGATGATGCGGTCGTCCCCATCCCATTCGGCGGAGAGCTTTTCATACTTTACCTCGCTCACGCGGATGGCCGAGAATATGTCGCTGTATTTGGCGACGAAATCGGAATGCACCATGAAATTCGTGGGGTAGGGAGTGGGGGTGGGAACGATGGTGGGATAGGGGGTCTCGTTCCTGCGGTGCTCCTCCTGCTTGGCTTCGGGAGTGGGGGTGGGCATGGAGGAAGACGCCCTCGAAACGAGCGAGAACGCCTTTTCATAATCGAATGCCGCTATCGCGCCCATGAATTCCTCAAAGCAGGCTTCGGCGGGAGCGGGATCCTTCGGCTTGCAGCCCGCAAAAAGGGAAAGGACCATTGAACAAAGCAGTATGAGCGTAACGGCGGATCTATATAAACTCTTCATTGCAGTACCTCTTGACCACATTTTATACCAATTATATTATAACAGTTTTATACAGCCCTGTAAATAGCCTGCCGGAAATATCGCCTTCGAATATGCAGGAAGCAATAAAAAAGACGGGAGACGTACATCTCCCGCCATACAATATCCGGTTATTATTTCTTGATTCCGAACGCCTTCTGCTCCTTGAGCACAACGTCGTGCGCGCCGCCCTCGATTATGGAGGTGGGGGAGACGAGCGTGAGCCTTGCGCCCTCGCGCAGCTCCTTTATGGTGAGCGCGCCGCAGTTGCACATGGTGGAGCGCACCTTCGCGAGCGTTACCATCACGTTGTCATGCAGGGGGCCGGCATAGGGAACGTAGGAATCGACGCCCTCTTCAAAGGAAAGCTTCGAGCCGCCGCCCATATCGTAACGCTGCCAGTTGCGCGCCCTTGAGGAGCCCTCGCCCCAGTATTCCTTCATGTAGGAACCGTTCACCATGACCTTGTTGGTGGGGCTTTCGTCAAACCTTGCAAAATACCTGCCGAGCATGCAGAAATCCGCGCCCATCGCAAGCGCCAGCGTGATGTGATAATCCATGACTATGCCGCCGTCCGCGCAGATGGGAACGTAAACGCCCGTCTTCTTGAAATATTCGTCGCGCGCCTTGGCTACTTCCATAACGGCGGTCGCCTGACCGCGGCCGATACCCTTCGTTTCGCGGGTGATGCAGATCGAGCCGCCGCCGATTCCGACCTTTACGAAATCAGCGCCTGCTTCGGCAAGGAAGAGGAAGCCTTCGCGATCGACCACGTTGCCGGCGCCGCACTTTACGGTATCGCCGTACTTATCGCGGATCCATGCAAGGGTCTTCGCCTGCCATGCGGTGTAGCCTTCGGAAGAATCTATGCAGAGCACGTCCGCGCCTGCCTCGACAAGGGCGGGAACGCGGGTCTCGTAATCGCGGGAATTGATGCCCGCACCCACAACGTAGCGCTTATGGCTGTCAAGCAGCTCCATGGGGTTTTCCTTATGAACGTCGTAATCCTTGCGGAATACGAACGCGACCATATTGCCGTCCTTATCGACTATGGGCAGGGAGTTGAGCTTGTGATCCCAGATTATGTCGTTCGCTTCCTTGAGCGAAACGCCTTCGGGAGCGGTGACGAGGCGCTCTATGGGGGTCATGAAATTCTTGACCTTCTCATCGGGGGAGATGCGGGTGATGCGGTAATCGCGGCTCGTAACTACGCCCAAAAGCTTACCGGTGGAGCTTCCGTCATGGGTGACGGCAACGGTCGAATGCCCCGTCTTTTCCTTGAGCGCAACGAGATCGGCAACGGTCTGCTCGGGCGTTACGCAGGAATCGCTTACGGAGAAGCCCGCTTTATACGCCTTGACGCGCCTTACCATAGCCGCCTGGTTTTCGACGGACTGGGAGCCGAATATGAACGAAACGCCGCCCTCCCTCGCAAGCGCAACGGCGAGAGTATCGTTGGAAACGGACTGCATGATCGCCGAAACGAGGGGGATGTTCAGCGTGATGGGGGGCTTTTCACCCTCGCGGAATTTTACAAGAGGAGTTTCAAGACTGGTGTTCTGCGGAGTGCATTCCTCGGAGGTGTAGTTGGGAATGAGCAGGTACTCTCCGAAGGTATGGGAGGGTTCGTCATAGATGAACGGCATATTCAAAAGCTCCTTTCGACTTATATTTTTCTTCTTACAACGTTGTGAGCGATAACGCCGTCAACGTAGAACTGGCGTGAATACATAACGGGCGTCCCGTCAAAATCGTAATCGACCTCGTCCATGAAAAGGAGGGGGGTGCCTTCCGAAACGCCGAGCCGCGAAGCGACGTTCGCCCTTGCGGCGGCGGGGCGGATCTCGGTCACGTCAAGGTATGCGTCCCTGCGGCATTTTTCCTTCAGGAAAACGAAGATCGGCTGTTCGAGATCCATGTCGGAATAATCCTTATCCTTGATGAAAGCCTTGGGGATGTAATCCTCGCAGTAGATGACGGGCTTGCCGTCCGCCGTGACGATGCGGGAAACGAAGAGCATTTCATCAGTCCTGCCTATGCCGAGCTTCTGCGCGGCGGAGGCGGAAAGCACCGAGGAGACCTTTACGAGCTTTTCCGCGGGCTTGCAGCCGGAGCGGCGGACCATCTCCATGAACTCTATCTCAAGATCCATGCGGACGGGCACGTTCAGCACGTGGCGGTTTATAATGGTGCCGAGCCCCTGCCTGCGGCTTATGAACCCTTCGCGCTCGAGCTCCGCCAAGCTGTCGCGGAGCTGGGTGCGGCTTATGTCAAGCTCCTGCGCGAGCGCGGATTCGCGCGGCAGGCGGGCGTTTTCACGGTACGCGCCGAAGCGCATCTCATAAAGGAGCCGTTCCTGTACGGAAAGCTCTTCGATATTGGTTTCGGGATGCTCGTCCATTTTTCCCCCTTTAAGCTTCGTCCTATAAAAAAGACGGGTGCGGCACTCGCGCCCTCGGGATACGGAATAGGTATTACCTATTTGCAAAATGATACCACCTCGGGACGGATATGTAAAGGGGCAAAAAGCTATATATTTTTTGAAAAATCACCGTTATCGCGGCAAAAGCCCGCAAAGCCGCACGAAGTCTTCGGGGGATAACGCCTCTGCCCTTACGGAGGGGGCGAGCCCGGCCCTGTTTATAAGCTCCGCGGCGTCCGTTCGGGCAAGACCCATGCCCGAAAGATTGTTTGCCAAAGTCTTGCGCCTCATACGGAAAGCGCACTTCAAAAGCGTTTCGAGCCCTTCGGGCGTTTCGGCCCCGTTCCTGTCAAACACAAGCACGGATGAACTAACCTCCGGCTGGGGGAAATACGATGCGGGGCTGAGCTCCAGCGCCGTGCGTATCTCATACCGAAGGCGCGAAAGCACTGTGAGAGGTCCGTAATTCTTTGAACCGGGCTCCGCAAAGAAGCGGTCCGCGGCTTCCTTCTGCATCATGAGCACCATGCGGCGGATGGGCAGCTTTGAGCTCACGAGCCTCATTACGGTCGGGCTCGTTATGTAATAGGGCAGATTTCCGCAGACCGCGATCTCGCCGCCGAGCCTTTCCGCTATCCCCTCGAGATCCGCCTTCAGCACGTCGGCGTTCACGACGGAGGCGTTTGCGGGAAGCAGCCCCTCGAGCACTCCGCAGAGCGCGTGGTCGAGCTCTATCGCGGCAAGGGGAAGCCCCGTCTCGGCAAGCGGAAGGGTGATCGCGCCGAGCCCCGGCCCTATCTCGATAATGGGAAGCCCCGGCTCGGAAGCAAGCGCGGCTATCCGCTCTATCGCGGCGCCGTCGCTTAAAAAGTTCTGCCCCAAGGCTTTATTGGGGTTCAGTCCGTGTTCAGATAAAAGTTCCTTGACGCTCTTCATGAAGCCTCCGTCAGCGATTGATATAAAGCCCCTTGGGCAGATGGTTTTTCATCGTTCCGGCGACAGCCTTGCCGAATCCGAGGGGGTAAGCCCCTTCGCCCGCCTTAACACAGACGGCCGCCCACCCGCGCATATTTTCGGGGCAGGGGACGGTGTTCCCCGCAAGGAACGCGAAAAGCCGCTCGTCTTCGGGCTCGAACTCTATCCGGCGCGTGAATTCCGCTCCCAAAGCCGCCATGAAGAAGGTGTGCGAAGGCTCGAATCGCCCTTTGCGCATCTCGCCCATATCCACTCCGCACGCGACGGGGCGGAGCGAAAGCACCTCCGCGGGCATATCGCGGGGAATGAGCTTTATCCTTTCTCCGGCGGAAACGAGCGCGCCCTCCGGCAGACCGTTTTCAAGCAGATCCTCCGCAAAACCGCCTACCGCCGCAAGCGCCGCTTTATCGCGCAGCTCCGGTATCCGCCTTGCGGAAGGGGCGGGGGAACGCTCGCCCGCGCGCCGCAGACGGCACACGAAATGCCCCTCCCCGCAGGAGGAGTGGGGATAGAGCCTTTCCATGATCTCAACCGAAAAATCCGCGTGCTTGCTGATAAAGGCTTCTATCACTCCTTCGTTTTCATCGGGGGAGAACGTGCACGTGGAATAGACGATCGCGCCGCCGGGAGCAACACAATCGGCCGCGCTTTCCATTATGAGCTTCTGCCTTTCGGCGCAGGCGGCGACGTGCTCCGGCGACCATTCGAGTATCGCGGTCTCGTCCTTGCGGAACATCCCTTCGCCGGAACAGGGGGCGTCAACGAGCACCGTATCGAAAAATCCGGGCAGCGCGGCGGCGATCCTGTCCGGCCGCTCGCATATGACGGCGGCGTTGGGGAGGCCGAGGCGTTCCGTATTCTGCGCCAGAAGCCTCGCGCGCTTGGGCACTATCTCGTTGGCTATTATAACGCCCCTGCCGCGCATTCGGGCTGCGGCTCCGCCCGTCTTTCCGCCCGGCGCGGCGCACATGTCGAGCACCCGCAGACCGGAATCGTCCGCTCCGCAAAAAGCCGTCGAACTCATTGCGGAAGGCTCCTGCATGTAAAAGAGCCCCGCGGCGTGATAGGGATGCTTCCCCACGTTTTCAGCGCCCTGAATGACGAAACCCTCGTCAATAATGCCTGCTTTTTGAAGCGAATAGGGAGAGTGCGCCACAAATTCGTCAATACCGATCTTGAGCGTATTGACACGAAGCCCCCTTTTGGGGGGCTCGTCGAAGCAGGCGATGAAATCGGGGTAGGAGGCCCCGAGCTGCGCCCGCATGCGTTCTTTGAATTGTTCGGGAAGCTGCGGCATATCAAAGATGGTCTATCAGATCCAGCGTATAGCGGAGGATCAGCAGCGCGTCGTCCGCGCCGTAACACGAATCGTTGGTCACGTCGGCAACGGAAAGATCGAGCATCGAAGCGGAAGCCAGCTCCATGCAGTACCTCAGCATGAGCAGCGCGTCGTCGCCCATAACGACGCCGTCGGAATTAACGTCGCCCATCAGCGCCTGAGGAGTGGGAGTAGGCGTGGGCGTCGGCGTGGGCGTGGGAGTAGGAGTGGGCGTTGGCGTAGGAGTAGGCGTGGGAGTGGGAGTAGGCGTCGGCGTGGGAGTGGGCGTCGGCTCGGTGAAATGCGCGGTATAATGCTGCGCCGAGCCGGTCATGGCAAGGTGCATATCCGCGGCGGTACCCGCCTGCGCTGAACCTTCGTACCAGCCCAAAAAGCTTTCGCCCTCGGCGGGTTTTGCGGCGGCATAGGTCGCAAGGCCGCTCCCGTCGTAAAGGGATTTTGTGCCTACGTAGCCGTTGCCGAGCGCATCCAGAACGAACGAGACTCCGCCGTTCAGCACGGAAATATCAAGGCTCCTCATGCGGTTGTTGAAGCAGACAAGCGTCTGCAGCGAGGTCAGATGCGAAAGCTCCAGCGAGGTGATGAGATTTGTTTTGCAGTTGAGCTCGGTCAGGCGGACGTTGGCGGAAAGATCGAGGCTCGTCAGCTCGTTGTTGGTGCAGCGCAGCACAGTAAGAAGGACGTTTCGCGAAACGTCGAGCGAGCTTATGCCATTATAGGAGCAGTCGAACGAGGTGAGCTTGGTGTTGGCGGAAATATCCGGATCGTGGATATTGTTCTTCGACAGCCAGAGCAGCTCGAGGTTCGTGCAGGAGGAAACGTCGATCGAAGTCAGCTTGTTGCCCGTGAGATCGAGCGTTTTGAGCGCGGTGCAGCCGGAAAAATCGACCGCGCTAATAAAGCAGTCCGTCGCGACGACCTTGTTAAGCGAGGTGCAGCCCGAAAGATCGAGCGCGCCCGATACGTTCCAGCCGAGATCGGAAAAAGTGATCTGCCTGAGCCTTCCCGCGCTCGTCCATGTGCAGGAGCCCCAAGTGGAAGGATCGTCTGCATCGTAGCCGGAGCCGTTTATCGCAATGCCGTTGACAAAAGAAGCGTCGCTCACGGTCTCGAAAAAAAGCTTGAGCTTTTCAACGTCGTGAGAGTTGTAATCCTCGGCGGAGAGGGCGAGGGCGGGCAGCGCCGCGATGAGCATTGCGGCGATAACAAAAGCGGCAATAACGCGCCGCAGGGTCATTTTCATAAAGTCCTCCGTGAAAAATCTGCTAACTCTTATTATACAATGAAACGTTCCGCGCGGTCAACCGGAAAAAGCGGGAAACGGCGGCGGAAATCAAAAAAGCCCGCATAGACGGGCCTTTAAGTCAACATCATATCGGAATGGGTAAAGCCTTTTATTCGGCGACGTAGGGCAGCAGAGCTACCTGACGCGCTGTCTTGATGGCCTTTGCAAGAGTCCTCTGATGCTCGGCGCAAACGCCGCTCATACGACGGGGCATGATCTTGCCGCGCTCGGTGATGAACTTCCTCAGGCGGGCAGTATCCTTATAATCAATATGTTCTACCTTATCCACGCAGAACTGGCACACCTTGCGCCTGGACTTCTTGGGACGGGGCTTCATCTTGCGGTCTTCCATGACAGTATCTCCTTTCAATGAATCAGAATGGCAAATCGGAATCGGTAATCTCGGTAAAGCCGCCGGCGGGATCGCCGAAAGCGGAACCGTTCATGTTGTCGGACGGAGCGGAAGGCTCCTGATTCCAGCCGGAGCCGGAACGACGGCCTTCGCCATAACCCGCGGGAGTTCCCTGATTGGAATAGCCGCCCTGGTTATAGCCCTGACCCTCGCTGCGGGGGGAGAGGAATTCAACGTCATCCGCGGTGACTTCGAGAGAAGCGCGCAGAGTGCCGTCCTTGCCCTCGAAAGCCCTGGCGGTAACTTCGCCGACAACGGCGACCTTCTTGCCTTTGGTCAGATAACGGCTGCAGTTTTCGCCAAGCTGCCTCCACGCGGTAACGCGGAAGAAATCGGTCTGGCGGTCTTCCTTGCCGGAGCGGCGGTTTACCGCAACGGTAAATGTGCAGACGCTGACGCCCGAGGGGATGGTACGCAGTTCGGGATCCGCTGTGAGATTGCCGATAATAGTGAGTTTATTCATACGGTTCCTTTCCTTGATGACTTACGCCTGCCTGCGCTCAACAACGTAGCGCATGATACGTTCGTCATTCTTAAGGTTACGCTGGAGCTCCGCGGGGACGGGACCTTCCGCCTCGAAGAGGACCAGTACGTAGTAACCCTCGGTCTGATAATTGATGGGGTACGCAAGGCGACGCTTGCCCCACTCATCGATCTTTTCGATCTCACCGCCATTGTCGGTGATGACCTTTGCGAACTTCTCGATAACGGACTTGATCTCCTCCTCGGTCAGTTCGGCATTGATGACGTACAGATTCTCATACTTATTCACGCTTTTCACCTCCTTGTGGTCTGTTGACCCCGCTTTGAAACGGGGTAAGTATGGTGTTGACGAACTATTATAGCATAGGCGCCGCTTCCTTACAAGAGCATTTTTGCCCGCTTTTTAAGTATATTTTTTGCTTGGCATTATGCTGTACTTTTGGCTCGGAAGGGTGTAAAATAACAAAAAGCGACAAAGGCGCGCGCGCCGGGAAGGTGGCAATGCAATGAAAAACGTGAGGCGGATCCCTTCGGAGGAATTCAAAACGACGGACTGGTCGGGCGGGACCACTACTGAGCTTGCGATAGGCCCGGAGGGCAGCTCCTATGCCGAACGCCGCTTTGCCTACCGCATAAGCAGCGCGGATGTGGAGCTCGAAAGCTCCGTGTTTACGCGGCTCGAAGGAGTGACCCGCTGTCTGACTCCGCTCTGCCGCGGCTTCTCGCTCCGCATAAACGGCGAAGAAAAGGAGCTCCCCCGCGGCGAGGTGCTCAGGTTTTCGGGCGAAGACGATGTGTTCTGCCGCGGCTCCGGCAGGGATCTCAACCTTATGCTGAAGGGAGCGGAGGGCAATATGAAATACGTCTGCGGCGGGTTTTCCGTCTATGACTGCAGCGCCGCGTTCCTCTACTGCCCGGAAAGGACGGCCGTTTCCTCCGCCGGGGAGGAGGAGACCTTCCCCGCAGGCGCGTTTTTGCGGCTTATGAAAGGCGATCACGCCGTATCCCGCCCCGCCGTGCTCTTCCTTATAGACGCCGATCCCAAGCAAAATATATGATCGCGCATTTATTCGTTGACAATCGGATGCAAATATTATATAATAAAGTGTAAAGAAATAACAGGAGGCTTCCTTATGAGCAAACGCATCATCACAATAAGCCGTCAGTTCGGCAGCGGCGGCAGGACCATTGCCAAGGCCGTTGCGGAAAAGCTGGGTTACGCCTATTACGATAAAGAGCTTATCGAAAAGGTCGCCGAAATGACCGGGTTCGATCCGAAATACATTGAGGAAAACGGCGAATACGCTCCCGGGAAGAGCATTTTCTCCCTTGCGAGCTCCTATATCAGCTCCTCCCGCGTTATGGGCGGCATGAGCGCTTACGATTACCTTTGGGTCGTGCAGAGGAACGCCATTCTCGAGATCGCGGATAAAGAGAACTGCGTCATCGTGGGCCGCTGCGCCGATCAGATATTGAAGGATCGTGAGGACGCGCTGCACGTTTACATCCACGCCCCCTTGGAAGCGAGGGCGGAGCGCATAGTCAGGCTTTACGGTGAAAGCGAAAAGAAGCCCGAAGAACGCTTGAAGGAGAAAGATACCAAGCGCAGCGTCAATTACAAGCACTTTACGGGCGAGGTGTGGGGCGACAGCCGCAATTACGATCTCTGCCTCAACAGCGAAAAGTTCGGCATAGAAAAATGCGTTGAGCTCATCGTCGGGCTTGCGAAGGATTGATAGGAGTATTCCGAAATGAACTGTCCGAACTGCGGGCGCGCCGCGGAAGGGGGCATGCGTTTTTGCCCTTACTGCGGCTGTGAGCTCAGCGGAAAAACAAAAAGAAGAAGCGTATTAAAATATTTGATCGTTGGCATTGTCGCGGCAGCGTTTGTTGCCGCGCTTGCTTTCATAAGCGTTAAGCTGCTTTCGGAGTATGCAAGCGGCGCTTTCACCGCCCCGCGTGAGGCGGCGGCGCTTTCGATAAAGCGCGAAAGCTATGCGGAATGCATCTATCCCAACGAGCCCGTGAAGCTGATCGCCGAGGTATATCCCGAAGGCGCGGAGCCCGGCGCGGTAAAATGGAGCTCCTCCGATGAATCCGTCGCCGTGGTCGATCCGGCGGGCAGCGTGCGCTTCCTCCGCACGGGCGAAGCCGTGATCTATGCCGTGCTCGAAAACGGCGTCTCCGCACAGACCACTTTGCTGTGCGGGCTGCGCCCTTACAGGCTCACCTTCGCCAAGCAGAGCGATATGATAGAGCTGGGCGCCTCCATGGTGCTGGAGCCCATAATCGCTCCGGCGGAGGCGCAGTATTCCGGGATAGAGTGGAGCTCTTCCGATGAATCCACCGTCATTGTGGAAAGCGACGGCAGGATAACCGGCGTTTGCGAAGGAAGAGCGACGATCACCGCCACGGTAGCGGGGGACGTTGTCGGCAAGACGGAGATATTTGTTTACAAATACCCCTTCGACATTCTTATGAACCGCATCTACGAGCACGGCGTTTACGATAAGGAATACGATGAATACTTCATTCTGCTCGATTACGCCGAAAGCCGCCCGGATGACAGCGTTGCGATAAAAAAACGCACCTACATCTCGCTGTTCCCCAACAGCGATCAGTTGGTGCTTTACTGCGACGTTTACAGTGACGACGGAGCCGTTTACTACGAGGTCCTCGTCTATTTCGGGAGGGAGGACCGCAGGACCGCCAAGGTGCAGTTCTATTGCGACTGCGAACGCGGCGCGAGCTCCAAGATAGAGAATATCCCCATGGCGGCGATAGGCGGCCGGCTCGAGATAAACGCGGTCGGCGCCATAGACCTTGAGCAATTCATCCCCGGCGCCCACATCGAATTCAAGAGCTATGAAGGGGATGAGGATCTCCGCGCAAGGGCGGAAGCCATCACGGACGAGCTCGTTTCATTCAGCATAATGAAGCTCCGTGAGGATTGGGAAGAGCTTCACATAGGCAGCTCCATAGGCGAGACGCTGGGGCTCAAAAAGTTCTGACGCCTCAAGCGAGTATCACGCTCCATGCGCTTGCCAGCCTGTCCATGCTCCATGCGGCGTTCGCGGGGCTCGTGGAAGGGAGCGCCTCGGCGTGCAGCCGGGTCTCCGGATAAACGTATTTTTCATAGCAGGAATGGGAAGTTTTCCCATTGCAATAGACCCTTTCGATCGGGGCTGCGTGAAGCAGCTCCGATATTTTATTGGGCACGGCGTCCCTTATCGAAAGATCGGAAGAGCCTATGATAGTGCATGAGGCGATGGAATCCCACAGCGCGATCCCGTGAGCAAGCGCGAAACGCCTGCGCTCCTCGACCGTCTGCGGCACGGGCTCGCCGTACAGCCGCGCCATAAGCGGCCAAAACCTGTTCTGCTTATGCCCGTAATAGAAATTCATCTCGCGGGAGGCGGCGGAGGGGAACGAGCCCAGTATCAGTATCCGCGAAAAGCCGTCGTAAACCGGCGGAAAAGGATGGGAAAGGGAGGTGCGTTCCATAAAAACTCCTGTAAAAACGGGCTGTCACAAAACGGACAGCCCGTGCGTTGGCTTTTGATCGTCAGCCGAGAATGTAGCTGTAAAGAGCGGAAAGATCCGCCGCGGTAAGCAAGCCGTCGCCGTTCATATCGCCGTTGATAATGCCCTGAGCGGTAACGGTGCCCGCGTTCATAGAGTAGGCGGCGGCAAGCGTTATATCGGCGGAATCAACAATACCGTCGCAGTTTACGTCGCCCTTGAGCTTCGACTGATCCTGCGTGTAAACAACGTCTATGACCAGGTTGGCCGCGCCCATAACGCCGGAAACGAGGGGAGTATTGGCGGTGTAACCGGAGATGATCGGGCTCGAAATGCTGTAGCTCTCGCCATAGGTGTAAGTCCTCGTGAAGGTGGGAGCGAGCTTCACGCCGTTTTCGTCAACGTAATTGATGGTGAGCGTGTAGCGGATCGCGGTATAGGTCGCGGTAACGGTCATATCCTCGGTCACGCAGCTGAAATCCTTATCCCATCCGGTGAATTCATAACCGATCCTCGTGGGGGCGGCGGGCGCGGACGCGGCTTCGCCCTCGCTGACTTCCTGCTCGGAAAGGAGCGTGCCGTCCCAATCGACGAAGCGGACGGTATAGGTCGCGGGGCCGTCCTCGCCGAAGATCCAGATATCGGTGGCGGTGAACTGAGTGACGGTAGTGGGAGCGCCATTGCCAAGGCCGAGCTTGCCGTGATCGTTATGGCCCGTGGTGAAGAGCTGACCGGTGGGCGCAACGGCCGCGGTGCAGTGAGTGCCGCAGTTGACGGCGACCCAAGTGCCGGGAGTCTGCCTGAAGGTGGAGTTTGCGGCGGAATAGCCGCCGTTCACGCCGTTGCCGAACGCGCCGCGGTAATTGCAGCCGCAGAACCAAAGGGAACCGTCCGACTTCAAAACCGCGGTGTGGTTATAGCCCGCGCTCACCTGAACGGCGCCCGTCGTTACCTGAACGGGGGAGGTGGCGTTGGTGGTATTGCCGCGGCCGAGCTGGCCAACGTCATTGAGGCCCCAAGCCCAAACGGAGCCGTCGTTCTTAAGAGCAACAACGTGATCGCCCATGGTGCTGACGGAGTAAACGTTTGTGAGCACCTGAACGGGGCTCTTGCGGTCCGCGTTTGCGCCGCTGCTGCCGTTGCCGACCTGACCGTAGTAGTTGAAGCCCCAGACCCAAAGGGTGCCGTCGGTCTTTACGGCGGCGGTCAAGCAATCGCCCGCGACGGCGTAGGAGACGTTATCCAATATCTTCTTGCCCGCACCGGTGTAATAGCTCGTGGTGGAGTTATCGCCGAGCTGACCGTGCGCGTTCTCGCCGTAAACCCAAAGGGTGTTGTCGTTCTTGACGTAAACCATGTGGTTGAAGCCCATGCTCGCGGAGCGAACGTTGGTCGCAAACTGAGTGGGGGCGGTGTGGATGTAACCGCCGGAAGGCATTGAGGAATCGCCGCCGATGCCCCACCAGAACGCGCCGCAGATGCTGAGCACGCCATTGCCGTCAATGGAGAGGGTGGTCTTGTTGTTGGCGGAAACGGCGGTGACGCCCGTGCCCCAATTATAGGGAACGAAGGTATCCGAAGAGGCGGTGACGCCGTTGCCTATCGGAGCGTTGTAATTATAACCCCATGCGTAACCGAAACCGCCCACGTGGACTGCGGCAGAGTGGGTCACGCCCATATCGAAGCTCGCCCATTCATGGGAAAGGGAGAGGGGGAAGCTGACGTCCGCAATACCCGAAAGGGGAAGCATGAGCATCAACAGGGCAACAAGGATGGCGGTAAGCTTTTTCATATTTTCTCCTCCGTTTGGTTTTACCCGAATATTATATCACTATTTTTGTGAAAGGCAATAAGAAACGTGGGGCTCCGCGCACATTTTTATATCGGGACGGAGGTGACGGAAACGAACCCTGACGAATATTATATATCAAATAGTACGCAGTTTTTGTTTGATTTCGTCCCTCCGCTGTGCTATAATAACGCGTAAGCTGCCGGTGTGATGGAATTGGCAGACGTGACGGACTCAAAATCCGTTGGTAGCAATACCGTGTGGGTTCGAGTCCCACCACCGGCACCATACCTTAGGGGGCATTGCCCCCTAAGGTATGGTCCTTTTTATGGGACTCGAAGCCCCGCAAAAGGCAGCGGTGCTGCGTTTTGCGGAAGGCCGGGTTTTTGTGCGGCGAGGCTGCGCAGCGAGAAGCGCAAGCAGACCGCCAAGCACAAAAACGAGTCCCACCGCCAAGGCCGCAGTAATCTGTTTTATGTGCGGCGAGGCTGTGCAGCACGGAGTGCAAACAGACCGCCGTGCACAAAAACGAGTCCCACCACCGGCCTTGAAGGCACGCATCCTGCATCCCGAGTCCCGCCGCCGTTTCAAGGCACGCATCCTGCGGGCCGCGCCCCAACGCTTTCCCTGTCACGATCATCACCCGAAAGGTAAAAGGATATGAAAATCGGTTTCGATAACGAAAAATACATCTCCATGCAGTCCCAGAAGATACTGGAGCGCATTGGCCGTTTCGGCGATAAGCTTTATCTCGAATTCGGCGGCAAGCTGTTCGACGATTATCACGCCTCGCGCGTGGTGCCGGGTTTCCTCCCCGATACGAAGATAAACATGCTCTCGCAGCTCAAGGACAGCGCGGAGATAATCCTCGCCATATTCTCCGGTGATATAGAACGCAACAAGATAAGGAGCGACAACGATATAGGCTACGACCGCGAGGTGCTGCGCCTGATCGACGCGTTCCGAAGCCGCGATCTTTACGTTTCGGGCGTGGTCATTACCCGATACAGCGACAAACAGCCCGCCGTCGATTCGTTCGCGGGCCAGCTCGAGCGCCTCGGCGTCCGCGTTTACCGCCATTATCCTATAGAGGGCTATCCCAAGAACCCCAAGTTCATAGTAAGCGATGAAGGCTTCGGCAGGAACGATTACATTGAGACGACCCGTCCGCTCGTGGTCGTTACGGCTCCCGGCCCGGGCTCCGGCAAGCTCGCGGTCTGCCTTTCCCAGATATATCAGGAATTCCGCCGCGGCGTGCGCGCGGGCTATGCCAAATTCGAGACCTTCCCCGTCTGGAACCTCCCCCTCAACCATCCCGTGAATCTGGCTTACGAGGCGGCGACCATCGATCTTGACGATATGAACATGATCGATCCCTTCCATCTTGAAGCCTACGGCGTGAGCACGGTCAACTACAACAGGGACGTTGAATCCTTCCCCGTGCTCAACACCATTTTCACCCATATTTACGGCGAATCCCCCTATAAATCCCCGACCGATATGGGCGTCAACATGATAGGCAACTGCATAACGGACGACGCCGTGGTCTGCGCCGCCGCCAGGCAGGAGATAATCCGCCGCTATTACCAGACCGCCTGCGCCTTCAAGCGCGGCAGGGCCGAAAAGGAGCAGGTCTATAAGGCGGAATTCGTTATGAGCCGTGCAGGCCTTTCGGTGGACGACCGCCCCGTTGTCGCCGCGGCATTGAAGCGCGCGGAGCAGGAGGGCTCCCCCGCGATGGCGATCGAGCTCCCCGACGGCTCCATGATAACGGGCAAGACGGGCACCTTCATGGGCCCCGCCGCGGGCGCGCTCGTGAACGCGCTTAAAAAGCTTGCCGGCATAAACGAGGATATCGACCTCATTTCGCCCATAATCCTCGATCCCATAAGGCAGCTCAAAACAAAGCATTTCGGCAGCGAAAACCCGCTCCTCCATTCCGACGAGGTGCTTTACGCTCTTTCGATCTGCGCGGCGACGAGCCCCACGGCCGCCCTCGCCATGAAGCAGCTCCCCAAGCTCCGCGGGTGCGAAGCGCACTCCTCCGTAATGCTCACAAGGGCGGATCAGTCCGTTTACCGCAAGCTCGGCATGAATCTGACCAACGAGCCCAACCGCAGCGGCAACAGGCTCTATCTATAATCGCTTTAAGGAGGTCATTATGAAAAGAGTTGACAGGATAACAAAAATGGAGGCCGCGCTCGACGCTTCGCGTGAGGCGGTCGATAAGCTTTCCGAAGCGCTCGAAGCCTATGAGGCGGCTTTCGCTCAGATTAACGAGCTTTCCGCCTATTACGGCAGCACCCAGTGGATGCACGACCGCGAGGCGGATGAAAACGGCAAGCTCCCGCAGGAGCTCAAACGCGGCGTCCTTTCGGAGGATCTGGCTTACGATCTCATAGTCGATAACCGCGAGCTCGTGACCCGCATGGCCAAGATCGTTTCCGAAAGCCTCTATAACGATATCGTATAACAAACCGAATACAAAAGCGAGGGCCAAAGGCAGATCCGCCTATGCCGAATGGTCATAAGGCAGTATTTGTAAGCCATACCCAAACAATCTGATTACAAAATCAAAAAGCTCTTTGCATTGGCTTTTAGCCATTGCAAGAGCTTTTTTGTTGTATTCTCGGGGATATGTCTCGCAGGAGCGATCCTAATTTGTTGCGTGATCGCAGTTCCGCGCCTCTCGCGGCGCGGTCGCGCTGACCCGCGCGGCTCCCGTTGGTCGCGGCATAGCCCGTTTCATTATCGGCAATTACCGCAATAAC
>JAFPXD010000050.1 GCA_017394835.1 Clostridia bacterium
CTGCCGGAGCGGCGGGCGCGGCTGAGCCTATCTTCCTTGTGATCGCGCCGGCGTCGTTGAACATGCTGCAGATCCAATCGGCGTCCGCTTCGGCGAGGTCCTTGGCGACGATGCAGGGCACGCTGTCAACAAGATCCATCGCTTCATTAAGGGCGTGGCCGAACAGTTGGTTCACGATCTTAATGACCGCCACCCTGTTTTCCCCGCAGCTTACAAGCTCGACCGAATAGGCGTCGGGCTTGCCCTCGAGGGCTTTGAGCCGCTCAAGCAGCTCTTCCCTTGTCAGATCAGAATAGTCATCAGGTGCCATAATGTTTCTTCCTTTCCTATTTTGATGAGGAGATTCTGTATATATCATATCACATATTCCGGCTTTTTCCAATACGTTTTTTTATTGCCTGTAGTTGTTTATCCTCCGGCTTTCGGCGCTTCCGATACCGAAGATCGGTTATATCCTCCTCTTCGTTCCGGCTTTTCCGGCGGTTTGCGCGGGCTTCCGCCCGAAAGGCTCCGCCGAAGGGGCAAATGAAAGGGCCGCCCTTTAAGGAGCGGCCGCAGCTTGTCGGAAAAGTCACAGTGGGCTTCACCATATGAAATTCGATTTCAGCATCTCGCCGTTGTCTATGAGGATATCCTCGCCCGTGATGGAGCGGTTCGTGACGGTCAGAAAATACACGAGGTCGGCTATCTCCTCCGGCTCCGCCCATTTGCCGAGGAGCGTTTCGGCAAGCACTCTGCCGTAAAGCTCGGGGCTTTCAAGAATGTGCGCGTTGGCGGGGGTGATCACGCCGCCGGGAGATATGCTGTTCACGGTGACCCCGCGGGGAGCCATGCGCAGCGCAAGGTTCTTCATGTAGCCGACGAGCCCCGCCTTTGAAGCGGAATAGAGCGGGAACTCCGCGCCGTTGCGCGCCGAGGCGGAGGCGATGAACAGCACCGATCTTAAGCAGGGAGAGGCGAGAAAATGCTCCGCAAAGCCTATGGCGCCCTTGAGGTTCACGTCTATCGCATCCCTTTCCTCAAGCGTGCCCGCGCAGCTTATTATTATCTCCGGCTCGGGCAGATCCTTCGGCAGACCCGACGCATCCCTCACGTCGCATACTACGTGGCGGTAGTTTTGATCCTTAACGGCGGCGGGAGCTATATCGACTCCCACCGTCTTATACCCTTCCGCAAGGAATTTCTTTGCCGTCGCAAGGCCTATCCCGCTCGAAGCTCCGGAAACTATCGCCGTCATATCGCGGCGTTCCTTTCCTCAATGAGCTTTTTGGAAACGCGGTAGCCCACGGGGGAGAACACGATCTCGAACAGGAGCTCCATCACGGCGCCGGTCAGCGCGCAGGTAAAGCACTGGAGCATGCTCCAGCCGAAGAAAACGCGGCTCACGATCAGGGCGAAAATGAGGTTATCCGCAAACTGGGCGACGAATGTGGAAACGTAGCTCCGGACGGCGAACCTTCCGAAGCCGCCCTGCTTGCGGAAGAGCTTTCCTATGCCGTAATTCATAAAATTGTTGATCAGCGCCGAGCATATGAATGCGACGGAGCTGCCGAGGATTATGTACCACGTTCCCCCGAAGGTGTTGTCAAGCGCGGTGTTTATCACCTTCTCGCTGCCTTCCACGAAGCTTTCGCCCCAAACGCCGGGTATGTCGCTCCCGATGAAGAACACCAGCGCCATGAACAGGTTCAGCCCCAGCGCCGCGAACGACATGAGCGAAGCCGCGCGAGGGCCGTAGCAATGGGTCATCACATCCATAGTCAGGAACGTGAGCCATGAAAACAAAATACCGCAGTCCAGCGCGAGCCAGTCGAGCCCCATGTTGATGCTCTTGTTCGCAAGAAGGTTCATTCCCACGACCGAGAGTATCAGCAGTGAAACGAGGATCGGCGGCACGGTGCGCAGAAGTACGCGGAATTCGGAAACAGCTTTTTTCATATTCGATTTCTCCTTGTTTTTTTACGGTGGTTAACAAGTAACACCGTTATTTTTCGTCCTTCGGACGTCTTGATGATACCACAGAACAAAAGAAAAAGCAAGGAAAAACGCTTCCTTGCTTAAATATGACCGTGTTCGGTCCTCACAGCTCCAGATCCTTCTTAAGCGCCTCCGGCACGCCCCGGGGGCCTCTCACGGCGTAAATGCCATAGCGGTCGCCAAGCGTTTTGAAAGTGAAGCGCGCGGGATCGTATCTGCGCAGGAGCTTTATCTTCATCACGGCGTTTATGGCGAGCCCGTCGCTGCGGAACGAATAGGGGATATCCGTTTCGGTCACGACCGTCTTGTAAATTATCGCGGAAACGGGCGCGCCCGCGTATATGAACACGATATCGCCCGCCTTTATCCCCCGCCCCTGCTTCCAAAGGATCGTATCCTCGCCGTCATAGGCATGGACTATATCATAATAGGCGGGGTTGGAGGGCACGAGCCAATCCTTCGGGCCGCGGAGCTCCCGCTTCTCTTTGGCGGAGGCAGTCGCCATGAAGCTCATATCAACGAGCGCGGCGATCTCTTTTTCGGGAACGGAGCCGTCGAGCAGTATCGAAAGCCAATTCCCCTTCGACTGGTGGTAGCCGCGAAGATACCCCTCCTTATGGATGAGCAGCTCGATAAGCCGGGGATCGGGGATCTTGACGTTTATTATATCGACGGGCCCCTTGCCGCAAAGCCCCAGCCTTTCGCGGGAAACGTCCATTATTATGCCGAACCATTTTTCGTTATCCGCATGGCGGAAAACGGTATAGTCCGGCCAGCGGAGCCAGAGCCTTTCCGGCTCCGCGCCGTATTCTTTCCTTATGTATTCGGTGATTTTGCCGCGCAGGGAGCGCCTTTCATCGTTTTCCATGCGTCAGTTATCCGCCCTGCTGTAACCGTTCTTCATGGTGACCGAGGCTTCGTGCAGGACGCGGTTCAGCGTCGCCGTGCTCTCCTTTTTCGCCATCGCGGCAAGCTCCTCGTTCGCCTTTTCGCAAAGGGAGATATCGCCCGTTTCCGCGATCCTCGCGTCGTATTCGCGTATGATAGTCCTCCCCTTGGTCATTACGGACTCCTGATAGCGCTCTATGTGCTGAATGCTGTTCGCATAGCTGTGATCGGCAAGGGCGCCTATCAGCGCGCTCGTCCAATAGAAGCTTTCCGTGGAGCAATCGAGGGTGGCTTCGGAAAGGTATTTGGGCATGCGGCGGACGTTGGGATAGACGGGCAGGAGCGCGTCGAATGTGGTGGAGGCGAAGCAGATCCATTCGACTCCGCGGATGCCTTCGGGAACGCCGCTCCTTATCTGGCAGACGGAGGTGACGCCCGTGCGGTTGATGCCGATCGAGCGGTACTTGCCGCGCACGCCCGTATCGCGGCTCAAATACGGATCGTAGGGCGTGCCCTGGAAATTGGATGAGAGCAGCGCCTTCACGTCCTCAACGGCCACCTTCCTGTCGGGCACGAAGGACCAGGGGATATCATCGCTTTCGGGGCCCCACTCGGCGTTTTCGCCATCCCATTTATGGGTGAAGGGCGTGAGCATGCGCCCCATGTACCAGGCGCGCGGGGTGTTGTAGATGCGGTCGCGGTGGTTGTGGGAGCCGAAGGCCGCGCGGGTATCGAAAAAGCCCCTGTTGCCGCAGTCCAAATGATTTTTCTTGATGAATTCGAGCATATCGGCGGAGCAGAGGTGGTTTTCGCCCTTGCCGAGCGCGTCGTCGAAATCGAACGAATCCATGCCGAACTGGTTGGGCATTATCACCACGCGGTCGTCCGGCACGCGCTTTGCAAGCCAATGATGCCCGCCGACGGTCTCCATCCACCATATCTCGTTTTCATCGTTGAACGCAATGCCGTTCGATTCGTAGGTGCCGTATTTTTCAAGGAGCGAAGCGAGCCTGATAACGCCCTCGCGCGCGGACTTTATGTAGGGCAGTACGAGCACCACAATATCCTCCTCGCCTATGCCGCCGGGGATCTCCTTTTCGCCGCGTTTTTCGGGCTTTTTGAGCCTCACGAGGGGGTCCGCCGCCAGCACGCGGGGGTTGGAGGTGATGGTCTCCGTCGCGGTCATGCCGACCTGATGCGCGTTTATGCCCGTCGCCGCCCAAATGCCGTTCGCGGGATCGATGCTCGGGCAGGCGGTATAGCGGACGGGGTCTTCGGGAAGGTCGATCTCCGCATGGGAGATGACGGACCTATACTTCCTCGGCTGATCCTTCGGCTCTACCACGATGAGCTTTTTGGAATCGAAATGCCCGTCGTCCGTGCGGGCGATCATGGTCGATAAGTCGTTTGATGCAAGCTTTCCTACAAGAACAGTTGTGCAGCCCATAGTTTATACCTCACTTTTATGTTATTTATTACGTATCCCGAAGCAGTTCCTTCCTCCACCGCAGATAGTAAGCGGTAAAGAGCACGAAAAGCAGCACGTTGTGCCCTATCATGCAGCCCCATGCGGCGGCAAAGCCGAGCCCCGCGAGCCGCGTGCAGATGAAGGTGCCCACTATCCTCACGCCCCACATGCCTATCATATTGAATATGAAGGGCGCAACGGTCTTGCCCGCGCCCTGGAGCATGCCCTCGAGCACTATGCTTACGCCGTAAACGGGCTCCGAAACGGCCACCATGCGCAGCACCACCGTACACAGTGCGATAACGCCCGCGTCACGGCTGAACACCCCCGCCATAGCGGGCGCGAACGCAAAGAGCAGCGCGCCGGAGACCGTCATGAGCAGCACCTCTATCGAGATGTTGACCCGCGCGAGCTCGCGTATGCCCTGCTTGTCGTTCGCGCCGACCGCGTTGCCCGTCAGGGTCGCTGCCGCGGCCATCATGCCGTAGCCGGGGATGTAGAACGCGGACTCGACCGTGTTCGCTATTGTGTGCGCGGCGGTGGAAAGCTCGCCCAGCGCGTTTATCATCGCCGCGAAAGCGACGTAGCCGAGGCTCGTGCCGAACCTCTGGAGCATATTCGGGAACGCTATGCGCATACAGGGCTTCAAAACGATCATATCGGGGCGTATGGAATAGCCCTTGGGCGAGATCTCTCGGTGGCGGAAGAGCGCCGCCGTGACCGCCGCGCCTCCGAAGAGCACGCTCACGGCGCTTGCGATGGCGGCGCCGCGCACGCCCAGCCCCGCGCCCCACATGTTAAAGCGCAGGCCGAAAAGGCGGATCTCACGCGGGCCGTAGATGAGCAAAAAGTTCAATACAACGTTGATCAAATTGACGCCTATCCCTATCCGCATGGGGGTCTTGGTATCGCCCGCGGACCTTAACACCGTGCCGAATATTATGGTCGCCGTCCTTGCGAGGGTGGGCAGATATAATATGAAGAAATATTCCGAGGCGAGGCCGCGGATGGCGGGATCGACCTGCATCCATTTGGGGACGAACCCGGCAAGCCCGAGCGTCAGCGCCGTGAAAAAGAGGCCCACGACCAGCACCGCAAGCACGCTCTGCGCCGAAGCGCGCCTTGCCCGCTCATGCTCGCCCGCGCCGCGCGCCTGTGAAATGTATGCCAAAAAGCCGACTCCGAAAGCCGATATCGTGGAGCCGATGAGCCAGTTCACGGTCGTTGTGGAGCCGACCGCCGCCGTTGCGGAGGTGCCGAGGCTGCTCACCATGGCGGTGTCGATGTACTGCACCGCCGTCTGCATGAGCTGTTCGAGCATGGTCGGCCACGCGAGCGCCGCCACCGCCGCCAAAAGCTTTTTGTTTATCCTTCCGTTTGCCGCCATATACCGTTACCTGTCGTTGATTTTCAGTTGAGATTATAACAGAAAACGCGTTTTCCCGCAAGTGCTTGCGGTCAAACGCTTCTTATGATATAATGCACTGGTATTGAGCGCACGCGGGCTCCTTCCGCGGCGAATATTTCAGGAGGTTAAAAATGAAAAGAAAACTCGGCTGGCTCATGCTCATCCTCATAGGTATCGCTCTCATCGTATTCGGCGTCCTTTACGGCAAGGATAAGCACGAAAATTACCTTGAGACAACCGCTGTGATCTCCCGTGTCGAATCCCGTCAGGAATTCGGCGCCGATGACACGGTAGAGACCGTCTATACCTATTTCATGGACTACACCGTTGACGGCAAGGAGTATAAGGACGTTGAGGTGCCCGGCGGCAGCGGCAGCTATAAGGAGGGCAAGGAGATCACCATACTTTACGATCCCGCGGATCCCTCAAAGGTAGCCCTGCCCTACAGCGCTCTTGCCAACGTGCTCATGTACGTCGGCGGCGGCCTTGCTGTGATAATCGGCCTTGCCGGGCTCGTGATAAGCGGCAGGAGAGGGTAAAAATTACCGTAATAGTGAAGCAGCGCCCCGGATATGCTCCGGGGCGTCTGTGTTTTCGGAGTATTTTATCAGCTTCCGATCGCGCCGGTATCCGTGAGTATGACGCCGCTCTCGGTGAATTCCACCGTCACGCAGCCGAATACGTGGGCATGATCGATGCAGCCGTAGCTTTCGGTCGTCTCATCGGTAACGCCGGCTATGCTCTCCGTCATTGCACAAAGCTTGCCGTCACGGATCGACCATGAGACGTACTCCTTTTCGGCTTCAAGCTTATCCGCGCTGAGATGGTTTTCGTTGACGTATTCGTTTATCGAATCGGCAAGCATCGTTTTTATTGCGCCGATCTGCTCTTCCGTCACGGCACATTCGGAAAACTGTGCAAAATCTTCACCGTATATGTACCAATGCCCTTCCGGATACATGGGGCTTGTGAAAAACTCGCACTCATAATAGGTGGCCGTCCCGCCTATGGAATATGTGAATTTCACGTGAATATCTTTATCGTCCTTATTGACCCACTCCCGAAGCCGTTCGCGCGGGATGGCTGCAAATTCGGGGTATGCCTCCTTCATGAGCTCATAGTATTCGTCCGCGATGGCCTGCTCCTCCGGAGTGAGATTATCCTTTTTGGGGAGCGCTATGGGAGAATCGCCGTTTTCAATGAACACCGAACCGGGCGCCGTGGGCTCGGGGGAGGGCGCTTCCGTGAGCTCGGCAGTAGGAGCGGCCTCTTCGGTGTTTTGCGCGCCGGGATCTGCGGGCGCGGGCTTTTGCGACGTGCATGAAGCAAGCAGGAATATGAGTATCAGCGGAAAAATGTATAACAGTTTTTTCATTTTAATACCTCCTTCACTTAATAAGACGATATTGGGCCCAAAAAGGTTGCATTGATATTATGCGTTGGTCGTTTTAAACCATTATTTTCGATGGCAAGTGCCGGCTTGGATGAGAGGATAGATAACTTCTGAATGCAAAACAAAACAGTCACCCGCCATCGCCCTGCGCAAAACCTGACGGTTTTGCTATGCAAGAAAAAAGCGAAAGATCGGTGATATGTCGAGGGGTGAAGCTGTTAAAGGATCATCTTTGGATAATCGGTTAATGCCTTATCGCTTTTTTCTTGGCACTGCGGACCTTCGGTTCGCGCTGCAGGCTCGTGGCATGGGAGGATAGGCAGCGGTAGACCAAACGAAACAAAAAGAGCATCCGTTTGGATGCTCTTTTCGTTTGGGATCCGGCAGCTGCCTATCCTCCCATGCCGTCGCCAGCACAGTACTTTCGGTGTATGAGGGCTTAACTTCTGTGTTCGGGATGGGAACAGGTGGGACCCCTCAGCTTAACCACCGGAATGGTCAGATACCTCGAGC
>JAFPXD010000051.1 GCA_017394835.1 Clostridia bacterium
CCCTGCAAGTATGTTGCTTGCAGGGCGGCGTTTATATGCCTTTGAAATAATAACAGATCACAGCAATTGTTTTGCGATATCAAGGCTCTTTTCAGCTAAAGCAAACCTCATATCTTTTGTCATATTCCAATCCCATTTCGGTTCATCTGGGCTCGTAGGGTGAATATCGGATGCCATCAGAATCGCCGCAGCTTTGAGGCCGAGATATCGGGATACGCTGAAAACTGCTGATGTCTCCATATCAACGCCTACTGCGCCTTTATTCCGCCACAACTGTTCTTTGTAGAATGTCTGCCGATATACAGCATCAGTGGTGACAATAGGATATGTATTGATTTGCAACATAGAAGAGCAGATTTGGAGCAGATCATTGTCTGGTTGCGAAAAATCTATGGACTCATAGTAATGGAGCGAGGTTCCTTCCTCAATGAAGGCCTTTTCTGGCGTTATGACTTCTCCGAGCTTAACTTGTGGATCAAATGCACCGAACATACCGACAGCAAGGATGTTCTTTACTCCAAGTGCGGCAAGTGTCTCAACGGTATCGCAGGCTTGTGGCGCACCACGTCCTCCGTCAAGAAAGCAGAGCTGGTATTTATTGATTTCCCAAATAGGACAGCGATTCAAAAAACGAGGAAAGGGCTCCGATAGTTCTTTTGCCTGATAGTTTTCGCAGAGATAATCAGTACACTTACTCATGAAGAAAACAACTGCCGTCTCGGGGAGCTGTAAATGGCACTCCCGATGTGCACTATTGACTTGATCTTTAGCTGTGATTATAGGTAAAGTATTATCATCTATAAAGCGCCACATATCAAAGCTCCATTCTTAAGTAATCAAGAGAAGCTGGTGTTGCTCCTATACTTCAAAATCCGGAAACAGGCCGTTTCCTACGCAATCGATAATCTTTCGAACTTCGTCCGTAGCTCGTTTCCGCCCTTCGGCGTTATATGCCCAGTTATCTCGGCGCGTGTGGGTATCATCTGCAGGACAAGGCAGAACTTCAATGTGTCTCGGAAACAGATATCTTGCTATGGACAGACTTCGTCTCATATGATATGAAGTGGTAACAAGCAAAACCCTTCTCACATGGTTGATACAAAATACATGCTGCAGTTCAAACAGCGATCCAAGTATGTTTTCTATTGTGTTTTGTGAAAGTGTTTCTAAAACGATGTCTTCTTCCTTTACACCAAGCATGATAGCCGTTCTGCACATATGATCGGCCTCGCTCATGCGGCCTTCATTGAAATCTTTTATTTTTCCACCGGACAGCAGAAGTTTAGGAGCACGTTTTTCCTTATAAGCAGAAACTGCAACGGGAACCTTATATTGAGAGGCCTTTGTGCTCCCGAGCACGATAATACAATCAGCGGCCTCCTCCGTGTCTTCAAGCCCTTCAAACAAAACGCTATCGATAATTTTGTCTGTCAACTCTCTGTTCGACAATTCTGATATAAACATAAGTCTCCTTAACGATCTGCTTTAGGAACACCGTATTCCCGCTTCATGGCCTCCATGGAAATCACCCACTGCTTGCCGTATTTGCAGGCGTCCACGCCGTTGACCAGCTTGCCGTAGGCAATCGCTTTGCGCAGCGTGCTTTCGTTCAGTCCCCAAAGCTGGGTAGCGTCTGTAAATGCCATAAGACCGTCAAAGGGCGTCTTGACCGTCTCACCGTTCTCAAACAGCTCGTCACAGGACAGGTCAAGATCATCATTCCAGATGATCCCATAGCCGCCCATATCGACCTCCACACCGGAAAACAGCTCCGGCGCATTTTCCAATGCCTTGAACGGCGCCCATTTTGCAAACAGGGGCTTTACATCATAGATTTTGGTCACGCCTTCCGCAAACTGTACGCTCAGGCGATAGTCCGGCAGCGCATTGACCGCTTTCACCTTATGGAACATAGTATCAACTCCTTATTCAAGGGGAGAAAGAGACTTGAACTCCTGCGTCTCCCACATATGCAGAAGATCGTTTTTGTGGATCGCTGCCCATTCCCGCACCATAGCAAGCGCCTTGGGCGGCAGATGACCTTCCAGCACCTCGCCTGTCTGGATGTCAATGGCGGCCATATCCTCCCCGTAAAGGGCATGGATGTGCGGCGGGTTATGTTCCGCCTGCTGAAAATACATACGAATAATGATCCCGTAAAATCTGGACAATACCGGCATAGATGAATCCTCCTGTCTGTGGTCAATTATATTATATCACGAAATCGTGAAAAATCAACTGCGATCAGAAATATTTTTGACTATATAGAAGCCGAAGGGAGGCAACTTCCTTACGAAGTGCCTCCCTTCAAGGAATCCTTTTCGCATTTAAAATCAATAATTCTTCGGTTTTCATCATTCATTTCAATTGTCCCCCATCCAGGGCGTGCCGCAGTAATCGCATCTTTCGCCGCGGAAGGTCGCCCCGCAGGAGGCGCAGCGATGCCATGAGGAGAATACCTCCTCCTTGTTTTCGGTCATACCGGCCTCGCGGCGGAAGCCCGCGAGCCTCTTTCCCTGGATGCCGGCATAGCCTATGTCGCCTTCGGCGACGGAGCCGTAGATGCTGCCGTCGGTGTGGAGCTCCTGCCTCGAGCCGTCGTCAAACTCGATCGTGACATAATAATAGGTGGAGGTGGTCTCGGAGCCGCGGACTTCGGTGCGTTTTGTCACGACGCGGCCCCAGCGCTCCTCTATGGGGAGCCTCCTTTCGGCCCTGTCCGCCGCGACCTTCTTTATTATCATTACGACCACGGCAATGAAGAACACCATGAATATCAAGGGGAATATGGACCAAGCGGCCTCAAATCCGGAAAAAGCGCAGGACATAACAAACCTCCTGAAATTTTATTTTGCCGCAGGCTCCGCCCACGGGGTATCGCAGTAATCGCAGACGCGGCCGGTATAGGCCGCGCCGCAGGCGGGGCAGCGATGCGCCGCCTTGTCGGGATCGGCGGCGGAGAAGCGGCTCTCGTTCCTCACAAAGCCCGCGAACCTGCCGCCCGCCACTCGGAGCACGCCGCGGTCGCCCTCGGCGAGCCTGCCGTATTCAAAGCCCTTGACGGGCAGTTCAAGGCGGGAGGCGTCCTCCATTTCGAACGTGACGTAATAATGCACCGAAGTGCGCTCGCCGCCCGAAATATCCATCCTCTTGGCGCAGACGACGGCGTTCGCCTCATTTGCGCCGCTGCGGGCGCCGGGAGCGGCCTCGCCCGAATACTTGATCACCGCTTTGCAGATCACAAATATCAGGATCGCGATAAAGAAGATCATTTTTTGCGCCTCCTTTTATGCTGCTTGGGGGGCGCCTCTTATTTCCGCGCCCTTCCTCCGTATTCGCGATTATATACCGCTGGGCGCGCCGATTCAATAAAAACCGTGTAAAAAATTGTAAAAAGTATGTGAAGCCGCGGCTCCGCATACTTTTTTAAGTCATTGTTCGGAATGTGCTCCCGCTCAGCCGCCCACTGACTCCGCGAGCTCATCGGACGAAGGAGCGGCGTTCAGATAGACTATGAACGCGATCTCGCCCACGGGACCTATCTTGATCTCTTCGGGGATGGAGCCGCCGAATATCGCGGCAAGATCGGCGGAGGGATCGTTCGTGAGGAACGCGACGCGCGCAGTCCCGGCGGGAAGCGGGACGTTCTCGCTCACGAGCCTCGTATAGCGCTTCGCGTTCTCGCCCTCTATGAGGGTGTAGGAGGTGCGGTCATAGGAGAGCTTCCTGCGGACCTCCTCCCCGCCCGTGCGATCGACGAGCTGAACGTCCGCGTTCATGCCCGCGCCGACCTTGGCAAGGAAGTACCTCCAGTTGAAGGAGCCGGCTTTCAAAACGCCTGTTTCGAATTCGACCACGTTTTCATATGCGGTCGGATCCTTCTTGCCGGGCTCGGGAGTCTTTTGATCCGGGGTCTGCTCGGGAGCCTTCTTACCGCAGGCTATCGCGCCCGCGATCATCGCCGCGGCAAGTATTATAATAAGAAACCTCTTCATTATTGTCTCCTTTTGGAAAGCGGATTTTCACATATAAGATTATATAACAAACGGCGGGGCTTTGTCAAGGGAGGCCCGGCCCGGCATATTTTTCCTTTTGTATTTCGGCCTTTTCGAACAACGGAGGAGATCGTGAAAAATTATCGGAGATCGTGAAAAATTATCGGTTTTGATATGGACATGCGCCCCGCTATATGATATAATAGCTTATTCCTGTCCGAAAGGACAAAACACATCAAAAAGAGGAGATCAAGCTATGAAACAGACCTTCAAGAAGCTGGTCGCGATCCTCGTCATCGCGATCATGATCGTCGGCGCAATCCCCACTTTCGCCATTGCGGAAGCCATTGAGGACGCCGTCAATGAGACCAAGGCCCGTCCCAACGGTTATATCCACACCGGCATGCACGGCGCCAACACCGTTTCCAACGCTTATGCAAGCGGCGATATGGAAACCTATTACCGCCTGACCGGCAATAAGCGCGACACGCTGCCCAGTTCCTATGACAGCCGTAACTACAATTGCGTTACCTCCGTCAAGAATCAGAACCCCTACGGCTCCTGCTGGGCGCACGCGGCTATGGCCAGCGTCGAGAGCTACATGATCAAGCACGGCATCCCCGTGGGTACCGGCTCCGCCGCCACGACGACCCTCAACCTTTCCGAGACTCAGCACTGCTTCTTCAACTACACCTCCGCATACGATGCAGAGGGCATGCTCACCGGCGATAAGTCCAACGTCACCGCCAGCGGCGCCAACAACGGCCTCGACTGCGGCGGCAACGGCGAAATGTCCGCTTACACCCTCCAGCGCTGGTGCGGCGCGGCTTCGGAATCCGTCTCCGCTCTCTCCTACAGCAACGCGAGCACCGTTGCGAGCTCCGGCCTTAACAGCCAGTACGCTTACGGCTCCAACGTCACTCACGTTCAGAATTCCGTTTGGATCCCCGCCTCCGATATCGAGGGCGTAAAGCGCGCCATCATGGAGTACGGCGCCGGCAACATCAGCTACTATGCGGGCAGCAGCTACTCCACCTACACCAACACCTACCAGTGCACTATCGACACCTCCAGCACCAGCAGCTCCTCCCACAAGTGGGCGAACCACGCGATCACCCTCGTTGGCTGGGATGACAACATCTCCGCTTCCAGCTTCAGGCCCAACACCCCCTCCGGCAAGGGCGGCTGGCTCTGCAAGAACTCCTGGGGCACCAGCGTCTTCAACAGCGGCTATATGTACATCTCCTATGAGGACACCTCCGTTCTCGAGGGCTACATCTACTTCTATGATGCAGCGCCCGTCGACAACTACGACCACAACTATCAGTACGACGGCTCCTGCAACGTAGTCACCTTCGGTAAGGGCTGGAACAGCAGCATCTCCACCTGCACCGGCTTCGCCAACAACACCAAGGTCGCCAACGTCTTCACCGCGAAGGGCAGCGAGATGCTCCAGGCCATCGCGTACTGCAACTGGGACGAGGCCATGACCTATACCGTTGAGATCTACAAGAACCCCACCACCGGCAACCCCTCCTCCGGCACTCTTATGAGCAGCCAGACCGGTTTCCTCACCTATTCCGGTTACTATACCATTCCCCTTGAAACCCCCGTACAGCTTTCTGCGGGCGATACCTTCTCCGTAGTCATCACTCAGAACGTTGCCGCGGCCGACGAAAACGGCTACTACGTACATACCCCCTACGACTCCACCTTCAACAATTCCAGCGTCGTATCCTGGGCCAACTGGGTACACACCAACCACGGCAACACCTCCTATTATAAGGAGCCCAACGGTTCCTGGACCGACTGCGTCGGCAACGGCGACTTCCGTATCAAGGCCTACACCGATGATTACGAGAACACCTACGTTGTGACCGCCACCACCAACAACGCCAACTACGGCACCGTTTCCGTGACCGGCACCACCATTACCGCCACCCCCGCTCCCGGCTACTACGTAGAGAGCTGCACGCTCGTTTCCGGCAACGCGACCTGGACCATCAGCGGCAACACCATCACCGTAACTCCCGCCAGCGACTGCACCATCCGCGTAAACTTCGCTCCCAAGCCCTCCTACACGGTCAACTACGTTGCGAGCGGCACTGCTCAGGGCAGCGTAACGGCTTACGTCAACGACGTCATCAC
>JAFPXD010000052.1 GCA_017394835.1 Clostridia bacterium
CAAAGTGACCTTCGGGCGTGGCGTCGCCGCCGGCCGCGACCACCACGAGCACCGCCTTGCCGGGCACGAGCTCCTTAAGGCTCTTTGCGGTCGGTTCCGCATAAAGGCCGGGCAAGTCCATATCGGGAACGCCGTCATACGTCGCTGCCGCGGTCCCGAGGTTGGGAAGCCCGTAAGCCGCCGCTGTTTTTTTCGTGGTGAGAAGGCCCTTCAGCACGCCGTTCTCAACAAGAGAAGGCCTCATATCCGGAGCTGCGCAGCCTTCGGCGTCGAAGAAGCAGCCATTAGGCGCGGTATGAAGGTTCATATCGGCCTTCAAAGTCAGCTTATTGGAGAACACCTTTTCGCCGAGCTTGCCGTTCAGAAGCGATGCGCCCGCGGCGTAGAGATCGCCGACGAAATGATTGAGATAACGATACAGGAGCTGCGCGGGTTCGATCAGGATCGGGTATCTGCCGGGCTCGATATCGGCGGGCTTATAGAAGGCGTCGTACTCCCTCTTGAACTCCGCGAGCAGCGCTTCCTCATCGAAGTGATCGCCGCTCCAGCCGAAGCCGGTATCGAAAAGGTTGCCGCTGCCGCGGCTCTGCGCGACCAGGCTGATATTGAGTTCTCTGCCGCAGCTTATAAGATGCCTTCCGAGGGAATTCTTATATTCCGTCCTGCTGCGGGTCATGCCGATCTTGTTGGTAAGCGCGAAATTCGGGCAGAGTTCGCCGAGGCGGTCGAGGAAGCGCTGCATCGTCGGGATGAATTCGGCGACCGGGATGATCTCCTCGTCATGGATCTCCTCTTTCTCGAGCGGGCCTTCGAGGCTGCAGGGATACGGGATCGCGAAAGCGAGCGCTGCCTTCGCCTTTTCGGTCAGTTCTTCTTCGTTCGGTTCGCCGAGGCAGCCGGCGACGCCGATGCAGCCGTTTTCATAGACGCGGACGGTGCCGGTCGTTTTTTCGATCTCGCGGAAGCTGTCGATCTTCCCCGCCGTGACGTTGAGCGTTACGGACTGCTCTGTTTTTTTGATGAATTCTTTTTCCATTTTTATCACCTCGATTATTGAACGTTCATTTCGGAGACCCTGACGTACGGGCCGCCGAAGCCTACGGGCAGAGGATACTGCTCCACCTTACCGCAGCCGCCGCCGACGAAGGAGAGAAGCTCGACATCCCTTGTGAGCCCGTCGATGAGGCCGAGCGTTTCGAACACGTTGCCCGAAATAACGCTGATCTGCGCGGGGCGGCCGAGCTTGCCGTTCACGATCTCGTAAGCAACCTTCGGCGCGATGGTAAAGGTGCTCATACCGCTGCCGTGCTTGACGGTTTTGATGAAATAACCCTTTTCGATAGGCGCGATGAGCTCATCGAAGCTCAAGTCGCCTCCCTCGATATATGTCGTCGTCATGCGGACGATCGGCTCGAATTCGCAGTCGATCGCACGGGCGTTGCCGGTCAGTTCCTCATCGAGCGCCGCAGCGGTCTGCGCGCTGTGCAAACGACCCGCAAGCACGCCGTTTTTGATGAGGTAATTCTTGCGCGCCTTGGTGCCCTCGTCGTCATAGGGAACGAAGCCGCTGCCGGGGATGGCGCCGCTTTCCGCGATGGAAAGGATCGGCGAGCCGACTGCCTTGCCGAGCTGCCACTCCTCCTTCATCGTTTCATCGGAAATCATGAAGTCCGCTTCCGATTTATGGCCGAAGCTCTCGTGAGCGAATACGCCCGCGGCCTCCGGAGAGAGCACGACGGGGTATTTCCCGGCTTCCACGGGCACGGCGCTGCGCATGCTGTCCGCCTGCTCGCGGACGGAGCCGCGAATGGTCTCCTCAAGGCCGCGGAGCTCCTCAAAGCGGGTCACGCCGTTGCTCCAGCTGCCGTGGAACTGCTTTTCTCCCTCCGCCATCGCGAACAAAAGAACGATGCCGCAGGTCTGATAATCATAAGTGATGTCGGCGCCGAGGCTGGAGAGGAAGCGGAATTTGCTGTTCCTGTCAAGGTACTTTCCCTCGGGCAGGGTGACGGCGGGCTCCTCCGAAAGGATCGGCAGGTATGAAAGCAGCAGCTCCTGCTTCTTTGCAAGCGGGATATCGCGCACGGAGCAGCCTGCAAAATTCTCAAGCTTCTCGCGGTTGACTTCGAAGCGCTTTACGATGGGATCCTCGAGTATCGCGGGGTTCGCCGTCGCCGCAGAATAGAGGCCGTCCAGCGTTTCCTGCAGATGCTCCACGTCGGTGACGGAAGCATAGTACCAGAGTTTGCCGTCATACACTCTGAGGAACGCCTGCTTCTCGAGACGGGTCTTCAGCTCCTCGAGCACGCCTGCCTTATACGAGATCGTGGTGCGGAAGCGGTCCTCGATGCGGATGTCGGCATAGTAGCCTTCTTTGAATCTGATCATCTGGTTATCTCCTTTATTAAAAATGATTTAATGGTATCATCTGTCAGGCGCCCTGCGAGACGGTGAACAGCGAATAGAAGTAGCCCTTTTTGGCCATCAGCTCTTCGAACGCGCCCTCCTCCGAAACGACGCCGTTTTTAAGTGCAAAGAGGCCGGTGCAGCGGCGGAGCACGTTTTCGTCAAGATCGTGCGTGACTATCACCCTTGTGTAGCCGTCAAGCCCGAGTATTGCGTCCAGCACCTCAAAGGAGGTCTCGGCGTCAAGGGAAGCGGTTGCCTCATCCACGAACAGTACCGGAGTCTTGCGAAGCAGCGCCCTTGCTATGGATATCCTTTGGCGCTCGCCGCCGGAAAGTCCGGAGCCGTTCTCGCCGCAGAGGTAGTCCGCGCCCTTTTCTTCGATCAGTTTTTTCAGTCCGGACATCCGTACCGCACGCTCGATCTCCTCCTCCGGGAACTCGGAGAACATGGTAATGTTGTCGCGGATGGTGCTGTTGAATACAAACACGTTCTGCTGGATAATTGACACCAGATCGTACAGCGAGCTCGCGGAGATGCTTTTAAGCTCTATGCCGTCGTATAGTATCTCTCCGCGGTAATCGTTGGAGGAGGCCATCAAAAGGTTCAATATGGTGGATTTGCCGCTTCCTGAGCCGCCGACCAAAGCGTAGCAGCCGCCGGCCTTCATCTCCATATCTACGTCTGAGAGCACCGTCTTGTCCTTCTCATAGGAGAAGTTCAGGTCGCGGATAGATATGCCCCTGTTAAGCTCCGCCGGGATGTTATCGCCCTCGTCGGGTATGTTTTTATTGAGCGCTTCCGCAAGCTTGTCGATGAGTCCGAAGGATGATTTTGCTCCCGCAAAGAAAACGGGGAAGGCTTGTATCGGCGCAAGGATGAAGTTAAGAAGCTGTACGAATACTATCGCGGTGCCGGCGGTAACGCCTTTTCCCGAAAGCGCGAGCGCAGCAGCAATGAAGAATACTCCGAACTGAAGCACGGCTCCCGCAAGGCCTGAAGCATAGCCAACGTTTATGTTGACCTTTGTGCGCTTTTCCGAAGCTTGAGCAACGTCTTCATTTCTGCTCTCATGCATGCGGGAGATGCTGTGCTCCGCTTTAAAGCTCTTTATCACTGAGAAGCCCATGAGCGTGTCCTTCAGCATGCCGGTGTAGCTTTCCTTTTTATCGGAAACGTCCTTCTCCGCCTTAGCCGCGCTGTTGCCGAGCGCTATTGAAACGACTATCGGCAGAAGCGAGATGCCAATAGATATCAGCGTAAGAATCGGACTGTACCAGATCATAAGGAAGAGTGCGCCTATAAACGTTACGCCGACCTGTATCGTGCCCTGGATCTCACCTAAAAAGTCACGCTCTATCGTGTTCACATCATTCGAAAGCGCTGAGATATAGAGCGAGGTGTTTTCTCCGGAGAACGCTTGGATACCCTTTGCCATAATACGGTCGAAAACGTATTCCCGGTATTGCTTCATAGCCTTCGCGCGGAATTCGGAAAGGAAGCGGTGATCTATCACCCAGCCCAGCATCAGCAGCGCAAATGCTCCAACGCCGACTATAAGCAGGGTCTTATAGGAATAGCCGGTATCGCCGGAGATCAGATCGGAGATCGCCTTGATAAGCCACGATATCACGAGATTTGCCGCAGATTCAAGCAGAGCGGCGATCACTGTCATCGTGAGGTTGAACTTATTCTTGCGGAACAGTTCCTTTACGAAGGGGCGGCGAAGGGCCTTTAGTTCTTTTGCGTTCATATCTGTATTCCTTTTTGGTTTTTCATAAATCATTATCCGGTTGCGGAGGGCGTATTTCCACCAACTATCGGTTTATTTGCCGCAACCTTCGGTTTCAATACTGCAAACTTAGGCTCACTCTTCGTTCAGTACGCTTTCCCAGAGGGCATTCAGCTCCTCGTTTTCGCCTTGATTCACTATGTTTTCAACAACGTCCATTGCGGTAGCACCAATGTCGTCGTGCACGCTCGCTCCCTCGATCCGCTCGACAAACCGTATGTCGCTTTCGTCATAGCTTGGGGATGCATCGAAAAATTCGGCAAGCTCCCTGGCTTTTTTGAGGGACTCGCGGGCGTCGTCCTCCCTGCCCTGGAGGAGCTGCACAAGGGCGATCGCGGCAATAAGCCCGCTGTTGACCTTGTCGAAAAAGTTCGGTTTTCCGTCCTTCCTGAGCCCAAGCATCAGCTCGCTGCCCAATTTAAGTATCGCCTCGGCGGAAGCATGATCTCCGCGTGAGCCGTAATAGTTCACGTAGCCGGAGACCACGCTTATAAGCTCGGCCAGGAGATTTGCCATGGCCTGCGAAAGGTAAGGCGCCGCGTCCTCAGAATGCTCGCTGTCAGCCAATATGCTGCCGATCTTATGGTTATAAAAGCCGCCCGCATTGTGCTTCTTATAAAGCTCGATCCCCTTTTCCGTTTCGCCCAGGCACAGATACACTTCCGCCATTTTCCCGTAAAGCGTTTGTTCACTGATCTCCGGATCCGTATTCTGCGGCAGGAGCGTAAGCGACCTTTCCGTCAGCTCCAACGCGCGCCTGCCAAGCTTTTTGTCGTTGGTTTCAATAAAGAACACACGGAAAACGGTTGCGCATTCATTGACGATCTTGAAGGAATGCGGATATTTCTTCAAGGCCTTTTCCGCCTCATCAAGCCCTGCGCGGTCCTTGTTGCGGCGGCATTCCTGCAGGCGTTTGACGGTTGCTTCAAGGCGGTTGTCCTTCATTTCATAACCGAACAGCACATCCAGCGACACGTCGAAAAAATCCGCCATCTGGAGTATCAGCCCGATATCCGGCACCGAGAGCTTCGATTCCCATTTGTAGACCGCGCCGGTCGTTACGCCGAGCACCTCGGCAAGCTGCTCCTGTGTAAGCGACCTTTTCTTACGGAATGAGCGGATATTCTCTGCAAGCTTTGTTTCCATACGCCGGCCTCCATTTGTTTATGTATCAATTATACTTGACCGATGTGGGGATGTAAACCCACGGTTTATACTAATCTGATAATTATTTTTATACTGTCAGTATGTATTTAAGCATTCTTGGATGCTTTGCCGTTGTTCCTTGGTTTGATTTCAGCCTCACGATCGCTTTGCCGCAGGCAAAGCTGCCTCAATTATTCATTATTCAGTTTTCAGTATTCATTATTCATTTAGAAAATCCAATCGCGCAATGATGAATGAATAATTAATAATGAATGATGAAAGTTGTACAATAAAAATGGACACATCGAAGAATGAATGATAGAATGCATTCAGAGAGGTGTTCAAAATGAAGAAGAACTATAGCAGGGAATTCAAAGTAAAAGCGTGTGAGCTGGTAATAAAAGACGGCATCAAGCAC
>JAFPXD010000053.1 GCA_017394835.1 Clostridia bacterium
CGTTGACGAAAGTGTGCTTCTGTGGTATTCTTCATTTCGGGGAACCTTTCTCTTGTGGCCGTTTTTGGTGGTGCTTAAACTATACCACATGGGTTCCCCTTTTTGTATCATTTTCTGTTACCTATCTATTGTACCAAAACAGAGGACTCCCGGCGGGGAAGAACGGGCGCGCGCCCCGCAGTAAGGGGCGGAGGAGGCCTAAAAAAGCCAAATTCTTTCAAAAAAACCCATGACAAAATATATTGCAGGTGGTATAATGATAAGAAAGGGGGTTTATCGGCTGTGGCTCCTATCGATCTGAACCGCATTCAACGCTCCGCGGAGGATTCCGCGGGGGCTTTTCGCGCGCTCGTTTCTCCCGAGGAGGCGGGCGAGCTCCGCGCCTATACGGAAGGCCGGTCAAGGGCGGCCTACCGCGTGTTCGGCGCGCGCAGGCGGGGCGAGGAGTGGCTGTTCCGCGTGTATGCCCCGAACGCAGGAAGCGTGGCGCTTGCGGGCGATTTCAACGACTGGCAGGGCGAGACGATGACGTTCATCCCCGAATTCGGCGTGTGGCAGACGACCCGCCCCGCAATGGTCGGGCAGAGGTATAAATACGCGGTGACCGGCAGGGATGGGAAAACGGTTTTGAAGAGCGATCCCTTCTCGCTCCGGAACGAGATGCGCCCCGCGAACGCGAGCGTAGTATGGGATATGCCCCTCGACAACGCTTCAGACTATGCTTGGCGTTTGGGTCACGATAAGCCCGTTTCGATCTACGAAGTGCATCTGGGCTCCTGGGAAAAGGGGCTTTCGTTCGTCGCCGCTTCCACCGCGCTCATAGATTACGTCTGCGAAATGGGCTATACCGCAATAGAGCTCATGCCCGTGTGCGAGCATCTGCTCGATGAGAGCTGGGGCTATCAGACGAGCGGCATGTACGCCGTGACCGCCCGTTACGGCACCCCGCAGCAGCTCAAAATGTTCGTCGAGCGCGCCCATGCGAAGGGGCTGGCCGTGATACTCGACTGGGTCCCCGCCCATTTTGTAAAGGACGACTGCGGCCTCCGTCTGTTCGACGGGACTCCCCTTTATGAATCGGAAGATCCCCTCCGCGCGGAAATGCCGCTCTGGGGCACTCTGCTTTACGATTATTCAAAGCCCGCGGTGCGGAGCTATCTCATATCCAACGCCCTGTATCTGATAAGCGTTTTCGGAGTCGATGGGCTCCGCGTCGATGCGGTCTCCGCAATGCTGTACCTCGATTTCTGCAAGGCGGAGTGGCGCCCGAACGAGGACGGCTCCAATATAAATCACGCCGCGGTGAGCTTCATAAGGGAGCTCAATCACGCCGTCCATTCCATGACGGGCGGTTACATGATAGCGGAAGAATCCAGCGCCTATCCCCACGTCACGGGGGAAGAGGGGCTGGGCTTCGATTATAAATGGAACATGGGCTTCATGAACGATACGCTCACCTATTTCGAGCTCGATTCCGTTTACCGCAAGTATCATCAGGATAAGCTCACGTTCCCCATGGTCTATGCCTTTGCGGAAAAGCACATACTGCCCTTCTCGCATGACGAGGTGGTTTACGGCAAGCGCTCGCTCATAGGCCGCATGCACGGCAATTATGAGGCGCAGTTCGCCCAATTGAGGCTCCTGCTCGCCTACCGCACAGCCTGCCCGGGCAAGAAGCTCGAATTCATGGGCTCGGAATTCGGCCAGTACGTGGAATGGAATTTCCGGCGCTCGCTCGAATGGTTCCTGTTAAAGCACGAAAAGCACCGCGCCTATCAGAGCTTTGCGAAGGCGATGAACGGCTTTTACAGATCCCATCCCGCTCTGTGGAAGGATGACGCCGAGTGGGAAGGCTACCGCTGGATCGCCTGCGACGACAGCGAGCACAGCGTCATTTCGTTCAGAAGGCGCGATCCCGAAACGGGCAAAAGCCTCATTTGCGTATTCAATTTCACCCCCGGCGAGCATGGGGAATATGAGATAGATCTCGCTCCCGTCGCGGAGGAATACGGAAGAAGGCGGGTGCTTCACTGCGTTTTCTCCACTCAGGGGCACCCCGGCGCGAAGGCCAGAATAAGGGGCGGCAAGCTCGTGATCGAGCTTTACGGATATGAGGGAGCGTTTTACGAATAACGCGCTTTACTGTGTATGAAATGCCCTTTTTGGGCAGGGAATAAAGAAACCAAACGGAGGTACGGATATGCCAAAGAAGAAAATCATTGCCATGCTGCTCGCGGGAGGGCAGGGCTCGAGGCTCGGCGTGCTCACAAAGAGCATGGCAAAGCCCGCGGTCCCCTTCGGCGGGAAATACAGGATAATCGACTTCCCTCTCTCGAACTGCGTCAACTCCGATATAGATACCGTCGGCGTACTCACCCAGTATGAGCCGCTCGCGCTGAACGCCTATCTGGGCTCCGGGCAGCCCTGGGATCTTGACCGCATGAACGGCGGCGTATTCGTTCTGCCGCCCTACGTTTCCGGCTCGCAGGGGCAGTGGTACAGCGGCACGGCGAACGCCATCTATCAGAACATCCCCTTCATAGATCAGTATGAGCCGGAATACGTGCTCATTCTTTCCGGCGACCATATTTACAAGATGGATTACGCCAAGATGCTCGATTTCCACATTGAAAAGAAGGCGGACGCGACCATCGCGGTGCTCACCGTCCCCATGGAGGAGGCCTCCCGCTTCGGCATAATGAATACCGACGACGAGGGCAGGATAGTGGAATTCGAGGAGAAGCCCCCCGTGCCCAAGAGCAACAAGGCTTCAATGGGCATCTACATATTTAATTGGAAGATACTCCGCCCCTATCTTGTGGCGGACGAGGCGGATGAGCGCTCCTCCCACGATTTCGGCAAGAACATAATCCCGAACCTCATTGGCGCGGGAGCAAGGCTCTTCGCATATAACTTCTCCGGCTACTGGAAGGACGTGGGAACGCTCAAGAGCCTTTGGGAAGCGAACATGGATCTTCTGGGCTCCAAGCCCGAGTTCCGCATAGCGGATAAGGAATGGCGCATCTATTCCAAGAGCCCCGCCATGCCTCCCCACTACCTCAGCATGGATTCGAACGTTAAGAACAGCGTCGTTTCCGAAGGCTGCGTGGTATATGGCGAGGTCAAAAATTCGGTGCTCTTTACGGGAGTTCACGTTGATAAGGGCGCGAAGATAATCGATTCCATCGTTATGCCGAACGCCGTGATAGGCGAGGGGGCGACCGTTACCCGCGCGATAATAGGCGAGGGAGCGGTCGTCAAGGCGGGCGCGTTCGTCGGCGCGGAAAAGCGGCCCGAGGACGGCGAATACGATACCAAGCTCACGGGCGATATAACGCTCGTTGCGAATACCGTCACCGTGCCGGAGGGCAAGCGCGTGCCCGTAGGCATGATAGTCCAGTAAGGAGGGAGCATTATGGAAAACGCATTCGGATTGATCTACACCGGCGACGCGAGCATGCAGCTTCGCGAGCTCACATTCTCACGCTCCGTCGCGGCAGTGCCCTTCGGCGGAAGATACCGCGCGATCGACTTCATGCTCTCCGACCTTGTGAATACGGGCATATACAACGTGGGCGTTATCGCGCAGAAGAATTATCATTCCCTCATGGATCACCTGGAAAGCGGCAAGGAATGGGATCTGCACCGCAAGCGCGACGGTCTCTTCGTGCTGCCCCCCTTCGTCACCCATGACAACACCGGCGCTTACCGCGGCACCGTTGACGCCATCCGCTCCTGTTTGGGGTACATAAGGCGCTCCCAGCAGAAATACGTGGTGCTCATGGGCAGCCACACCATTTACAATACAACCTATAACGAAATGCTCAGGGCGCATATCGGCTCGGGCGCGGATATAACCATCATGTATAACCGCGAGCCCGATTACGATATGAACGAGCAGTTCGACGATCTGCGCCTCAAGCTCGACGAGGACGGCAGGGTCGTGGATCTGGCCCTCAATCCCGCCAGACCCGAAACGGAGCTCTGCTCCTGCGATGCGTTCGTTATGGAAAAGAGCCTCCTCGAATACCTTGTGGAGGATGCGTTCGCCCACGCCCGCTACGATTTCATGAACGACGTGCTCATTCCCCACGTGAAGGATCTGAATATCCGCGGCTGGGAATACAAGGGCTATGTTGCAAGGCTCAACTCCCTGAACGCCTTCTACCGCCACAATATGGCGCTGCTCGACAAGGCGATCTCCAGGGAGCTGTTCAGCCACGAGCACCCCATCTACACGAAGATAAAGGACGAGTTCCCCGCAAGGTACGTGGGCGAGGGCAGCGCGGTCAATTCCATGATCGCCGACGGCTGCATAATCGAAGGCCGCGTTGAAAACAGCATTCTGTTCAGGGGCGTGCACGTGGCTCCCGGCGCGGTCGTGAGGAACAGCATCATAATGCAGGCCTCCGACATAGGCGAAGGCTCCGTTCTCGACCACATGATACTCGATAAGGCGGTCTCCGTCGGCGCGCGCAGGACCCTTTCCGGTCACGGCTCCTATCCCGTGATACTGCGCAAGGGCTCCAAGGTATAAGCTTCGGGCAGGGTGTAAAGGAGGAAACATGAAACTGCTGTTTGCCGCATCGGAATGCTTGCCGTTTATAAAGACGGGCGGTCTCGCGGACGTAATAGGCACGCTTCCGCGCGCCCTCGCCGCGCTGCGCCCCGAATACGAGGTGCGCGTGATACTCCCCAAATACCGCCGCATTCCCGAGCATTTCAGGAACGCCATGCGCCACGTATATGACGGGCGGATACTGCTCGGCTGGCGCGATCAGTATCTGGGGATCGAGGAGCTCGTCATGGACGGCGTGACTTACTGGTTCGTCGATAACGAATTCTATTTCGGGGGCGACTATATCTACGGCTCCGGCGATTTCGAAAGCGAGCGCTTCTGCTTCTTCTGCAAGGCGGTAATGGAGGCCCTGCCGAAGCTTGATTTCATCCCCGACGTGATCCACTGCAACGATTGGCAGACGGGCTTCATACCCCTGCTTGTCCGCGAATACGCAAAGCGCCCCGATTACGCGGGGATAAAGACCGTAATGACCATCCACAACCTCCGCTTCATAGGCTGGGCGCCCCGCGGGCTCGTGATGGATCTGCTGTCGCTGGGCGAAGAGGCTGCGGATACCGCCGAATATTCGGGTGGAATGTCCTCCTTAAAGGCGGGCATACGCTGCTGCGATAAGATAACCACCGTCAGTCCCACCTATGCAAAGGAGATACTGACTCCCGAATACGGCGAAACGCTCGATCTCGATCTGAGGCTCCGCGCGGGGGATCTCATAGGCATACTGAACGGCATATCGAACGAGCTTTACGATCCCGCGAACGACAGGAACATCGCCATGGGCTACGACGCGGGCTCCCTCGTCGGCAAGCGCGCCTGCAAGGAGGCGCTCATTGAAGAGCTGGGCCTTGAAAGGAACGTGGAAAAGCCCGTTTTCGCTGTCATTTCCCGCCTTACCGATCAGAAGGGCATAGACAAGATAAGAAGCATACTGCCCAAGCTCCTCTGGGAGGGGGCGCAGGCGGTGGTGCTGGGCATGGGCGACAGGGAGTATGAGGAATACTTCGATTGGCTCGGGCGCGAAAGCCCCAATTTCGCGTTCCGCTGCGAAATGAACGACGCGCTCTCCCGCCGCATTTACGCGGGCGCGGACCTCTTCCTCATGCCCTCCGAATTCGAGCCCTGCGGCCTGTCGCAGATGCTCGCCCTGCGCTACGGGTGCATCCCCATAGTGCGCGAAACGGGCGGCCTTGCCGATACGGTCGCCGCTTACGACCGCTTCCGTGAATCCGGCAACGGCTTCTCGTTCTCCGGCAGGAGCTTCGCCTCCTTCGCGGAGGTCACCGGCCTTGCGCTCTCGGTCTATTACGATAAGCCCCGCTGGGAGGCGCTCGTCAAACGCGCCATGCAGACCGATTTCGATTGGAAGCGCAGCGCGGGCGAGTATGCCGATATGTATGAGAGACTGATGAACGAATAAGCCGAAAAATGATATAAGGCAGCCCGCCGGAAAGCATTGCCGACAAAAAAGCATGGTATCGGGGAAAACCCTTTACCATGCTTTGTTTTTTGACCTGCTGCGGAATTATCTCGCGGGAGCGATCCTTCTTGCTTGGCTTATCGCGGTTCCGCGCCTCTCGCGGCGCGGACGCCCACTCGGCTCGAAAAAAACATTTTTCGGCCACGTGGGCGACGCTCGCTTTGCTCGCTGTGGGGAATGCTCTTAAAGAGCATTCCCCACCGGTATCTGCTCCCTTGCGGCCTGGACCTCGTTCAAATCGACCTCGGCCGTCAAAATCGTTTCCGCCTCGCCCGCCCTTGCAAGAACGCGCCCCCATGGGCTCACGCAGATGGAATTCGCATAGGAAACGTAAGGACTTTTTTCATCCCGCGCGGGGGCGCAGCCGAACGTGAAGAACTGATTATCGACGGCGCGTGCGCGGAAAAGCAGCTCCCAGTGCAGGGGGCCGGTAGTCATATTGAAAGCCGCGGGCACGAACAGCGCGTCGATCCCGCGCATTTCGGCGATGAAGCCGGGGAAGCGGATATCGAAGCAGATGCAGACTCCGAACCTGCCGAAGGAGGTCGAAAAGACGGTCGGGCCTTCTCCCGCGGAAAGCGTTTCCGATTCCATGAACCTCTGCCCGCCGCGAACGTCTATATCGAAAAGATGCGCCTTGCGGTGCTTTGCGGCAAGCTCCCCTTCGGGCGACAATACGAAGCAGGTGTTGTAGATGCGCCCGTCCTCCTTTTCGGGGATGCTCCCGCCGACGACGTAAGCCTTCGCCTCACGCGCCGCGCGGGAAAGCATTCCGAACGCCTCGCCTTCCGCGGGCTCGGCGTTTTTTATGAACGAGGGCGGGGAATACGGGCAGCAGAACATTTCGGGCAGCAGAATTATATCCGCCCCGCGGCAGCTTGAAATAAGCTCCTCCGCGTGAGCGAGGTTTTGAGCCTTGCGGTCCGTGACCTGCATTTGAATAAGCGATACCTTCATTCGATCCGTTCCTTTCCCGTTTCTTCGTTCGGTACGAAATATCTGTAAGCTCTTCCGGCCCTCTCCCGTGAGAGCGCCCCCGCGGCGAGCAGCGTCGAGGCGACGAGCCCCGCGGCGCCGACCGTGTTTTTTGAAGCCTCCGCAAGCTCGCGCACCGTGAAGCCCGTCATTTGAAGCGGCTCGGGCACGAGCCTCAGCCAATCCTCCGGGCAGGCGAACACCCACTCCTCGATGAGCGCAGTCGGCACGAGCTCGAACTTTTTGACTGCGGGCACGCGCCGGCGCTTTTTTTGTTCGAGGCGGATGCGGTATTCCTCCGCATCGACTATGGGCACCACCACCAAAAGGTTCGGGTGCGCAAGGAATTCCTTTATGTGAATGAGCTCCGGGAAAGCCGTGTATATGCTCCCGCGGACGGGGGAGAGGCGGGGCGCGGAAAGCTCGCCCGTTTCGGGATCGAGGTAGATAAGGCTCCGCCTGCGCACCACGGGATGCACAAGGGTCACGCGGGTGCGCTCCAGATAGACGGGGAGCTTCTTTTTAAGCGACCAGAGGCTGCGGGTCTGGATCTCGATTATCCCGTCCTCGTTGAGAACGTCCGCAAAGAAGCCCCATGCCTCCCGCTCATGGCAGGTCTCGTCGGGCTCGTAATAGTATTTGAGCGCGGAGTGCAGCGCCTTTTCGCCCAGCATGCCTATGCCGCCGCCTTCGGGCTTTCGGAGCTGCGCCCTTGCGGCAGCCGCCTGAAACTTGGTGTCGTCCATGGGGGAATGATACCATATACGAAGGGAGGAAACAAGACTTTTCGGAACGCACATTCACCAAAAACCGCGCCGATGCGTATTATATCCCGAGCGGTGAAAGCCGCATCAAACAGATCCTTAAGGAGGACTTATTATGTGCAACGGTATGTGCAACGGCAGCTTCGGCGATAACTGGTGGTGGATCATCATCCTGCTCATCCTGTCGGGCAACAACAACTGCGGCTGCGGCTGCGAAAACAATTCCTGCTCGGGCAACTGGTGGTGGATCATAATCCTCGCCCTGCTCGGCGTCTGGAACAACAACGGTTCCTGCGGCTGCGGCGGCGGCAATACCTGCGGCTGCTGAAGGGCGTAAAAACAAAACAGAACGAAGTAAAATGCCCGAGCCGGGAGGGAAGCCACCCGGCTCGGGCGCTTTTTGCGGGAGAACGAAAGCATGGGCGGGGCGGGGGAGCCGCCGAAAACGCATCCGCAGCGCGCCCTTCAAAAATATATCCTCAAAACCTCTTTAACGGTATTGATTTTTGTTTTATAATTAGGTGGATAATGCGAGTAATGGGTCTGCCCGTTCGCAAGGGGCGTCTCGCAGAAACAAATTCTTTGAAAAAGGATGGGTATAAAAATGGACGAACTCAAAAAAACTCCGCTGTATGAGGCGCATATCGCCTTGGGCGGCAAGATGGTCGATTTCGGCGGCTGGGCGCTCCCTGTGCAGTACACCTCTATCATAGAGGAGCACAAGGCGGTCCGCTCCTGCTGCGGTCTTTTCGACGTTTCCCACATGGGCGAGGTGTTCGTTGAGGGCAATTCCGCCTTCGATTACATCCAGAACCTTGTTACCAACGATATTACCACCATGACTCCCGGCCGCTGCCGCTACGCGGTCATGTGCTATCCCGACGGAGGCGCCGTGGACGACGTGCTTATCTACAAGTTTGCGGACGATCGCTACATGCTCGTCGTGAACGCCGCGAACACCGCGAAGGATATCGACTGGATGAAGCAGAACGTGATGGGCGACGTTGTGATCAGGGACGAGTCCCCCCTCTGGGCGCAGCTTGCTCTGCAGGGCCCCAGGTTTGAGGAGGTCCTCCGCGCCGCCGGTTACGAAGGCGAGATCCCCGCGAAGAACTATACCTTCACCGAAAACAATATCGTAGCGGGCGTCAAGTGCCTCGTTTCCCGCACCGGCTACACCGGCGAGGACGGCGTTGAGCTCTACTGCGCCGCCGAGGACGCTATGAAGCTCCACGCGGCTCTTATGGAGGCCGGCAAGCCCATCGGCATGCTGCCCTGCGCTCTGGGCGCGAGGGATACCCTCCGCTTCGAGGCTTCCATGCCCCTCTACGGTCACGAGATGAGCGCGAAGATCAACCCCGTCGAGTGCGGCGTCGATTTCGCGATCAAGTTCAAGAAGCCCGCCTTCATCGGCAGGGATGAGCTCATCAAGCCCGCCGCCCGCAAGCGCATCGGTCTGAAGGTCGTAAAGGGCCTCGCCCGCGAGCATATGCCCGTTCTGGCCAACGGCGTTGAAGTCGGCTTCACCACCAGCGGCGGCCCCGCGCCCAGCCTCGGCGGCAACTACGCCATGGCGCTCGTCGATGTAAACGTGCCCGATGACGCCGAGTGGACTATCGACGTCCGCGGCCGTCAGCTTCCCTGCGAGAAGGTGGAGCTCCCCTTCTACAAGCGCGGCTGAAAAACTGTGTGACCCGGGGCAAGCCCCCGTTCTATAAATCAAAAATCAACCCAAGGAGGTATTTGTTATGGTTCCCAATGATCGTAAGTACACCCGTGACCATGAGTGGGTCATGGTAGAAGGCAGCATTGCCAAGATGGGCATCACCGCCCACGCCGCCGAGGCTCTCGGCGACATCGTTTACGTTGAGCTCCCCGCCGTTGGCGATGAGACCACCGCCGGCGAAAGCTACTGCGTAGTGGAGTCCGTCAAGGCCAGCTCCTCCGTATTCTCCGCCGTTACCGGCACCGTCGTTGAGGTCAACGAAGAGCTGGACGGCGCTCCCGAGATGCTCAATGAGGATGCGTTCGGCAACTTCATCGCCGCCGTCGAGTTCACCGAGATCAACGAGGCCGAGCTCATGGACGCCGAGGAGTACGAGAAGTTCTGCGAGGAAGAGGCATAAAAGCCCGCCTGAAGCGCCCCGGCAGGGTATCTGCCGGGGGCGTCTTTTAGGAAACACCCAATTCTTATCAAGGAGTACATAATATGAAATCATACGTACCCAATACCGAAAAGGAGCGCCTTGAGATGCTCGCCGAAATAGGCATGAGCTCCATGGACGATCTCTTTACGGATATTCCCGCGGACTTGAAGCTGGACCGCAAGCTCGATCTGCCCGATCCCATGTCCGAGAGCGAGCTGCGCGATCTCATCCGCGGCTTCGTCTATCTTAACGAGGAGGGCGGCCCCCTCTTCAGGGGCGCGGGCGCTTACCGCCACTACACCCCCTCCGTCGTGCCCCAGCTCGCCATGAGGAGCGAGTTCTACACCGCCTACACCCCCTATCAGGCGGAGATGAGCCAGGGCATGCTGCAGAGCCTCTTCGAGTATCAGACCGTCATCTGCAGGCTCACGGGTCTTGACGCCGCGAACGCTTCCGTTTATGACGGCGCCACCGCCGCCGCGGAGTCCATGCTCATGCTGCGCGACAACAAGCGCAAGAAGAAGATACTCTACGCCGAGTCCCTGAATCCCGACGTTATCACCGTCATGCACACCTACGCGCACTGCGCGGGGCTGGAGCTTTTCAAGATCCCCATGACCGATAAGGGCACGGCCGATATCGCCGCCATCGAAGCCAATATGGAAGGCGCGGCGGGCTACATCGGCGCGACCCCCAACTATTTCGGCAATATCGAGCCCATGGATAAGATCGCGGAAGCCGTCCACGCGAAGGGCGGCCTGCTCGTGGCATACGTCAACCCCATCACTCTGGGCGTTCTTAAGCGCCCCGCCGATTACGGCGCGGATATTGCGATAGGCGACGGTCAGCCTCTTGGCCTTCCCCTTGCGTTCGGCGGTCCGTACGTCGGCTTCATGGCCGCGACCAAGAAGCTCATGCGCAACCTTCCCGGCAGGATCGCGGGCGAAACGCGCGACGCCGAGGGCAACCGCGTGTTCGTGCTCACCCTCCAGGCGCGCGAACAGCACATCCGCCGCGAGATGGCGGCCTCCAACATCTGCTCCAACCAGATGCTCTGCGCCATAATGGCCTCCATGTACTGCTGCGTTATGGGCCCCAAGGGCATGCGCGAGGTGGGCGAGCAGAACGTGGCGAAGGCCCATCTGCTTGCGAAGAAGCTCTGTGAGATCGAGGGCGTAAAGCTCCGCTTCCCCGAGACTCCCTTCTTCAATGAGTTTGTGATCGACGTTCCCTGCGCCGATGATATAAACAAGGCGCTCATGAATTACTCCATCACCGGCGGCCTCGTCCTTCCGGACGGCGGCATGCTCTGGTGCGCCACCGAGATGAACTCCGTTGACGAATTTGATTTCGTTTGCGATATTATCCAGGATACCGTCGATTCCATGGGAGGTGAAGAGTGATGCGTTCCGAATATAAGCTGATTTTCGAGCGTTCCCACGAGGGGCGCAGGGCTTACGATCTGCCCAAGTGCGACGCGCCCGACGCCATGAACGAGATACCCGAGTGCTTCCGCGCCGAGAGCGAGCTTGCTCTTCCCGAGCTCGGCGAAGTCGATCTCGTCCGTCATTTCACAAACCTTTCCCGCCGCAATTTCGGCGTTGACAACGGCTTCTATCCTCTGGGCTCCTGCACCATGAAGTACAATCCCAAGATCAATGAGGAGCTTGCCCCCATGTTCGACGACGTGCATCCCCTTCTCGAGCCGGAAATGGCTCAGGGCTGTCTGGCGCTCATGGCGGATATGGAGCATATGCTCTGCGAGATCTGCGGCATGGACGCCTTCACGCTCCAGCCCGCTGCGGGCGCGCACGGCGAGCTCACCGGCCTTATGCACATAAGGGCTTATCATGAGCACCGCGGCGATTTTGAGCGCAAGGTCATGATAGTCCCCGATGCGGCTCACGGCACCAACCCCGCCTCCGCCGCTATGGCGGGCTTCAAGGTAAAGGAGATCAAATCCGCTCCCGACGGCGGCGTCGATCTTGACGCCCTGCGCGCTGCGGTCGGTCCCGATACCGCGGGCCTCATGCTCACGAACCCCTCCACGCTGGGCCTCTTCGAGCGCAACATAAAGGAGATCGCGAAGATCGTCCACGAGGCGGGCGGCCTCCTCTATTACGACGGAGCGAACCTCAACGCCATAATGGGCATAGTCCGTCCCGGCGATATGGGCTTCGACGTTATGCACATCAACCTGCATAAGACGTTCTCCACTCCCCACGGCGGCGGCGGCCCCGGCTCCGGCCCCGTAGGCGTGAAGAGCCACCTCATCCCCTTCATGCCCGTGCCCCGCATCGAGCAGAAGGACGATATGCTCGTTTTGAATTACGACAAGCCCGATTCCATAGGCAAGATCAAGAGCTTCTACGGCAACTTCGGCGTTATCGCAAAGGCATACTGCTACATCCGCTCCCTGGGCGGCGAGGGCCTGAAGGAGGCCTCCGAGAACGCGGTGCTCAACGCCAACTACGTCATGAACAAGCTCCGCGGTATCTATGACATCCCCCATGACCGCACCTGCATGCACGAGTGCGTCGTCACCCCCACCGAGGAGATGATGAAGAACGAGATCCACACCTCCGATATAGCGAAGGCGCTGATCGACCGCGGCTATCATCCCCCGACTATCTACTTCCCCCTCATCGTCCATGAGGCGATGATGATAGAGCCCACCGAGACTGAGTCCCGCGAGACGCTCGACGAGTTCGTTGAGGCGATGCGCGGCATTGCGGAGCAGGTCAAGACCGACGCCGCCGCCATCCACGCGGCGCCCGTCACGACCCCCGTAGGAAGGCCCGACGAGGTCACCGCGGCAAGGAAGCCCATAGTCAAGTACGAAGAAGAGTAATCCAATGCACCGTAAAAGAGGACTGCGAAAGCAATCCTCTTTTTTCATTTGTGCATAGAGCCTGTGCCGGCAAGCCGGTTTCAGGCATTCGCCGGGGGAAGCTTCGGATCCTTCGGCACCGCGACCACTGTCTCGGCTGCGGGAATGCCCGCGAAGAAGTAATCGTAGAACCATCCGAAGAAGTCTCCGCTCATCGCCTGCAGCGTCCTTGTGAGGTTGAGCTTGACGCCGTAGTGGAACGCATCGAACAGATCTATATTGAAGCAGTAGTAAACGCTCCCGTCCTCGATGACGAATTTGGATTTGTCGTACATGTCGCGCAGCTTATCGAAGCCGGCTCCTGCGAGGCTGCTTATGTATTTCTCCACAACGTCCATGACCTTTGCCTCAAATACCTTGTCGTTCGAATATCCCGCGATCTTGCGGAGATCGCCGTGAAGATCGAGCGCGTCGTTCAGCTTCTTCTGCAGGGTATCGAAGCTCGTCTCCTTGAAATAGCTTGCGATCTTCGGCCCGATCTTCTCCTGGAAGGTCTTGCTGTTCTTGAGCCATTTGCCTATCAGCTCGCCCGCCTTGGATTTGAGCGCGGCGCCCGTCATATCCTTGAATGCGTCGCACAGCGAGCCCCAGATATCCGATTCGCCCTTTTCGTTGAGCTTAAGCAGATAATTCTTCATGGCGCAGTAGACGAAGTAGCCGCCGAGCGTCGCCGCCGCCTTTTTCCAATTCGTCAGGTCTATGGCGTTTGAAACAAGGTTGTCGCCCGCCGCCGCAAGATTCTTGGAGAACTCGAAGCGCTCCATTATGCTCATGTCAAGGCTTTCACCGTTGTTGACGGCAGCGATCACCTCGCCTATCGCGCTCGTGGCAAAGTCCTTTACAGGGGAAAGCAGCGCGTCGGCGACGGGTCCCGCATAGGCTGTGATGAGGAACGAGAACGCGCAGTCGCCGGCAAATTTCGTCCACTCGAGAACGTTGACGATCACGTTATACATCGTCGCCTCTGCCCGATCCCTCGACTGCTGCGTGGTCCAGTAGGCCATGTACTCGCGCAGTATCCATTTGCTGACGAGACGCAGCTCCTCGACGGAGACCCTGGGATCGGTCGCGCATTCCTTCATCTTCTCCAGCCACATATCCTTGTTTTCCGGCAGTGAGAATTTCTCTATGCGGCGCTCGAGCTCCTTATACTCCTTCTCCCAGTCGCCCATGGGATCCGGATCCTTGCCGCGGAGCCTCAGCGGTATCTCGGCCCTGTAGGTCTTTCCGTCATATTCCGCCGAAGCGGGCAGTATGACCATGAAGAAGGTCCCGTCCTCCGGCTCTGCGAGGTTTGCGTTAGGCTCGAACTCATAGACGAACTTGTCGTTCCATTCGCCCCACGCTTCCTTATACTCGTATTTCTCGGCAAGGGCCTGCTCCTTGTCGGCGCGCATGCCGAGACCGCCCGCGCCCCTGAGCTTTTCAAAGCTGTACTTCGCTTCCCCGGGATCTATCACAGCCTTATCCCCGTCCTTTACGGCGAGCGTGAATTTTATCTGGCTGACCTGCCATTTCTTGTCGAGGTCGCCGACGTGATCCTTCTCGTAAGCCCGGACGCGGACGTATTTCACGTCGTTCTTCTTTCCCTCCTGATCCGAGGCGATCGTTATGCCCTCAGGATAGAGACTCACCCCGACGTGGCCAAGCACGGGCTTGCTCTCACCTTCGACATTCACGCGGATATCGAAGTTCTTCTCCGAAGCCCTTGCGAACAAGTCGTGCTCGGGCTGTGCGGATGTGTTGTTCCTGACATGCATCTTGTAAACAGTCGGGGTGCCGGTCGGCTCGAAGCTGACGTCGAATTCACCGGTATCGACAGCGGATATGTCATCGATCGAGGGCGTTTTCGTCGCGTCCTCTATCATGAAGAGCCTCGTATATGTGAAGCCGTCGCCGGGGATGGCGTTTATGCCGCAGTTCTCGTGATAGGGAACGTATCCCTCGGGAGTCTCCTCCATAAACCTGAGCCTCGGCCCGTCAACGACGCGGAATACTACCTTGTTTTCAAATGTGCCTCCCTCTCCGTTGAACGTAAACACGATGCTCGCCGAATCCTCGGAGTACTCCTCGTGCACGCGCACCATCGCCTCGACATACCTGCCGGAAAGCACGGCGCTTTCGATATTCATCCCCTCTCCGGAAACGGATATCATGGCCGTCAGATCGTCCCTGTCGTGCTCCGCGCCGTTTGCCGTGACCTCCGCCATGCGGGCGCGTATCACAGAGAGCTTATCCGCTCCGCGGCGTATCGCGTTCCCGAAGTCCTTCTGAACGTACATCTTATACGTGCTGTGCTTACCGTCCTCGTCGTCTCCGTCTCCGCTCGAGACAGCAGCGGCGCCGGCTATAGCCGCGCCCGCGCCGAGCACTCCTATCACTATCGCGGCAGGCACGGATACGCCATCATCCTCGCCGGGATCCTCCCCTGCCTCTTGCGTGGTTCCGGAATGGATGTTTCCGGGCTCCTCGGTCGTCTTCGTCTCCGCGGCATGATATGCAGGGGATATCTCGGGCTCCTCCCAGCTTGTTTCGAAGAACGAGCGCCAGCTGCGGAGCTGTCTGACGAAATCGTTCGACTTAAGCTCCTCCCATTGTGCGCGGTATTCGGAGATATAACTCTCGTAGTCTCCGTAACCCGAATCCTCGATGTCATGCAAGTAGGAATTACGCTCGGAACAGAAGATCTTAAAATAAATGTCTTCCAATTCCGGTGCATAGAAGAATACATACTCCAAGACTTCTTCCAATTCCTCGATATAATGGCCGGATACAGTCAGATCCAGGGTTATCTCATCATCCTGATCGTATTCAACCGTGCGTTTTTTTGACAATATCACCGCAATTCCGTTTTCAACGGGCTCCGTGCTCACGGAATAGTCATAGATATCGGTCCCTTCACGGGCGATGAGCTCCTCCCATTCGGTCTTTTGCGCCTCCGCGGCAGCAGCTGCGCTCTCTTCCTTGGTATTCTTTCCTTCCACTGCGAGCATACTTACGCTCGCGCCGACTGAATAATGATATCCTATGGCGTTCGTCTTCCGAACGGGCTGGTTGTAGGCATTCCGATAGGTGGTATGCTCATCATACAACTTATCCCATGAAGCCTCATATTTATCTCCCCAGAACTGGCCGGCCCCGTCATACAGCTTATCGGGAAGGCGGAACTTGACGTTGGCCGATTGGATGTAGAGCGGATGCGACCTTGATGAGTCTGCGTTCCATCCGGTGTATTCGGCAGATCCGTCAAGCATATAGCCCTGCGGGAACGATTCCTTGGCGGAAAGATCGGACGTTTTGACTTTCATGAACCAGCCGTCCTGCTTGAATTCCTCAAACGGGAAGGCGCTTGCGGCTAGCACCGGAATGCTCAATATCGAAAGCAGCATCAGCGAAAGCAATAACCCTGCAAAAAGCTTCTTCATTGTGCGGCCGCCTCCTTTCCCTTATTAAGAACGCCCGCTGCCTTCAGGATCATCATTACAGCCCCTCCTAAGACAAGCACTGCGCCAAGTATTATCAGTATGAGATCGATATCGGAAAGACCTATGAGCGAGGAGACTCCGAAGCCCGAGGCGAGGCCGGATATGAAGCCATGCGCGCCTTTGCCCGTATTCCCGCTGCTCTTTGAGCCGAACGATCCTATGAGCTTTTTGAGGAAGCCGTTCCTGTTCGCCGCCCTCGCGGAAAGATACGAGGCCGCCGCGCCGCCCATAAACGCGGTGCGCACTGCACCGCCCGAAATGAACAGGAAAAGGAAAAAGGCGACTCCTGCCCCAAGCACGTACGGCCAGACGTTATTGAGATCGAAGCCGAAGGCTCCCTTGAGTGATTCGCCGAACGAACGCTTTTCGCTCTTTTCCTGCGCGGTAAAAAGACCGATGAGCGAGGTGACCGCGCCGACTAAAGCGCCCTTTCCAATGAGACCGCCCACTGCGCCGATAAAGCCTCCGTTCGTTCCGCCCTCTGCGAAGGAAAGGAACGAAAGCGCTTTTACGGACGCGGGATAGACCCCGCAGGTCCTCAGTATGTTGATAACGAGCCAGATCCCCGCCAATATGAACGCGGGTATAAGGCTCTTCGGGTCCTTGAGCGCCGCTCCTATCGAGGAAAAGAGGCTCTTTATCCCGTCTCCGATCGCCTTGGCCGGGCCGGGTATCATTGCGTTCGCCGCATCCTTGAGCTCCCCTCCGATAACGCCAAGCGCAGTCTCGCCTGCGGCTTCTGCCGCGGCAAGGCTCAGGCTTTGCGGCTCGTCCTCCGCCATAGGCGAATCCGCGGCGGGCAGAGCTTGCCGTACAGCCGTATCCGATACCGGCTCTTTGCCCCCGCTTTCGGCGGCAAGAGGCGTCGGCGCATGGCAGTTATCGCAGTATTCGGCGTCGTCCGGAAGCCTTCTGCCGCAACTCGAGCATAACATATGCATACCTCCTTTGGTTCGGTTTGTTATATTATACTGTATATCATTTCGTAATGCAAGCCGCATTCTTTCTTTTTTGAAAGAAATGAAAAGGGGCTGTTGCAAATGCAAGAAAATTGCAGGCAACAGCCTCTTTCTTTACGCCCTTTCCGAGTTTGTCTTTGAAAGCGATCTTGAACCATTCGGAAAGCAGCGGTTTTTATCGGGTTGGAATTGTTTTTGGGTACGC
>JAFPXD010000054.1 GCA_017394835.1 Clostridia bacterium
CATAATGGGCGGCGCGGCGGCCGTATGCCTCCGCAGGCGCGGGAACTGAACCTCAATGAATGAAGCGATCCGCGGCTGAACGCGGTTTGCGGCGGCGCATCGGGTTCCCTCCCCCGGTGCGCCGGATAACGATAAGTCCGCATGAGGCGCGGCGTCCCCCCGCCCGCCCGTGCGAACTTATAAAACCCCGCGAAGGAAAACCCTCGCGGGGTGCTATTTTATGAGCTTAAAGCTCATAAACCTCAGTATGGTTTTTGCCTGCCCGCCGTGGCGGCGGGAGGAGAGAGGCTCCTGCGCCGTTCACGGCCCAAAGCATAAAACAAGCCCGGGGCTTATGCCCCGGGCAATCGTTTTGGGATCAGTCCTCCTCTTCCTCCTCGGGAAGGTTCGCGTTATGATAGACGTTCTGAACGTCGTCGTCATCGTCGAACATTTCGAGCAGGCGCTCGACCTTCATGACCATTTCGGGGTCGGTAACGTCAACGGTGGTCTGGGGGATCATCTCGACCTCGCCGGAGAGGATATTGAGGCCCATGCCCTCGAGCGCCTCGCGGACGGCGTAGTAATCGTTGGGAGCGGTATAGACCTCGAAGCAATCGTCCTGGGGAACGAAATCCTCGGCGCCCGCGTCGAGAGCCGCCATCATGAGCTCGTCCTCATCGAGATCGGAGGTGCGCTCGATAACGATAACGCCCTTCTTGTCGAACATATAGGAAACGCAGCCGGAGTTGCCCATGCCGTTGCCGTACTTATCGAAGATATGGCGAAGCTCGGCGGCGGTGCGGTTCTTGTTGTCCGTAACGACCTCAACGATCAGCGCGATGCCGGCGGGACCGTAGCCTTCATAGGTGCCTTCCTCATAGTTCACGCCCGCGCCTTCGCCGACGGCCTTCTTGATGGAGCGGTTGATGTTGTCGTTGGGCATATTCGCCGCCTTCGCCTTGGCGATGACGTCGCGCAGCTTGGAGTTGTTGGCGGGATCGCCTCCGCCCTCCTTGACGGCTATGGCTATCTCACGGCCGATCTTGGTGAAGATCTTGCCCCTTGCGTTATCGGTCTTTTCCTTCTTGTTCTTGATATTGGCCCATTTGGAATGTCCGGACATATTGAAAATCCTCCTTAAATTCGGTAATTTTATTGTTCATCCACGGGCTCGCACACGGCGACGACGCGCGTCTTTGACATGTGCAGATCCCAATCGTAATCACCCAAACAGGTGATGAGTGTGAGCCTTTGATCCGGGCTCGGCGCCATGACCTCCGCGGGAACGGAATCATAGCGGTATCTGTTGAGGGAAACGACCCGGTAAAAGATCGTTTCGCCGTTTTCCATTGTGACGGAGACCCTGTCGCCCTCCTTCATGCCGTTATGCAGTATAGCGAAGAGCCCCTTCTGCCCGCCGTATCGGTTATGCCCCGCGATTATGCAATTGCCGACCTGGTTCGGGCACGCGCCGTACATATACCAGCCCGCAATATCGTAACGGGGGATGGTATCCATCTCGCCCTTGTCGTTCACGCCCACGGGCTCGACCTTGACGGCAATATCATAGTCGATAAAAGCGACGCTTACGGGCGGGGACGGCGGAGGCGCCGTCGGCTCCGGGGTGGGCGGCGGCGTTTGGGATGGCAAGGGGGCGACGGACGCGATATCCTCGGTCACGTGCGCGGTTGCGGCGGGAGTGTTGGTGGGGATGGAAACTTCCGGCGGGAAGGTCGCCTGAGGGGTGACGGCGCTGTTTTTACTGAAGATATCCGTCTTTTCCCTCAAAATGATGAATATGCCGAATAAAACGAGGCACGCGGAAATACAGTAGAGCACCGTGTTGAAGAGCCTGTTCCTGCGGCGGCGTTCTGCTTTTTCCATCTCGCTCATATTCGAATTTTGCACATTCTTTTCCATACTGCTCTATTATAGCAAATAAAATCGCTATTGGCAACAACAAATATTTATGCTATAATGAGGGATGATAGATTTATACTGGAGGTATGTGCCCCATGGAAATAAAACAGCAGATAGCCGAAAAGGCGGCGGCGCTCACGGGAGTCCCCGCGGAGGAGCTTGCGGGCTTTTTCGAAACGCCCCCCTCCCCCGATAAGGGCGACATAGCTCTGCCCTGCTTCAAGCTCGCGCGGTCGCTCCGCAAAGCGCCCCCCGCGATAGCCGCCGAGCTTGCCGAAGGCTTTTCGGGCTTCCCCGGCATCGTCCGCGCGGAGGCTCTGGGCGGGTACTTGAATTTCTTTCTCGACAGGAGCGGCGAAGCGAAAAAGACCGTTCTGCGCGTCCTTTCCGAGGGCGGCAAATACGGCTCTTCCGATGAGGGCGCGGGCAGGAACGTCTGCATAGATTTCTCCTCCATCAATATCTGCAAGCCCTTCGGCATACATCATATCACGACGACGGTGCTCGGGCATTCGCTTTCGAGGATATTCCGCCATCTGGGGTATTCCCCCGTCCGCATAAACCATCTGGGCGACTGGGGCACTCAGTTCGGCAAGATGCTCGTCGCCTATAAAAAATGGGGCGACAGGGAAAAGATAGAGAACGCCGCATCGCCTACCCGCGAGCTCGTGGATCTTTACGTCAGGTTCCATCAGGAGGCGGAAAAGGATCCTTCGCTTGACGACGAGGCGCGCGCCGCGTTCCGCTCCATAGAGCTGCACGATCCCGAAAACTGGGAGCTTTACCAGTGGTTCAAGGAGCTGACCCTGAAGGAGGCCGAAAGGGTCTATAAGCTGCTGGGCGTCGAGTTCGACAGCTACAACGGCGAAGCCTTCTATGAAGACAAGATGCCCGCCGTCATAAAGGAGCTTGCCGACAAGGGCGTTACGACCGTCGATAACGGCGCGACGATAGTCGATCTTTCGGCATACGATATGCCCCCCTGCCTCATACTGAAATCGAACGGCGGCACCATCTACCCGACCCGCGACATCACCGCCGCGATCTACCGCAAAAACACTTACGACTTCTATAAAAACCTTTACGTCGTAGCCTATCAGCAGAACCTCCATTTCAGGCAGGTGTTCAAAACTCTGGAGCTCATGGGTTACGATTGGGCGAAGGACTGCGTGCACGTCAATTTCGGCATGATCTCCATGGCGGATATGACCTTCTCCACAAGGAAGGGCAACGCCATCTATCTCGAGGACGTGCTCATGAAGGCCATAGAGAAGACCAAGGCCATAATGACCGAAAAGAGCCCCGATCTTGCCGATATGGACGAGGTCGCGCGGCAGGTGGGCGTCGGCGCCGTCGTATGGGGGCCGCTCTATTCCTCGAGGATAAAGGACTTCACGTTCAGTTGGGAAAAGGCTTTGAATTTCGAGGGCGAGACCGCGCCCTACGCGCAGTACACCCACGCGCGCTGCTGCTCCGTTCTCCGCAAGGCGGATCGTTACGATCCCGAAAAGGCGGATTGGAGCTGCCTCGATAACGAGAGCACCGCTGCGCTCATAAAGGCCATGCAGACGCTTCCCGCCGCGATAGAGAGCGCCGCGGAGAAGTACGAGCCCTACCTCATTTCAAGGAACGTGATAGAGATCTGCTCCGCCTTCAACAAGTTCTATTTCGAGAACCGCATCATGGACGAGAACGAGGGCGTTAGGAACGCCCGCCTCGCCGTGACCGACGCCGCAAGGATCGCCATTAAGACGGGGCTGTACCTTGTGGGTATCGAAGCGCCGGAGAGGATGTAAAAAAGCACCCCGCGAGCAGCTGCCGCCACCTCATCCACCACCGCCTTACGGCGGCGGTCCCCCTTCCCCTCAATAGGGGAAGGAGCAGACGTTGAAGCGCCGGAGAGGATGTAAAAAGGGAAGCATGCAGGCCGGCGTTCCTTCCCCTACCGAGGGGAAGGGGGACCGCGAGGAACGAGCGGTGGATGAGGTGGTCGTATGTTTTGCCGGAAGTAAGCAAAAAAACGAATTCGCCGATCGCTCCAACGGAGGCAGTATGAATCGCAACGATCCAAAGCTCACGCCGCTTGCGCAGCAGCTCCGCAAAAACATGACCGAGGAAGAAGGGCTCGTTTGGCACTGCTGTCTTAAGAAAATGCCGTTCAAGTTCCATCGGCAGAAGGTGATCGGGAAGTACATTGTCGATTTCTATTGTGCCGAGAAAAAGACCGTGATAGAGATCGACGGCGAACAACACTATACTGAGCAGGGGCGTAAAGACGACGCCGAGCGCACCGCATATTTGAACAGCAGGAGGCTCACGGTGCTGCGGTATTCAAATCACGAGGTTAAAACGAATCTGTCCGGCGTCTTCAACGATATTTATTCTCGGCTGAAAGGGGATAAAGTTGTCCCGCAGGACTCGAAGTTTGATGGGAAAGGCAGTGAATTGCTATAATGCAATATAGTTTTTACTGCGTATAGCTGCCACCACCTCATCCACCACCGCCTTGCGGCGGCGGTCCCCCTTCCCCTCAATAGGGGAAGGAGCAAGCGTTGAAGCGCCGGAGAGGATGTAAAAAGGGAAGCATGCAGGCCATCGTCCCTTCCCCTACCGAGGGGAAGGGGGACCGCGAGCACAGAGAGCGGTGGATGAGGTGGTTGCCGATACGCCGTTAAAAAGAAGGAGGAAATACGCATATGATGCTGAAAGTTACGGACGATGAGACCGGCGCATTGGTTGAAGTCGAATCAAAAACCCTTGATACGCTTGACCGTTCCTTTGAAACGGAGCATTACTTATTCCGCTTTGCCGCCGGCTCTCCCGCGCAGAAGGAGATAACAGCCATTGCCGAAGAACAGGAACGGGACTATTCATCACTTAGAGTCCTGTTCGGATTTGATCTTCCATTCAAGATCGAATACCTGCTCACTAATTCCCCGGATGACAACGGCAAGGCGCTGAGCGAGTTGTTCGAAGGGATGGAACCTTACCCCACGAACGGCCTATGCATCGGCCCGAATTACGTATTCGCGGCATATAACGACGAGGTCAAGTGCCTTGGCTGTCACGAGGTAACGCATCTGTTTTCATACAGGCTGTGTATGCCGAAAAACCAGTTCTTGAGCGAAGGGCTTGCGATGTATTCCGACGGCTCACTTTGGGGAAAGTCAAACCGTGAATGGGTGCGGGAATTCCTGAACAACGGATCTTACGTATCCGTGCGCGAGCTTGCCTCCGACGAAAAGTTTTTCTCCGTCCCGACCGAGATCACTTACCCCATTGCGGGAGCGTTTGTCGGCTTTCTTATGGAAAGGCTCGGTAAAGAAAGGTTTTTTGACTCGATCTACACATCGGACGAACCCATGCTCGGTGAAATCAATGAACTGTTGGGCGAGAAAGCCGAGGAAGCATTTATTCAATATGTGTTAAACTGACGCGGGAAAGAACCGAAGAATGCGTCATAACAAATAACCGAAATACACCGAAAGGAAGCAATACAATGGTCATCATGGATGAATACCGCCAGCAGCTCGCGGCGGTCATTGCTGCCCTCAAGCAGGCGGGTGAATCCCTTTAAGGTCGCCGAGCTTGCGGAGGAGAAGAAACAGCTCGAAGCGGAAATGGGCAAGGAGGGCTTTTGGGACGACGTCGACGCCGCCAACAAGGTCAATATCCGCATGAAGTCCATTTCGGCGAAGCTCGACAAATACGATAAGCTCACCGCCATGTGCGAGGATTTCGAAGTCCTCATGGATATGGGCGAAGAGGATGAGGACATGGCCGCGGAAGTCCCCGAGGCTTTCGACAAGCTCAACCGCGCCGTTGAGGATTTCCATCTTGCGGCGCTTTTGACCGGCCCCTACGACAGCTACAACGCGGTGCTCTCGCTCCACGCGGGCGCGGGCGGCACAGAGGCGCAGGACTGGGTCAGCATGCTCTACCGCATGTACGTCCGCTACTGCGAGAGGCAGGGCTATACCGTTAAGGAGCTCGACCTTTTGGACGGCGAAGAGGCGGGCATCAAGTCCGTCACCTTCGAGGTCCAGGGCGAGAACGCCTACGGATACTTAAAGGCGGAGAAGGGCGTGCACAGGCTCGTGCGCATCAGCCCCTTCGATTCCTCGGGAAGGCGCCACACCTCCTTCGCTTCGCTGGACGTTACCCCCATCCTCACCGAGGACGATAACTCCATCGAGATAAAGCCCGAGGATATCCGCATAGATACCTACCGTTCCGGCGGCGCGGGCGGACAGAACGTAAACAAGGTCTCCTCCGCCATCCGCATAACCCACTTTGCGACGGGGATAGTCGTTCAGTGCCAGAACGAAAGGAGCCAGCTCCAGAACAAGGAAGTCGCCATGCGCATACTGAAGGGCAAGCTGCTTGAGATCAAGGAGCGCGAGCGCATGGAGAAGATGGCCGATATAAAGGGCGAGCTCAAGAAGATCGAATGGGGCAGCCAGATCCGCTCCTACGTATTCCAGCCCTACACGATGGTCAAGGATCACCGCACCGGCTGCGAAACGGGCAATATCCAGGCGGTCATGGACGGCGAGATAGACGAGTTCATCCACCAGTACCTTATAAAGATGTGATAAAACAGGCACGGGGCCTATCGCTCCGTGCCTTGTTGCCTGAATTCAGATGAAAGGAAGGCTTTGATAAAAAGCCGCGGTACGGAAACATGAAAAAGCTTCGCACTCTTTTTGCCGCCGCTCTTTCGGCGCTGTTTTTGCTCGTTGGAGCCGCGCCGCATTCCTCGTTTGCCGAACGAGCCCGCGGCTCCGCCTTTGAGCTCACCCCGCGCCTTTCCGAAGGCGTGACCCTCGCCCCCGCGGAGGAGGGCTCCATGAGCATACTCGCTCACGAGAGCGGGAACCGCATAGTATTCGACGAGACGAAAACGCTCTCCTTTACGGTGAGCTATGACGAGGGCTGGCTCCCCTGCTCCCGGTATTCGAGGTTCTTCCCCAACGATTCCAACGCGGCCGTGACAGATCAGGGCGGCGGAGTCTATCTTTACACCTATTCCGCAAGGAAGAGTTACGGCGTGGCCCTTGCCGAATGGACGGGCGTGCATATCTACGCCTCCGTTTCGGAGCTTCCGAAGCTCTACATAGACGCGGAAGCGGATTTTGAGGATATAGGCAATGAGGCTTGGGTGGGAGCGCAGTTCACCCTCATTCAGGGCACCAAGCAGTTCCCCGGCGGCGATTACGAAGGCTCCGGCGAGATCAAGGGCAGGGGCAACAGCTCCTGGACCTACCCCAAAAAGCCCTATTCGATAAAGCTCGGCAGCAAGGCTTCGCTCCTCGGCATACCCAAGACGAAGAAATACGCCGTCATCCCAGGCTATCACGATACTACGCTCATGCGCGATTACATCACCTACAAGATCTGGCAGGGGCTTGAGGGGATCGACTACGTTCCCAAATGCGAATTCGTCGATGTGTATCTCAACGGGGTCTATAACGGCGTTTATACCCTCGTTGAACGCATAGACATAGAAAAAAACAAGATAGACATAGAGGAAGCGGACGCCGACAACATGACGGGCGGCTACCTCATCGAAAAGGATATCCGCATGAAGATGGATATGGACTCCGATCTCTGGTTCGACTGCCCCTATTGGGCGAACATTTCGCAGGATTTCTTCGTGCTCAAATCCCCCGAGCCGGACGATCCCGCCCTTGCGGACGCGATGAGGAGCTACCTCACCGACTATATGCAGCGGGTGCACGATTCGATAATGGGCGTGAGCGGCGAGGATTGGCATAACTACGTCGATATAAGCTCATGGATCGATTTCATAATCGTGCAGGAGATAGCCAAGAACATAGACGGCAACATGAAGACGAGCTGCTGGCTTTATAAGGACCGCGAGGACGATCACATCTACATGACGGCTCCCTGGGATTTCGACCTTGCATACGGCAGGGTGAATTGGAACAACCAGTCCGAGGAGCACAACGACGTGATCGACTGCCCCGGTTCCGGCACGCATGACGGCTTTATGATACTGAACAGCAGCAACCCGTGGATGGACAGGCTTTGGGATACCGAGCCCGAATTCAGGCAGGCGCTCATGCGGCGCTATACCGCTTACCGCAGCACCCTGATAGAGGATATGTTCACCATGATAGAGGAGCAGGCCGCTTATCTTGACGTTGTGCAGGTCCCCAACAACGAGCTTTGGGGCATGAACTTCCACAACGGAGTCAACGCATTGAAAAACTGGCTCACCCAAAGGATAGCGTGGCTCGACGGGGAGTGGCTGACCGAAGAGACCTTCGCCCCCGGCGACGTGAACATGGACGGGGCGGTGGATTCTTCCGACGCGCTGCTCGTGCTGCGCTGTTCGCTGGGCCTTGCCGAGCTCGATCCGGAGGCGCTCGCCCTTGCCGACGTGAACGGCGACGGCGAGGTTTCCGCTTCGGACGCGCTGCTTATACTGCGGCTCGCGCTGGGGCTCGAAGAACGGAAATAGGAACAAGGCTTTGACATGGCCGGCGTTTGCCGGCCTTTTTTTGCCCTTTCGGGCGGCCCGCGGGAGCCGCTTTATATGCATGGGCTTCGATTTTACCCCGTTTTTACCCATGTTTTACCGCGATCGCCAATATGATATTGAAAAGCGGCTGCGCTGATGATATACTATTGGAAACAAGTACCGCAAAACGGAGGTATTTTCAATGAAGACAACAAAACGCGAGCTTCGATACGCCTCGGAGCATTTCGGCGAGGTGTACCACACGACTCTCAATCCGGAGGGGCCGGGCGTAGTGAGGATCCATCTCGTCCCGCCCGCGATCTTCGAAAAGGAAGTCGGGGCCAGCGTCGCCATAATCAACGGGCAGGACGTTATCCCCGTCAACCGTTCCTGGAGCATACTCCTTATGGAGCTTATAAACGAGATCAATAAATACTCGGGGCGCCCCATAAACGAGGAGGATCTTAGCAATATCCTCGACAGAACGGCCAAGTCGCTCCGCAGGGTCTATCCGATGCTCGGCAAAAAGCGCATCCGCAGGGACGCCTTCACGATAATGAGCACCTTCGATAAGGTAGCGCGCGGGCTGCCCGTAACGGAGCCCATCGAGTACGTCACAATGGGCGAATACGCGCCGTTCATGCGCGCGCCGCACCGCATGGATCTCATGGTGAGCGCCATGACAAGGAACGGCCTCTGGCACTGCAATCAGAAATGCGTGCACTGCTACGCGGCGGGCCAGGCGCTTTCCGAGGAGGCGGAGCTTTCGACGGACGATTGGAAGCGGATAATCGACAAATGCCACGCGGCGCTCATACCGCAGCTCACCTTTACGGGCGGCGAACCGACGCTCCGGGAGGATCTGGTCGAGCTCGTCGAATACGCAAAATGGTTCATAACGAGGCTCAACACCAACGGCATACTGCTCACGAAGGAGCTTACGGCGCGCCTTAAGGCCGCTTCACTCGACAGCGTTCAGGTGACGTTCTACTCCTCCGACGAAGCGATACACAACGCGCTCGTCGGCGCGGCGCATTATGCGGACACCGTGCGCGGCATTGAAAACGCGCTCGAGGCGGGGCTTTCGCTCTCGGTCAATACCCCGCTCTGCACGCTCAACCGCGATTACGTTAAAACGCTTGAGTTCCTGCATGAAAAGGGCGTTATCTACGTTACCTGCTCCGGCCTTATCACCACGGGCAACGCGGCGGGCGAGGCTTCCGAACGGCTGCAGCTCACGCATGAGGAGATCGCCGGGATACTTACCGAAGCGGCGCATTACTGCCACGAAAACGGCATGGAGATAAGCTTCACCTCCCCCGGCTGGGTAAGCGCGGAGCTTTGCCGGGAGCTCGGGATCAGCACTCCGACCTGCGGCGCGTGCCTTTCGAATATGGCGGTGACGCCCGGCGGGAGCGTAGTGCCCTGTCAGAGCTGGCTCTTCGGCAAGCCCCTCGGCAATATGCTGACCGACGAATGGGCGGATATTTGGAACGGAGAGGCCTGCGCCGCGCGGAGGGAGTTTTCCGCCGCGATGACCGGCGAATGCCCGCTCCGCATACACAGGCAGAACGGAAAGGAGGATGCGTAATGAAAAGGCTATTGGGTTTGACCTTAGCTCTTGCGCTCGTGCTCGCGGTGTTTTTGAGCTTTGCTCCCTCCGCGAAGGCCGAGGCGCTGGATGAGATACTTGAGTACCGCATAACCGTTGACGTGAACGACGACGGCACTCTGACGATGCTCTATCACTTTAACTGGAAGGTTTTGGACAGCGATTCCGAGGGGCCCCTTTCGTGGCTCCGCATAGGCATACCCAACTCCAACTGCATTTCCTACAAGGCCCTGACCGACAATATAACCGGCATAAGCTACAGCTCGAGCGGCGGCTCATACCTCAGGCTCGATCTTGACCGCGAGTATTACGAGGGCGAGGAGCTGACCTTTGAATTCGAGCTCGTTCAGGATTATATGTATGAGATGAACCGCTTTACCGAGGGCGAGACCTATTACGAGTTCACCCCCGGCTGGTTCGACGCCCGCGTGGACAGCCTCATAATCAAGTGGAACAGCGAGAACGTCAAGAGCGTTTCCCCCGCCTGCCTCCTGCGCGAGGACGGCTATTACACCTGGGAGACCTCCCTTTCGGAGAACGATACCTACACCGTGTCCGTCGTTTATCCGAACGAGACCTACTCCTTTGACGCAACCAAAACGATAGGCGGGGATAACGGCGGCGGGTACGATCCCTACTATACGGACAGCTCGGACGGCTGCGACGGCTCCGTTGCGGTCAGCGGCTTCGTGTTCTTCGCGCTCGTCGTGGGCATCATAAGCGCAATAAAGAAGGGCTTCTCCTCTATATTCAACTCCACCGCGGACTTCGGAGGCGCCGCTTCCACCAAGAAGATCACGAGGGAGAAGATCGAATACTACGATTCGTGCCCCGGCTGCGGCGCGCCTCGTCAGGAGGGCCGCGACGACTGCCAGTACTGCGGCAAGAGCCTCATAAAGAGCAGGGAGACCGTCACCGAGGAGCAGGTCCCCGAGGAAGTCAAGGACAAGACCACGAGCGGCACCTACCACTACGGGCCGAACCCCAACACATTCCTGCGAGTACACGTCGTCAACGTGCCCGCGCCCCGTTCCTCCCGCGGAGGCTCGTCCTCTCGTTCCTCCTCCTGCGCTCACAGCTCATGCGCCTGCGCCAGCCACTGCGCCTGCGCCTGTGCCTGCGCCTGCGCCGGCGGCGGACGCGCGGGCTGCTCGGCGAAGGACTTTTACAATACCGGCCTTAAGCTCGAAATGCTCGAAAAGCAGGCGAAGAAATAAAGGCTCCGAAAAGGGTGCATTCATTTAAGGAGACGCAGGTTTTCAGCCGTGAGATCCAAGCCGGCCAAATGAAAAACCGGGGATGACGATCCATCCTCGGTTTTTTGTTCTCTTACGGCTGTAAACCGCGTAAAAGCATAATAAATGCTTATTCGCCTATCCTGTTCTCTTCCGCTTCGGCGGCGTGCATTATGAGCTCGTTGCGTTCCGGTTCTGAAAGCAGGTAGGGCTTCCCCTCCCCTTCCTTCGCGGCCTTTGCTTCCTCGTCGCGGGCGGCCATTACACGTTCCATAAAACCGGCAGTTATAATACCGGAAGGAAGTGCTATTATCGCTATGCCGAATATGGAGGAGATCATGGTGATGATGCGCCCCACTGTGGTGACGGGGGTTATATCGCCGTAGCCCATCGTGGTCAACGAAACGGTCGCCCAATAGACCGCGTCTATGAAGGAGCCGAATATATCGGGCTCCACGTTGAAAATGACGAGCGCGGAAATGAGGATGTAGCCCACGGCAAGCGCCCCGACCGTTGCAAGGGGTTTCTTTTCAATGGTAAATACATCCTTAATCATCGCAATGCTCTTCGAATAGCGCACGGCCTTGAACACGCGGAAGACGCGCAGTGTGCGGAGCAGCCTGAACACCTTCAAAACGCGGAACGCGCCGCTAATGACGGTGAGCGAGGGCAGTATGCACAGAAGGTCTATGAGCGCCATCGGCGTAAAGGGGTATATGACGAACGAGAGTCGGCCCTTTTTGAGCTTGAGATCGGCCGTCCACAGACGCAGGGAATAGTCAATTATGAATATCACAGCCGCGATTTTATCCACAACTGCAAAAACAGCATATTCCTGCTTGAATGCAAGCGGAATGATGCTCGCCAGTATCACCACCATCATGAACACGTCATAGACGTTAGACAGGCGGTCGTCTTCCTTGGCGGTCTCGATTATCTGAAATATGCGCTTGCGCATTTTACACCTTCCGTAAGTTCAAGGGGATGCCGAAGCACCCCCTCTTTTTGATACTTTACGCCCTCAGCTCCGCGTTAAGACGGAATTTGAGGCTCTTGAGTATCGCGTTGACCGCCTGGCCGATCTCCTCATCGGTGAGGGTGTGATCGTCCGCGCGGAGCTGGAATGTGAACGCCATGCTCTTCTTGCCCGCGGGGATGCCCTTATCACCGGGCAGCTTGGGACGGTAAACGTCGAACACGCGGACGTTTTCGACGAGCACCCTCGCCTTCGCGGCCTCTATAACGTCGATCACCTGCTGCGCCTGCATGGTATCGTCCACTATGAGCGCAAGGTCGCGCTGGACGGCGGGATACTTGGGCAGGGGCTTATACTTCCTCACTCTGCGGATATGCGCGCGCAGGGCGGCGAAATCGATCTCCGCTATATAGGCGGGAGCGGAAACGCCGAAGGCCCTCAGAACCTTGGGATGGACGGCGCCCATTTCGCCGAGCTTTTCGCCCGCGGCGGATATGACCGCCTTCTGCGTGGGATGCAGATAGGGGGAGCCGCCCGCCTCGAAGCGGAGCTTCTCTATGCCGAGCTTTTCAAAGAGCGCCTCGAGCGTGCCCTTCAGGGTGAAGAAATCCTCCTCCGCGCCGAAATGGATGACGCCCAGGAATTTCCTCTCCTCGGGCAGGTCGCCGTTATCGAAATGGACGTTGCCCACCTCGAAGAAGCGGCCGAAGCCCGTCTTGCGGTTGAGGTTCAGCGCTGCCGCGCGAAGAAGACCGCCCGCAAGCTCCGTGCGCATGAGGGACTGATCCTCTCCGAAGGGATTGAGAAGCTTTACGGTCTTCCTGCGCTCGTCATCCTCGGGGATCATAAGGTCCTGTATCTCCTTGGGGGAGATGAAATTGTAATTGTAAAGCTCAAGACAGCCGAGCGCCGCCATGGTATCCTTTACGGTATCCTCATCGCGGAACGCCTGACCGATCCTGCCGCGGAAGGTATCGCCGCGCATGAGGGTTGGCGCAATGTTGGTATAGCCGTAAAGCCTGCCGACCTCCTCCGCGATATCCCAATCGGTCTCGATGCCGTCCTCGATGTCCGTGCGGAAATGCGGCACCCTGATATTGAGCGCGTCGCCCACGGGCTCGGTGGGGATATTGATGGAGGCAAGCAGCTCCGCCATCTTTTCGGCGGGGAGATCGGTGTTCAGTATCTCGTTTATGTGGGAGACGGAGGCGGTGACGCGCTTCTCGGCAAGATCCGCGGAGCAGACGTCTATCATGCCGCCCATTACGCGGCCGGCATGGAGCTCTTCAACGAGCTCTATGGCGCGCGCCAGCGCAAGCTCGGCGTTCACGGGCTCGACTCCCTTTATGAACCTTGCGGCGGAATCGGTGACGTGATGGAGCTTCCTTGCGGTGGAGCGGATGTTTTCGGGGCGGAACACCGCGCTTTCGAAGAGGGTGGCCTTGGTATTCTCGGTGATCTCGCTGTTAAGGCCGCCCATTACTCCCGCAACGCCCACGCCCTTCGTGGGGTCGGCGATGAGGAGCATATCGGGGCTCATAACGCGCTCCTTGCCGTCGAGGGTATAGACGATCTCGTTCTCGCCCGCGTTCCTTACGACTATGTGGTTTTCCGCCACGCAGGCAAGGTCGAACGCGTGCATGGGATGACCGTACTCGACGAGCACGAGGTTGGTTATATCGACTATGTTATTGATGGGGCGCATGCCGACCGCCTTCAGCTTCCTCTGCATCCAGAGGGGGGAGGGCTCTATTTTGAGATCGGTCACCACCCTTGCGGTGTAGCGCGGGCAGAGATAGGGGTTTTCTACCGTGACGCGGGCAACGTCCCTGCAGTCGCCATAGCCTTCTACGCGCTTGGGTTCGGGCTCCGCAAAGGGCTCGCCCAGCGCCGCCGCGGCCTCGCGGCAGATGCCTATTATGGACTGGCAGTCGGGGCGGTTGGGGGTGAGCTCGATATCGAAAATGCAGTCCTCCATATCGAGCGCCTTGGCGATGGGCTCGCCGTTTTCGTGCCTTTCGCCGAACACCATTACGCCGCCGTTCTCGCAGCCGGGATATTCGACGTTCGTGATGCCGAGCTCCTCATTGCCGCAGAACATGCCGGCGGAGGCGACGCCGCGCATCTTGGTGGGATGGATGACGAGGCCGCCGGTCAGGCAGGCGTTGTCGAGCGCGACGGGGACCTGATCGCCCACCTTTACGTTGGTCGCGTTGGTGACGATCTGCAGGGACTCCTCGCCGCCTGCGTCAACCGTGCAGACGCGGAGCTTATCGGCGTTGGGATGGGGCTCGATATTCGTGATCTCGCAGACGTAAACGCCGCTCACGCCGCCCATCTCGGGGATTATCTCGGCCACCTCGAAGCCGCGCAGGAGCATGCGCTCGGCGAACTCTTCGGGAGTGACGTTGAATTCTACGTATTCTTTAAGCCATTTAAGGGGCAGTTTCATATTTATTTGATCCTTTCTGCTCGCGCGGTATTACTTGAACTGACTGAGGAACCTGCCGTCGCCCTCATAGATGAGGCGGATGTCGCTGATGCCGTATTTCAGGCATGCGACGCGATCGACGCCGACGCCCCAGGCGAAGGCGCGCCACTCGTCGGAGGAATGCCCGCAGTTCTCGATCTCATGGGGGTTGGTTATGCCGCAGCCCATTATCTCCATCCAGCCGGTGCCCTTGCAGGAGGAACAGCCCTTGCCGCCGCAGATAGTGCAGGAAATATCGACCTCCGCGGAAGGCTCCGTGAAGGGGAAGTAGCTGGGACGCAGGCGGGATTCGACGTTCTCGCCGAATACGGCCTTTACGAATGAATCGATGGTGCCCTTGAGATCGGCAAGCGAAACGTTCTTATCCACAACGAGGCCCTCCATCTGCATGAAGACGGGGCTGTGGGAGGCGTCCGGCTCGTCCACGCGGAAGCAGCGGCCGGGGATCACAAGGCGGAACGGCAGATCGAGGGTCTTCAAAGCCCTCGCCTCACAGGGGGAGGTATGGGTGCGCAGAAGCACCTTGTCGTTCACGTAGAAAGTATCCTGCATATCCCTTGCGGGGTGGTTGGGAGGCAGATTGAGGAGGGTGAAGTTATATTCGTCATACTCCACCTCGGGGCCCTCGAACGTGGTGAAGCCGAGGCCCACGAGCGCGTCCCTTATCTCGCGATAGATGAGGGTAAGGGGGTTAAGCGCCCCCGCGCCGACCGCCCTGCGGACTCCCGGGAGGGTCACGTCTATCGCCTCGCGCTCTATGCGCTTCTGCTCCGCGAGCTCTGCAAGCTGAGCCTTGCGCGCTTCGAGCCTTTCCGTAAGCTCCTGCTTGACAAGGTTCGCGCGCTTGCCCAGCTCCGCCCTTTCCTCGGCGGAAAGCTTGCCCATGGTACGGAGGATGGCGGTAAGCTTGCCGCCCCTGCCCAGAACGGAGGTCGAAAGCTCGTTGAGCGCATCGGCTTCCGTAATGGACTCGAGCTCAGCAAGCGCCGTCTCGCGTATCTGTTTCAGTTCTTCGAACATATTAAAACTCCTTTCGGTTTTTCAAAATAAAAAGCCCCGCGTTCCCATAGGGACGACGCGGAAGCCGTGGTACCACCCTGAATTCGCATGGGGAGACCCATGCCTCGTTTATGCGCTGTAACGGGCGCCCCCGCCGAAAGCTACGCACCGCAGACCAAGCGGCTTCACATCCGAGGCTCCGGGGCGAACTTTGCGCTTTGCCTTGCTGCAGCGCGCTTTCAGCCGGCGGCGCGCCTCTCTTTCGCAGCTTAACGAAGCTTTTCCCCTTCAAAGCCTGTACAAGTCAGTATTCTACCACAAAAACGCGGTCTGTCAAGCGTAAAATCACGCGGTCGCGCTCATTTGCCGCCGAATATCCTCTTCCGGATGCTTTTATGCTTCGCCTTCCCTATCGCGCCGCCTATGAGCTCCGCGATCAGAAACAGCGCCGGCCCGCCCAGGATGACCGTGAGCTCCTTCCTTTCTGCCGCGTTCCAATGCGTGCGGTAGGTGGTCCATACGATGAACCAGGCGAAAAACAGTAAAACGCTCGTGACAAAGGTGCCCGTCTGCTCGCTGCGGGTCCAGCTCCCCGATCTGCCGAATATGCTTGACAGGAATATGCCCGCGGTGAGGAGGCCTATGAGGAGCGCGGGCGAAGCGGGGAGCTTTTTAACGAAAATCGCCGCGGCGCAGTAAAGCGCGGGGAGCAGGAACGCCGCCCACGCGGGAAGGATAAAGCGCCCCGTCGCGGCGTAAAACGCCTTTTCTTCGGTGCTGCGGGGATAGATCCTCACGCCGTTCACCACCGTATATGCCGGGCGTTCGTCATCGTCGTCCCGGGTATAGGCAGGCACGGCCGGCGCGGCCGGCGCGCTACGGTCGTTTTCGATATAGCCTATAACGCGCCCGTTCGCGTCAGTCACGGCTTCGTTGCCGAGAATATCATGCCCATAGCGCTGTTTGACCTTGCCGTCGGGATCGCGCACGACGCTGTTGCCCAGCAGATCCTGCCCGAATATGCCCGTGACCTTGCCGCTTGCGTCCCTTACCACCTTATTGCCGAGCATATCCTCGCCGCAGCGGGCGACGGTCTTGCCGTTTTTGTCCTTTATTACGTCGTTCCCGAAAAAGTCCTTCGTTCGCCTGCCTGCATATTTGTGATTCGCATCATAGATCCTTTCGTCCATGGCGGTCTCCCTTCTTTCGAGGCATACCTCTTTTCGCTGATTATATACGCAAACGCCGCCCAAATCAAGCCGTATGCATATCCGTTGTTGAGCGCGGCCGTGAAATGTGATATAATCCCCTTATCAAATTCAGGAAGGTCCCCCCATGCCATCGATCAACGCCTATCACGATTCGACGAAGCTCCGCTTCCGCGAGCCCTTTGGGGCGCTGCGCTGCGGCGAAAGCGCCGTTCTGCGCCTTTTCGTATGGGGCGACGGAGCGGAAGAAGCCCGCGCCGTGCTCCGCATATGGAGCGGAGGCGAGCGGTTCACGGAGGGCGCTTCAAGGTTTGAGCTTGGCGCCAAGGTGTTCGAATTCAATGTAACGGCTCCCGATGCGCCCGGCATGATATGGTACAATTTCCGCGTCGTATGCGGCGGGAAGCTTTACTACGTTGGCGCGGCGGATGCGGAGCTCCGTTCGGGCGCTTCCGAATTCACGGAGGAGCTCCCCCACGATTTCAGGATAACCGTTTACGATAAGGATTTCACGGCGCCCGGAGCCTTTGCGGGGCGGATCGCTTATCAGATATTCCCCGACAGGTTCGCGCGCGGCGAATACCCGGGGCTTGCGGCAGGGATCGCCCACCACAGGGCTCTGGGCAGGCGCGTCACGGAAAAGGCGTGGGATGAGGAGGTCGATTTTCTCCCCCGGGACCGCGAAAAATACTATTCCCCGCAGGATTATTATATGGGGAATTTTCAAGGGATCATCGACCGGATACCGTATCTTAAATCGCTCGGGGTCGAGGTTCTCTATCTCAATCCCGTGTTCGAATCCGCATATAATCACCGTTACAGCATATCCGATTACATGAAGATCGATCCGCTCCTCGGCACGGAGGAGGATTTTTCCCGCATGGCGGCGGCGCTCCGCGAAAACGGTATAGCGCTCATACTGGACGGCGTATTCTCCCACACGGGGAACGACAGCATCTATTTCGACCGATACGGCAATTACGGCGGAGGCGCGTATTCCGATCCCGCCTCGCCCTACCGCGAGTGGTTCGATTTTTCGCCCCGATACAGGCACGGCTTCCGCTGCTGGTGGGATTTCGAATCCCTGCCCGAGGTGGAGGAGCTTACCCCCTCCTATATGGAATTCGTGGGGAACGTGCTTGAAAAATGGGTGCGTTTGGGCGCCCGCGGGTGGAGGCTCGACGTTGCGGACGAGCTGCCCGATGAATTCATTAAATATCTTCGCAAGAGGCTCAAGGCGATAGATCCCGAGGCCTTGCTCATAGGCGAGGTTTGGGAGGACGCGGTATTAAAGCGCGACTGCTTCGGAAAGCGGCGCGATTACGTGAACGGCACGGAGCTCGACGGGGTGATGGATTACCCCTTCCGCGACGCCGTTATGGATCACCTTCTCGGGCGCATAAGCTCCGAAAGGCTGGGCGCGCTTCTGACCGCTCAGCTCGAAGGCTATCCCAAGCCCTTCATGCGCTCGCAGCTCGGGCTCATAGGCTCGCACGATACCGAAAGGGCGCTTTCGGTGCTTTCGGGCGGGCCCGTAAAGAGCGGCCTTCCCCGCGAAAAGCAGGCGGTGTGGAAGCCCGAAAGCGCGGCCGCGGAGCGCGGCAAAAAGCGGTTGAAGCTTGCCGCGTGCCTTCAGTTCGCAATGCCCTTCATGCCCTGCATATACTACGGGGACGAGGCGGGGCTTACCGGCCTTGCCGATCCCTTCTCGCGCCGCCCCTACCCCTGGGGGCATGAGGACGCGGAGCTTCTCGCCTTCTTCCGCAGGCTTGCCGGGGTGCGCTCCGAACGCCCCGAATTCAGGTTGGGCGATACCTCTTTCATATGCCCCGGGCCCGATCTGTTCGCTGTCGAGCGGGCTCACGGCGATCTCGTTTCGGTCGTTATCGTGAACCGTTCCGAAATGGAGGCCGCATTCCCGCTGCGCTCACGCTTCCGCATGGGCGAGGGCGAATCCCGCCCCCTTCCCCGCGGACTGATTCTCCGCGATGCTTTCACGGGCGAGCGCTTCCTCTGCGGCGGGGAGCTCGAAGTGCCCGCGGGCGCTTTCGGCTTCCGTGTGCTCGTTTCGGAGCCCCGCTGAGCGCTCCCCTTAAAAAAGCTTGCCACTGCCCTCTTTTTGAGGTATAATAGACTGTGTGAATATGCGGGCGGGGAATGCTCCGCCGAAACGTTCGGAGGGAATATGGAAAAGAAGTTCTACAAGCTCCACGGCCTCGGAAACGATATGATAGTGATCGACGACCGAAAGGGTGAGATCGCCCCCTATGAGATGGGGCGCGTCGCAAGGAAGCTCTGCAACCGCAGGACGGGTATCGGCGGCGATTGTCTCCTCGTCGCCAAGGAATCCGACATTGCCGATATTGCGATGCTCGTCTATAATTCCGACGGGACCCAGGCGCAGATGTGCGGCAACGGCATCCGCTGCTTCTCCCGCGTGGTGTATGAGGAGGGGTGGATTCCCTTCGACGGGTTCTCCGTTGAGACCCTTTCGGGCGTAAAGCGCCCCCAACTCCTTCTGAACGACGGAAAGGTGGGCTCCGTGAGAGTCGATATGGGCGTCCCCGGGTTTTTGACGGGCGATATTCCCATGGATACCGATATGGAGCAGTTCATCCGTCAGCCCATCGAGGCGGCGGGGCGGGAATTCATCGCAACCGCGGTGAATACGGGGATCCCCCAGCTCGTCGTATTCGTTGACGACGTGCGCTCGCTCGATATAGAAAAATACGGTCTGCCGCTCGAGCATAACGAGCTTTTCCCCGAAAAGACGAACGTTTCCTTCGTCGAAATAGAGGACAGGCGCAACGTGGTGCTCCGCACGTGGGAGCGCGGCTGCGGCGCCACTCTCTGCTGCGGCACCGGCGCGACCGCCGTTGCGGCGGCGGCGATAAAGTCAGGGCTCACCGAAAAGATCGTCAACGTGCGCGTTCCCCTCGGGTGCCTCCGCATCGAGTGGGACGGTGAGAACAGCATTTACATGTCCGGCCCCGCCGAAAGGGTATTCGAGGGCACGGTCACCATATAATCAACAATAAAGGAGTCATTATGCATTACACTTACAAGACCTCCGGCACCTGCTCCACCATGATAGATTTCGACATTGAGGACGGCAGGCTCCACAACATAGTTTACACCAACGGCTGCAACGGCAATCTGAAGGCGATAGGCAGTCTTTTGGAGGGTATGCCCGTTGAATTCGCGATCGAAAGGCTCGAGGGCATAAGCTGCGGCGGCGGCCCCACCTCCTGCGGAGACCAGCTCGCAAGGGCTATAAAGCAGGCTGTAAATGGCTAAAAAGAAGGACAACCCCGAAGCGCTCGGCGTTGCAAGGCGCTCGATATGGTTCATACTCCGCGCGGTGCTCATTGTGAGCCTTCTGCTGGGGTTGATTTACGCATGCTTTACCGAGGGCATGTACATAAGCAATATGTACAGCATAGTCACGGAGGGCATGAAGCTGCGCGCGGAGACGGTGCTTGAGAACGGCCCCGTTTCAGATCTCAAGCAGTATTTCACGGAGGATTTCCTCAATTCGGACGCGCTCCTGAACAGCGCGGTCTATCAGGATTATTCGATAGATACCTACGAATACCGCTATACCATCAAGGGCATAAGCGTAATGCCCTGGTCCAAGTCCGGCACGGTGACCTATATCGAGAGGATCCCCACCATTGCGGGCTCCCCCAAGTCGGACGATATTGCCCAGCCCCTCCCCCGCTGGACTTCCATGCTCTATAAGATCCGCTTGAAAAAGGTCGAAGGGCGCTGGCTCATTTCCGAGCTCATGGTAGTGGAGGTCGAACCCATGGAGGAGGCGCTCCCCACCCCCGATTATTCCCAGCTCACTCCATCGCCGTGACGCTTCCCGTATTCAAAAAGCACAGCGTGCCCGTCGTCCTTGCCCCGATGGCGGGCATTTCCGATACCGTGTTCCGCCGCATCTGCGCAGAGCACGGCTGTGATTTCACTTACACCGAAATGGTAAGCGCGAAGGGGCTTTTTTACGGCGGCAAAAAAACGCGGGAGCTCATTCGCGTTTCGGATGCGGAGCGCCCCGCCGCGGTGCAGCTTTTCGGCTCGGAGCCCGGGATCGTTTCGGATATGATAAAGGCCATTGCGGACGAATACTCCGGCGAGATCGCAATGATAGACATAAACATGGGCTGCCCCATGCCCAAGATCACGGGCAACGGCGAAGGCTCCGCGCTTATGCGGGACGTGAACAAAGCCGCGCGGCTCATGGAGGCGGCGGTGAAGGCTTCCCCCCTGCCCGTTAGCTGCAAATTCCGCAAGGGCTGGGATGAAGCCCACGTGAACGCCGTTGAATTTGCCCGCGCTATGGAGCAGAGCGGCGCTGCGATGATGACCGTTCACGGCAGAACGCGCGAACAGCTCTATCAGGGGCAGGCCGACAGGGAGATAATCGCGGAGGTCGTTTCGGCGGTATCCGTGCCCGTGTTTGGCAACGGCGACGTTTTTTCGGGCGAGAGCGCGCTCAATATGCTTGAAAAGACGGGCTGCGCCGGGCTGATGGTGGCCCGCGGCGCGCAGGGGAACCCCTTTATATTCGATGAGATCCGCGCCGCGCTTGAAGGCGCCCCCTATTCCCCGCCCTCCGAATACGACCGCATGAGCGAGGCGATACGGCATGCGCGGCTCTTCCTCGAGGAGAAGGATCCGAAGCTCTTTCCCGAGCTTCGCAAGCACATGTCATGGTACACAAAGGGCATGCGCGGCTCTACGGAGCTCCGCCGCGCGGTGAACGCGGTGCGCAGTCCCGAAGGGCTTATGAAGCTTCTTTACCGCTTCCGTGATACGCTTGAGCCCGAAAACGGCGAAAATCCCGCCGAGGGCTGCGGCGAAGAATGATTTTTTCGGGTTTTCCCGTTTTTTCTCTTGACAGCGGGCGCGGCTCTAACTATAATCCTTACGCGGGGCTTCCCGCACGGAATGACAATAATTGAAAGGAACATATAAAAATGGCAGAGGTCTATTTAACTCCCGAAGGCAAAAAAGAGCTTGAAGATAAGCTCTCATACCTCAAGAACGTCCGCTTGACCGAGATCGCGGAGCTCATCTCCGAGGCGCGCGCGCAGGGCGACCTTTCCGAAAACGCCGAGTATGACGCGGCTAAGGAGCTCCAGGCGAAGACCGCTTATGAGATCGCCGAGCTCGAAGCGACGCTGAAGAACGCCATCGTCATCGAGAACAACGCCGCCGACGACAACACCGTTACCGTAGGAGCGACCGTTATGCTCCGCAACGTCACCCGCAAGAAGGACGTTGAGTATCAGATCGTAGGCGCTACCGAGGCCGATCCCTTCAAGGGCCGCATCTCCAACAACTCCCCCGTCGGCGCTGGCCTTATCGGCCACAGGGTCGGCGAGACGGTCGAGATCGTCACCCCCGGCGGCCCCGTAAAGTTCAAGATCACGGGCATTCGCCGCTGAAGCATTGTTAAAAAAGAAAAAAAGGGGCTGTTGCAAATGCAAGAAAATTGCAGGCAACAGCCTCTTTCTTTACGCCCTTTCCGAGTTTGTCTTTGAAAGCGATCTTGAACCATTCGGAAAGCAGCGGTTTTTATCGGGTTGGAATTGTTTTTGGGTACG
>JAFPXD010000055.1 GCA_017394835.1 Clostridia bacterium
CGCGAGAGGCGCGGAACTGCGATCACGCAACAAATTAGGATCGCTCCTGCGAGACATATCCCCGTAATTACAGCAAAAAACTCTTTGCAGTGGCTAAAACCATTTGCAAAGAGTTTTTGTTTCGCAGACTAATTGTTTAGGGGAAGTCTCCAAATACCGCCTTATGACCATTCGGCATAAAAAGCATGCGTCTTTTTTGCTCCGCATCCCGAGGAGCGTGATTTTGCGCTTGACAAAAATCCCCCATCATTTATAATAAAGACAAATGCGTGTAAGGGGCGTTTGTTTGCGTTACGCCCGGGAGGGAACTTTGGTTTTCGGAAAACATATCAATCGTTATTACCTGAAGTATGCCCCGCTGCTGATATTGGGCGCGGCGGCACTCGTATTGGTGGACTATTTCCAGCTCATCATACCCAATCTTTACGGAATGCTCATAGACGGGCTCAAAACGGGCAGCGTGATGTACCGCGGCGTCGAAACCGCTTTCACCATTGATTTCCTGCTCGATAAGATCTGCCTGCCCATAATAGGGATAATCATCGTAATGGTAATAGGCCGCTTCCTGTGGCGCGTGTGCTTCTTCGGCTCCGCAATAAGGGTCGAAACGAGCCTCCGCATAGAGATGTTCGACCACTGCAAGGATCTTTCCCGCGATTATTATCAGATCAACAAGGTCGGCAACCTCATGAGCCTCTTCACGAACGATCTCGATACCATCCAGGAATGCTTCGGCGACGGTATGCTCATGTTCTTCGACGCGCTGTTTCTGGGCATTCTCGGCTTCTGGAACATGTGGAAGATGGACGTGGGGCTCACCCTGCTCACTCTCATCCCGCTGGGGCTCATACTCCTTATCGGCACCTTCATGGGCAAAGCCATGATGAAGAAGTGGGAAAAGCGTCAGCAGGCGTTTTCCCGCCTTTCCGATTTCTCGCAGGAAAGCTTTTCCGGCTATGCGGTCATAAAGGCCTTCGTCAAAGAGATGAAGCAGCTTTTGAGGTTCAAAGAGCTCAACAAGGAGAACGAGGATATAAACGTCGAATACGTCAAGATCTCGAACCTCATGCACGTGCTCATAGTCTCGCTCGTCGAAACGGTCATCTGCGTCATACTGGGCTACGGAGGCTACCTCGTGCACGAGGGCGTGTTCAGCGCCGGCCGCCTCATAGAATACATAGGCTATTTCTCCTCCGTCGTATGGCCCGTAATGGCGGTCTCGATGCTCATCGAAAAGACAGCCCGCGGCAAGGCCTCCATGAAGCGCGTTTCGGAGCTTCTTGAGGCGGAAGTAACCGTTAAGGATAAGCCCGGCGCGGTCGATATAGGCTCCGTCCGCGGCGATATCGAATTCCGCGATCTCACCTTCCGCTATCCCGACGGCGAGTACGACGCGCTTTCAAACGTCTCCTTCAAAATAAACGCCGGCGAAAGCGTGGGCATAGTGGGCAAGACGGGCTCCGGCAAGACCACCATAGTCGATCTCATACTTCGCACCTACAACGTGCCGGACGGCTCCCTCTTCATAGACGGGAGGGACGTGAACGAGGTCACCATCCGCTCCCTGCGCGAGGGCTGCGCATACGTCCCGCAGGATAATTTCCTCTTCTCCGATACCATCACAAACAATATCGCGTTCGCGTTCGACGATCCCAACGTCGCGGCGGTGGAAAACTCCGCGCGCCTTGCGGACGTGCATGACAATATCGCCGAATTCAAAGAAAAATACGAAACCGTGCTCGGCGAGCGCGGCGTCACCGTATCGGGCGGGCAGAAGCAGCGCATCTCCATCGCGAGGGCGCTCATGAAGGACGCCGCCATCCTCATTTTGGACGATTCCGTTTCCGCGGTCGATACCGATACCGAAAAGGTCATACTCGCCAATCTCAAAAAGAGCCGCAGCGGCAAAACGACCATCCTTATCGCTCACCGCATCTCGACCATAAAGGAGCTCGATAAGATAGTGTTCGTGGAGGACGGGCGCGTGATCGCCGTCGGCAGCCACGATGAGCTTCAAAGCTCCTGCCCCGAATACGCGCGCATGGTCGAGCTCCAGCGTCTTGAAGAAGAAGCGGCAAGGTAAGAAAGGGGGCGAAGAAAAATGCGTGAATATTATCCTCTCCTCCTGGGCGGCGGCATAATCGGTCTCATTTCGATAGTGCTCATACTGGCTTACGCCTTCATGAAGGACAAGAAGCAGGCCATAGGCTTTGACAGGCACATGAAGGACGGTGAGATAATCCGCCGTCTGCTCAGATACGCCAAGCCCTACACGGGCTGGTTCGTGCTCGTCGGGTTCATAGTCATAGTCGGCATAGCGTACGACATCATCTCCCCCTATATCGTGGGCCGCGTCACCGCCATGCTCGATAAGGATTTCCCGCTTTCGAGGCTTTTCACCCTCGTCGCGGCTTACGCGGGCATACTGGTGGTATCGATGGTCTGCACCTACGCGCAGGCGATAATCCTTCAGCGCATTGGTCAGAAGATAATCTCCAATATGCGTCTCGATCTGTTCACCCATATCGAGAGCCTTTCCCACGAGCAGATGAACACGATCCCCGTAGGCAAGCTCGTGACCCGCGTCACGAACGACACCAACGCCATTTCGCTCATGTTCACCTCGCTGCTCGTGAACCTCGTGAAGAACATATTCATAATCGTAGGCGTGCTCTGCGCCATGCTCGCGCTCAATATCGAGCTCACGCTGATGGTGCTCTGCTTCGTGCCGTTCATAGTGCTCTTCACGGTCATTTTCCGCAAATTCGTCCGCCGCGCGTTCCGCCGCGTGAAGGACCGCACGACCGATATAAACACCTACCTTTCCGAAAACCTTTCGGGCATCAAGATCACGCAGATATTCAACCGTGAGGCGGCGAAGCAGCGCGATTTCGCCGAAAAGAGCCGCGGTCTCGGCAAGGCGAAGCGCGAGCAGATACTCGTTTTCGGCATATTCCGCCCGCTCGTCTATATGCTCTACATAAGCACGGTGCTCGCCCTCTTCTACGTCGGCGGCAAGGGCTATCTTGACGGGACGGTTTTCCTGGGTCAGATGATAGACGCGGCGACGGTCGTCAGCTTCTACATGTACATAAACAAGTTCTTCAACCCCATCCAGAATTTGGCGGAGCAGTTCAACTGGCTGCAGTCGGCGTTCGCCTCGGCTGAAAAGGTGTTCTCCATAATGGATATAGAGCCCGCCCTCTGCGACGCGGAGGACGCGATAGAGCTTGAAAACGTCAGGGGCGAGATCGAATTCCGCGACGTCTGGTTCAGCTACATCCCCGACGAGTGGGTATTGAAGGGGGTCTCGTTCCACGTCAAGCCCGGCGACACCGTGGCCTTCGTCGGCGCGACGGGCTCCGGCAAAACGACCATCCTCTCCCTCATCTGCCGCAATTACGAATTCCAGAAGGGCGAGATACTGATCGACGGCATAGACATAAGAAGGATCAAGATCGCCTCCCTGCGCAAGCACTTCGGGCAGATGCTGCAGGACGTGTTCCTCTTCTCGGGCACGATAAGGAGCAATATCCTGCTCGATCTTGAAGGCGTTTCCGACGACGAGGTCATGGAGGCCTGCCGCTACGTCAACGCGGATCACTTCATAAACCGCCTTGAGGACGGCCTTGACGAGGTCGTGCGCGAGCGCGGCAACAATTTCTCCGCCGGTCAGAGGCAGCTTTTGAGCTTCGCGAGGACCATCATCCACAAGCCCGAGGTAATGATACTGGACGAGGCGACCGCCAACATCGACACCGAAACAGAGGTGCTCATACAGGATTCCCTCGAGAGGATGATGAACATAGGAACCATGCTCATAGTCGCGCACAGACTCTCGACCATTCAGCACGCCGACAATATCATAGTCCTCTCGAAGGGCGAAATAGTCGAGCAGGGCACGCATCAGGAGCTCTTGAAAAACCCCGAGGGCAAGTACCACGCGCTCTATATGCTCCAGTTCGAGAAGGAGCGTCAGCTCAAGGGCTGACAGATCGCCGTTCCCGTCTAATAATAAACGAAAAAAGCCATGTCGCGTGCGACCGAAGGTCGTCCGTCCGTGGCTTTTGTAAATCTGCGGGATATTAAAGCTCAAAAATATATTTTCCTTTTCGAGGAATATCGGCCTATAAAATTTGTCTTAATAGGTGAAGGCCTTTAAAAAACGGAAAGGAGCCGCCGAATGTGCGATGAAAAGCTGATCGCGCTGTTCTGCTCGAGGGATGAGCGGGCGATAATCGAAACGGAACAAGAATACGGCAGGCTGCTGCGCGGTATCGCCCGAAACATAGCGGGTAACGAACAGGACGCGGAGGAGGTCGTGAACGACACGCTTCTTGCCGCATGGGAGAGCATTCCCGAAGTCCGGCCCGAGTCGCTTTCGGCCTATCTCGGAAGCATCGCAAGGCGAAAGGCGCTGAACCTCCGCAAAAAACAGGCGGCAAAGAAAAGGGTCTCCTTCGGGCTCGAACCGTTCGAGGAACTGAACGACTGCATCCCTTCCCCGTCTCGCGTGGAGGAAAGCCTCGGCGCAAAGGAGCTTGCGGAGCTCATAGACAAATGGCTCGATACGCTTGGGAAAGAGGATAGAGTGCTTTTCGTTGAAAGGTATTGGGAATGCCGCTCCGTAAAGGAGCTCGCAAGGGAGCGCGGTATTTCCTCCGGCAGGCTTGCCAAACGGCTTTTCCGGCTGAGGAAGCACCTCGCGGAGCATTTGAAAAAGGAAGGCTATTGATATGGAAATGAATGAAAAGCTTTTTGACGCGGTCGGTATGATCGGCGGCCGCCATATAGAGGAAGCTCGAAGCTTCGAGGTGAAGAAGGAAAAGGGGCGGAGCTTGCCGATGCGCCTCGCCTATGCCGCCGCAGCGTGTCTTGCGCTGTTTGCGGCGGGGTTCGGAATATCCCGTTTGATAAACCGCGGCGGATTCAATGTGAATGGTTTCGCGGCTTCCCTCCCCTCCGCTGAGCCGACGGAGACCGTTTTCTTAACGGTAAATCCTACGCTGCAGCCGACCGATGAACCGACTGCCGAGCCGACGCCCTTACCTCGAATAGTCTATGCCGGCAGCAAACGCATTATTGACTCCGACGTTCCCGAAAGGGGCGTTGTGCAAAGGTCACTCGCTCTTGAAGAGGCGCTGGCTGATCCGGAAAACGAGGGCTGTTTGTTTGCGGTCATTATTTCGATGAGTCCATGGCAATGTGACGACAAGCTTGAGTGGGAAGAAAAACGTACGGCCCAAATCAGGGAGCTGTACACCGATCCCATAATCGTTGAGTTTTTGAAGGACGTTACCGCGCTTGCCTATGAAAACGCCGAAAAAGCTATCATTGCCGGTATGGCAGGCGGTGAGAGTTTGAAGAGGGATATCGAGGCCTCCGTTGAAGCTCGTGGTTACTATATGTCCGATCTTTATTTGCACGCCGAATATGACATCTGGAAAGAAACCAAATCCCCCGAGGAATGGGAAGTCTTCCTTGCCGCCAAAAAGTACATAGACTACCAGTATCTTGTTGCCGATATATCCGGCACCGTGGACGGAAAAACGTCAATGGATATCATGAACGAAAACTGGGAAAAAGAAGAAACGAGGTGGGCTTCCTTGGGTTATGAGCTCTTGGAGCAAGGGCAGATAAAGTATATGCTGCTGACCAAAGAGCAGATCCTTAATTTCCCTTTTGAAGAGCAGTATGGTTATAAGCTCCTGTTTGTGGACGAAGTGACCGGCATACAAGACTTCTGATAAAGGATCATGAGCTCCTGCGGATAACCGTTGCTTGTCCGCAGGAGATAATTTGTAAAAAACACATGTAAATCAAGGGCGCACCATAGCAAATCAGTCATCTAAATACAGGGAGGAAAAGACTTTGAAAAGATTATCAGCCTTAATTCTAGTTGGGATAATCCTTATCAATCTAAACGGACAGATTCGCGCAGACAACCGCGAAACCGCAGTAACAAGCAAAAGAGTATCTGCTGAACTTGCGGAGGCGGTTTACGCTGCAAATGAAGATGATGAAATCCCGACATACGTTATCCTTCAGGATATCGACACCGAGGCAATTTTAGAGCGATTTGTCGAATTATATCCAAATGAAGCAAACGTCTATTTCCTTTCTAAAGGAGATGATAAAAAAATGGATTCTCCTTCTACTTTATCTAATATCAATGGTGATTATCTTCAGAGAGCAATTGAGCTCAAAAGATCACTCTTTGCAGCGGAGTACAGGGCGCATAATCAGGCATTTGCAGACGACATTGTTGATGAGAATAAACAAGTTTTCATCAGCGAGTATTCTCCAATGATCATTCTTGCCCTTTCCAAAGAGCAAATTGATTTTCTATCTAAGGACGAAAATGTATGCGGCTTGGATCTATTTATTAACGAGGATTGTCATGATTGTATAGAGGTTGCAAATTCTATTTCGAAAGCCGATTACGTTAGGGATTCTGAAGGTTTTGACGGGAGTGGCATAAAAATAGGGCAGCTCGAATCCGGAGTTCCGCAGGATAACTCCGATTTGCTCAATGTAAACAAATTATCAACTGATTCACAGACTGCACATGCCACTTTGGTCGCGCTGATAATGGTAGGTCAATCAAACGGAATTGCACCGGGTGCAATACTTTACAGCCGTGCAATGTCAAGTTTATCCGGCTTTTATCGCAAAGTTGAAGATCTATTATCTCTTGGAGTAAATATAATCAATGTCAGCGCAGGATTTGCCTCCGATGGTCAATATGGAACGTCCTCAAAATGGGTCGATCATATTGCCAAGCAGCACGACGTTCATATTGTATTTGCTTCGGGAAACTATGATAAATTTGTTAATCCCGATTATTACGTCAGCAATGTTGGTATGGCTTATAATGCGTTCACCGTGGGATGCTTCGATGATAAAAACATTGTTGAGCCTTCCAATGAAGGCGAAGAACATTCGATCTGTGATTATTCTGCATATGAAGAGTGGTATAACATTAACCGTGCCGAAAAACCAAACGTGATCGCATCTGGCGAAAACATATACTACCCGGGCTTTGGCAGTAATTCGGGTACAAGTTTCGCTGCCCCTCAGGTATCCGGAGTTATAGCGCAGATGTGCCAGCGGGATACAATGCTGAAGACAAGGCAGTCGGTAATGGGAGCTTTACTTGCCGCGGGAGCCGTGGCCATCGACCAGTCAAACGATCCTCTTATAGCCAACACTCAGCAGATACGTGAAAAGCAGGGCGCGGGAATGCTTAATGCAAGGAATATGCTTGAGATCATTGATAGCGGCATTTATCTCAGGTATAAGCGGGCGGCTGAGAACTTCCCCATCACCAGGACGGTTTCTATCAGTACGCTTCAGCAAACAACTGTCAGGGCAGCGATTTTCTGGTTGAAGCAAAACTCGCTTTCGGGGAATCATTCAAGCGGGTTTTCCATTAACGAGGAGCCGCTTTCAAACCTGGATCTTAAGATCTATGATCCGAATGGCACGGCGATCGCCCTTTCCACTACCCAGTATTCGAATTATGAAATAGTTGAGTTTTCGCCCACCGTATCCGGAACGTATACCATTAAGATAACCCGCAGTGCTTCCGCGACCGCCGCGGAAGAGATCGTAGGTCTTGCGTTCATTCAATCGGTCGACTGAGCTGGGTATGACAAACGATCCGGCGGGATACGCAGAGGGCCCCAAGCTTATGCTTGAAGCCCGCTCCCGTCATCGTTTGCCCTTATTCTTACCTCTGTTATTCCCTTGCGGCACTCCGCGTTTAGAGTCCCTGCGGCTGTCGGGCTTCTTCGCGGAGAAGCCGTCTTTTTTTGCGCGTTCGGGGAAGGCGCGCTTTTCCGGCACGAGGCAATCCCTTCCGGAGCCTATGAGGTCCTCCCTGCCCGCTTTTATGAGCGCCTCCCTCGCGGTATCGCGGTAGTAGGGCATGAAATACTGCATGAGCGCGCGCTGCATCGCCTTCTCTTTCGGGTCCTTCGGAACGTAAACGGGGCTCATATCGCGCGGGTCCAGCCCCGTATAGAACATGCAGGTCGAAAGCGTGCCCGGCGTGGGGTAGAAATCCTGCACCTGCTCCGGGCGCTGACCCGTCTTTTTCAAATACTCCGCAAGCTCTATCGCGGAATCGAGGGTAGAGCCGGGGTGGCTCGACATGAAATAGGGCACTATGTACTGCTCCATGCCCATCTGCTTATTGAGGCGCATGTACTTTTGGCAGAACCTGTCGTAAAGACCGCCAGCAGGCTTCTGCATGAGGCGCAGGACGTTATCCGAGATATGCTCCGGCGCGACCTTAAGCTGCCCCGAAACGTGGTGGCGGATGAGCTCCCGCATGAAGGTATCGTCCTTATCGAACATCAGATAATCGTAGCGGATGCCGCTCCTCACGAACACCTTTTTGACGCCCGGGAGGGCGCGGAGCTTCCGCAGGAGCTCGGTGTAATCGCGGTGATCGACCTCAACGTTTTTGCAGTGCTCGTAGCCCAGACACGCGCGGTTCTTGCAGGCTCCCTTTGTAAGCTGTTTTTTGCAGGCGGGCCTTCTGAAATTCGCCGTCGGGCCGCCCACGTCGTGGATGTAGCCCTTGAAATTCGGCAGCTTTGTCAAAAGCTTCGCCTCTCGAATAAGCGATTCGTGGCTCCTCGCCTGAATGACCCTTCCCTGATGGAAGGTGAGCGCGCAGAACGAGCACGCGCCGAAACAGCCGCGCGTCGATACCAGCGAGAATTCCACCTCGTCTATCGCGGGGATATGCTCCTTGTACGTGGGGTGCGGCTTCCGCGTGTAGGGCAGCTCATATACGTCGTCAAACTCCTGTTGGGTCAAGGGCATGGCGGGCGGATTCGCTATGAGCCAGCGGTCGCCGTGCTTCTGCACGAGGCGTTTGCCCGTTATCGCGTCCTGCTCCTCATATTGGCGCATGAATGCGCGGCAGTAGGCCTTTTTATCCTTCGAGACCTCCTCGAAAGAAGGTATCTCCTCATATTCATACACGTTTTCGAGCGAGCCCGTCATATAGCAGGTCCCCGCAATATAGGTTATATCGCGTACGGAAAGACCCGAGGCCAGCGCGTCGGCAAGCTCGACGGTCTGCCTTTCGCCCATGCCGTAGGAGAGGATATCCGCGCCCGAATCGACGAGCACGCTGCGGCGCACCTTATCGTCCCAATAATCGTAATGGGCGAAGCGGCGAAGGCTCGCCTCTATGCCCCCTATTATGAGAGGCACGCCGCCGTAAGCCTCACGCACGCGGTTGGAATAGACGGTCACGGCCCTGTCGGGGCGCAGGCCCATCTTGCCTCCGGGGGAATAATTATCGGCCCCGCGGCGCTTTTTGGAGCTCGTGTAATGATTCACCATCGAATCCATATTGCCCGCGTTCACCATGAACCCGAGGCGCGGGCGGCCGAAGACCTTGAAGCCCTCCGCCGAATGCCAGTCGGGCTGGGCGATTATCCCGACGGAATACCCGCGCGAGGCGAGCACCCTTCCTATTATAGCCGTGCCGAAGGAGGGATGATCGATGTAGGCGTCGCCCGAGACCAAAACGAAATCGGGAGTCGTCACGCCGAACATGTCCTCAAGCTCTTTTACGCTCATCGGGAGCGGTTTTCTGTGATCGGTCAAATTCATTCGCGTTTATCCTTGAAAAAATCAGAGAGCAGCTTGGCGCATTCCTCCTCGCAAAAGCCCCCGTAGGCGGGTATCTCCCGCCCGAACGCGCCGCTGCCTATATCCATGACGGAGCCGAGCGCCCCGGCGGCCTTGTCGAACGCGCCGAATACCACGGCGCCTATGCGGTAATTGAGGCACGCGCCCGCGCACATGGGGCAGGGCTCCATGGTAACGTAGAGGACGCAGTCCGTGAGCGACCTTGTATGAAGCGCTTCCGCCGCCCTTCCGAGCGCGAGAAGCTCCGCGTGAGCGGACGCCCGCCCGCTCTCCTCCACCTCGTTCCGGGCACGGGAAACTATCTCGCCTTCACGCGCCACCACCGCGCCGACGGGCACCTCGCCCGCCTCCGCGGCCCGGCGCGCCTCAATAAGCGCTTCCTTCATCATTTCGGGAAAGACGGTCACCGCTCGTTCCTCCTGCTTTCTTTTGTATCATTATATCATTATCGGGCTCTTTTGGGAATAGCCGAAAAATCGGCTTGCACTTCCCGGGATTTGGGTTTATAATGGGAATGGGACAATCCCGAAAAATATAAACGATACGGAGGAATGAACAATGGCTCTTGTCACAAGCACCGAAATGTTCAGGAAGGCATACGACGGCGGTTACGCGATCGGCGCCTTCAACGTCAACAATATGGAGATCGTCCAGGGCATCACCGAGGCCGCTGCCGAGCTCAACGCTCCCCTTATCCTGCAGGTCTCCAAGGGCGCGCGCGCTTATGCGAACCACACCTACCTTATAAAGCTGGTCGAAGCTGCCGTCATTGAGACGGGGCTCCCCATCGTTCTCCACCTCGATCACGGCGATTCCTTCGAGCTCTGCAAGAGCTGCATAGACGGCGGCTTCACCTCCGTCATGATCGACGCTTCCGGCAAGCCCTTCGCCGAGAATATCGAGATCACCCGCAAGGTCGTAGAGTATGCTCACGATCACGGCGTAGTTGTTGAGGCCGAGCTCGGCACCCTCGCCGGCGTTGAGGATGAGGTCAACGTAAAGGCCGAGGATTCCTCCTATACCCGCCCCGAAGAGGTCGAGGAGTTCGTCTCCAAGACGGGCTGCGACTCTTTGGCCATCGCCATCGGCACCAGCCACGGCGCATATAAGTTCACCGCCGCTCAGTGCACCAGGAACGAGCAGGGCATCCTCGTACCCCCGCCCCTCCGTTTCGACGTTCTCGAAGAGGTCGAAAAGCGTCTCCCCGGCTTCCCCATCGTGCTTCACGGCTCCTCCAGCGTGCCCCAGGAATTCGTTAAGATGATCAACGAAAACGGCGGCAACATGCCCGACGCGGTCGGTATCCCCGAAGAGCAGCTTCGCAGGGCCGCAAGGAGCTCCGTCTGCAAGATCAACATCGATTCCGACCTGCGTCTTGCCATGACTGCGAACATCCGCAAGTATTTTGCGGAGCATCCCGATCATTTCGATCCCCGCCAGTACTTGAAGCCCGCCCGCGCCGCCATCAAGGAGCTTGTCAAGCACAAGATCGTTGACGTTCTCGGCTGCGACGGCAAGGCGTGATCCACCGTATGAACGACGAAGGCTACACCCTCCTTCTGACCGATGAGGAAGGCAGCGAGATAGAATGCGAGGTACTGGACAGGATAGAGCTTGACGGAAGCTCGTTCGTCGTGCTCCTTCCCGTTGACGATGATTCATCCGAGCCCGAGGCGATAATCCTTCGCGAGGATGCTTCCGGCGATCTTTCCGGCCTTGAGGATGCGGATCTCTTGGACCGCGTGTTCGCGCTCTTCCTCGAAAAGAACGGGTTTAACAACTGAAGCTTCGATAATTGAAAACATCGCCCCATTGTATTTCATTTGAAAATGGAGTATAATGGGGCGATAGTATTATCTGAAAGGAATATCGATATGAAAAATCCTTCCCGGTTTTTGATCGACGGCTCCAAATTCGGGCTCGACTGGCTCCAGATCTACTGGTACGGCGCGCTCATAGTTTTGAGCATTATTATAGGCTATTTCATGCTCTCGCATGAGGCGAAGCGCAGGAAGCTCCATAGGGACTGCGTAATAGATACGGCCCTTATCTGCATCCCGCTTGCCGCTATATTCGCAAGGCTCTACTACGTCGTATTCGAGCTCGATACTTTCTTCCGTCCCGGCATGAGCGTGGGCGAGATACTGCTGGGCCTCATTAACCTTCGCGACGGCGGGCTTGCCATTTACGGCGCAATAATCGGCGCCGTGCTTGGCCTCTTCATCTATGGCCGCGTGAAGAGGATGCACCTGTTCTCCCTCACCGATCTTGCGCTCCCCGCAATAGCGCTCGGCCAGGCGATAGGCCGTTGGGGCAATTTCTTCAATCAGGAAGCATACGGCAAGGTCATTTCGGATGGATTCCCCCCCTATTTCCCCCTCGCCGTCAAGATAGACGAATGCACCCAGAGCTGCTGTGCCGATCTTCCCTCCCGCGCGGGGAACATCCATTACGCCACGTTCTTCTATGAATCGGTATGGTGCTTTATAATATTCATAGTGCTGTGGTTCATACTCCGCAAGCTCGTCAAGCACCGCGGCGACGTTACCCTTGCCTACCTCATCATGTACGGCACGGAGCGTTTCTTCATAGAGCCGCTCCGCACAGACAGCCTCATGTGGGGCAATTTCCGCGTTTCGCAGGTGCTTTCCGCCGTGCTCGTGGTGCTCGCCGTGCTGTTTATAGTGATAAGGGCCATCGCCGAAAAGAAGCGCGGGCATATAATAGCCCCCGTTGAAGAGGTCTATTACGGCAAAAACGCCTGTTTGAACGATCGCGCAGGCGAATCCGAAGCGCCCGCCGGGCAGGCTCCCGAAGCCGCCGAAGCGGCAAATGAAGCTGCCGAAGAGATCGCCGGGGAAGCAGCCGAGATCTCCGAAGGAGCCTCTGAAGCCGCCGAAGCAGTAAAGGAAGCCGCCGAAGAGATCGCCGGGGAAGCAGCCGAGATCTCCGAAGGAGCCGCCGAAGCCGCCGAAGAAGCCGCGGAAGGCATTGCGGAAGGTGACGGCGAATGAGCCGCCGCGCCGTGCTCAAAACAATATCGCTGCTTGCCGCCGCGCTGTGCCTGTGTTCCGCCTGTGTGAACACCAAGCCCGTGATCCATTCGGATATAACCGCGCCGCCCACTCAGAGGGCCGGGATCAAGACCCCGGAGCCCCCCGAAGAGCCCGATCTGCCCATAACGCCCGCCCCGACCTCCGCTGCCGGGGAGGCGACGGACGCAATGGGCAACGTGATCGCCGGCGCGGAGCATTTTTCGCGCTATCTCGTGTTCCGGAACATACTCGTATATGAGGAATACGGCGATACCTTCATGGACGGCATAATCGAAAATACCTATCTCTTCCCCATCACCTGCGTTATAGACGCCGTTTTTGACGATGAGGAAGGCTCGGAGCTGGCGCGCGCCCGCCTGCAGACGCGGGATGGCAGCTATCTTCTGATACTCCCCCCCGGCGAGACGGTGTTCTTCGCCCGCGTGCTGACCGACACCACCCTGACGAACGTCGAATTCCGCTTTGAATTCGATAAGGATACCGTCATACAGCCCATCACGGGGGATTGACGTCAGACCCCGGAAATAAAAAAAGCCCCGCGGGGCTTTTTTTCATTCGGTTCAGCTCCCCGTCGGCGCGTCGTGGAATTCATCCGCGCGAACGGTCTCTCCCGTCAGCGGAGTTTCGATCTCCCCGAAGGCGATGTTTTCCGCCTCGGTATCCTCGGGAGTGGGATAAAGCCCCGTCCATTCCGTGTTCATAACGGTGGGAATGGGCTCGTCATATATGCGCTCCCGCACCTCCCTTTCGGGCGGCTCCGTGATATGCCTTCTTTCGGGTCGTTCCTCGAATTTGTCTTTACGCTGTTTCATAAAATCACCTCCGCGCACAGTATGCACGGAGGCGATGTTTTTTATTCTTTTACAGGAGCGAGCGGACAAGCTCCGCAAGCTCGTTCGGATGGGTCGCGGGGACGTCGTGCCCCGCGTTCTTTATTTCAACGAAGCTCCCGCGCGGGATCGCATCCGCTATGGCGACTGTATGCTCGCGCTTTATCGCCTCATCCTTCTGCCCGTAAACGACGGTCGTTTCGCAGATTATCGAGGCCATATCGGAATTGGAAAGATGCGGCTCTTCGAGCATGAGCTTCATGAGCGCCGCGCCGACCTTATCGCGCCTCTTTTCGCAGGACCTGAGCTCGCGCTTTATCGCGCGGACCGTCTTCGGCTTCAAGCCCGAAGGATCGGAATTGACGCCTATCAGAATGAGCTTGCGCACCTTTATGGACTTCAGCGCCATGTAAAGGGCGGTTATCGCGCCGTCGGAATAGCCGATAATATCGTATTCCGCTATGCCGAGCCTGTCTTCCATGAGCTTTATCGCGTCATCCGCCATCAGCTCGTAATCAAGCTCGATGGGCGCCGTTTCGTCAATGGGCTGCGAAGCACCCTGATAGCGGCTGTCCATGAGCACGAACCCGCGGGAAGAAGAAAGAAGCGGCACAAATTCCGAGAACACCGCCATGCTCTCGCCGTTGCCGTGAAGGAGCAGCGCGGGCGTCCTCAGCTTGAAATCGCTGACGCCTGCCGTCTCGTAATTGATGCTTTGCCCGTTGATTATCGCCTTTGCCATAATGACCTCCGCCTTTTATTGTAACACAGGATTATATAAAATGCAAATGTTTGTTGGGCGCATTCACTTAACGATACACAGCCTCAAAAGGGATCTTTTTGCGCCGTACCGCGTCAAAAATGCTCGAAAGACTTCAGTAAGTATTCCTGCGCTTTTCTCCTTGTCCGGCACAAAAATCTCCTCTTTTGAGGCGCTGTGCGGTTTACAGCCGTAAGAGAACAAAAAAAACCGAGGATGGAAGCCCCATCCCCGGTTTCTCTTTTGGCCGGTTTGGGTTTCACGGCTGAAAACCTGCGTCTCCTTAAGTGAATGCACCCTTGGCCGTGCTCTCTTTTTTCAAGCAAAACGGGGCATTTTTCGCGCAGAAGTCTTCCTTTCCTTCTTCCCTTCGGTATTTTTCGCTTGACATGCGGCATAAACTCTTTTATACTTTTTGCAGAATATCAGCTTGAAAATCGCGCTCCTGTGCGGGAAAGGCTCGGAATAAACCATGTGCGGAATAGTAGGCTATACGGGCTGCAATGAGGCGGCCCCCATACTTCTCGAAGGGCTCGAAACGCTCGCTTACCGCGGTTACGATTCCGCGGGCATCGCCGTTTGGGACGGCGAAAACATAGTAATGAAAAAGGAGAAGGGCCAGCTTGCAAACCTCAAGGCCATAGTTGCGCGCGAGCCCGTATTCGGCGCCTGCGGCATAGGCCACACCCGCTGGGCGACCCACGGCGAGCCCTCCTACATCAATTCCCATCCCCACGGTGACGCCAAAAAGCAGCTCGTGCTGGTGCATAACGGCATTATCGAAAACTACATCCGCCTGAAGGAGATGCTGACCGAGCGCGGGCTCCGCTTCGTTTCCGATACCGATACCGAAGTCATCGCCCAGCTCATAGGCGATATTTACAAGGGCGATCCCATCCCCGCAATAACCAAGGCGATCCATATGCTCGAGGGCTCCTTCGCGCTTGCGATACTCTTCCGTGACGATCCCAACCGCATCTACTGCGTCTGCAAGGACAGCCCCATGGTCGTGGGCTTCGGCAAGGACGGCGCGCACATCGCCTCCGACATCCCCGCGATGCTCTCCTACACGCGCGACGTGACCTTCATGGGCGATAAGCAGATCGCAGTGCTCTCCCCCGAGGGCATAGCGTTCTATGATGAATTCGGCTCCCCCATCGACAAGGGCTGCACCCATATCGACTGGGATCTCGACGCCGCGAAGAAGGGCTCCTATGAGCACTTCATGATGAAGGAGATCTGCGAAGAGCCCGTCGCCTTCCGCAAGACCGCGGAGCAGTACGTTTCGTTCAAGACGGGGCGCATAAAGGCGGATTGCTTCCCCTGGTCGGAGGAGGATATCCCCTCCCTGCGCCGCATTAGGATAGTCGGCTGCGGCACGGCTTACCACGCGGGTCTGCTCGGCAAAAAGTATTTTTCGGAGTTTGCGAGGATACCCGTCGAGGCGGAGATAGCCTCCGAATTCCGATATTCCGACCACATCTTCGAGGAGGGCGAGCTGCTCTTCGTCATATCGCAGTCGGGCGAAACGGCCGATACCATCGCCGCGATGCGCATGGCGAAGCAGGCGGGCGTCAGGACCGTCGCCGTATGCAACGTGATCGGCTCCACCATCGCGAGGGAGGCGGACGACGTCCTCTTCACCTACGCGGGGCCTGAAATAGCCGTCGCCGCCACCAAATCGTACCTTACTCAGGCGACGGTGCTGTTCATCGCCGCGCTGCATCTGGGCTGTATGCGCGGGAAGGTCTCCGAAGAGACCGCGGCGGAGCTCATTTCACAGCTTGCCCTGATCCCCGACAGCATGCAGAGGCTCATTGACGGCCGCGGCGAGATACAGTATTACGCGAGCCGCGAATTTTCCGAAAAGCACGTGTTCTTCATTGGGCGCGGCATAGATTCCGCCCTCGCCATGGAGGCGGCGCTCAAGCTCAAGGAGATAAGCTACATCCATTCGGAAGCCTACGCCGCGGGAGAATTGAAGCACGGCACGATAGCCTTGATCGAGGAGGGCACCCTCGTTGTGGCGCTCGTCACGCAGAAGCGCCTCGCCGCCAAGACCGCGAGCAATATAGAGGAGGTCCGCGTGCGCGGCGCGAACGTGCTTGCAATAACGAACGGCAATATGCCGGAAGTCGATTCCCACTGCGCAAAGGTCTGGCGCATTGAAGAGATGAACGAGCTCATCGCTCCCTTCTGCGCGATCATCCCCCTCCAGCTCTTTGCCTACTATATGGCGGTGCAGAAGGGCTGCCCCGTCGATAAGCCGAGGAACCTGGCAAAGAGCGTGACGGTGGAATAAATAAATATTGGATCAGGAGCAGGGCGCATGCCCTGCTCTTTTGTTTCGGGAAGTGTTGCAAACTGTCTCTTGAACGGATGGCGGAGTTATGATATAACGAACTTGCAGAAAACCCAACGGAGGGATACCGTATGGACATAGGCAGAAGGATAGCCGCGGCGAGAACCAAAGCGGGCATAACTCAGCAGGAGCTTGCGGATAAGCTCTTTGTTTCAAGGCATCTTGTTTCAAAATGGGAACAGGGCGTAAGACGTCCCGACCTCGATACCGCAGCGAAAATAGCCTCCGTGCTCTCCGTGCCTTCCGATTCGATCCTAAGCCAAGAGGAATGTATTTTCAATGAGCTTCAGTCCTGCATACCAAAGGGCGCGGATATCCCGCAGGAACGCCTTTCTTCGCTTGTTAGCCGCTTCTTGAGAGGACGGCCGGAAAAGGAGTCCGACGTTTTTATCCGCAGATACTATCTTATGCACTCATTCGCCGAGATCGCTCTCGATCAAGGCGTTGGCGAAAACCAGATCCGCAGCAACCTTTCGAGGACAGTAAAACGGCTCGGTAAATTCTTGAAGGAGGAATGCGAAAATGACAGGCACTGAAATGATCGACGCCATAGCGCACATAGATGAAGACCTTATCGACGGCTGCGTTGCCCGAATGAAGGCGCGCTCCTCCGAAACGGTGGCGCTCCACGCGAAAGAAGCGATACGCGAAAAAACGAAAAAGCCTTTGCCCGCGTTCGCAAAGGCGGCGATAGCGTTCGGCGCACTTGCGGCAGTCCTCCTTCTCTCGTTCGCTCTGATCTCGCTCCTGCACATAGGCGGGAAAAGCCCCACGCCGATAATGCCCGTTTCGACCCATACTCCCACTCCGACGGAAGCGGGTAATGAAGACGGAGAAAGCCCCTTCCGTTACAGCGTTGCGGTCGTTTTAGATAACGAGGAAAGCCTGAAGTTCAAAACATACGGAGCGGAGGATTTCCCCGAGGCCGACGCGATAGAGGTCGTGAATGTTTCCGAGGCGTTGGAAAAAAGCATTCGGGAGCTGGTCGAAAATGGCGTGAACAATGAGGACGTAAAGGAATATAACAAGTGTCTGCGTATCGTGCTCAAGGATCCCTGCGAAGAGAACGCTTCTGCTTGCGCTTCAAGGCTGCGCGAAAGGGATCACGTCGTCTCTGCCGAGCCGTATCTTGAGCCGTATGACGTCACGATAGAGGGGCTCCGCTGCAGTATCGCAGAAACAATGCTGAATGCGGCAGGAAAGATAACAGTCGCCGACCGCGTATTCCTTTATCCCCGCTCTTTTCACATCGATGTCACAAATGAAGAGGATGGGAGGGTGTATGACTTATCATACGCTTACAAAAACGGTATGATGACGTACGACGGGCTTTCGGAGCTTTACCGCATCCACGTGGAATACATGATCCGCAAGTTCGGTTACACCGAGGAAACGTATAAAAAAGAGGCCTTCGTCCATTACGCGTTCATCGGCAGCTGCGAGATAGGCTTTGCGCATGAAGAAACGGGCGAAATCGAAGTGAAGGACGTTGCCGGAAGCAAATTCATCTTCGTGCACCCGTTCACGATAGTCGTTCAAAAGATCGGCGAGGAAGATATCCTCGATATCACGGAAGCCTATGAAGCCGGTCTTCTGACCGAGGAGGACGTCGCCGAGGCGGCGCGTCTGCACAGGGAGTTCGTGATCTCCACCTTTGACTTCGGAGAAAAGCTGTATGAGGAGCTTGCCGCGGAGCTCACGGAGGCGCCTACGCCCGTAGATACGTTTGCGGAGGAGATACTCTCCGTCCCCGTCAAGTGGTATTCGTATGACGAGCTTTCAGCAAGCCCCGAGCTCGGAGAAGAGATGACCTATCTTGAGTCGATCGAGGATATGGAGATGGTACATTATTCCCCAGAAGCATTCTGCGTCACCGACGACGGCGAGATAGCCATAGTCGATACCATCGGAGCAAGGCTCTGTGTGTACGATCTTGCCTCGGGGCAGCTCAAAAGGAGCGCAAAAGTCGGAGAGATACTTGAAACCCCACCGATAAGAGCAGCGAAATATGACGGCGTTTACTATGTTCTTATCCCCTATTATGATTCGCGGATCGTGACACTAAACCCCGACGGCACGACCTCAGAGATCCCAGTACCTCAGCTTAAAGGGATGCTTGAGTATTCCCACGTATCGGAGTTTTATGCGGAGGACGGCAGGCTGATCCTGACGCTTATCGGCCCGAGCTCCATTGAGACGAAGGCGGTATCCCTTTCAGACGGAAGCGTGACCGGGCTTTATTCGACGCAGTGGACGCTTGAGAACGATACTTTCACCGTAACGAGGAACGGTATGATTTGGAGCTTCCCCGCGGAGCCCTCGAGCGGCGTGCGTTCGACGAGGATCGACGTCCTGAAGGTCGGAGAGAACGGCGAGCTTTACGTCATTCAGGAGATTCCCATCGAAGGGCAGGATGATATTGGCCTGTATCAGATCTACGATAAGGAAGGGCGGCTCCTCCGCTGCGAAAAGATCGATTATTTCATGGATTCCTATATGACCGCCGACGGCGGCAGGATTGTCGGCCCCGACGATTACCTTTATGAGATGCACTGCGATGAGGACGCGGTGAGAATAATCAGGATCGTTCCCGCGGAGCAGACGGCCGGCACGGAGCCGATGACGCTCGGGGGCGGGCATACCGCCAATTTCACCTATGCCGACAAGCTGATATTCGTCGATTTCGAGCTGCCGGAGGGCTATGAGCTCCGCACCGAAAAGGGCGATGAGAAGAAGCTTCCGCTCAACATTTCCCCCGATACGGGCGGCTACATTTACAGCGCGGACGGAAGGCTCGTCGGCTGCTTCACCGCCTACCCTTACGACGAGGATGCCGCGGATGACGATCTGGAACGGATCTATGCCGAGTTCCGCTTAGGTCATTGGCATATCATGCTTGAAGAAATGTATGAGCCTATAGCCGATCACGGCACCGTGCATCCCGCATTGACGTTAGCCGAAGGCGTTGAACTGATCGACGGTCAAACCATAGGCGAAAACGACCGCTTTATCTGCGACGCCCTCATCGCCTACGATACCGCAAGCCATGCAAAGCTCGAGCTCGCCTTCTTCCGCGGCAAGCTTGACCGCAAACAGTTGACGGCGATCGCACAAAGCATTATCCTTTCCGCTGAGGACAGAAACAACCCCGCCGAGGCGGGGCTCTGCGGCTCAGACAGCGAGACCTCGTTCGATTTTTCGGCCTGCTCCGAAAAGATACTGAGTCTCACGCCGTATATCGCGGTTATTCAGCCCGAGCTGCCCGAAGACGCCCCGGAGGACGTTATACTTTACATAGACAATTCGGTCGGCGGGGACGTTACGAACCTCAGCGCGCGCTGGATAGCTTCCGACGGGCATTACCTCTGCATTTACGATATGCGGTGCTGCCTTACCGTGTTTAAAGACGGCGCATTCCTTTATCGCAAATTCGCTTATATGGGGATGGGGGCCGCGCGTGCGGGCGCGTGCCTGACGGAAGGCCGCCTCTATTCAGCGGACGCCGTCGTCGACGTTATGACGGGCGAAGTGATCGCCCAACTCAAAATGCGCGAGCCCTGCGAGGATAGCATCGTCGCCGTGAAAAACAAGGACGGGCGCCCCGTACTGATAACGGAGAGGATGGACGGCGATCAAATATGCTTCGACCTTTACGAATTGGGCGATGACAACGCATGGGCGCTCGCAGGAGAATACCTGCGCGTCTCGGGAAAGTCGGGTTCCGATGAGAACGGAAACGCCGTAATAGAATGCGGGGGCGAAAGCTATACCATAGAGGGTATGGAGCCTTTCCCGGAGGGACGCATGATCATTGAACTGCTCGGCATAGACAGCTCCGGCGCGGTCGTTCTGAACGTGGGCTTCGGCTGGATCGTCAGATGCGAAAAAGGTTACTCCGTCGCAAAAACGATGACGCACCCCTTTGACCCTTTTGCGCTCTGGGATCCCGATCTGTTCTTCGATCTGCTCCCCGACGGAACGATCTATATGGGCGTGCCGCTCACGGAAGCATTCGAGATCTATCGCATATCTTTCTGATCCGCGGAGCCTACGGAGGTGTTCCTGACGAAGATAATCGACGCCGAAGGATAAGAGATTCGGGCTGTCGAAAAAGTCATAACGACTTTTTCGACGGATCTCATTTTTGAACTGTTCGTTTTGAACTGCAAAACTCACGGTCGTTCAAAAAAAGGAGCAGGGCGCCCTGCTCCTTTCAAATTGCTTTGTCTTACGCGAAGAACTTGCCGATGATGTCGACGATCTCGCCGCCGATACGCTTCTGAGCCTCAACGGTGGAAGCGCCGATATGGGGGGTGCAGCTCACCATGGGGTGATTGTAGAGCGCCTCGTTCTTGGAGGGCTCCTCCGCCCAGACGTCAAGACCCGCGGAGCGGACCTTGCCGGATTCGAGAGCGGCAAGCAGAGCCGCCTCGTCGATGTTGGTGCCGCGGCTGGTGTTGATGATGTTGACGCCGTCCTTCATCTTGGCGATGGTATCGGCATTGATGAGGGGCTGACCGGGAAGGGAGGGAACGTGGAGGCTGATGAAATCGGAGGAAGCCAGGACCTCGTCCATCTCGGCATACCTCATGTTCTCGTTTTCGATGCCCTCAACGTGATAAACGTCATACGCCAAAACCTTCATGCCCAGGGCCTGCGCCTTGCGGCCGAGGCTCTGACCGATGCGGCCGTAACCGATGACGCCGAGGGTCTTGCCCGCGAGCTCGATGCCCTTGGCATAGGCCTTCTTCTCCCACTTGTTCTCACGCATGGAATGACCGGCGGCGGAAACGAAACGCGCGCAGGAGAGCATGTGCGCAAGAGCGAGCTCGGCGACCGCGTCGGAGGAAGCGGCGGGAGTGTTCTTGACCTCGATGCCCTTTTCCTTGGCATAGGCGTGATCGATGTTGTCGATGCCGACGCCGCCGCGGATGATGAGCTTCAGCCTGCCGGCTTCGGCAGCGGAATCGATGGCGGGAACGCGGACCTTGGTCGCGCTGCGGACAACGAGAACGTCGAACTCCTTGACAAGCTGACAAAGCTCATCGGGAGTGGGGGTGGTCTCGGGAACTACTACTTCATGGCCCTGCTCACGGAGAGTGGCAATGGCGCCCTTTTCCATACCGTCGGAAGCTAAAATACGCATGATTATTGATCTCCTTTTACCTATTATTTAAGCCATGTGCTCGGCTTCGTACTTCTTGAGGAACTCGACGAGCGCAACGACGCCCTCTTCGGGCATGGCGTTGTAGATGGAGGCGCGCAGACCGCCAACGGACTTATGGCCCTTCAGGTTATCGAAGCCCGCTGCCTTGGTGGCGGCGACGACGTCGGCGTCCTGCTCCTTGGTGGGAGTGACGAAGGGAACGTTCATAAGGGAGCGGAACTCGGGCTCTACGGTTCCCTTGAAGAGCTTGGACTGATCGAGGAAATCATACAGGATCTTGGCCTTGTGCTCGTTCATCTTGGCCATGACCTCAAGACCGCCGATGCTCTTCAGATACTTGAAGACCTGACCGCATACGTAGATGGACCAGCAGTTGGGGGTGTTGTAGAGGGAGTTGTTGGCGGCATGAGTCTGATAGCTCATGTAGGTGGGCACCCAGGTGGGAAGCTCGGCGGTATCGCGGATGAGATCCTCACGCATGATGACGATTACCATGCCCGCGGGGCCGATGTTCTTCTGAACGCCGCCGTAGATCACGCCGTAATCGGATACGTTGCAGGGCTTGGAGAGGAACATGGAGCTCTGGTCGGAAACAAGGATCTTGCCCTTGGTGTTGGGGAGCTGCTGATAGGTGGTGCCGTGGATGGTCTCATTCTCGCAGATATAGACGTAATCGGCGTCCTCGCTGATGGGCAGATCGGAGCAATCGGGGATATAGCTGTAGTTGCGGTCCTCGCTGGTTGCGACAAGGTTGATCTTGCCGTACTTCTTCGCCTCGGCATAAGCCTTCTTGGACCAGTTACCGGTGACGATGTAATCGGCAACGCCGTTCTTCATGAGGTTCATGGGGATCATGGCGAACTGGAGGGTCGCGCCGCCCTGGATGAACATTACCTTGTAGTTATCGGGGATGTTCATGAGGTCGCGAAGATCCTGCTCGGCCTCGTCAATGATCTTCTGGAAGACCTTGGAACGGTGGCTCATCTCCATGACGCACATGCCGGAGCCTTCATAATTCATGAGGTTGTCACGAATGCCCTCAAGCACCTTCTCGGGGAGGATGGAGGGACCTGCGGAGAAGTTGTAAATACGATCGTATGCCATGATTGTACTCCTTTATCTTGCCCTGTTGCGGGCATATTTTTCTATCTGCATTATAACACAAACAAAAGCGCAATCAACCGTTTTTTCAATAAAAACAAGATATATTTATTTAGTGCGGTCCCGCTCCCCGCGCCTCCGCCCGGGCTCCGCTCCCCCGCCCGGCGCGCTCTTTTACTCCCCGGCGGCGCACCGGAAACACCTCCGGACAAAATATGGCAAATTTGTTAAATATATATCAAGTTCGGGAAATGCTGTGGACTTTCGGGATCAGATATGATATATTAGGTGTGCGCACCGCGAGTGCGACGATATGGGGGGCTCCGCCCCCCGAAAAACAAGGAGCATCCGATGAAAGCTTTCAGGACGATCACCGCAGTGCTTATGACGATACTGTTCGTAATGAGCGCCGCACCCATCTCCGCGATCGGATACCACGAAGAGGTCATACCCGACCGCGGCACACATTCCAACGTTGTGATAGACACGGATCCCACCGGCGGTTATACCGGCGATTACGTCGTCATCTACAACTCCTCCTCAAGCACCTCCTCCGGCGCTTCGACGGGCTCGCTTTCCGGGCTTATCGAAACGAGCGTCACCTCCTCGAAGGGCATTTCCTCCGGCAGCGACGCTTACCGGCATGACGACGCCCGTCCCTACATAATCGACGTCGATACGGAGCTGATGGATTACACCCCCGCGGTGAAGATACCTCAGTCCGAGCCCGAAAGGGCCACCTGGGGCGTAGGCGATACCAAGAACTTCAACCTTTACAATTACAGCCCCTCCGGTTCGCAGGGCGCGGTGCAGTTCAAGGTGCTCTACGTCGGTCAGCACTGCCGCGTATGGACCGTTACGAATTCCTCCTACTATCCCCTTGATAAGATCGACTCCACCTACGCCAAGCAGGCGGCGGACAACTTCGATTCGAAGTTCGATCTTATGACCTATTCCTACGGCAATTTCAAGGACAGCAACAACGACGGCAAGATAAACATACTGTTCTATAATATAGACGACGGCTGGCAGCCCGGTCAGGGCTACGTCGCGGGTTATTTCTGGTCCGCAGACTTCTCCTACAACAGCCTGCCCATAATCCATATCGACACCTATCCCGGCGTCACCTATACGAATTCCTCCGGCACCACCTACAACCGCATAGAGGATTCCTACGGCACCCTCGTTCACGAATTCCAGCACCTCATCAATTACTCCGTGACGGGCGGCATGCATTCCTGGCTCAATGAGGCGTTCTCCGGCTCCGCCGAGGAGCTCTGCTTCCCCGGCAGCGGCCTCTTCAACCGCATTCAGAGCTGGCATGACCATACCTTCACCTCCGACGAGCTTACAAATCCCCCCAAGGAGTATGCTTACAATTCCTCCTTCAACCTCCACAAGGGCGGCTCGCTCACTGCTTGGAACAACAACGATTCCGATATCCTTTCGAGGTATGCGGAGGTAATGTTCTTCTCGCAGTATCTGTATTCGAGATACGGCAGCACCTCCATCTATAAGAAGATAATCGATAAATGCTCGGGCTCGTCCGTCGCCAACTCCTACACGGCGCTGACGAACGGCACGGGCTGGACTCTCGATTCGATCTGGCGCGATTTCTTCATAAGCATGATAGCCAACGATTACGAATCCGGCTACGGCTTCAGAATGAACGACGGTTACGATCCCACCGCATACAACAACATCGCTTCCGCGTATGAGCTGCTCTCCCCCGTCATTTACACGAGCACCTCCGCGGCGACCATCTACTCCGGCGGCTTCATTACGGTAAAGCCCAAGAACGGCGTGTTCAACCCGCCCTCCGGCGCTTCCTCCACGTTGAAGTACGTCGGCATAACGGTCAACAACTCCTCCTCCACTCCCGTTGAGCTGACGGGCGTAACGGTCACTCCCGCGGCGGCCTCCATTGCCGAGGGTGAAACGGTGACGCTTTCCGCGGCGCCCTCCCCCTCCAATGCTTCCGCCTATACCGTGACCTGGAAGAGCAGCAACACCTCCGTTGCGGCCGTCTCCTCCTCCGGCGCTGTCACCGGCGTCGCTCCCGGCACCGCGACGATCACCGCCACCGCAAAGGATTCCAACACCAACGCATCCTACACCGCGACCTGCACGGTCACCGTCTCCGCATTCGAAGGGTTCAGGCTGGTCTCCGAGCCCGAGGTCGGCGGCAGATACATAATCGTTTCCGGCAGTTACGCCGTCGGCAACACGATCTATTCCAACAACCATTATCTGACGGCTAAGAGCGTGACCGTCAATTCCGACGGCACTCTCACCGTTCCCTCCTCCACCGATACCTCTTCGATCCTCTGGGACGTTACCTCCGGCAGCGCCTCCGCGGGCTGGGTATTCAGGAACGAGGGCAACAACAAGTACATGGGCCTCGATTCCTCCGAATACCTGTATCCCTCCGATACCGCCGTTGCATGGCTGTATTCGGGCAACGATCTCAATAACCAGATCGACTCCGCGGGCTATTACTATCTTGCGTTGGGCTCCAGCAGCGCTTACTTCACTACGAGCAAGAACACGAATTCTTCGATCAAGCTCTATAAGTACGTGACCTCCTCCGCCGCGCCCACCGCCGCGCCCACCGCGTCGCCCACTCCCGTTCCCACGGCGACGCCCACTCCCGTTCC
>JAFPXD010000056.1 GCA_017394835.1 Clostridia bacterium
CCGTGGTCAACGTGACCGATGGTACCGATGTTAACGTGGGGCTTGGTTCTTTCGAATTTCTGCTTTGCCATTTTGGGATTTCCTCCTGAAAATATTTGGTGTTGTTGTTTTTTTATTTTTTAGCCCCTTGCGGGGTTTTTTAACGTGTTACCGTTAATTGACGATCCCGAGGATCTTGTCGGCAAGAGCCTTTGAGACTTCCTCGTAGTGGTCGAACTGCATGGTGAAGGTGCCCCTTCCCTGAGTCCTTGAACGAAGATCCGTTGCGTATCCGAACATTTCGGAAAGCGGGCAGAGCGCCTCCACGCACCTCAAGCCTGCTCTTGTATCCATGTTCTCGATATGACCGCGGCGGGCGTTGATATTGCCTATCACGTCGCCCATGTATTCGTCGGGCATAAGGATCTCGCACTTCATGAACGGTTCCAAAAGGATGGAGCCGCCGTTCTTTATCGCTTCCCTGAACGCAAGGCTGCCTGCGACCTTGAAAGCCAACTCGCTTGAATCGACCTCATGCGTACTGCCATCCAGCAGAGTCGCGGTGAAATCGACGACCTCATAGCCGCCGATCCAGCCGGACCTCGAAGCCTCCCTGATGCCCTTATCGACGGCTTCGGCAAATTCCTTGGGGATCACGCCGCCGACCGTCTTATTGAAGAAGTGATAGCCTTCTCCGGCATTCGCGGGGGCAAATTCGACCACGACCTTCGCATACTGGCCGTGACCGCCGAACTGTCGGACACATTCGCCATGCTCGACGACCGTCTTTGTGATCGTTTCGCGGTAGGCGACCTGGGGCTTTCCGACCCTGCACTCGACCTTGAATTCCCTTATGAGCCTATCGACTATTATCTCGAGATGGAGCTCGCCCATACCGGAGATTATCATCTGGCCCGTTTCGCCATCCGTATAGGTGCGGAAGGTGGGATCCTCCTCGGAAAGCTTCTGCAGCGCGTTGATGAGCTTTTCCTGCCCCGCCTTGGTCTTGGGCTCGATCGCGATCCTTATTACGGGCTCGGGGAACTCCATGGACTCAAGGTGCACCTGGCGGTTTTCCGCCGTCAAGGTATCGCCGGTCGCGGTGTCCTTCATAACGAAGGCGGCAATATCGCCCGCGTGGACTTCATCAACCTCGGTGCGGCTGTCGGCATGCATGAGAAGGAGCTTTGTGACCCTTTCACGCTTGCCCTTGGTGCAGTTCATAACCATAGTGCCGGCCTTTAAGGTGCCGGAATACACGCGGCAGAACGCAAGCTTTCCCACAAAGGGATCGGTGACTATTTTGAACGCGAGCGCCGCAAACGCCGCCTTATCGTCGGCGGTGATCTCCACGGTCTTTGTGCCGTCCTTATTCGCAGCCTGAATGGGCGGAACGTCGAGCGGAGAGGGCAGATAAGCGGTTATCGCGTCCAGCAGGGGCTGTACGCCTTTGTTGCGATACGAGGTGCCGCAACAAACGGGAACTACACGGTTCTGGATGGTGCCCCTTCGAAGCGCCCTCCTGAGCATATCGGCGGGGATCTCCTCGCCCGAAAGGTATGCTTCCATGAGGTCGTCATCGAAATCGGCTGCCGCCTCGATGAGCTGGCTGCGATACTCTTCGGCATCGACGAGCAGATCATCGGGGATGGGCTCGCGCCTTATGTCGTTGCCGTCGGCGTCATAATAGACCTCTGCGTCCATTTCGACAAGATCCACTATGCCGCGGAAATCGGCTTCGACTCCGATGGGGAGCTGGATGGGGACGGGATTTGCGCGGAGCCTATCCTTCATCATTTCGATGACGTTATAGAAGTTCGCGCCTACGATGTCCATCTTATTGACGTACGCAATACGGGGAACGCCGTACTTTTCCGCCTGCCTCCAGACGGTCTCGGACTGGGGCTCAACGCCGCCCTTGGCGCAGAATACCGCAACGGCTCCGTCGAGCACCCTCAGGCACCTTTCGACTTCGACTGTGAAATCGACGTGGCCGGGGGTATCGATTATGTTGATGCGGTAGCCCTTCCAATAGGCGGTGGTCGCGGCGGAGGTAATGGTTATGCCGCGCTCGCGCTCCTGCTCCATGTAATCCATGGCGGCCGCGCCCTCATGCACCTCGCCGACTTTGCGGATCTTGCCCGTGTAGTACAGGATACGCTCGGTGGTGGTGGTTTTTCCGGCGTCGATATGGGCCATGATGCCAATGTTCCTGGTCATATCGAGGGAAGTGTCTCTCGGCATACGAATTCCTCCTTTCCGCAGATTTTTGTTATATACGGCGCCCGAAGGCGCGGTATAACGAAGTGGGTGGGAGCCCTGTTGGGCTTACCAGCGATAGTGGGCAAACGCCTTGTTCGCCTCAGCCATCTTGTGGGTGTCTTCCTTCTTCTTGAAGGCGCCGCCCTGCTCGTTGGCAGCGTCCATGATCTCGCCGGCAAGGCGTTCCATCATGGTGCGCTCGCTCCTCTTGCGGGCGAAGGTTACGATCCAGCGGAGGCCGAGGGTCTGACGACGCTCGGGGCGGATCTCGATAGGTACCTGGTAGTTCGAACCGCCGACGCGGCGAGCCTTGACCTCGAGCACGGGCATGACGTTGTTCATAGCCTCGGTGAAGACTTCGATGGGCTCACGGCCGGTCTTTTCGCGGATGATCTCGAAGGCGCCGTAGGTCGCCTGCTGAGCAACGCCGCGCTTACCGTCGAGCATTACCTGGTTGATGAGCTTGGTTACGAGCTTGCCGCCATAGATAGGATCGTCAAGCACTTCCCTCTTGGGGATAAATCCACGTCTGGGCATTGTGTGACCTCCTTATTATTTCTTGGGACGCTTAGCACCGTAACGGGAACGGGCCTGCATACGCTTGGCAACGCCCGCACAGTCGAGCTTGCCGCGGATGATGTGATAACGAACACCGGGAAGATCCTTGACACGGCCGCCCCTGATGAGCACGACGGAGTGCTCCTGCAGGTTGTGACCGATGCCGGGGATGTACGCGGTACCCTCGAGACCGTCGGCCAGGCGGATACGAGCGATCTTACGAAGCGCGGAGTTCGGCTTCTTGGGGGTGGTGGTACGGACAGCCGTACAAACGCCCTTCCTCTGGGGGCACTGATTCAGAAGGGGGGACTTGGACTTATACTCGACCTTCGTCCTGGACTTCCTGACCAGCTGGTTGATGGTTGGCATTAGATTCTCTCCTTGTTTTTTAGTCGTTATATATCTCAAAATCCCCTCATTTTCACGCTTGCAACCCGGTTTTCGAGGCGATTTTTGCACATATAAACGCGTTTTGAGCCACTTTACTGACAATACCATATTATAATTATGCCGATCATAAAAGTCAAATATATTAACGAAAAAATCGGGGGTCGTTTTTAAGATATATTTATATATTAAATCTCGGCGCTTCAGCGCCCCTCTTCTCCGCCCGGACCCGGCTCCCCATCCTTTCATCATTATATATTCGGTATAATAATTGAACCTTGCGCCTCAGTCTGTTATAATGTTATGGGTGGAGTTTGTGTTCCCGGGCGAAAGTCCCGCGCGCAGCGGCTCCGTAAAATTTTTTGCAATAAGGATGGGTCTCAAGTTATGAGTGACAGTAACGGCAACATCAGGATCTTTGCAGGCGAATCCTCCAAGCCCTTTGCCGAGCGTATGTGCAAATACCTCGGGCTGACTATGGGCAAATCCTTCTCCAAGCGTTTCGGCGACGGCAACACCTACGTCCGTTTCGATGAAAGCGCCCGAAATGAAGACGTTTACATCGTGCAGGCTATCGGCCGCGACCCCAACAACGAATTCATGGAGCTTCTTTTCTGGGTCGATGCGTTCCGCAGGTCGAGCGCCAACTCCATCACCGCCATAATCCCCTATTACGGCTATGCGAAGGCCGACAAGAAGGACGAGCCCCGCGTTTCCATAAGGGGCCGCGTCTGCGCCGACTGCCTTGAGGCCGAGGGCGTTGACCGCGTTATCTGCATGGATCTTCACGCTCCGCAGGTACAGGGCTTCTTCAAGGTGCCCGTCGATCATCTTTACGCCCGCCCCCTGCTCTGCGCCTATGCGAAGCGCGCCGGCCTCGTAACGGAGGATTCGGTGGTCGTCTCCCCCGACGCGGGCTTTGCGAAGAACGCGCGTCTGTTCGCCGATCAGCTCGGGCTCGGCCTTGCCATCTGCAACAAGGTGCGCTATGGGCATGACGAAAAGGCGAAGGTCATGGAGATCATAGGCGAAGTCAAGGGCAAGACCTGCCTCGTTGTTGACGACTTCACCACCAGCGGCGGCACCATCGTTGACGTTGCTCACAACCTCATGGACAAGGGCGCGAACAAGGTCTATGCGTTCCTCTCCCACGCCATCGTGAACGAGGCAGCCGTCCGCAAGATCGAGGACAGCCCTTTGGAGCAGCTCATAGTCACCGATACCGTCGATTGCCCCGATATTGCAAGGTATTCCACGAAGATAAAGGTCATTTCCGCCGCGCCTCTCTTTGCCGAGGCGGTGAAGACCATTCACGACCGCAAGCCCATGGCGGACATGTTCGCAAATCTGCCCGATCCCTTGATCTACGCGAGCCTTGCGGATCAGCTCAAGCTTTAACGATCTCAATATTTACGGCGGCTGTGGGGGATCTCGCAGCCGCTTGCTTTTAAGGAGCCGAATTCGAGCATGGAAGATCTTTTTTCCGGCGCCGCAAACAGGAACGCGCCGCTTGCCGACAGGATGCGTCCGCGGACCCTCGATGAATTCGTGGGCCAGCGGCACATAGTGGGTCAGGGCAGGCTGCTTCGCCGCGCCATTCTGACTGACACGCTGCAGTCCTCCATATTCTGGGGCCCCCCCGGCTGCGGCAAGACGACTCTCGCCTCCATAATCGCGAACACCACCAATTCCGCTTTCGTGAAGCTGAACGCCGTCACTTCCGGAGTCAAGGAGCTGCGCGACGTGCTTGACAAAGCGGAGAGCGATCTGAAGCTTTACGGGAAGAGCACCTATCTGCTGCTTGACGAATGCCACCGCTGGTCCAAAACGCAGTCCGACGCGCTGCTGCCCGCGCTCGAAAAGGGAGTCGTCAAATTCATAGGCTCCACAACGGAAAACCCCATGATAAGCATGACGGGCGCGATCGTCTCCCGCTGCCGTCTGTTCCAGTTCTATCCCCTCTCGCGGGAGGATATAATGGGCGAGCTGCGGCTCGCGCTGACCGATGAGGAACGCGGCCTCGGCGCATATCATGCGGAGGCGGACGACGAGGCGCTCGAGCACATCGCTTTCGTTGCGAACGGCGATATGAGGACGGCTTTGAACGCGATAGAGCTTGCCGTGAGGACGACCGAGCCCGGCGACGACGGCGTGATCCGCATAGACAAGGAGATCGCGGCTGAATCCATACAGAGGAAGGTCGCCAGATGCGACGACCAGCAGCTATACGATATGCTTTCCGCATTCTGCAAGTCGCTCCGCGGAGGGGACAGCAACGCCGCGCTCGCTTGGTTTTCACGCCTCATTTACGCGGGGCTGGATCCCCGTATTATCTGCCGCAGGATGATCGCCCATTCGAGCGAGGATGTAGGCCTTGCCAACCCCACCGCGCTGCAGCAGGCCGTCGCGGCGGCGCAGGCGCTGGAGCTCATCGGCATGCCGGAGGCGCGTCTGCCCATCACTCAGGCGATAATATTCATCTGCGAAAGCCCCAAATCGAATTCGGTGGTGATGGCCGTCGATCGCGCATACGCCGATGCGGAAAACACCATAGACGAGCCCGTGCCCATCCATTTGAGGGATACCTCGTTCAAGGGCGCTGAAAAGCTCGGGCACGGAGTGGGGTACAAATACCCGCACGATTACCCCGGGCACGAGGTCGAGCAGGAGTATATGCCTCCCTCGGTAAAGGGGCACGTTTATTATGAGCCCGGAGAGCTTGGAGTTGAGGCGAGCATAAAGAAAAAGCACGATGCGAAAAAGAAGTAAACATTGAAATGAGGGCCGTCCCGCACGGGACGGCTCTTTTTTATCGGGACGGGAGCGCGCGGACGAGGGAAAAGAAAGCGGCCTTACCAAACAAGTTGGGATCACGGGCCCCCTCATCAGTCATCTGCGCCCTGCGGGCTTGCTGACAGCTTCTCCACCCAAGGGAGAAGCCAACGCTCCGCGGAGCATTACTCGGGAGCGCACTACCAAAAGCCTTCTCCCCTCCGGTGGAGAAGGTGGATTTTCGACCGAAGGGAGAAAAGACGGATGAGGGGGCGTTCGTTAACATCTACCACCTCATCCGGCGCTTCGCGCCACCTTCCCCTCAATAGGGGAAGGAACACAGGCGCGGGGCGTTGCTTTTATGGGAAGCGGCATACCAAAAGCCTTCCCCTCAATAGGGGAAGGAACACAGGCGCGGGGCGTTGCTTTTATGGGAAGCGGCTTACCAAAAGCCTTCCCCTCAGTAGGGGAAGGAACACAGGCGCGGGGCGTTGCTTGGTTTGGAGCGTTCGACCGTCCCCCACCCTTCTTCGCAAACGGCAAAAAAGCGGGCCCCGGAGGGCCCGCTTTCGGGTTTTGAGCAAATGACTTACTTCAGATTGCCAACGCCGATAGCGTCAACAATGAGGGTGTAGAGGTCATAGCAATCGTAGTGACGGAAGGCAAGGCGAACGGTCTCGCCCGCGAACTCGTCGCCGAGATTAATAACATGCTCGGTAAGCGCCGCGGTGGTAAGGTTGCCGTCGAATACGACAGCGCCTTCGGTAACGTCAGCGCCTTCGGGGATGATGATGACCTGCAGGTGCTCCTCATACATTGAATCGGTGTTCTTGGAGGAGGTGAAGAAGGAGAGATACTTCTCGCCTTCGCCGATCTCGAAGGATTCGCTGATCATGTAGTTATCGGGAGTGAATGCACCAATGGGCTCAGGGAGCCAGGAGTAGCTTACAGCGGCCTTGGAGCCGTCGGCATACAGGCCATCTTCGACATACTCGACGCCCCAGTTGAGTTCGTCTTCGTCAGCATCGACGAGCTCCCAGTTGAAGGCGCCCTCAAAGTTCTCATAGAAATCAACGGGATCTACGGAGGACTCGACGGGCTCGATCACGATGGGCTCATACTCGACGGCAAACATACCCAGAGGATAACGGCCGTTGCCAACGCTGCCGAGGTCGCTGCCGTTGCCGGTAGCAAGATCGATGGCATAGAGGTGGATATCCGAATAAAGCGTGATGTTGACGTCAATAGCAAGCCAGTAGAAGACGCCTTCGTAAACGGTGCCGCACTGTACGATGAAGCTGCCGTCGCTGTAAGGAGTTATGCCGTAGGAGCCGATCTCGGAGATCTGGGTGCAGGTATTGATGTCAAACCTGCAGAGATAGCCGAAGGCATCGACGATGTAGCAGTTGCCGTCATCATCGAAATCCATAGCGACGATACCGTAGTTGGTGCTACCGAGCTCGGTAACAGCGGCGGTGTTGACGTTGACTTCGCATACGCCGGCGAGACCATCTACAATGTAGAGCTTGCCGGTGGCCTTGTTGTAAGCCATCTCGTTGATGGTGTAGGAGCTGGAGATGGTGCCGATAACGGTCCTGTCGGTCCAGTTGTCAAGGTCGGAAGCGTCATACCTGATGAGCTGCTTATCGGTGTTTACCATATAGACGTACTCACCGGTATAGGTGCCGCAGGTGATATCATCGGAGTAATCGGGGTTGATGTTTTCGTAATGAGCAAGGTTGGTGGTGTCGAACTTCATGTGCATGGAGCTGCGCTTATCAACACCGTAGAAGGTGACCTCACCGGTCTGAGTGGGAGCGGCGCTCCAGTTGTCACCAGCTTCAACAAGCTCACCGTTCTGAAGGACGTAAACCTTCTCGTTGCCCGCATAGTCGCCAAGGCAGACAAGGTCGCCGTTGGCAACGCCTTCGACAACGATCTCGGTCTCGGCGCCGCGCTCATCCTCGAAGATGCCTTCAGCACCCTTGGTCTCGCCGAGAGTGATGCCTTCGCTGGTGACTTCACCCGCGAATACGCCGGCAAACGCAACATAGTGATCGTCGGTCACGTTGAGGGTGAGAACGCCGTTCGCAAAGGATACGACCTCAGCGGTGGGGGCGGTAACATCGACGTAGATGGGGATGATCCACTCGCCGAAGTAGTTGAAGGAATCCTCAGTGGCGGGCTCGGTGGTGGTGGAGCCGTCATTGGAGAGGTAAGCGTAAGCACGGATCGCAACATCCTGGCCGGCATAGGGCTCGGCGCCCCACTTGGGCATGGGCATGTTCTGACCGAGGTTGGAGTAAACGAGAGTGCTGGTGGACTCATAGTCCTTGCGGACCTGGGTCTGCCTGGCGAGGTTGGCAATGAAGTTGCCTTCGCCGTCAAGGAGCTGATAACCGGCAACCGCAGAGTTCCTCATGAGGCCGATGCGGATGACGTCCGCGGTATCGAGGAAGCCGTCACCGTTGGGAGATACGGCGTTGCGGTCGGAGCTGTAGTAGCTCAGATCCTCAGTCTCAACATAGGGGTTGATACCGAGACCGTAGTTCTCGCCCTGGAAGTTGGAGCCGATGAAGTTATCTATGGGGTTGGAGCCCCAGCTGAAGTCATCATAGTAGAAGCCCTGATCGAACATGGGTACCGCATTCCAATCGCCGTAGAAGCCGAGGAAGGGGATGCTGAGATCGGTGCCCGCATCGAAGCCGGCGAAGGAAATATCCTGAGTGAAGCCGTTGGCGTAGCGCATGATGAGGAGCGCGTCGGCCATGTTGACGTTACCGTCGCCATTGACGTCGGCAGCGGCAAGATCATCGAGCCTGCAGAGGTTCATGCTGTAACGCATGACGAGCAGAGCGTCTTCGGAATTGACTTCACCATCGCCGTTGACGTCGCCATTGATGCCGCCTTCACCGTAGAGCTGGATGAAGCCCTCGATGTAAGCGCCGCTGGTATAGTAGGCGTCAAGGTACTCGGCGATCTCGTCGGTAAGGGTGATGACAACGGTAACATCGGCAGTGCCGCCGGCGGGAACAGTGACCGCTTCGGGAACAACGATATCACAGTAGTCGGTGATGTCCATGCTGGTCTGGGTGGTGGCGATAACATAGGGATGCTCGGCGTCGGGACCGTAAGCGATGGCCTCAGCGTTATCGATCAGAACAGTGGGTTCAACGGTGTAGGAGACATCCTCTTCGCCGAAGTTGTTGACGGTGAAGGTCATCTCATAAACACCGGTGCACTCGGGATCGTCACCGATCTCGAGCTTAGGACGAGCACAGCCCTCAACGGTGAGGTAGGTGGTGGTGGTAACAGCGGAAGCAAGATCCATGAGGCCGGCGCCCTGCTTGCGGACGGAGGCAAGACCGCCTTCGGAATCCACGACGGGGGTCGCGGTGCTCATGAGGATGCAGTCAACAAGGTTCTGCTTCTCGGCAGTGGTGGCGTTGGGGAACATATCCTCAACGTAAGCGGAAACGATCGCCATACCGCCGGTGACGTGAGGCGCGGACATGGAGGTGCCGCTCCAGCTCTGGTAGTAAGCACCGGACATGTTGGGCCTGGGATCGGTGGAGGAGTAGATGTTGCCGCCGGGAGCGGTGATCTCGGGCTTGATCTTGAGGTCGGAGGTGGTGCCCCAGCTGGAGAAATCGGAGGGGAGACCGCCGCCGGGAGCGTCGAGCAGAGCGACTTCGGCGCTGATGTAGATCTGGCCTTCGCCCGCATCGGCAAGCTCGTTGCCGCGATCCATGGTGATGGAAACGGCGGGAACGGTGATGTTGCCGTCCTGGAGGTTCATGTTGATGATACCGTCGGTATTATTGAAGATAATGACCGCGATAGCACCGAGAGCCTGAGCATTCTCGATCTTTACGTAGAAGGAGATGTCGCCGCGCTGGATGAGAGCGACCTTGCCGGCCACGTCATAGCCTTCGAAATCTTCGGGGTTGCCGGCGCCGGGGATATAGATGTAATCCAGGGTCTGGCCGCCGAAGGTCTCAGCGAGCTTGGGCTGGTTGTAATCGGTCTCGGAATAGGAGAACTGAACGCCGAGAGCGACGTTTTCGATGTAATAACCCTGGGTCTTGGAGTTATCGACGGACGCAATGCCGAGGGACTCGGGCCAGGTGGAGGGAGAACCGGTCACGCCGTAGTCGGGATTCTGAATGAGAGCATAACCGACGGACTGGTTGTTGGCAGCCCAGGCGTTGCCGAAAGCGGTGGAATACTCGTTACCGGCACTCATGGAGAGGTTGACGCCGGCATTTACGAGGTTCTGGAACACTTCGGCATAGGAGGAATCGTAATACTGGGTGAAGCCGCAGGGAGAACCCAAGGAGAGGTTCGCAGCGTCAACGCCGAGAACTACGCAGTCCTCGAGAGCGGAGAGGATGGCAGCCCAACCGGCTCCGCCGTTATCGTTGAAGACCTGCATCGCAGCGATCTGAGCATCCTTCGCAACGCCCTGGATCTCACCGCCGTTACCGGCAGCGATACCGGCGACGTGGGTGCCGTGATCGTTATAAACGTGCGCGGTATTGTAATCATTGTGGACGTAGTTCCAACGGAAGGGGATCTTCGCGTTGTAGTAAACGTTCGCAACGTTCATGGTGGAAGCGCCGTTGCCGTAGAGCTGACCGCCGGCGATGATATCGGCGATGTCGCTGCTGGTGAAGTGCACGGTGTCCTCATCGGGCATGGTGGAGAACGCGGGGTGATCTACCATGACGCCGGTATCGACGATCGCAACGATGCGGCCTTCGCCGGTGTAATCAAGATCCCAAGCGTTGATGGCGCCGACCATGTCACCGGAGTTGAAGAGCCTGATCTCGGGGCAATCCCACTCGGCGGCGACGAAGGCCCTGAAGCCATCCATCTTGTTGATCTCCTCAACGAGACGGTATTCGCCTTCAAATGCGAAGCCGTTGAAGAGGAGGGTATAGTTGCGGGCAACGTCAACGTTGACCTTGAGGGTTTCGCCGATCGTCCTGGCCGCGGCAGCCTGCTTCTGCTGCAGGGTGCGGGAATAATTCACGGCGTTCTTATACTGATCGTAAACCTCCATAGCGGGGGCAGCGTCCAGCTCGACCATTATGGTAACGATCTGATCCGCCGCGATCTCTTCGGCAGCCTTTTCGGCGCCGACGTCGAAAGTCCTGCCGTTTCTTATGCCGGAAAGATCATAAGAAGCGGAAGTCTTTGCCTCCAGCGCGTCGCTGGCCTTATCCTTGGGGATCCCGACAGCAAGCGCAGCAGCGCTGACGGAAAGAACCATGGCAAGAACCATAACGAACGCAAGAAGACGCTTTACGGTGTTCTTCATTGTTTACCTCCTGAAAAAGTATTGAAGATTTGGACGCGGGAACAGAGCCCATGCGTCTATTCAATCTATTATAGTATAAATTCACAAGAGCAAAATGTCAAGAAGACTTATCACAGGCAAAGGAAAAAATATCTGTGATGTCAATTGATCTGACCCATTTTCTTTAAAAGAAAAACAGCTCTGGAGGCAATGCGGTTTTGAGGGGATCCGGAGACGGAGCCCGGAGGGCGGAGGCGACGGATCCCCTCAA
>JAFPXD010000057.1 GCA_017394835.1 Clostridia bacterium
CCGCGTCGTCGGCGACTATGATACATCGGCGCTTAAGGGCAGCTTTATAAGCTCCGATAACGAGGCGTATCAAATTGGGGAAAACAGTCTGGGCAGGCCGGTGTTTAGGGATACGGAAAAAGCATGGGAAGCGTTCATTAAGGACTATGCTGTAGGGGTATCGGCGATCCAAGCTGCGTTTAACCTTGATCTCATATCAAAACAGGACTACAGGTTTTATTCGACATACGGTCTGGATATGCCGGAAGGATTAGATGCTGACATTGAGGAACAATGTAAGGATGTGTCATACTTCCTGCAGATCTACAAAAACAGCTTCCGGTAAAAACGAAAGCTAAATTCCTAAATATTCCGCAAATACAATAGGGGTTTCGCATAAATCGTGAGCGAAACCTCTTTTATATGCTTATAGTATAAGGTTCTTATTAACCTCTGCTCGTTTCAATATCCATTGGAGACAAGCCGTGCATAGATTTCATCATACGCTTTTTTATCCGCGTCCTGCCATGACATGCCTTGATTGCGATAACGCAGAGCAAGAGGCTTTAGCTCGTTCCTATAGTATCCCTCGCACTCGTTAGGACGATCGTAAGCAACTATCACCATGCGTTGCTTATTGACAGTGATACGAAAATCGGTCCCTACACTGTCACCGGAATTCGGATCGTCATCCGGAATAAGGGTAGTTACATAAACATCCACAGTGATCTCGGACTCAGATTCACTTATGATCCTTTGTATTCCCGACTCTCCGCGATTTACTTCGAGTACGTTTCGATGCTGCCCATAGAGGTTTATTCTGTCTATCTCAAGCTGGTTATCATAATAGAACAGGTCGGTTTCCTCGTTTCTGTCCATAATGTTAGAGTAATCCTCAAGCTCGTGAGTGAGATAAATGCCTGTATAATACCGGCGCATAAGCTCCATCGCGAGCCATTCGACCGTAACGGTATCGGGCCTCTCATTCGGATCCGGTGTAGGTTCCGCGGTCGGCTCCGCTGTAGGTGCTTCGGTAGGTGCTTCCGTTGCAATTGCCGTTGGAACTAAGGTGTTACTAACAGGAGCGGTTGTATCTGAAACCGGCACAGGGGTATTCTCTGTAACATTCTGCTCTGATTCTTTCCCTTTGCATGACGTAAGGCAGAGAATCGCAGCAAAGCTCACAGCGAAAACGATTATAAAAGCTATGATTCGTTTCATCTTTTTATCTCCCTTCTGCTTTTCAATGATTGGACAGCCATTCAGCATCGCGGATGATCTGCTCGTGCAGAACGTCGTATGCCATCTGTCCTGCTTCCTGCCATGAACAGCCGGCAGCCTTATACTGTCTTGCAAGCGGCTTTAGACTGTATGTGTAAAATCCGTCTCCGACGTCCCTGTCAAAGCCGATTATCATAGGCCCCGCGTCATCCTTTCGGATCGTCAGTATGATCTCTTCGCCGACGCCCTGACTTATGCCGTCGGTGATCTCGGTGTGGACATAGAAACGCGCTTCGATAAGCCCATCTGTATCCTCTATAATTTCAAGGATCTGGGCCGTGCCCAATTCAACCGATTCCAAAGGTCTGAGCTCGCCCAGCTTAACTTTCTCCGCTTCGAGAATCGCATCCCAGAAAAACAGATCGGTGTTCTCGTTTCTCTCCATAATATCGGTGAAATCGCAAACCTCTCCCGTCTTTCCGCCAAGCCAGTAGCGATACATCAGTTCAGACGCGAGCTGTTCAGCGGAGATAACTTCGGGAGTGATCTCTGCCTCTGCTTTCCCAAGCTCAGTCTTAATGAGCGCTGTTCTGATTGCCATTTCATCGGAGGATGCGTTGACACGGTCAAGCTCTGCAAGCATGCGTTCCAGACGATCCACCCTCTGCCTGGCACCTTCCTGTTCGGCAATAACACTTACATAACTCAAATACGATGTGTCGAGCGGAATCAGATCAAGGCTTGCCCCATGGGTGGGAACGGTTCCGAAGACCGTCTCGTACATGGAGACAAAAGATTCATAATCTGTTGAGCTGAAACCGATATTCTCTATGAATAAGCCCTTTGTGTTTTCCCATAATTGAACAGTACAATCCTCGGTATTCTTCTTCGTGCCGTCCCTCGAAATAAGATTCAGCGTTACATGAGCTGTGTATCTGAAAGCCTTCTGTTCCGCTTGCAAATCTGCGATTTCGATGCTTGCGGCATTCGCGCCGTCTGGGAAAAAGTCTCCGAATGCAACAAGATAGTTAAGATATGCCGCGGAAAGGTAATTGCTTCGATCAGTCATGCTGTTTCCGCGGAAGCAGCGAGACGCAGCTTCATAATCGCAGGAAGAAAGCGAACGAAAGGCATCGTTTAAAAGGGCTTCGATCCTTTCGAGGTCGGGATCGTTCACAGCTTTTTGAGGAGACACAGCATATACGATGCTGCTTACCCCGGGAACCTCCGCCGCAAGCGCGGGACGGGCACCGAAGACTGCCGCGGACGTAATAAACAGCGCTGTGATAATGGCCGCGAATGCAATAATGTATCTCCCGAAACTGTTTCCGCGTTTTGAAGCTGAGGGAGTCCTCGCCCTGAGCTCCGCAACAGTGCCTTCGATCATTTGCGTATAGCTTTCGGGTACAGGCGGAATGAAAGCATCGATCTGTTCCTTGATTTTCGTATCTATTGTAGTCATCGTTTTTCTCCTTTAAGACTTAAACCTATAAGCTCCCTTGCGCGGGCAAGCCTGCTCATCACTGTACCGCGAGGGATATCGAGAATTTGGGCGATCTCGCCGGTCGAATAGCCGATCTTGTAATAAAGCACCACGATCTCACGAAGCTCCTCGCTTAAACCGCCGACTGCGATACTCAAGTCAATGCTTGTCTCCAGGTCCTTTTGCTCAGCAGGGATATCCTCCGTGATCGGCGAAAAACGCCTTCTGAAACGCATCGAAAGTAAGGATTCGTTTCGCAGTATTCTGAACAGCCACGGCCTGAACTTCGCTCTGCTTCTGAGCTTTGGCAGATTGTCAAACGCTTTTATGACCGCGTTATGGACGGCGTCCTCGGCATCCTCGCGCGATTTTGTGATACTGAAAGCATAGGCGAACATATCGCCCTGCATAGCCGTTATGCTGTTGAAAAACCAATCGGTCTTTTTCTGTGTCATGTAGTATCCTATCCGGGATTTTTGATTATCATCGCGAGAAAGCCCACGTTGCTTCCCGTATTTACGGCAACTACGCTGTTTGCGAAAAGCAGATCGTCCGCATGGACTTCCCGGGCAAAGTCTATAATGTTTCCGTCCCAGTAACGATAGTCTATGATGTAGATCGTCGAATAGTGGTCACAGAGGAATGCCGGCAGGGGATTCCCGAAGCTCTCCTTGACAAGGATCAAAACGGATCCATCAGTCACAGCGGGGTTTTCGAGCACCGCGAAGGGATTATTCCCTCCTGCAAAGGTCGTGTACTTCGCTGAGGCTGGCAGATCGCTCACGTCCGCGACGATGGGCCGAACCTCGGTTTTACCGTTCTCGTCCGTGACTGTGAGCGTCACATCATCGGACACGGGATAGAACGCTTCGACAATTTCCTCCGGCAGGAGCTTTTCGTCGCCGCCGCTTTCCGTATAGAACGATCCGAGAAATCCGGGGAAGCTCACAGCGCAATGCTCACCGAGAGGTTTGGGAGAAATTCCCTTCGCTTCGCAGAATGCCTCGTAGCCAAGATATGCCCCTCGAGCTGTCCAATGGTGGTCTGTGCGGAAATAGATGAAGTCGTCCCGGTGATCCATGAGCTTGTCCCAAACGGCAACCCTCGTGACGCTTCCCGGCATTGCAGTATAAACGGCGGAGATGCCGGCCTGAGTATCAACATAATTTGGGACGATCTCCTTTGCTGCTTCCGGCAGCATTATACCGTATGCTGTCGGTATTATGAGAGAGTAGACCCGCGTTTCACCTTGAAGGGCCTCAGCAGCTTCTCCAATGAGCTCCGCGTATTTCATAGCCGTGTTCTCGTTATAGGCAATCGATTCATACGCCCGATTCCCAACTCGGAAAAGCTTACCCCCGCTGTAAGCGGCATAATCAACAGGCTTCAGTTTTTCTCCGCTGCATCCTATGGAAAACAGCATTATCAGCAGTAAAAACCAAATCCCGTATTGTGTTTTCGTTTTTCTTCCCGTTCCGTTCATGATCCACTTAAGATTGCTTCCGCGGTTTCTGTATCGCCTGTTATGCAGACGATAACATACAACCCTCTTTCACACCAGACCGCGTTATCGTACTTCGAGACCTCAATCGGATCATATCGCTCGGCGTCATGCCTGCGCGACGCAATGTACTCCTTCAGCGCATCTCGGATTCCAGGGAGATCAGAGGCTTCGTTCGCTTTACACATGATGACCGTATCCGCATGACCGCCTCCGCAGGAGTACATCTTGATTTCCACACCCCCAGGCATGCCGGCAAAAGCATATTCGGCATAGTCGCTTGCATCCTCAAGGTCAGCCGCATATTTTACTTCTGCAAGAAGCCTCGTTAGTGTTTCCTCAGCATCAAACGGCTCATCCGTCTTCGGTGCGCAGGCGGGTATCAATAAGATAATGCATACGCATACGGCCAGCAGCGTTATAGCATTAGCAAATATTATTATATCACGGCGGAAAAGAGTCTTCACGATGAAAGTCTCCCTGTTTATTAATACTTGACAAGCAGTATTGCAAGCAGAACAAATGGAATCCTCTTGATAAGTGGATGAAGTCTATTCGTCCTGCTCACCCCCCTGATTGCTCAAAGGAGTGATCATAGGACCTTCATATCCACAGACTGTACATATGTATGCTTGTTGAATCAGCATTCAGCCTTTTTCATCTCGAAGGCAGTATCGCAAAGATCATCGATGATTAAAAGCAAAGATCCTGAGGAAGAGATCCCTTAGCATCTTCATAATTGCCCAATCGAGTTAAAGTAAGGGCAACAGCATCGGGAAGCAGAGCATCATCTTCCACTTTTTTAAACCTCCAGAAAGTGAGTGAGTCGTCCTTAAAGTCATAAGAACAGGAAAAAACCGGTTCCGAAAACTCTGCGACCTCTGATTCAAATACAAGCTCTTTCCTGCCGTTTCTCTGATTCATAGTAAACGCCGCCCATTTATCTCCGATTCGGAAAAAGGCAGTTATCGTGCAGATCCTATCTGCATTCTGATTATCGCAAATGAGGAATGCGTCGTTATCTTTTGAAGCCCATATTGAAGGCTCCGGGTTCCAGGGGCCCTCATCGCGCATCTTTTCAGAAAGCTTATGCACACTATTTTGATGCAGCACAATCGCTGTGACGATGCTGCCCGAAATAAGCATTATTGCGATAATCAAGATGATTAGTACAATAATGATGGGTTTTACTTTTTTTGCTGTGATAAGATTCATCATGGTTCCTCCAATCCGAAGTTGTTTCTTACATGAGCAACTTGATATTGTTCCTTTCTAATTGTTCCTTTCTTCTTAAATGATATTTTGGAGAGGCGTTCTATTCACTAAAAGTCAGCATAAATCAAATATATCATTTTGAACGGGGAAAAGCGTGCAATTAGGTTGCACCCTTTTTTCTTATACTCGCAATCAGGGGCGACCCACGAAACAAATATATTTATTTGGAGCCGGACTTTCAAAGGCTATTTTCAAGCACAAATTCAGAGATCAACCGGATCGAAGAATGGGAAAAGCCGAGCAAATCAAAGCAAAAGAAATAGGACTTTCAAAGTCCTGTTAAGGGTGGGGCAACGGGGCTATTATCGATCTGAAAGTCATCAATGCAAGCGAACCTTAAAAACATAATATCGATTCCAAACGGAGAAATAGCGCCGAATAACGAAAATATATTTAATAATATATGCAACCCACGGGGGTTGCACGTTTTTTATCACATTTGGGGCCTAAAAATCAACATATGGTGGTCGGCAGTATGCTTGCGTCTACATATTGCGATTTGAGGCCGAAATTTTGGCAACCCCCGTGGGTTGCCGATTTTGGAGCAAAAAAAGTGTATGATGCGGGCGAAAACTTTATCAAAAGGTTTATTTCAAGCTCCGGTTTTCACTAATGGAAACTAGTACCACTTTTTCAAAAGCGTGGTTCCCGTTATTTGTTAACTACCCCCAGTTTTGATTTCATTGCCGCCGTTACTTGATAACTGTATCAACTTTTATCGATTCCCGGCGCATTCGGAATATGAATGCCGCTCCCGATTTGATCGTGAGGGAGCGGTGTATCACTCAGGAAAGGAGGAAAACTCACATGAACGATCTTATCAACATGAACGACGTGGTGACCGAAGAGGTCGCATGGCTGTGGCCCGGCTACATCCCCGCGGGCAAGCTTACCATCGTCCGAGGCAACCCGGGCGAAGGGAAGACCATGCTCATGATGCACGTCATTTCAAGGCTGACGCAGGGAAAGCCCCTTCCCGGCGAGCCCGAAGACACATTCCGCGATCCCGTCAACTGCATCTATCAGACGGCGGAGGACGGTCTCGGCGACACCATCAAGCCAAGGCTCGAAGCGAACGGCGCGGACTGTTCGAGGGTGTTCGTTATCGACGAAACGAAGGATCCGCTCTCGTTCTCGGACGAGCGCATCGAGGCGGCTATCCGTGAGACCCAAGCGAAGCTGTTCATACTCGATCCCCTGCAAGCGTATCTCGGAGCGGGCGTGGACATGTACCGCGCGAACGAAGTTCGTCCCCAGTTCCACACTCTGAAAGTCATAGCGGAGCGCACAGGCTGCGCGATCGTGCTCATCGAGCATCTGAACAAGATGAAGGGCATGAAGGCGATCAGCCGGGGTCTTGGCTCCATGGACATCACCGGCGCGGCAAGGAGCGTGCTGCTGCTCGCAAAGCCGAACCCGAAGGAAGCTTCAGTATTCCTTGCTCCCGTGAAGAGCAATCTCACTGCGCTGAGCCCCACGCTCGTATTCACCGTAGAGGACAACCGCATGTTCCTCGAGGGCACGAGCGAGATGACGGCTGATGAACTCTTGGAGAGCACGAAGGGCGAGTACAAGAAGACGAAGCTCCCGCTTGCCGAAGAGCTCATATCGGGCCTTATGGCATTGGGGAAGGAAGTATCCGCATCAAGCGTTTACGGCCTTCTGAAGGCTCACGGTATCAGCGAACGCACGGCAAACGAGGCGAAGAAGAATCTCGGTATCGATTCCAAGAAGCAGAAGGACGGCAGCTGGGCCTGGCTCCCGCCGAAGCAGGAGACCGAACAGCTCTCCATTCAGGACTAAGATTGCAAAATTGAAATTTGCAACCTTGCAAACATCTGCGTACGCACAATTTTGCAACCTTGCAAAATCGGTCGTATGCGTTAAGCACCCATGGCGCCAAAAGCGCCGGATTTGGCATCACGAAGCCAAGTGATCGCTTCTGTGTGATGCCAAATCAAATAACCCAATTACAGGAGGTTTTAATGAACAAAATCAACCAAAAACCCAAATCATGCACGGGTGAATGTCTTTGCAAGCATCGCCTTTTTGTACCAAAAACGCCTTGCTTGTCGGGGACAGTCCCCGAACCCCTATGCCGCTTACCGCGGGAGGTGGCGCCATGAAGAAAACAACGCATCAATATCACCTGTGGATGAGCGACGAAGAAAACCGCGAGCTGGAGAGATTGTGCGAAAGCACCGGTCTCTCTAAAGCCAACCTCATCCGAAAGCTCATCATGAGCAAGCCCGTAAGGGAAAGGCCGAACGCTGACTTCACCGAGCTCCGCACCTCGATCGACCGGATCGGCGTCAACTTCAATCAGCTCGTGCACAGAGCCAACTCCGAGGGCTTTGTCACAAACGACGACTTCCGCATGGCGCGTATCGCCTTCGAACGGATACTCGCCCTCATGCGGGAATGGGAGGCAGTATGGCGGTAACAAAGGTACTCTCAAGACACATGCGTCCCGATCAGCTGATAAGCTATGTTGCCAATCCCATGAAGACCGAGGAGCATACGCTTGTCAGCTGCTTCCACTGCGAGCTGGATACCGCCGCGAGGCAGATGCTCGAAACCAAGGCCCGCTGGGGCAAGGAGGGCGGAATAGAGATGTTCCACGGTATTCAGTCCTTCGATCCCGGAGAGGTCTCTCCAGAGCTTGCTCACGACATCGGGCGGCAGTTCATAGAGGAGCACTTCAAGGGTTACGAAGTAGTCCTTGCCACACATATCGACAAGGATCATATCCATAACCATATGGCGGTAAACTCGGTGAGCTTCCTTACCGGCAAGAAATACCACAGCACGGCGGAATCGTATTACGTTCAGGTCCGCGGCACTTCGGACAGGCTCTGCCGGGAAAACGGTCTTTCGGTCATCGAGAACCCGGGCCGCCGCGGCAAGAGCTACGCCCTTTGGCGGGCGAACAAACTCGGGTATCCGACGCTCCGCGAAATGCTCGATAAGGACGCGGAAGAGGTCCTTGCGATCGCCCTCAGTGCGGGCGACGTTTACCGCCTTATGGAAGCCCGTGGGTATGAGGTAGAGCACAACAGCAAATATCCGACCTTCAAGCCCAAGGGAGCGGAGCACGGGTTCCGATTGAAGCATGACGGCAAATCGCTTTCGGAGGACGATATCACCGCTTTGATCGAGGGCGACCTCCTCGATACGACAACGGACACCGTTATCAAACCGAGGGAGCGCATCCCGTTCGTGCCGTTCAAAAAGCTTCACGGCTTCAGGGCTCTGGTCGCACACTACATGTACATTCTGGGAATGTTCGCCGAGAGAAAGCAGGTCCCGTACAAGGTCAAACCTGAGGATCTCAAACTGTTCCGTCGTTTACAGGAAGAGCTTATCTTTCTCGGAAAATACGAGATACACAACGATGACGCGCTCAACGCCCGAGAGACTGCGGTCGAAGCCGAGATGGACAAGCTCACGAAGACCCGTACGATCCTCAACAGCAAGAAAAAACGGAACAAAAAGCTCTACGACGCGCTCGCCGACGCGGAGTATTACGCCGGCGTTCCGGAGGATTACGCCGAGGAGCACGCTCGTCTTTATGAAGCACAGTGCCTACTGGAAGGGAGGGATATCACCGCCCTCAACAAAGAAAAGACCGAGCTGTATGAAAAGCTGATCGCGGTCAACAAACGGCTGCGGGAGCTTCGCAGCGAAAAGAGGATCATCTCGAATACGAGGGTCGATATGCTCCATATCACGGAGACCATGGACGATCCTGCCGTAAACAGGCAGGAAGCCATGAGAGAGCTCATGGAAGAACGATAACTTAAAAAACACAATATTTACAAGGAGATTTTCAATGACAGAAAAACAAGAAACCAAAACGATAAAGGACCTGAGCATCGGGAAGCTCAAGCCCTTTACCGGCCATCCCTACAGGGTGGTCGACGATGACGAGATGGACAGGCTCGTCGAAAGCATCAAAGAGCATGGCGTGATGACGCCGATATACGTCCGTCCGATCGACGGCGGATACGAGGTCATATCCGGGCACAGGCGCATACACGCCGCGAAGCGCGCGGGGTTCGATACCGTTCCCGTGATCGAGATGGATATGACAAGGGACGAAGCGGCAATAGCCCTTGTCGACAGCAATCTGCACCGTGAGCGGCTATTGCCGAGCGAGAAGGCGTTTGCCTACAAGCTGAAGCTCGAAGCGCTCTCGAGGCGGGCAGGACGGCCTCCGAAAAATTCGTGCCAAGTTGGCGCGAATTATCGAGCAGACGAAGCCGCTGCGGAAAACATGGACGAGAGCGCCCGTCAGATCCAGCGCTACATCCGCCTGACAAACCTGATCCCACCGCTGCTCAAGCTGGTGGATGAGGGCAGTATCGCCTTCACTCCGGCTGTCGAGCTCTCGTATCTCACGCCCGAGGAACAGGAGCTGTTATTCTCGGAGATCGGCTTCGCGCAAGCGACGCCGTCCCTTTCCCAGGCATGCCATATGAAAAGGCTCAGCGCCGAGGGCAAGCTCACCGAGGACGCGATCATGGAGATAATGGCCGAGGAGAAGCCCAATCAGAGGGAGCGCGTCAGCATCCCCGTGAGCGACCTCTCGAAGTATCTGCCCGATACGAGCCCGGACCGCGCCAAGGCATTCATACTCAAGGCCTGTGAGTTCTACAGGAACCACCTTGAGCGTCAGCGCGAGGAACGCTGAGGAAGGGAGGCGTGTTTGATGAACGATAACACCAAAACCGACTACGCAAGCCTTCTCCGCATCCTGCCCTTCCCATATGACAGCTTTGAAGAAGTGAATGAGGAGGACCGTTTTTCCGTGATCATCGGCAGCACGGAATATGAGATCCGCAATCATTTCGACCCTTCCGGAAAGCAGAGCGTATTCGATCAACTGAAAAAGCTCCTGCTTTCCGACTGACCGCACATTTGAGTTTATGCATCGGGCATGGTATTGTCAATTATGCCTTTACTGTGCCCGATGTGGAAAGGAGCCATATGAAAAACAAATCATCCGGGCAGGAAAAGATAACGGCCCTGTATTGCCGCCTCAGTCAGGACGACGGCAGAGAGGGCGAAGCAACTCCATCTCCAATCAAAAGGAGATATTACAGGCGTACGCCAAGAAGAACGGACTTCTGCATCCCAGGTTCTTCGTCGACGACGGTTTCTCCGGGACCACATTCAATCGTCCGGCCTTCCGCGAGATGGACGCTATGGCGGAGAACGGAGAGATCGGTACGATCGTTGTAAAGGACCTCTCCCGCTTCGGCAGGAACTACCTCGAAGTCGGCCAATATCTCGAGATCAAGTACCCGACCCTCGGTATCCGCTTTATAGCCATACAGGATAACGTGGATTCCGAAAGCAGCACCGGCACCGAACTCATGCCGTTCTCCAATATCTTCAACGAATGGCACGCAGCGTCTACCTCAAAGAAGGTTCGCGCCGTGTGGGCGTCGAAGGCGGCTCAGGGAAAGCGTGTCGGAACGACGGTCCCGTACGGCTATATCCGCGACGAAAAGGATAAGGAGATCTGGCACGTCGACGAGCCGGCTGCGGAGGTGGTCCGCAGGATCTTCTCACTCAGCCTTGCAGGAATCGGGCCGACCAAGATCGCCCGCATACTGGAAGCTGACAGGATACCGACGCCTACCGAGTATTTCCTTTCTATGGGACGCAAGGCGTCCAATCCTCCTCCAGCCATCCCCTGCGGTTGGTCCGGTGATGCGGTTGCCGATATTCTCGATAATCGTCACTACACCGGCTGTGCTGTGAATTTCAAAACAACGACGGTGAGCTACAAGGTGCACAAAGTCATTCCCACTCAAGAGGACGAACTGCAGATCATTCCCAATAAGCAGGAGGCGATCATCCCCGAGGAGCTTTGGCTGAGGGTTCATGAGCTCAGACAGAACAAGCGGCGAAATTCACCGACAGGCCGTGTCAGCCTATTCTCCGGTCTGCTGTATTGTGCAGACTGCGGTGCTAAGCTGTACTTCTGCGCATCCAAACGCTTTACGGAAAAGCAGGAGCACTACGTCTGCTCCAATTACAAATCCGGCAGAGGACCGTGCTCCGCGCACTATATCCGTAATGTGGTCCTTGAACGGATCGTCCTCGAAAGCATCAGCCGCTTCGTCGATTTCGTCCGTTCGTATGAGACCGTCTTCATGTACATGATGGAGCAGAAGCGAGAGCAGTCCCGTTTCGTCGACCTCAAGCGCATGGAGAAGGCGATCGTGAATAACCGTAAGCGCATCAAGGAGATCGACCGTCTGATAGAACGCATCTACGAGGATAACGTCAACGGCAAGCTCTCCGACGAACGCTTCATCACCATGAGCGGCAATTACGAAGCGGAACAGCATTCGCTGAAGGCTGAGACCGAAGCGCTTGAAACAGAGCTCGCGAAAGAGGAAAAGAAGAAGACCGATCTTCGTCTTCTCCTCAAAACGGTCAGAGAACAGACGGACGTAAAGCAGCTCACTCCGGAGCTTGTGAATACGCTCATCCGCCGTATCGAGATCCACTCTCCCGTGAAGGTCAACGGACACAAGACCGTCGCAGTCGACATCTACTTCACCGGGATCGGCCTCTTCACCGTCCCCGAGGCAGAAGAACTCAGATCCCTCATCTCGGAATTATCCGAGAGATCAGCGTAAGAAAACGGTGCAGCCCACCATGGACTGCACCATTCCCTCAAAACTTCCTTATGCGGAGCGCCCGTTTTGCTGTCTTTTTGTTTGTATAAGAGCGCGTAAAAGTGCACCATAGCATAGAAAGAACGCCAAAAAGACATTCCTTCAACAATCACTATATCCTTAATCTTTTATTACCAAATATGGATTTGCACTCCACTCTGAAACCGATATCATACGATTTGACCCAAGAGGCAATTCTTCCACATAATTCGACAAGCAATGCGCTTGGTTTTTTGTCTAAGCTTAAAACAATACAACTGCTTCCTTTTGAACAGGCGGGATGGTTACGGGAAAACTCATCACTTAATACATACCCGATATAGTTTTCCACTTTATCCATAAGCAGAGTTTGCTGCTCTGCACTGTCGTCAAACTTTCCGTGTGAAATGATGTACAACTCAACGACGCCATCTTTTCTTTCTGCTTCAATATCAAGGTTGTTCGCGTCAAAAATAGCCATGTAATAATCAGCTCCATAAAGACATTTTCAGATATCGAGATGTATCTCGAGACAGATGGATTCAAACTCATGGTAATGAAAAGCAGTAGATTACAGAAGAATGCAGCCAATAACCGGTCCTAGAAATATCGCCACATAGATCAAGCTGATCCATGGTTGATAGTCTATATAGAATTCCTTGAACGACAGGCTCCAGGGGTGCTTGATAATCACCCATCCGAAAACATCAAAGACAATGCAGATACCCGCCCAGATTGCACCTGTGATGAGCGCGTCATAAAGCGAAGGATCCGCCACCCCACGCATGTACAGCCAGCCAAACAGACCAAAAAGAATAATGTTATAGAGGGGATGCCAGGGCTTTGTTTTTTCGTACCCTTCACCCATCGACGTCCCGTCCATCGGCTTCATGTGAAGCACATAGATATTGAAAACCGTATGGGCGATACCCAAGATCGTTACGGCTGCATACGCTACCCAAAACCACAGCATGGACATTCCAAAATTCTTCATCGCATGTTTTCTCCCGATCCACTTTATGCTCCACCGATTGCCTTATTTCATCTCAGTATTGTCTTTTGCAGTATTGATTGATGCAATCGGGATTTGTTTGATTTCAAGGCAATCGTTCAATAAAGAAGAAGCCATATTGTCATCCAAATAGTCAGACTTTTGCAATATGTGCAGCCAGTACTCCGTTTCCGCTGTTTCTTTTAGTGCGATATGGAGCTTGGCAATAAAGTCTGCTTTGCTGTTCCCATACTGCGCTTCGTTGATATTTGCGCCGATTGAAGTTCCGCTGCGCAGGATTTGCTTCGATAACACTGCTTCGCGTTTTGCTTTGACAAGATAACGGTACAGCTTCGCGATTCGGGCGCTGAAGTCTATGGATTTGTCAATTAATATGTTCTCTTTCATATCATCACCAACTGTATTATAACGGAATTTGTCAGATATCACAATTATTATTCATTTGGGAAAAAGCGTGTAAAAGGTACAAAACGACAGAAAGACCGCCTAAAAGTACACCGGGGGACCTCAGCAAACGGGAACCTTTCCGGCTTGCATTCTTTGCATCGCATCTTGATAAAGAATCGAACGGGCAGCCTAGTCGATGAAACGCAGGATCTCGCCGAACACAGCGGGATCGGGCTCCATCATCCTCTTGGCGGGCTTGTCTTTGAAAAACGCTCTTTTCTCCGATGCTGTATTCAGTTTCTTTTCGTTCACCGCGCGATAGTATTCGCCGATCCAAGCGTTCATGGTATCCAGCGCCTCATAGGTATACTGCGGCATATGCTTTTTGTTTTCGACCGTTATAACGCGCACATTTGGATTACCGAGCTTCATTGCTTGCGCGGCGTTGTTCTTGTAACTGACCACCGGGTCGTCTGTCGAATGGATCCACAGGATGTTATCATGCGTGGACGCAAGATAGGCTCGATTGTCTAAAGCTCCAAAGCGTGGGACGAACCTCTTTTCATATCTTTTTACGCAGTTGGCAAGGATGCGCAGCTTCACAAAATCCATCATTTCGTCAGCAATATTCATAAATCCCGAGATGATAACCGCCCGCCTCATATCAGGCAGGTAATTCGCGAGATTCAGTGCAGTATAGCCGCCGAGCGAGTGGCCTACCGGGATGATCTCCTCCTTCGGGTCAAGAAGCTCCAGCAGTTCCAATGCGTCTTGCGTCGGTGCATTGACGGAAGTCAGGCGTTCTCCGCCTGAAGCGCCGCAGCCGGCATAATCAAAAGCTGCGACCCTGAATCCGGCTCGGCATAATTGCTCGATATCGACCGTATATGGAGTATGTCCGGGACCGAGGCCATGACAGAACAGGATCAGGGTATCCTTTCTGTAATCCGCATAATAATAGATACAATAACGGATCATTAAGCCGCCCGAATTCTGAAACGAACCCGGCTCACAGACAAGACCCGGATAATCCGCATAACCGGGAAATGGAATACCTTCATCCATATCATAGCGTTTCATGAAGCTTTCTTTATACTTCTTAACGATCATGTCCGCTGCTTCTCCTTTGCAAAACTCGGTTTATCGCGATTATTTTACCCGAAAAGCATTTATTTTTCAATAGATTATTAAAGTAATGATGCCGGCGAAACAAATTGCCGCGCCGTTGGTGAAATCCGTCCACACACCGCTTCGCACTCGCCCTGCGGCGCAAAACCCGGCCGCGGAAAACGCAACACGGTGCATTCCGTATAAGGATACTTTTTGAGGGTTGGTGCAGGCGGTTAATGCCTGCACAATTTTCATGCTGAATGCTTGGAGAATTCGGCGATCAAAGCGGACAGCTCTTCCGAATCGGGGACCGAGAACAGGCCGATCCCTGTGAAGAAGATATCCACAGCAACGGTTTTTTCGTTGCCGTTTTTTACGGCTTCGTGGATCTCGATCCGGCGAATTAGAGTATTCACCAGCTGCGGCGTCAGCTCTTTGATATCCGTTTGTTCCCTTATGGTTTTCAGAAGAAGGCGGAGGTCCGTTTTCCGTTCCTCTTCTTTTGCAAGCTCCGATTCGACAGCTGCTGTTTCGGTTTTGAGCAAGCGTTGTTCTTCCTCAAGCTTACGACTCATTGTCAGAAAACGCTCGTCGGTCAGCTTTCCTTTTACGTTGTCCTCGTAAATGCGTTCGATCAGTACGTCTATTTCATCAATACGCTTTCTGTTGTTCTCAACAGCTCTTTTCATGCGTTTGAGATCAACGGAACGTGTTTTCGCATTCCGCTGTTCCAGCAGATAGACGAAAACCGATTCATATGAACGGACAAAATCCACGAACCTCGTTATGCTTTCCCAAACGATCTCCTTAAGGACTACCTCGCGGATATGGTGCGTCGTACAGCCATGATGTCCGTTTTTGTAACCGGAGCAAACAAAGTGCTGACTATTGGGACGATCCTTTTTCGGCGCAAGGAAGTATAGCTTCTTCCCGCAATCGGCACAGAAAACCAATCCGGAGAAAATACTGGTGAAACCGTACTTTGTCGGCCTGTGCTTATGTGACCTGAGTTCATGTACCCGAAGCCACGTTTCTTCGTGAATGATCGGTTCCTGCATATTGGGAATGATCTGGTATTCCTCTTCGGGGTGATAGATCATCTTATGTACCTTGTAGCTGACACGCGTCGTCTTGTGGTTCACAGCGCAGCCGGTGTACACCCGATTATCCAGTATATCCGCTACGCAGTCACCCGACCAATTATACGGAATAGCCGTGACCTTGCTGCAGGGATTCCGACCAATGGAGATAAAGTGCTCCGAAGGTGTCGGAATCCGGTCCGCCTCCAGTATTCGAGCGATCTGTGAAGGCCCTTTACCGGAAAGGCATAAGTCATAAATGCGTTTCACTACTTCCGCGGCTTCCGGGTCAATATGCCATTTCTCGATATCTTTTTCGTCCCGAACATATCCGTAAGGGATAATATGGCTGACGCGCTTTCCCTGCGCGGCTTTCGACGCCCAGACAGCCCTGACCTTCTTTGAAGTAGTCGCTGCATGCCATTCGTTGAAGATGTTGGAGAACGGCATGAGCTCGGTGCCGGTGTTGCTCTCGGAATCCACATTATCCTGTATGGCAATAAAGCGGATACCGAGGGTCGGATACTTTATCTCAAGGTATTGACCGACTTCGAGATAGTTGCGTCCGAAACGGGAGAGGTCTTTCACAACGATCGTTGCTATCTGTCCGTTCTCAGCCATGGCTTGCATCTCACGGAAAGACGGACGGTCAAAAGTAGTGCCGGAGAAACCGTCGTCGACGAAGAACCTGGGATGCAGAAGCCCGTTCTTCTTGGCGTATGCCTGTAATATCTCCTTCTGATTGGAGATCGAGTTGCTTTCGCCCTCTCTGCCGTCGTCCTGAGAGAGACGGCAATACAGAGCTGTTATCTTTTCCTGCCCGGATGATTTGTTTTTCATATGGCTCCTTTCCACATCGGGCACAGTAAAGGCATATTTACGATACCGTGCCCGACGTAAAAACTCAAATGTACGGTCAATCAGGGAGCAGGAGCTTTTTCAGCTGATCGAATACGCTCTGCTTGCCGGAAGGATCAAAATGCGTAGTTACGGTATAGACTGTTCCGGCTGCCTTAATGGAAAACTCCGCCTGTGAATTCGCCTCCTCAAGGTTTTCAAACGGCAGGATCACAGACAGCGGCGTACCTTTTATGTCGTTATCTCGCTTCATCGCTATTACGCTCCTTTCGCTTGAGATAATCCGAATAATGCTCACATGCTTTTCTGATAAACGCCTTCATCTCGGATGGAGTGCCGTTTGGCACGTACCCGCGAAGCTCATCCGCGGATATGCTGACCTTTTCCTTCTGATTCGGCTTTTCTTCCGCCATGATTTTATCGATCATTTCCTCGCTGATAGAGCCGTCGTTCACGGCCTTGTGCATCCGGCAAGCCTGGGCATATGACGGCGTACAGTCGTTCAGATAAATAGCGGTCATGAGCGCTGCCTGCAGATCGCTGTCAAGGAATGAAAGTTCAACACCGACGGAAAACGCGATACGTCCGTCATCTACCATATCGAGAAGAGCGGGGATAAGGTGTGTTAGGCGGATATAACGATGTATCTGACGCTCACTTTCATTTGCATCCTCACTTATCTTTGAAACGCTCCACTTCTCGCCAAGTTGGCGAGAAGTTCCTTGATGGGCAAGAGCTTCCATCTTCAACTTATAAGCAAACGCCTTCTCGCTCGGCAGCAAATGTTCGCGGTGCAGATTACTGTCAACAAGCGCTATTGCGGCCTCGTCCCTTGTCATTTCCATCTCGATTACCGGCACGGTCTCGAGCCCCGCCAGCTCCGCCGCGTGTGCGCGCCTGTGCCCGGATATGATCTCATACCAATTATCGCTGATCCGCCGCACGATCAGCGGCGTCATTATCCCGCGCTGCCGTATGCTCTCTATCAGAGAGTCCATCTCTTCATTGTCAATAACCTTGTACGGGTGCCCCTCAAAGGGCTTCAAATCACAGATCCTTATTTCTTTCAATGCTTTCCCTTTCTCGTCCCCCTGTTACAGCGGCAGCGTAACAAGGGGCTTAAAAACTCTCTCTCTTCTATTAACCCCATAAAAATCTTTTTTGGTGCTTGTAACAGTTACAGTAACATAGGAATAACCCCTTAGGCTTACTGGGAGGAAGGCTTATCATCGAATAGACCCTCAGGCAATTCACACTGTATTTCGGTGAATCCAAGGTCGTCCGTGATACGCTCCCAGCCGCGTTGGATGCCGAACTCACGGAAACGACGGGGCTTGTCGAATTTCTTCCAGCCAACTATTTCCTTTGATGCTATGCCTGCGTTCATGACCTCGTTTATCTCCATCAGATCCCGTTTTTGCGGCTCGCCAAATTGGCCGAATGCATCGCGGTAGAGCATACGGGAGCAGACGCTGGATTCGCTCGTTTTATCAAGGAAGCCCTGTATCATACCAAGGCGGTCGTCCTCCGGCATGAAAGCGCGCTGTATGTTAACGAGTTCCTTTTCATACTCCCTCGGGAGCTTGAGCGGGGGCTTTTGCAGGAAATAGATATGCATCGCTTCGGCCCATAGCTGAAGGATATAGCGCTCGCTCTCGGCTTCGTCCTCGAGGATATGCACCTCGGACTTGGACATATCGATCAGTATCGGAAGGAAACGTCGATTGCCCGACCGATCGAGCGGAAAAAATGCCACGCGGTTACTGCTTCCGCCGAATATGCACTGGCGAGGCCTGTCCTTCGGAAAACGGTCATACGGGACCTTGTAGGTATCCTTAGAGCGGGAGATGAACGCCTTAGTCTCTTCGATCGTGCGTGTATTCGCAATGGCGCTCATCTCCGGCATTTCGATGATGAAATGCCCCTCCAGCTTGCGGTAGATGTTTTCGTCGTCGAGGCGTTTGATATCATCGGTGAACCACTCATCCTTGAGAGCCAGCTTTCGGAAGAAGGACGATTTGCCCGCACCCTGGTCGCCGATAAGGCAGAGCATGTAATCGAACTTGCAGCCGGGATTGAATATGCGGGCAACGCCACCGAGCAAAAACAACTTCATGCACTCGTAATTGAAATCGTTGATCTCTGCGCCGAGAAAATGATGGAGCACGTACCGTATGCGTTCCTTGCCGTCCCACTGAGGGGGAAAGAGCACGTCCTTAATTGGGTGATACCGTTTTTCGTTTGCGACGATGTCGATTGCGGAAACAGTTTGCTTTTCTGCCGAGATGCCGTAAGTCCTGTCAAGGTAAAACCGAATGTTATTGACATCCGTGTCCGTAAGCGGACCGTTCTCATCCCTCGCCCAGCCAAGCTCTTTTGTTATATGGACCCTGCCGCTCATTTCGTTGAGCCGGATCGCGCCGAATAGCTGCGGATCGTGCTGAAGGATCGTCACGTAATTCTGCAGAGTGTTCATGACGATCCCGTCCTTCGTCGTTTTGAGCATAGCCCTGACCTGCTTGACCGTTTTGATCTGCGGGGCATATGCAGGTACAGTATTCTTGTTTTTCTTTTTCACATCCAAATCTCCTTTTTCCAGTAAAGCCTTTTTCTGATCTCTGTTACCAACCGTTTTGCTTCCGCGGCTTCCTCCGCGGTGATGCCGCCCTGTGCGTTAGCGTGATGCGCGATCTGATTCACGTTAATACACAGATGGTCGATCGTGCTTATCAGATCAATGAAATCGACGTTGGGACGTTCCTTGATCTCCGTACCCATGATGAGCTTTCGCAGCACAACAGAGCGAGTGACGCCCGCTTTTTGTGCCAGCTCACCGAGCTTGCGGTACTCCGCTTCGTTCAGCCGCAGGTGCATGTCGTACTCTCTGTTTCTCATTCAATCCTCCTCGTTAATATCGTTCCTTCTCCCGCTGTGCGGCATAGGGGCTTGGGGCTCGCCTCGACAAGCGGATTTGGGGACACAAATCCCATGCTTGCAAGGACAATTGCACGCATGCAGCCTTCGTGAACACAAAGGCGATGCTTGCAAAGTCCGACGCAAGCTGCCTTTGTCATGACAAAGGCGATGCTTGCGGGGACACCCTAGAATAAACCCATGAACTTTTTTGCATTTATGCTTGACAATCGCCTGCGGTTCAAGTATAATATGCATGATAGTTCAATAATGTTCAACGGTGATTGTATCACGGCGTTGAACTATTGTCAATAGGGTTCATTGAACTTTTATGAATAATTTTAAGGTGGTGTTCCAATGAAGACCTTTTCTGAGAAAGTGAAGGAAGCGAGGGTGTCCCTCGGCATATCTCAGCCGCAGCTTGGGAAAAAGATCGGCTTGTCGGTTCGTTCCGTTATCGCATATGAGAAAGGCGAAAAAAAGCCCCGCCCGGCTTCTATGTTGAAGCTGGCGAAGGCTTTGGGCGTTTCAGTCAAATTCCTTTCCGACGATGAGTGCGAAGATCCGATGGCCGATATCGAAAAAGACGATTACATTGCAGAAGCGCGTGAGCGCTACGGTTCAACCGGAGCAAAGAATATGGATGAGCTTCTGTCCGCCAATACCGCGCTGTTCGCAGGCGGTGAACTCTCTCAGGAGCAGAAGGACGCTTTCTTTGAGGCCGTCATGAAGGCATACATCACCTGCAAGGAAGAAGCCCGAAGGAAGTTCGGTAAAAAGGATCAGGATTGACTTTCGGATATATTTGTCCGGGAAAGAAGTGAGTACCATTTTTTGTATTGCGGATTTGGGTGAATGCAGTATAATATCGGCGGAAAACCTATGCGAAAGGGGTGAAGATAATGGCATACGATGATATCGTTCGTTCTGTCGCAAAGATCAAATCAAAGTGCGGCGGGACGGATCTCTTTGCTTTATGTTCCCTTCTCGGAATCCCGGTATGCTATTCCTCTATGGGCAAGGGAAAGGATGCCATAAAGGGCTTCTTCGTCAAGAGCAACCGCATCAAGGTCATAACGGTCAACTCCGATCTGCCCTACATGATCCAGCGCATAATCACCGCGCATGAGCTTGGGCACGCTATTCTGCACGCTGATTCCGGCATGCAAGCTTTCCATGAGCTTGCACTCTTTGATGACAGCAGCCGCTGTGAAAAGGAAGCGAACCTCTTCGCCTCAGAGCTGCTGATCTCCGACGATGATTTCTTCGCAGCTCTGGAGAATGGGCAGGCTTTCTGTCAGGCCGCTTCATCGTTGAACGTTCCGCCTGAGCTTCTTGATTTCAAGGCAAGGCTCATGAAAGAAAAGGGCTGTACACTCGCCAATTCACCGATAACGGCAAATAACAAGTTCCTCAAAAGCATGGCCGTTCCCGATTACGGCGAGTATGGTTGCTGACGAGGATCCAATACACCCCCTATACAATTTGGTTAATGCCTTTGTTACTTTCTGCGAAAGTAACGCAAAAGCACTTTTGACGGAACGAGTCCATCAAAAGTGCTTTACGCTCTGCGAGGCCATATGAATTACCGATGGGTTAATGTCCCTGCAAGCATCGCCTTTTTATACCCAAAGGCCGCTTGCAAGGGCTGTGCCCTCTGACCCTATGCCGCGTCGCGGTAAAGAACCTTTTGCAGTTAACACTGATGCAGTAAGCATCCGCAGTAAAACTCCGCCTTGTTTTCTCTTGTGCGGAAGCATTAAAAACGGTATAATAACGTCAGTAATAATTTAGCTGAGGTGTTTCGCTGTGAAAACGTTCAAACAGGCCATTTGCATCCTGCTTGCTGCCATGTCCGTGCTGCTTTTGTTTTCGGGCTGCAATAAAGCCGCTAAGCCCTTTGTCGTGGAGATCGCGAACATCAAGAAGTCCGGAAACGTGATGCTGGACACGACGTTCGACGAGTTGAAGGCAAACGGAATTGAAATCGGCGATATCGTCACTATTAAGATCGCGGACCGTGAATACGAGCTTCCCGTCGGAACGTCCTACTCTGACGTCGACTCTGGGTGCATGATAATGAGATACGATCCCGAGGACGACGATATCACCCTCGCGATCAATATGGGGTCGTTCGCTCAGGAAACCGGTATCGGCGAAAAGCGGACTATTGAAGAGGATCCGGGCTATGAATGGGATCAGTCCGTCACCGAGGTCGCTATTACGCTGAAAGAAAAGCATGGCTATCTTGACGAATACAACGCCCGCAACCTTGAAAGGACGAACGAACGCGAGGATTATGCCGATCTATCGGACGAGGATTTTGCGAATTTCAGAGCGGTCGCGGTCTCGGGAATGAGGGAAGGCGTTCTCTATCGCAGCAGCTCGCCGATCGATCCGGATCTCGGCAGGAACGAGTTCGCCATGCAGGCGATGGAAAAAGCGGGGATCCGATCGGTGATAAACCTCGGCGACCCGGCTGACGGGATGAATGAGTTCGATGCTTTCCCCGGAAGCTATTACAGCGATTGTACGATAGCAAATATCGAAATGAGCTATGATTTCGCCTCGGCGGAGTTCGGCGAAAAGGTCCGGGAGTGCGTGCTGTTTATCATCGGGAACGACGGACCGTATCTTATCCACTGCAAGGAGGGCAAGGACCGCAGCGGCATCCTGTGCGCGATCCTCGAATGCTTCGTCGGCGCAGACTATGATGAGGTCGCGGCAGATTATATGCTCACTTACCGAAACTTTTATCACGTCGGGCCCGACGACGCAACGTATGCGATCATCCTCAGGAACAACCTTATTAAGACGCTTTCCGCTCTGTTTGGAACGTACGATCTTGAGACGGCCGACATGAAGGAAGCAGCAGCAGAATACCTGCTTTCGATCGGGCTCAGCCGCGAACAGCTCGATGCGCTGACCGCAAGGCTGGGGAAGTAAAGCCCGGTAAAGTCAAAGGAGCTGAAAAATGATACTTTTCATTGACGCCTGTGTTCGTGAAGCCTCCCGGACGAGGCGACTCGCGCTCCGCCTGCTTGATGTTCTCGGCGGTGCTTACGAGCACGTAAACCTTGAAAAATGCGATTTTCCGAAGGTCGACGAGGCTTTCCTTCAAAAACGAGACCGTCTTTTGCAGGAAGGGGATCTTGCGGATCCGATGTTCGGCTATGCAAGGCAGTTTGTACAAGCGGATGCGATCGTTATCGCCGCTCCGTTCTGGGATCTCTCGTTCCCGGCGGCATTAAAGACCTATTTTGAGCAGATCAACGTGGTCGGTATAACCTTCCGATACACGCCGGAGGGCGTGCCGGTCGGAATGTGCCGTGCGAAGAAGCTGTATTACGTCACGACAGCCGGAGGGGACTTCTTCCCGGAGGAATACGGGTTTGGATACGTCAGGGCGCTTGCGCAGAATTTCTACGGGATCGAGACCGTTGAGCTGATAAAGGCCGTCGGGCTCGATATTGAAGGCGCCCCGGTCGAGGAAATATTGCGCGAATGCGAAGAGGAGATCGAAAGAAGATTCCGCAAATAAAGTTGTGACAGTACGTGTTGCCGATAAGGCTCTAAACCACCCGGTGGCGGAATTGCTTCCGCCGCTTTTTCGCATAACTTCCCAAATTATTTTGAAGCCGCCCGTGTTTGTTGGACATTTGCTGGACACGGCGTTATAATATAAAGAATTCGGAAAGCGAGGATGATGAGAATGATATTCTTTCAGGATACGAAAAAACTGACGAACGAAGTAATCGATTCATGGTCGGAAAATGCCGTCAATGCGTACCGGGAATACGCCGGCAAACGAGCGGAAAGCACGGTAAAGCTGCGGCTTACCATTGAGGAGCTGCTTTTGCGTTTTCGTGATCTGTACGGAACAGATGAGCCATGCACCATTAAAGGTATTCGCAGGTTCGGGAGCATCTCGTTTGAACTGTCGCAAAAGGGCGCTCCGCGAAATCCTCTTGAGACAGATCCGGAAGCAAGCTTATCGTATAGCATTCTTGCCAAACTCAATCTTGATCCGCAATATGCCTACCGCCAGAACCGCGGTCTTAACGTCGTAACGGTCCCGGCGCCCCTAAGGAAACGAAAAAACTCGATGCTGATCGGGATTCTTCTTGCAGCAGTGCTGTCGGTCGTCACCTGGCTCGTATCGGGACTTCTCCCCGAGGCAGCTCTTAATGATTATATGATCCCGCTCGTTTCGGGGCTGTTCACCAAGCTTTCCGCCGTCTTTTCGGCTCTGGCAACTCCGCTGGTGTTCTGTGCGGTAATTCTTGGGATAAGCGGGATCGGTGACGTTTCCTCTTTTGGAAAACTCGGCGGAAGACTCCTGAAAAGAATGATGGTGACCTATGGGATCGCTATGATCGCTATGATCGCCGTTGGTCTGCCAATGGGCATCATCTCCCCGACCTCATCGGCGGGCGGAGGAAACGTATTCGGCGACCTCACAAATCTCATCCTCGATATCATCCCCGGCAACCTCATCGAGCCCTTCCGTATAGACAACGACCTGCAGGTCATAGTTATCGCCGTCTTCATAGGCGTGATCATGCTCGGCCTTGGCGACAAGGTGGGACATCTACGCACGTTCATCGACGAAGCCGGAACGCTCGTTAACCGTATGATGGCGGCGGTCTGCAAGCTGCTTCCGCTGTTCGTTTACCTCGGCTTTACGAATCTGCTTTTGAGCGGAAAGCTTTCGGAGCTGGGCGGCGTATCCAAGATCGTCATCATTTGCCTCGGCGCCTCCGCAATTACCGTCGCTGTGACTTTGGTCCGGGCTCTGATCGTCACAAAGCGTCCGTTCAAAGAGCTTTTCTCCGCACAGCTTCCGGCGCTTATCATCAACCTTACCACCAGCTCGCAGGTTTCGGCTCTTCCCGAGAGCATGAAATGCTGCAAGCAAAAATGGGGTATCGACGAAAAGTTTGTCAATTTCGGACTGCCGCTCGGCATCGTCATATATATGCCCTGCGGCGCGATAATGCTCGGCTCGATAGTTTGGGTCCTCACATATATGTCCGCAGGATCGGTCGACACGATTATGCTTGCAAAGCTGGTTTTCGTTTCGGTCATTGTTGCTATTGCCGCTCCGCCCATCCCAGGCTCGGCCTTTGCGGTCTTGCCGATCATGTTCTCATCCTGCGGAACGGATCTTTCCATGATGCCGCTCGCAGTCATCATCGGTTCCACGGTGGGATATCTGATGCCCGCACTGAACGGCTACTGCATGCAGCTCGAGCTTCTCATGAGCGCGCAAAAGTCCGGATGCATCAAAAAGGATCAAGCGCCTGAAACGGCTATCGAAGCCGCGGCTGACCTGTAACGCCATTCATAGAGCTGAGTACCAAGTCGGCACATGAATAAATTAAAGCACCGTTCTTTGCGGTGCTTTTTGCGTGAATATAATTGTACGGAATCGCTCCGCTTCCGTTATCGTTTCAGATACGCGGAAGCGACCGGGAACTCGAAATACGTGTTCGGGTATGGCTCGTTCTCAAGCGTGAAATGCCACCATTCGCAGTCAAGGGGCTTGAAGCCGTTTCGGACCATCGCTCTTTGGAGTATCATGCGGTTGTTATACTGTTCTTCGGTGATAGCTTTGCAATAGGGATGCGATACCTCACCGAAGAAATCGAAGGGGCTGCCCATGCGTTGTTCTGATTGGTAAGCTTGGTATAAAAACTGAACGGTCGCATTGCTGCCCTCCGTGCACCGAACGAGCATGATCTGGCGAACGCCGTCGTCCTTGCGGTAGTACTGAAGCCTTTCACGCCAGTACGCCTGGTTTTCGACGTTGAAAGCATACTCGTCCTCCTGCGGCCCGGTACCGCCTTTGGCATCATTTTTCGGAGCGCAGCCCCAAAGCATTGCGCTTGCAAGAAGCAGCGCGATGATCGCATAATAAAGCTTTTTCATAATAACCTCCGCAAAGACCGACGATCGATCTGAATGTATCATAAACGTTCTTCTTTTTCAAGAAAAACGGGGAATAACAGCCGCCGGCGGCGCTTTCTCTTCCTGTTGACAGCAGCAGTTGGGGCATAGTATAATAACGTCGCTGTCAAATTAGACCTATCCGCCCCGGAGGAACAGAGAATGAGAAAAGCCGTCTTACTGCTTGCTTTTATAATGCTGCTGGTGTTCGCCCTGCCCGTTTTCGCAGAACCCGACGATAGCGTGCCGTCTTTTGCCGGGCCGCTCGATTATTCCGACGCTGCCAACTGGGCGTATTTCAGCGAGGGCGGGGACAAGCCCGCGGATCTTTTCATCGTTTGTCCGACGGTGGATACGAGAAGCTACGCTAACTCCGAGGACCTCAACGATAAGCTCAAGGGCCGGTTCTTGAGTGCGCTCGACGCAGAGAAGGGCATTTATGCGGACGCCTGCCGTCTTTATTCGCCCTACTACCGCCAGATGTCCATAAACGCGTACACGCTCGACGCGAATGACTTCGATAAAGCAACGAAAAACGCTTTTCTCGACGTATCTGCGGCATTCAGGTATTATCTCGATAACGAGAACGACGGCCGCCCGATCGTGCTCGCCGGCTTCTCCCAAGGCGCTCAGATGTGCATAGAGCTTCTGAAGGAATACTTCGGCAATACCGCCGAGGGAAAAAAGCTTGCAGGTCAGCTCGTCGCCGTATACGCGATCGGTTGGCGGATCACGGACGAGGATATAAAGGGGTACCCGCAGATAGTCCCCGCGAAAGGCGAAAGCGATATCGGCTCCGTCATCTGCTATGAGTGCGAGGACGGCACCGTGACCGGCTCCATCATAATCCCCGAAGGCTTAAAGACTCATTCCATCAATCCGCTGAACTGGAAGACCGACGGCACTAAGGCCGAAAGCTCGCTCAACAAGGGCGCGGTTTTCTCCGAGGAGGAAGGGCCGATACCCGGCTTCTGCGGCGCTTATATCGACGAATCCCGCGGCTCGCTGATCGTCCCCGGCGTCAGCACGGAGGATTATCCCAAGGTGCTCGACGTGTTCCCGGACGGCTGTTTTCACCTCTACGATAACATGTTCTTCTATACGAATCTCAAGGAAAACGTACCGCTCCGCGTGAACGCTTTCGTCGAGGCTCAGCAAAAGGCGCATCGCAATACCGTTGTATGGATCGTTGCTGCCTCTGCAGCTGTGCTCGTACTGTGCATCGGCGGAGGACTGCTTATCCGCCGGAAAAAGCAAGCCGGAGCGTGAATCCCGATAGTGAATACAAAGGAACTCCGCATTAAAGGCAGATGAAGCAACGAACACATCGCGCTTGATGACCGCCCCCGTACTGTTTTGGTACGGGGGCATATTTATTATTATCAGTTTTATTCGACCACCGTCTGCTCGGTCTCGGAGATGGCGAAAACGGTTAGGAACAGATCCGCAAGATCGGTCTCGTTCGTCCAAACGCGGTAATAATACCTGCCGACGGGGATTATGAGCTTGTGCTCGGCGGCATCCTCCTCATATTCATATCCTCCATTCTTGTCTCAGGAAACATGATACCAGACCGAATTCGTTTTGACGAATATGCGAAATGTTTTCAAAAAAGAAAACCGAGATAAGCTCAATGCCTACCTCGATTTTTCTTTGCCTTTTCTGTGCCTTAATTCTTGTTTCTTTGTGTATCCTTATCAGGAATGCCCCACCGGATGGTTTGCTTATCCGCCCTTCAAATCCCTTCTGCTGTATGCAGATGGAGAGATTTGGTTTTGACCCTATCGCACATTTTGTCTAACTATTTGGGTTCAGATCAACTTTTGTATATGTGTTTTTTCGTTCATACTTATCCCGACAAATATTCCGATTATTGTTTGTTGGATCGTCTTATAATGTTACACTCAAAACAGGAAGTGAAGAGTTCGTTTGAGACCACTTGATAATGCCTGTATTCTTGCATTTTCATAAACTTGAGTTGGCTTTGTGAGCCTTACTCCTTTCGAACAAGAATATTTCTTCCTCTGATTAACTGTTCTATTGCCACTATTTCATCTTCGCCAATCTTGCCAGCTTGCCGACGACGATGACCGAGCACAGTATGGCGATGACGGCAACGGCGGCGAGAACGGAGATCCACCATTTGGAGAGCGTTTGTTGCTTTTTCTGCTCCTGGGCGATTCGCTCCCCGTCCTCGTCTGAGATCTTCTCCGGCTCTGTGATAGTGCAGCTGACGGGAGTTGTGACCGTCTTGACCTCACCGCTTTCGTCTTCATATGTAAGGACGAGCTCTCCTCCCGTCGGCCCATAGCCGCCGGAGAGGGTAATAACGAACACGTTGAGCTCCTTCACCTCCTGCGCGCCGGGCGCCAGCTCCGGGAAGAAGACGGAAGCGCATACCAGACCGTCAACGTTGAGGGCGGCATGGACATTATACGCCGGCGCGCACGACGGGTTATAAACGCTGATAAGCCGCGTAAAAGAGCTCCCGCTCTGCACGAACGCGGGCAGATCAATGGGATCCATACGTATCTCGACCGGCTGAACGATCGCCGCGCGGAAGACCGCATCGCAGGAATATCCCACGCCGCTCCCATCCTCATACGCCGCTTCGACGTGCAGAAGGTATTCGCCGCTTACGGAGCGCGGGCTTACGCGGAACGAGAATGTGAATTCGCGAGTCTTGCCCGATGAAAGCCTCTGCACGAACTCCCCGTTCAGATCCGAGGCGAGGGTGAAAAACTCGCTTTCCGAATAAGCCTTCACGCTCAAATATCGGGCGTCCGCCTTGCCTATGTTCTTGATGACGACGGTAAGCTCGATATCCTCGCCGCCCGAAGCGGCTTCAGGAGCGACCGTGCCGCTTTCGATAATGAGGCGTGGGCGCTTTTGTTCATCTCCCGAGGCTAGCCCCGATATCGGCAGGGTAATTAACAGCAGACATATAAGCAATGCAATTATCTTTTTCATTTTTCATCCTCACAGTAATGTCATAACGCCGGCGTCCATCTCGCAGACGGTGTCGCAGAGCGCGTCTATATCCGCGATATTGTGCGAGGCAAGCAGTATCGTCCGCCCCTCGTTTTTGAGCGAAAGGAACAGCTCGCGCATTTCGGCGACGCCGTGCTTATCGAGGCCGTTCATGGGCTCGTCGAGTATTAGGAGCGACGGTTCTTCCATTATCGCCTGCGCTATGCCGAGCCTTTGGCGCATGCCGAGCGAGTATTTGCCCACCGGCTTGGAGCTAATTGGATCCAGTCCGACTCTTCTAATGGCGTCGGCGGCCTGCTTAAGGCCAATCTTTTTCTTGAGTGACGCGAGTATCTCCAGATTGCGTATTCCCGACAAGCGCGGAAGAAAACCCGGCGTTTCGATAATGAGGCCGATATCCTCCGGGAAATCCGTGTCGCGGCCTATCCTTTTGCCGTCGACGAGCACGAATCCTTCCGTCGGCTGAAGGAAACCGCAGATGCATTTGAACATTACCGTCTTGCCGGAGCCGTTGTTGCCGACGACGCCGTGTATCTTCCCGCGCTCGAAATCGCGGTCGACGCCCTTTAATACCGTATCCTGCCCGAACCTTTTGACGAGGCCGTGCAGCTCTATCGCATTATCCGTTTTTGTGTCCATGCTCTCTCCTTATTCATTTTCCGTGCCTGTGAAATCGAAATTGAACCGCCGCATCGCCCGCAAAATCAGCAGCATCAGCAGGATCGAAGCCAAGCCGAAGATCAAATACGTCTGCCAAAGCTTCGGAAGGTTATCGTAGCCGAAGCTGTGCATGTGATAGGTCGCGTGGTTGAGGGGCGAAAGCCAGCCGGCGGCGACGTTGGCCTTATACATCTGCTCGTCCGAAAGCCCAAGCACCTGCTTTATAAGCTTGGGATCGAGCAGGAAGCCCCAAAGCGAGAACACGAACGCGGAGGCGATGCCCGCGGCCTTTCCGCGCCGCACCTTCATAAGCAGCATCACGAGCGAGAGCACGAGCGAGTACATGAGCATCAGCAGGAAAACCGCCAAGGCGCATTTATACGGGCGGCTCATTTCAAGCGTCCTCAAAAGCACGGGCAGCACTATCTTTTCGCCCGCGCCGGAATAGCCGAGTATCGCCGCCGTTTCCGACCACATATTGCCTATGAAGCTTTTCTTTACGCACAAGAGCGTCGTGACCGCGAATACGAACAGCATGAATAACGCCGTTGCGGCAATAGTGTAGATAAGCTGACCCATGCCCCAAGTCCGCCGCTTCATCCTTACAATATAGTACGGCGCGCCTGGGTCGAGATACGGCATATCGGCAAACAGCAGTATCAACAGCAGCGACATAAGGAGAATGGAGCCCGCGTCGCCGAAGGTCCAGATGAAGGGCTCGAACGCCTGCATGGCTGTTCCCGCGGAAAATGCGAACGAAGCCGCCTTATCGGAGAGCATGAAGCAGAGTATGAACGCGAGCGCAAAAGTCAGCGGGATCCTCGCATTGCCCCGCCACATCTTAAAATTATAAGCGGCGACGGAAAGCGCCTGTCCTGCTTCGCTCGGTTTATGGGTGCGCTTGCCCCTTCTCCGCTCGCTCTTTGCGATCCGGGCGGCAATGCGTTTTTCCTTGGACATGCGATTTGAAAAGGCGGTATCTCGGCCTCTTTCCCGCAGCCGTCCCGAAGCGACGAGAAAGAATATCGGCAGGCACGCAAGGCAAAGCACGAATATCAGGATATGCGCGCCCCATCCTTCAAGCGGCCAATCGCCCGCAAGCGTCAGCCAATTCCGGGGATTCACCATGAATTCACCGCGCAGATATCTTTCCTGAAGGATGATGAGCAGATAACAGGATATGAACGGGGCGGCATAGGCAAGATAAACGTTGCTAAAGAGCGCGGATGCGATGAGCCCGACGCCCGCCCACAGGCAGCCGCAAAGGAAGAAGAGGAGGATGTATTTCAGCACCTTGGGCATGAGCGACACGACCGCCCTTTGCCCGAAGTATTCGACGGGCGAGAGCACGAGGAACAGCATAAAAAAGGCCGCCAATATCCCAAGCAGGATTGCAAGCCCGCCGGAAAGCATGGAAGCCATACCCTTGCCCCACATGTATGAGCCGGTATCCGTTCGAGTCAGGTACTGCTTGAGAAAGCCCGACCTTTTATCCTCTGCAAAGGACGCGGAAAAGGGGATCGCGGCAAGTATCGGCACGGCAAGGAGCATCACGTCGCTTTTCAGCGCGTTCAAAAGGATCACCCTGTGCGCGCCGAACATATCCCCGCCCACGGTGAATACCGCGAACACGTCCGAAAACGCGCCGATCAGCACGCAGACCGCCGCGCCTATGGATGCGATCGCGAACGGCCGCCCGGTCAAGGCGCGTTTAAGCTCTGCGAAAACCGTTATCATCGTGATTGCGGCACGACCACCCTCGTGCCGTCTATCGCGTTGAAGGCGACCGTGGACCGGCTTGCCAACTGCTGCTCGCCCGGGAAGTAAAACGCCGAATATCCCTCGTCTTCCGCGGAGTGATACAGGCCGATCACGCACACCCATGCGGGCATCATATAGGCGTCGCTTGAATCCTTTTTGCCCGTAGGCAGAACCGTCAGCGTCATTTCATCGATACGGAAGTATAGGGGCGACCAGAAATCGGGATCGCTTAGATTTGCGGTAAAGTACCTTTTAATTATCTTTGTGAGCTCATCAAACTCCATGAGCTGCACGTTTTCATTGGCTATCCCCTTGTCCTCCAAAGGACCGAGCCAATCAAAGAATTCGACTCCGTTTTCCGAAACGTAGATATCTATCCATTCGCACTTCCATGCATAGCTGAACTCGGTATCCCCCGCGACCCTGCCAATGGGATCCTTCGCCGCGTCGTTTTCAAACGAGTTCACCGCGGCATATCCGAAGGAGCGCACGAGCTTTATTTCCCACCCGGTGCTCATCAATTCAAGCGTGCTGCTGTTCAAGAGGCGCGCCTGCTCATATTCCGCGGGTACAAATCCCTCTGCGCCGATCTCCTTGAGGAAGGCTTGGGCTTCCGCTATAGCCTGTTCAAGAGAAATTGCCGCGATGACGACGGCGTTCTTCTCACCCTCATACATGCTTCCCCATCTTTCGACCTCGGTTTTCAACTGAGGGTTCGAGTACATACAGCGACTCATTGCAAGCTCCGATCCGGTGAAAGCGATCTGGCCCGTCAGTCCGCCGCTTTGACGGATAACGTAATCGAATCGCGAATCGCCTCCGAAGCTCTCCTCCGTAAAGGAATCGGCGTCTGTATATCCCTCATCCCTTACCACGGCGCCCAAAAGCAGGTCTTCAAGCCAGTCCATCTGGACTTTTTTCGATTCATCGGGAAGACCGGAGCCCGCGACAACCTTGAGCGCTCTTTCGCAGTCCTCGGCGGTGAATCCGCAACCCTTCTGATACCCTGTCATTTCCGTAAAGAACGCGTTTGCGGCACGTGCCATCTCCTCTGATGAAAACTTATGCCTGCCCACAAGATGCACAGGGTATTTCTCCTGCCCCGCGGTGATGATATCGGCGTCGATCACCATCTCGCCTTTATCCGTCTTGATATCATCCTCCCAATGCCCGGGGAAAACAGGCTGAATTACGGCCTCCGACGGCGCGGCGGTCGCTTCGATCGCCTCTCCCGCCTTGTCGTCGCCCTTATTAACAACGTACTCCTTCTCCGGAGTGGGCACGCAGCCGCAGAGGAGAAAAGCCAATATGCAGATGGCACAAACTATCCTTCTTTTCATTTTCCGCTCCATTTCGTTCTTAATGCTATATCTTCGATTATATCGGCGCCCTGTTCACCGACGAACAGATAGCTCGTGAACCCGCTGTCGAATCTCGCGTAGCTGCATTCGGAGCCTTCCCCGACTATGATCCCGAAGCGGTACGCCATGGCATACTCGTCATCTGTAAGGATACGGTTTTCGGTGGCGACGCCCTCCGGCACGTTCGAGATGCGGTCTATCGCAAGCAGCATGGGCTTTTTGTTCACGCGGTATTCGCATTTTATATATGCGCTGTCCTTGTCGCCCTCCGATACGGCGGATATGAAATACACTCCCTTCAGGAAGCCCGGCAGGAGCAGCTCATCCCCAAAGAAGGCTTTGAGCTCCTCCTCCGATTTGAACTCATGCCTCTCGCCCGATCTGCGTGGGATGGTCTCGGTAAACCGGGGGGATCCGTCATCATTCACCGTCGAACGCTCAACATCCCAATACAGGGAACCGAACAGGAGCGGCCGACCGTAGGCAAGCGAAACTATGCTTGAAGCAAGCACCGCGGCGACAAGCGCGGCGATAAGCGCGATCTTGACCGGCTTACCCATGCGCGATCCTTTTGAGCGGGAGCTTGTTTCAAAAAGCCTTTGTTCGCAATAGCTTATCGTTTCCCCGCATTCCTTGATGAGCTCTTCATCGCGGGACGCTTCCGGCTTTTTCTTTTCTTCCGTGATAATGCTTTTCAAGCTTCGTGCGTATTGTTTGTATTCGCTTCTGGATGCGGCCTCCGGGATTCGCATGCGGTTCTCTCCTTTCATTCCTTTTCAAAATAGCGTCTTACCATTTCCGTGACCTTGTCGGTAAGCCTCGAAAGCTTCACCCTAACGGCGTCCTTGGATCGCCCGAGGTGCTCTGCTGTTTCGCCAAGAGGGAGCTTTTGTTCGTAGAAGAGCTCCATGAGCTCCCTGTCGCCGGGTGGAAGATCTCCTAATATCTCCTCCTTGATGCGCCCTATATCCTCTTCGTTCAATTCGTTTTCGGGCTCGAACAGATCCATTACAAACGCCTGCTCCCTGTCAAAGAACGGTGCTTCTCCGCGCTCCGCAAGGCTCTCCAACGATACGTTCCTTTTTGCGTATTCCTTTCGTTCCCGCAGCTTTTCATGGATCACGTTACCTGCCGTGCGCCTGAGCCAGCCCGCAATATTCGGATGATCCGGCGGATCTCCGAGCTTTTCAGCGCGCAGGAAAGCTTCGGCAGCGCATTCGCCTGCCAGCTGTTCATCCCCGCCGCTCCTTTTGAGGCAGTACTTGTACAGCGCATCGTACTCTCTCTCGGCGATCTCGTTCAGGGTTTTGGATCCTTCCTTCAATACACGCTCCGTTCGGCGAAAAAAGCGCCTTTTCGAAGTATCATATCATAACTGCCGCAGCCGTTCAATTCCGCAAGGATCAACTGCCGCTCACATTAATATGACGAAAAAGACGAAAACGAACAGCCTCCGGAAAAATATATTTAGAGTGACGATCTTCTCCTGCCGTTATAGGTCCGCGATTGACCGCGCCCGCGTTCATGGGCTTCTTCACAACGGCGGTGCCGGCGGTTATCGGATGGTTCAGCAAAAATACGGACAGGACATACAGGAGCAGCAAGCTTGAAATGAATTGAGCACCGGAGGACCGACTCCGATGCTCATTTCTTTATACCAGTATTCTATGGACTTTGCCTTTACTGTGCAATCAATACCACGAAAGCTTCCTTATCAGGAACGCTCCACTGTTGCGTTTCCTTATCGCGGCTTCGAGTCCCTTCGTCAATATCAAATAACAGAGGGTACCCGCTGGATACCCTCTGTTATTTGGTGGACGGGGATGGATTCGAACCATCGTAGTCTGTGACAACGGATTTACAGTCCGCTCCCTTTGGCCGCTCGGGAACCCGTCCGAGTTAACATATCTATTATACACCAAATTTCGAGCTTGTCAACCTTTTCGCAACATTTTTTATTACTATTGTATTTTCCGCCCGGTATGTTATAATCATTTGTGATAAAAAAGCTTTGGAGGCAGTATGAAGGAGCTCTTCGGGATCAACGTCACATACGATAAAACCAACGAGACAGCAGACGGAGGTCCTATCGCCTCCGCCTATATTTCCGAGGAGCTTGAAGATCAGCTTCGAAAGCTCTCCGATGAGGCTGTAAACGCCGCGCTAAAGGACTCCCTTCCCGGCGCTAAAACGCCCTTGCCGCTGAAGCTTTTAAGTATTGCGCTTTTTTGCGGAGTTCCGCTTCTTTTAAGCCTTGCAGTGAAAGCTTACGATAAGCTGTCTTCCCCTGCCGATCCCGGCTTTTCCCTTTCCGGGCTGTTTTCAAAGGCTCCCCTGCCCCTTATAGGCGCCGGAGCGCTGTTCCTCCTTTGGATAGGCTCGCTTATCCTTATCCATTTCCTGAAGCGCAGGGGTAAAAACGACTCCGCTGCAGAAGAAATAGACGCGCAGATAGGCCGGCTTACAGAGCGCTGTTATGCCGAACTCGGAGTTCCTTCGGACGCCGTCAGCATAGACGTGCTTTCCTACAATTACAGGGAAGCGGGCTCACATAACGAGGTTGTCCCAAACGCGCTCTGCACATACCTTTCTTCCATTTATAAGGCGTTTATCGAAGACGGCCGGCTGTGTATTGCAGGCGGCGGGATGCGGCACGATATTCCCCTTGAAAGCATCCGTTCTGCAGTCATACGCCCCGCAAACGGCACCATGACATGGCATCACGATGAAAAGCCATCCGAAGGGCGTTTTGAGAAGGCGGTCTCTTCCGGAACGGATTCGTTTGGAAGGGTCAGGCTGAAATCCTGTCTGGACGTTGAATTCAATGCCGGGAGCGACGTTTTCCGCCTGTTGCTGCCCGCTTATGAAGCCCGCGTTTTCGAAGGATTGACGGGCTTGAAGCCTGCCGTTTTATGATCATTCGGGGTTTACAAACGTCATAATTTGCGCTATAATAGATTGGTTATTTCTTTTCACCGAAAGGAAGCTTAAGATGGGTATTATTCTCGGTATCGACGTCGGCGGTTCGACGACCAAAATTGTCGGCATGAAACCCGACGGCACCCTCATTTCCACAATGCTTGTAAAGGCATACGATCAGCTTACCTCGCTGTACGGCGCTCTCGGCAATTATATGGATACTAACAGGCTGGAGCTCTCAAGCGTTCAGGATATTTACATTACAGGAGTCGGCAGCTCATATCTCAACGGAAATATTTACGGCATTCCCACCCACAGGGTAGAGGAATTTTCCGCAATTGGCATGGGCGGCCTTTTTCTTGCGGGCATCGATCAGGCAATAGTCATAAGTATGGGCACCGGCACCGCGTTCGTTCAGGCGAACAAGGGCTCATATAAGCACATCGGCGGCAGCGGCGTAGGCGGCGGCACTCTAATCGGCCTCGGCTGCAGGATGACGGGCGCGGACGATTTCGATTCGCTCTGCCGTCTTGCCGATAAAGGCAGCCTCAAGAACGTCGATCTTACGATCGGCGCCATTTCAAAGAAGAATATCTCCACCCTTAACGCCGAGATCACAGCCGCAAACTTTGCCAATCTCAACAGCTACACGACCGAAGCCGATATTGCGCTCGGCCTTGTAAACATGGTACTGCAGACTATATTCACCCTCGGCGTTTTTGCCGCGAGGGGTACGGATACTCCCGACGGGCCCATCATTCTGACGGGTTCGCTCACCGTGCTCAACCAGATAGACGAAACGCGCGATGCGTTCTCCGCGCTCTATCCAAACCGATTCATTCTTCCTCATGACGCCGCCTTCGCAACGGCGATAGGCGCCGCGCTTCACGGATGCGGTTCGCTGATGTGATCCGGCCGAGCCTTTCGATCTGAAGGAATAATCGGCCCTGCCGGCATATAGGATAACACCGATCATTATTCACCTAAGGAGCGGGTAATGTTAAAATTTTTCAGACTGCTGATCGCCGCGATAGTATGCGCTTCCGCGGCTTTGACCGCCGCAAAGGTCATAGATAAGAATGATACGGGTATGCAGAAGATACTCGATGCTTTTACCGCCGCGATCGAAAGCAAGCGGAACGAGCTTATTTCGGCGAGCGTATTTCTCGACGGCGTGACCGTAAACGGCGTTTCCGTAAGCGGTATGACCATGAGCGAGGCCAAGGAGGCGCTCGTCCCCGTTGAGGAGGAGCTTAAGAGCCGCGTCCATTATACCGTCGAGTACGGCAAGGATAAGGATAAGCATCTTGAGATCGGCGAAGAGTATTTCACCTTCAGCTTCGATACCGAAAGCGTACTTCTCGACGCGATAATGCTCTGCAGCGAAGGCACGGCGGAAGAGATCGAAAACCGCAAGGCGGAGATTGCAAGGGATGGGCTCGATTTTGAGATCGCGTGCACTGTTTCAATGGATAAGGACGCCGTTGCGAAAGCCGTCCGAGAAGCGGGAAAATCCGCAACCAGCTCCGCAAAGAACGCTTCCGTCAAGGTCGTTCCCGAAAGCGTGTATAACGGCGGCGACCGCTTCGTTTTCACTCCCGAAAAGAAGGGCTACCGCACCGATCCCGATAAAGCCATAGAGAAGATAAACAAGCTCTTCAATGAGGGCGAATACGGCAAGGTCACGATGTACGGCCATATCATACAGCCCGATGTGAAGGTCTCCGATCTTGAGGGCAAGATAGTTCGCCGCTCCTACTACAAGAGCAGTTATTCACACGAACCCTACAACGCGCCCAACCGCGTTGCGAACATAATCAAAGCCTGCGGGATAATAAACGGATACGTGCTTTCCCCCAAGAGCTCAGGCGAAAACTATCTTTTCTCCTGCAACAAGGTATTGGGCCCCCGCACCGCGGAAGGCGGTTGGCTGCCCGCTCCCGGATTTGTTGACAGCGGCGCGAGAAGCGTCGATTCCCCCGGCGGCGGCGTCTGCCACGTCTCCTCCACCCTCTATAACGCCGTAATAAAGGCCGATCTTGAGATCGCTTACAGGATCAATCATTCCTCGCACGTTGGGTACGTTCCCTGGGGGCTTGACGCCACCATCGATACCAACGGCCCCGATTTCAAGTTCATAAACAATACCGAGCACGATATTTACATATTCATTTGGGTCAACACCGGTAAGCAGACCGTCAACTGCGAGATATGGGGCGATCCCTTCCCCGAAGAATTCGACAAGATCGATTTCTATGCCGAATTGCTTGAGGAGGTCCCCCCGACCGAAACTGAATATATAGTTGACAAGAAGCTTCAGGAGCCCTATTGGTACGTTAAGAATACCGCAAAGACGGGCTACAAGTATCAGTCCTTCAAGCAGTACAAGAAGAACGGCGAGCCCGTAGGCGATCCCGTTCCGGTAGCAAGATCCGTTTACAGGATGCACCCCCTGCGCATATGCGTTTGGGAAGGCTACAGGCCCGGTTATGATATGCTCCACCGCCAATACAGGCTCGATCCCAATGAGATCTTCGGGACGCCGCAGCCTACCGCGTCCCCCGCGCCCACTCCCGCGCCTACGCCCGCACCGACCGGTGATAATTGATCAAAGCTTGGTCTTGGGCCTGAACAACAAAGCAATAACGTAACCGAACACGATCGCCGCAGTTATCCCCGCGGCGGTCGCTTTTATTCCGCCCGTCAGCGCACCGAGGAGCCCCTTCTCCCCCGCTCCCTCTATCGCGCCTTTGGCAAGCGTATAGCCAAAGCCCGTAAGGGGTACTGTCGCACCGGCTCCCGCAAGCTTTACAAGGGGTTCGTAAACGCCGATCCCCGTGAGTATAGCTCCCGCAGTCACGAATATAACGAGCACACGGGCGGGAGTCAGTCTTGTAAGGCTTATTAAAAGCTGTCCCACCGTGCACAGCGCCCCGCCCACGGCGAAGCAGATAAGAAGATCTGTAAACGAGCTCATACGCTCCTCCTTTCAAGCACAGCGGCGTGCGCGATGGAAGGGATACTCTCGCCCTGTAAGCTCGACAAAGGGCTCAGAAGCGCTCCTGTGGCCACAAAAAGGACCCTTTCGTAATTGCCGTTCTCAAGCTCGGGAAGTATGTGCGCCGAAAGCACCGAAGCGCAGCAGCCGCAGCCTGAGCCGCCGCATACCGTCTTCTGTTCCTTTGAAAATATCATTACGCCGCAGTCATCGTGAACTCGCTCTATTTCCCAGCCCTTTGCGCGGCAGAGCTCATACAAAAGCTCCGACCCGAATATGCCGAGATCTCCCGTTATGATGCGCGAATAATACTCGGGAACGAGGCCGTTTTCTTCAAGGTGCGCACAGATGGTCGATGCGGCGGCCGGAGCCATTGCCGCGCCCATATTGGAAGCGTCCGTAATGCCGTAATCGCAAACCCTTCCGACTGTTCCGCCCGTCATTACGATATTCGAATAGACGGGTTTTTTGACCGTTTCATCGCCCGCCGTCACAACTACGGCTCCCGCTCCCGTAACTGTCCTTTGCGCTGTCGGCGGGGACTGAGTGCCCATCTCGAGGGGGTATCTGAATTCCCTTTCAGATGAGGAAAAATGACTGCTCGCACCGCAGACCGCAACGCGCGAAAAGCCGCCGTCTGTTATCATGGCGGCTGTTATAAGGCTTTCCGCCATGGTGGAGCAGGCTCCGTACATACCTATGAACGGCGCTCTAAGCTCGCGCGCGGCAAAGCCCGCGGAGATTATCTGGCTTAAAAGATCGCCTCCGAAAAAAAGATCTATATCGTCCGGTGTTTTATCGAGCTTCGCAAGCGAAAGCCTTACGGCGCTTTCGAGCATGCGGCTTTCCGCCTGTTCCCAACTGTCGAGCCCAAGCGTATCGTCCTTCAATACGGTATCAAATGAACCGCCCAGGGGGCCTTCCCCCTCCTTGCGCCCCACAAACGCCGCGGACGATACTATTCGCGGCTGAGACGGAAGGACGAACGAACGCTCTCCCTTCTTTTTATTCATAAAAAAGCCTCCCGTTTTTTTATTATTTTGAACGGAAGGCTTGTTTTTTATGTGGTTTTTCGGTCGGCTTACGAATCGAGCGCGGAATAGAAACGCAGCGCCGCATTCCTTATCCTTTCGCTGTCGAACGAGGCGACGGCCTCTTTTACAAACAGGCTGCTGCTTATTCCGAACGCGCAGGCGCCTGCCGTTTGGAAAGCTTTTATGTTGGATGCGTCTATCCCCGCAACGGCCGCCATGGGGATATGCTTCAAGGGCGCGCGCAGTGCCTTGAAATACTCGACTCCAAGCACGCCCGCAGGGAATACCTTAACTATATCCGCCCCGCAGGAATATGCGAAAGCGATCTCAGTGGGAGTCATTGCGCCGGGTATCGAAACAAGGCCCAATTCCTTTGTGCGGCGTATAACGCTTTCATCCGTATTGGGCGAGATCGCAAATCGGGCACCCGCATTTGCGGCAAGCTCAGCCTGCTCGGCGTTCATGACGGTGCCCGCGCCTACCGCACAGTCTTCGGGGAGGGTGTTTACAAGCTGCATGACGGCTTCACAGGTTTTATTCGGGTGCTCGCCCTGCTCAAAGGTGACTTCGAAAGCCCTCACTCCTCCGTCATAAAGCGCCTTTGCGGCGTTTATCAGCTCGCTGCCGTAATTGCCGCGGGAGATGGCTATTATCTTCGATGCTTTAATTATCTCAACGGTATCCATTTTTCCTCCGTATCAATTCATGCCGGGAAAGCCCAACTGCCTGAACGCTTCATAGACCGCTATCGCGACCGAATTGGAAAGATTGAGCGATCGCTCGTTCGGGCGCATGGGGATCCTTACCGTCATATCCTTATGCGATGAAAGCAGCCTTTCGCCGAGGCCCGCCGTCTCCTTGCCGAATACAAGGAAATCCCCTTCCTTAAAGGATATTTCGGCATAGCTCCTTTCGGCGTGGGTGCTGAAAAGGAAGAAGCGTGCGCCGGGATGCGCCTCCTCCACCTCCTCGAAAGAATCGTAATAATGAATGCTCAGATCCTTCCAGTAGTCGAGCCCGGCACGCTTCAACTGCCTGTCATCGACTGAAAACCCCAGCGGACGAACGAGGTGCAGATCGCACCCCGTTACCGCGCAGGTCCTTGATATGTTGCCGGTGTTCTGCGGGATCTCCGGCTCCACAAGCACAATGTTGAACATCAATAGTATTTTATCGCTTTGAAGAAGCAGTCGTCGTCAATGGTGCAGTAATAGACCATGTAATCATACCAATCATGCCCGAGACTCTTCGCACGGAAGAACAGCACCTTTTTGGGGAGAGTCGGCCCGTGTTCCTGCATGACGTAGCGCGCATTGTCGATCGCCTTTTGGGTCGGGGCATACTGCGACGACATGAGCGTTTCCTCATCCACGAACTGGTTATGCTGGAAGAGCACGCCCTTTACCGTGTTCGGGAAATGATGCGTCTCATTCATGACCCTGTTTATAACGACGCTCGCTATCGCCCTCTGCCCCTTGTTTGAAGCACAGCGCGCCTCATGGGTGATGAGCCTTGCGACGAGCTTGACCTCATAATCGGTGAACTGCCCCTCGCTTATCTGGTAATACGCGGATGAAGTGGGCTTTGGCGTGGGAGTCGGAGTGGGCTTGGGAGTCTTTGTCGGCTTCGGCGTGGGAGTAGGAGTGGGCTTGGGAGTCTTTGTCGGCTTCGGAGTCGGCGTCTTTGTCGGCTTAGGAGTGGGAGTCGGCTTAGGAGTGGGAGTCGGCGTGGGCCTCGGAGTGGGGGTCGGGCGGACGTATTCGCCCATAGTAATGAATTCCTTGGCCACAAAGCCCGTCTGTTCGCCTATCTCTACCCTGTACCATTCCTCCGTCCTGCCCGTAACAACGACGGGAGTTCCCTTTGAGAGCTTGCCCATAGATGGGCTCGTTTTCGAGGGAGCCTCGCGGAAATTGACGCCGTAGCTGTTTATGTGAGCTTTAGTGCGCTCTATGCTTTCGACCGGTATCGGCGTGGGCGAGGGGGTGGGCATTACGCCTTCTTTCACGAAGCGGCTTGCAACGTAGCCTTCTTTGCCGTTTGCTTCGATCCTGTACCAATCGCCCCATTCGCCCGTAAGCTTCACTGTATCGCCCCTTGAGAAGCGGCACAGCACTTCCGATTCGGTATTGGGCTCGCTTCGCATATTTACGCCGTTTCCGTCAATGAACGCCGCCTTGCCGTCTATATCCTTGAATGGGATCGGCGTGGGAGCCGGGGTGGGAGCTTCGCCCGCAGTCACGTACTTTTCGGCAACGTAGCCTTCCGTACCCGCATAGATTATCCTGAACCATTCTTCGCCCTCGCCTATTACCGCGACGGAGCTGCCCTTATCGAATACGCCGAGTACCTCCGCTTCCCTGCTGGGCCCGGATCTGAAATTGACCCTGCTGCCGTTTATATAGGCGGCATAGCTTTCAACGGGGACAATATCGGCGCCTTCCGGCTCGGGAGTGCCCGAAGGATCCTCCTCGGGATCGGTATAGTATTGCGTGCCCTCGGGAGCCATGTCAGTCGGCTCCGCAGGATCTCCCGCCGTTGGAATGGGCAAACGGTCTCCGGCGCCCAGGTCTATAACGACCGGCTCGGACGCCTCTTCCTTTCTGCATGCGGCGGCAAACCCCAGAAGCATGCACAGTATCAAGATAACAGCCGCTGTTTTTTTCATATCAGCGTCCTTCCTTTTTTTTGAGATTTTACTCCCTCATACGATGTACTTATTCAGATCCTCGGACGAGCTCGCCAATTTAAGATGGGACTCGACATAATCCTTGTTTATAACAACATCTATAAGGGGATGCTCTCCCGTTGCGTTATAGGAGATATCCTCGAGTAAGTTCTCAATGATGGTGTGCAGACGCCTTGCGCCTATGTTCTCGCTCGTTTCGTTGGCGCGGAAGGCCGCTTCGGCAATGGCGCGCTTGGCTCCTTCGTCAAATGAGAGCCGGACGTTATCCGCCATAAGAAGCGCTTCATACTGCTTGGTCACTGCATTTTCGGGCTGAGTCAATATGCGCTCGTAATCTTCAACGGTGAGCGCATCGAGCTTGACCCTTATGGGGAACCTGCCCTGGAGCTCCGGAATGAGATCGGAGACCTTCGAAACGTGGAATGCGCCAGCGGCGATGAAGAGCATGTAATCCGTCTTTACGGGGCCGTATTTGGTGGTAACGGTCGAGCCTTCGACTATGGGAAGAATATCCCTCTGCACGCCCTCGCGTGAGACGTCCACGCCCGAAACGTTGCCCGCCGCGGCGATCTTATCGATCTCGTCTATGAATATTATGCCGTCCTGCTCCGCCCGCTGTATCGCGCGGTCTATGACCTCATCCATATCTATGAGCTTATCGGATTCTTCGGCGATAAGTATGCGCCTTGCCTCGGAAACGGGCACCTTGCGCTGTTTTTTCTTTTTGGGCATCATGCCGCCGAACATCTCGTTAAGATCCAAGTCGATCCCCATGGCTACCATGGCGTCGCTGCCCTTGCCGGATTCGGTCACTTCAACGGTAACTATCCTGTCCTCCAGCTCGCCCTTCCTCAGCGATTCAAGAGTCATTTCGCGCTTCTGTTTTTTTGAAAGCTTCTCCTCTTCGGTAAGCTGAGGCTCGGCATGATCATCCGGATTATGGGGAATGAGCAGACCGAAGATGTTCACGGCCTTCGACTGCTTTGCGGTGGGATCGGCTGTAATAAGATCCACAAGCCTCTGTTCCGCCGCCGCTTCCGCCATCATGCGGACGCGGTCATACTCATTCTGCTTACAGAGGCGCACGGAAGCTTCAACAAGATCGCGCACCATGGAATCCACGTCGCGCCCGACGTAGCCGACCTCCGTGAATTTGGTCGCCTCCACCTTTACGAACGGCGCCTCGACGAGCTTTGCAAGCCGCCTTGCGATCTCTGTTTTGCCGACGCCCGTGGGGCCCATCATGATAATGTTTTTGGGAGTTATCTCCTCACGGAGCTCCGGGGAGAGCCTTGAACGGCGATACCTGTTGCGAAGCGCTATCGCAACGTGCTTTTTGGCGTCATCCTGCCCGACTATGTATCTGTTGAGCTGATCTACTATCTGTTTGGGCGTTAGCATCCGTCAGACCTCCTCCACTATGATATTGCCGTTTGTATAAACGCAGATATCCGAAGCGATTCGGAGCGCCTTTTCGGCTATCTCGCTTGCGGAAAGCTCTGTATTCTGCTTCAGCGCCCTTGCGGCAGCGAGCGCGTACATGCCGCCGGAGCCTATCGCGGCGACGCCGTCATCGGGCAGTATGACCTCGCCCGTGCCGGAAACTATGAGCAGTTCATCCTGATCGGCGCAAATGAGCAGCGCCTGGAGCTGGCGCATGACCTTATCGCTTCGCCAATCCTGCGCGAGCGCGACGGCGGCTCTTGAAAGCCCCCCGCCGAACTGCTCAAGCTTCTGTTCGAACCTGTCGCAAAGGGTGAAAGCATCCGCAACACCGCCCGCAAAACCCACAACGACCTTCCCGTTATAGATCCTGCGAACTTTTCTCGCGGTGTTTTTCATTATCGCGGCTTCGCCCATCGTCACCTGACCGTCGCCCGCGATGGCGCAGCCGGTTTCCGATTTGACGGCAACTATGGTCGTACCTCTGAATTCTTCCATTATAAACCTCCGTTTTCCGCGATTTCGCGGATATGCGCAAGCGACCTTTCCGCTATCGCGGCGCAGCGCTCGCGTTTGTTCCTCGGGGCTTTTTCAAGCCCCCGCATTATGCCGAAAGTAACGTTCATCGGCTGGAAATCCGAGCCGTTATAGCACGAAACGTATTTCCCCAAAGCTCCGGCGGCGGTAATATCGGTAAGCTCTGCGGGCTCTTTGCCCATCAGCCTTTGCGCCATGGCAATGCCCGCGACGAGGCCGGAGCTCGCACTTTCGACGTAACCTTCAACGCCCGTGATCTGCCCTGCGAAGAAGAGCCCATTCCTTGCATAAAGCTCATAGCACGGGCTGAGCTTCTTCGGGGATTCGAGATAGGAGTTCCTGTGCATGACTCCGTAGCGGACGAACTCGGCGTTTTCAAGCCCCGGAATGAGGCCGAATACGCGCCTCTGCTCGGGAAACTTCAGATTGGTCTGGAAGCCCACTATATTATAGAGGGTCCCTTCCGCATTATCACGGCGGAGCTGCACAACCGCAAAGGGCATTTTGCCCGTTCGCGGATCGGTGAGGCCGACAGGCTTCAAGGGTCCGTAGCAAAGGGTCAGATCTCCCCTTTTCGCCATTGCCTCCACTGGCATACAGCCCTCGAACACCTTTGGAGTCTCGAATTCGTGAAGCGGCGCGGTCTCGGCATTAACGAGCCCCCTTACGAAGGTGAAGTATTCCTCCGCATTCATTGGGCAGTTGAGATAATCCGAGCCGCCCTTATCGTAACGCGAGGATTCGAAAACCTTGGTCATATCGAGGGAGCTCTTTGCGACTATGGGAGCCGCGGCGTCATGGAAATGGAGCGCCGCTCCCGTGACTTTCTCAATATCTTCAAGCAATGCGCCTTCCGTCAAGGGCCCGGTGGCTATCACGCAGGGGCCTTCGGGGATGGCGGTCACTTCCTCATGAACTATCGTTATGAGCGGGTCTTCCTCGATCCTTTGGGTGACAAGGCGGGAAAAGCCTTCCCTATCGACCGCAAGGGCTCCGCCTGCGGGGATACGCGTCCTGTCCGCACATTCCATTATGAGCGAGCCCATGAGCCGCATCTCTTCCTTGAGCAGACCGACGGCGTTCGTTATGCTGTCGGACCTCAGTGAATTGGAGCAGACGAGCTCCGAAAAGGTCCCCAGCTTGTGCGCGGGCGAGAACTTTACGGGCTTCATCTCGTAAAGCAGCACGGGAATGCCCCTTTTCGCAAGCTGATGAGCCGCTTCACATCCGGCAAGGCCGGCGCCTATGACCTTTACGGGAGCCGCGATCATTCGCCGTCATCCACCTTCTTGGCGTTGGGGCTGCGCATCACGTAGCCGCAGTTTTCCGTATCGGAGCACTGCTTATAGCTGCCGTTCTTGCCTATCTTCTGCACCATGTATTTGCCGCACTTGGGGCAGTTTTCGCCCGCCGGCTTCTGCCATGACACGAAATCGCATTCGGGATGCCTTTCGCACCCGTAGAACGCCCTGCCCTTTTTGGAATGGAGCTTTATAAGCTCCGCGCCGCACTTGGGGCATTTTACGCCTATCTTTTCCACTATGCGCTTGGTATTTTGGCACTTGGGATAATTTGGGCAGGCAAGGAACCTTCCGAATTTGCCGACCTTATAGACCATCATAGCGCCGCATTTATCGCATACGACGTCCGAGACCTCATCGGGGATCTTTACGTGCTCCACGTTCTTGAACGCTTCCTCAACGGAGTGCTCGAAGGGGCCGTAGAAATCGGAAATGACCTCTCGCCACTGCTTGCTGCCTTCTTCCACTTCGTCAAGCTTGGATTCCATATCCGCGGTGAAGGTAACGTCAACGATGTCGCTGAAATTATCCTTCATAAGCTGAGTCACGACGAAGCCAAGTTCGGTCGGGATGAGCTGCTTCTTCTCACGGCTGACGTAGCCGCGGTCGATTATGGTGGATATGGTGGGCGAATAGGTGCTCGGCCTGCCGATGCCCTTTTCTTCCAGCGCCTTAACGAGCGAGGCTTCCGTGAACCTTGCGGGAGGCTGTGTAAAATGACGGGCGGGCACTATTTCGGAAGCGGTAAGCTCCATGCCCTCGGTAAGCTCGGGAAGGCTGCCCTCCTTCTCTTCTGAATCGTCGGTGGATTCGGTATAGACCTTCGTATAGCCTTCAAACACCGTCTTAACGCCGCTCGCCTTATAGGTGCAGCCGTTCGCGTCGAAAGTGAGCTGAGTCGTTTCATAGACGGCCTGGTTCATCTGGCTCGCAAGGAAGCGCTCATATATGAGCTTATAGAGCCTGAAGAGGCTCGAACGGAGATACTCCTTTATCATTGCGGGCTCAAGCAGTATGTTGGTAGGCCTTATCGCCTCATGAGCATCCTGCGCGCTGCTGCGTCCCTTGTAAATATTGGGTTTGGAGGGAACATAATCTTCGCCGAAGGTATCCCTTATATGCTCGAGAGCTATCGCCTGTGCTTCGGAAGAGACCCTTACGGAGTCCGTCCTGATATAGGTGATGAGCGCCACCGAGCCCTTGCCGCCGAGCTCCACGCCCTCATAGAGCTGCTGAGCCAGGCTCATGGTCATTTTGGGAGTGAGCCCGAGCTTTCTCGAAGCTTCCTGAAGCATACTGCTCGTTGTAAAGGGAGCGGGCGCGTGGCGGAGCTTTTCGGCGACCTTCTTTTCCGTGAGCATGAAGGGGGCGCCTTCGGACTGCTCCAGCACCTTATTTGCCGATGTTTCATCGGGAATATCGGTCTTCTGGCCGTTATAGCCGTAAAAGCGCGCCTCAATGGCCTTTCTTGCACGGGGAGCGTTGAGATGAGCGGTGATAGTCCAATACTCCTCCTGCTCAAAATCGTTTATTTCCTGCTCACGGTCGCAGATCATGCGGGTGGCGACGGACTGTACGCGTCCCGCGGAAAGGCCCTTCCTGACCTTTGCCCAGAGCAGGGGGCTGATCTTATATCCCACAAGACGGTCGAGCACGCGCCTTGCCTGCTGAGCGTCAACGAGCTTTTCGTCTATGGGGCGGGCCTTCTTTATGGAAGCCTGCAGCACGGACTTCGTTATCTCGTTGAATACGACGCGGCAGTTCGCCGCGGGATCCATCTTCAAGGCCTCCGCGAGGTGCCAGGAGATCGCCTCTCCCTCGCGGTCGGGGTCGGTTGCGAGCAGGACTTTTTTCGCCTGCTTAGCTTCCTTCTTGATCTTTTCCAAAACCTCTCCCCTGCCGCGGAGGGTTATGTATTTGGGCTCGAATTCATGCTCAACGTCGATCCCGAGCTGGGACTTGGGCAGATCCCTGATATGGCCGTTCGATGCGATGACCTTATACTTGGAGCCCAGATATTTTGCGATGGTCTTCGCCTTTGCAGGCGACTCAACAATAACAAGAGTGTCAGTCATTTGTTTCTGAATAGATCCTTTCGGTAAGCGTTTCTTTCCACGTTTTCGCGCGGAGCGTTATAAAATCGGCTTCAAACGGAGTAAAGCCCGTTCGGTAATTGCCTTATTATTCCCGATAATTCCATTTCTGTCAAGCAGATATTTATTTCCGCCGCGTCGAGCCCGGAGATCTCGCACAGCGCGTCAACTGTTTTTTCGCCCGTTTTGAGCAGCTCGAACAGCTTCCTTTCGTTCGCGTCGAGCCCCGAAATATCGGCGTTATGGATGGGCGAAGGCGGCTCCGCAAGGAATATCCCGTATTCGTAAAGCACGTCGTCAACGCCGAATACCGCCTTTGCTTCGCCGCTCTTTATCATAAGATTGGTGCCGGCGCTCAAGGGATCGGTTATCCTGCCGGGGACGGCGAACACGTCCCTGCCCTGTTCGTGTGCGAAATCGACCGTTATCCTCGTGCCGCTCTTGGCTGCGGCTTCAACTACGAGTATTCCCTTCGACAGGCCGCTTATTATCCTGTTCCTTTGAGGAAAGCTTTCCCTTGTAGGGCGAAGCCCGGGCCTCATTTCGGTGATTACAGCGCCCCTTTCGGCTATCATGTCATACAGCCGCTTGTTCGACTGCGGATAGATCACGTCGATCCCGCTGCCAAGCACCGCAAGGGTCGGATATTCGGAAGATCTTGACCTAAGGGCGCCTATCGCGGCGGATGCGTCGCACCCCAGCGCCATGCCGGAGATCACGCAGGCGCCGTGTTCCGCAAGCTCGAAGCCGAAATGCATCGCGGCTTCCCTGCCGTAATCGGAGCATTTTCTTGAGCCTATCACAGCTATCGGCAGGGCTGTATCCGCATGAAGGCGGCCTTTTACGTAGAGCACGGTGGGCGGATCGTAGATCTCGCGCAGGAGGCGCGGATAATCCTCGCTGTCGCGGGTGACGGCATGGAAGCCGCCCCTTTCGAGGGAATCTTTGAACGAGGCGAGCTCGCCTTCGCGGAAGCGCTTCATGAGCGCCGCCTTCTGCCTGGGCGTTACAGCTTCGGGAAGGGATAAAGGCTCGCCCTTTCTTGCCTTTTCATAAACGGCGGAAGCGCCTCCGTTGAGCACGACGAGCCTTTCGGTGAGCTTCACGCTCGTTCCGAGAACTGTATTCAGCCAAAGCCAGCCAAGCTCTTTTTCGGAGTATTCCATTGCCATAGCGTCACCTTGAGCCCCAGTATTTTTCATCAAGTCCGCGGTACTGCACCGCTTCAAGAACGTGGGACTTTGAAATAGTCTCCTCGCCCGCTATATCGGCGATCGTGCGGGCGACCTTTATGACCCTTGTATAAGCCCTTGCCGAAAGCTTGAGCCGCTCGTAAGCGGTGTGCAAAAGCTCCTCCGCATCGGGCTCCATGCGGCAGTATTTACGCATGAGAGGGGTATTGAGCTGTGAGTTGAATAGAATGCCGTCCGCTTCGTAACGCGCCTTCTGGAGCTTTCTGGCCCTTGTGACACGCTCACGCACGGAAGCGGAGCTTTCACCCGCGGCTTTTGAGGTAAGATCGCTGAAGTTTACCTCCGTCATCTCGATATGGATATCGAGCCTGTCTAAAAGCGGGGAGCTTATCCTGTTCCTGTAACGCTCTATCTGCGCGGGCGTGCAGCGGCATTCCTTTGTTTTGGAGCCGAAATTGCCGCAGGGACAGGGATTCATAGCCGCAACGAGCATGAAATCCGCGGGGTAGGTCGTCTTTGCCGCGGCTCTCGTAATGGTAACTACGCCGTCTTCAAGGGGCTGGCGGAGCGCCTCCAAAACGTTGGTCGGGAACTGCGGAAATTCATCCATGAACAGCACGCCGTAATGCGCGAGGCTTATCTCCCCGGGGAGGGCCTTTGAGCCTCCTCCGACGAGCGCCGGGATCGACGCGGAGTGATGCGGCGCGCGGAAGGGCCTTTCGGTGACGATGCCGCCCTTCAATTCCCCCGCTACGGAATGTATGCGGGTTATTTCAAGGGATTCCTGCATGGTGAGCTCCGGCAGTATAGAGGGGATGCTCCTTGCAAGCATGGTCTTTCCCGAACCGGGACTGCCTATCATGAGCAGATTATGATTCCCCGCGACGGCTATTTCCGCCGCGCGTTTGGCATGCTGCTGGCCCTTTATTTCCGAAAAATCATTGACGTAATGGGACTTATGCTCATGCCATTCGAGCTGAGGGAAGGGCTCTATGGGGTTAGTGCCCCTGAAATGCCCCACCGCTTCGTTAAGGTTCCTTACGGGGATCACTGTAAGCTCCGAAAAGAAGGAAGCTTCCTCCGCATTCTCATACGGGAGCATAACGTGGCGGAAGCCGCGCTCATACGCGTCTATCACCATCGGAAGGACTCCCGTAACGGAGCGCACCCTGCCGTCCAGCGCAAGCTCGCCCACGATTATGTAATCATCGGCGGCGTGGAGCGGGAATATGCCCCTTGCGGCAAGTATGCCGAGTGCGATGGGCAGATCGTAAACCGTGCCCTCCTTCTTTATATCGGCGGGAGCGAGATTGACGAGCACGCGCATTTCGGGATAGGAATAGCCGCTGTTGCAGATGGCGGAACGCACCCTCTCCTTCGACTCTTTTACGGCGTTATCGGGCAGACCGACGGTATCGACCTTCTGCATGCCGAAGGAAAGATCGACCTCCACGTTGACGGGGATGCCGTTTATTCCTATAAGACCGTAACTGTTGAGCTTTGCGAGCATTTATTATGCTTCTCCCTTCTGTTCGGTCCCCTTGAACACGAACAGCTTGTTCAGAATGAAGTTGACCGGTATGCAGATGCAGGTTGCAAGCAGTGAGCAGAACAGCTCGCCCGTTATGACCTTTGTAAGCCACGCGGGCAGCCCGAGCCCCATCCACCATTCGTTCAGATGCATTACGTTCTTGAACAGGAATATGAGCCCGAACGATATGAGCAGCACTGCGATATTGACTGCGATGAAGCCCATTACCTCTCGCTTATCCTTACGGTGCTCCTCACGGAAGGTCCAGCGGGAATTGAGAATGTAGCTGTTCAGTATGCCGCAGCCATAACCGACCGCCTTGCAGAGATAGACTATCCAACTGCCGCTGAAAAAGAGGTTCAGAACGTAGGAAAGCCCCGTGTTCACTATCATATCGACGATCGTATTGCTTGCGCCGACTATCGCGAACTTTATGAGCTGTATAAGGCTCTTCCCCTTCTTTTTGGCGGCGGGGGCGGCGGCCGCCTCCTCCGCTTTTATGCTTTTGTTCCCCATTTAACGCTCCTTAACGCTGAATTATGGTGGTGGGCGGATTTGCGGGCTCGTAGTCCAAGAAGCGCCAGCCCATCCTGTAAGTCTTTATGACCTTGCCCGCGGAATCCTGTATCTCCCACTTGTGGAAGGGCACCCACTGCAGCGCAGCGATGTATTCCCTGGGCACTTCAAGGCCGGATATGACGGGATAGAACACTATGAAGAGCACGCCTGCGATCGCCATCCAAACGTATTTGATCTTGCCTATATTGCCGGGCTTCAAACCCTTTTCCTCACGCTTGCAGGCGTCAACATCCTCAATATAGCCTATGAGATAGCCCGCAGCGAGGGTGATGTAAGGCACCGTCGCAAAGAAATGATAAGCATAGGTGCTTCTCGGAACGAGCACCCACGGCAGGAACGAGGAGGCCATGCATACGAACAGGAACCACGCTTCGAGCGTGAACTTCTTCCTGTGGAATATGAGCACGAATATGAGCGCGGCGGTCGCGATCGTGCAGGCCGTCCACGTAGCGGGATTACCGAAAGTACTTATCGTTCCGACCCAGCCGTGCGGGTTGCCGTAGCCGCCCACGTAGAACCAAGTCGGGCGCAGGTCGAAGAGCCACATCCACCACGGAGAGGAAGCCGAATGATCGGACTTCAGCTTGCTGTGGTAGTTGTACATATCCTTCTGGTTGCTTACAACGCCCTTGATGTAGGTATCGACCGCATCGCTCAAGCTGAGCTTCACCTCATCCGCGGAGGCGTATTCGGAGGTGTTCGCCGCATAGATCTGAGCCTGACGAGCGGGCTTCCACTGAGCGGTGTAGTACCTGAAGTAGGCGGCGGAATAGATGATGACGGGCACTATCACGAAGAATATAAGGCACCATGAGCAGAGCATGCCCGCTCTCTGCCAGAATTTCTTAACGAGCTTCGCATCATTAAACTTCTTGAGCTTTGCGAGCTTATAGCTCTTCACGCCCATTGTTATGAGCTTTACGAAGAACAGCACCGCAAGCGCCGCGCCCGTATAGATGTCTATCCATTTCGAGGCGCAGCCCAATCCGAAGAACAGGCCGGAAAGCGCCAGCGACTTCAGCATCTTTTTGGGATCGTCCCCTATATCCATGCTGATGAAATCATACATGAAATAGGTCATGAGCAGTATGAAGAACACGCCGTAAACGTCTATGGTCGAGATCCTCGTCTGCGTGAAATGCATGAAGTCGAACGTGAACAGGAAGGTCGAGAAGAGCGCGAGCTCCGACCTTTTTAGAAGCTTCTTGCCGAAGCAGTACATTATGGGGACCATAGCAATGCCGAACATCACGCCCATTATTCGCCAGCCGAAGGGCTTCATGCCGAATATGAGTATGCCGAGGGCGATGAAGAGCTTGCCGAGCGGCGGATGGGTCCATTCGTAAACGGTCTGATTGTTGATATGCTCCCAAGCGGTGCGGCCGTGATAGAGCTCATCGAAATACATGCCGTTCATGTAGCTGGAATAGGCGGGAACGGTACCCTGTTCGTCAACCGCAGCGGCGCCCGCGCCTTCTGCGGTCACTCCCTCAACGAGTTTGCCTTCTTCATCGAAGAATGCGATCTCAAGAAGGACAAGATCGGGATCCTTGGGTCTGCCCGTATCGCCGCCGATCACCGTGAGAGTAACGCCCGTGGTGGCCTTGGCTTTTGCCGTTTCGGACTTGTTTACGGAAGTCCAGCGGAACATGTGACCGTATTCTGCGCGTTCCTTGGAGTTGAAAGCGATCTCGTCGCCGCTGTCGGTCACTATCTTGTAATTGGTGAAGGAAATGCCGGAATTCTGCCAAATATCGGAAAGCTTTACCGATCTGCCGAATTCTATCCTGACCGAATCGCCGGTGTTAGCCGCCCAATAGCTCGTGGGGAATTTGAGGGTGCCGAGCCTGAACAGAGCGATCGCGCCGTAAACGAGGGTCAGCACGAGAACGTATATGCGGTCGCGCTTGGTGAAATGAAGCTTAATATCGGTGGGGACGGGAATTGAATCGCCGCTCATATCAAAGAACGAACGCCCCTTTACCGCGGCCATGCCGGTGAGCTTCCTCGCCTTATCGTTTGCATAGCTTTCGGGCGCGGGTAGCGGCTTGTTTTCGCCGCTGCGGCGCTTCCTCAAAATGAAGAACACGGCGGCAGCGCAGACGGCGGCGGCGAGTATGAGCAGTATCACCGTGAGAAGCCCGCCGGAGGAGCTTTCTTTATCCTCGGTTTCGGGCTGTGTGTTCTCTTCGTAGAAGGGCATATAGTCGCCTTCGGCGTTTTCGAGCTTTTCGACTTTGAAATCATCGAACCAGGCGTCGCCGTAAGCGACGGCGCTGTAACCGCCTATGCGGCACGAAACGGTGAGCGAGGTCTGGTTGGGGCCCGTTCTGCCGGTAAGGGTCACGAGAGTCCAATCGTTATCGCCGTATATGGGATCGCTCGTGGCTATGATCTCACGCAAAGCGATGTTGGCCCCGGCGCCTTCCATGACTCCCTGAGTCTTCACCCAGCAGCTCAGCTTATAAACGGAAAGCGGCTCAACGGGAACGGTCTGATAAACGGCGGCGTCATCACTCGAAAGTACGCTTATATGGAGCACCATGCCGCGGCCGTCCTCCACCTCGCAGTAAGCGGAGGAGTTGCCGTAGTTTTCTTTATACTCGGCTTCGTATGAATGGAAGTTCCATGCTTCGGGGAAATAATCCTCCTCCCCACAGCTTTCGAAGCCGCCGTTGATCGGGAAAGCCGCCCCTTCCGCGAATACGGGAAGGCAGATAAGAACGGCGAGCAGTATTGCCAATGTGATCGTGACAATTCTTTTCACAGTGAGTATCCTTTCTTTGACCGGAATAAGATCGGCTCAGCCATTGTACCCGCGATGAGGCTTATTGCGGATAACGAGCACTAGGGTGAGCATTGTGAACCAGATAAACAGCACCACGTTTGCGAGCGAGCACCAGAATACTATCCTGTCATCCCAATAGAGGCCGTATTCAAAGAGCTTGCTGTAATAGAACGCCGATATGCAGTTGACGAGCATCGTCGCCGCATAGGCAAGATACGTGACGAGCAGACGCCTGTCGTTATAGAAGATGTAAGCGAACATTATGAGCATCAGAGCGGGGAATATGTAACGCTCATGCATATAATGGCCGAAGGTGAATATCGAGGCGAGCATCCATGCCATCGTGAGCGGAAGCGCGCCCTTGCATTTGCCGTGACGGAGCACCGCGAAAAGGTACATCGCAATGCCGCCGACAACGGAAAGTGCCATTGCGATAGTTCCCCATTTGCCGTAGGTAAGGCCCATGAAGGGGACGTCGACCTTCTTCCAGTTGGCGCCTATGAGCGCCCAGAAATTATAGGCGTTGACGGTCGCATACTCATAGGAGGTGGCGGTGCCGTAATACTTTTCAAAGAGCCAGAACGCGCCCTGTTCGCCCTTGAAGGGGGCGGCGACGGCGAATATGACCGCAAACGCGGCGATTACCGCAAGCACCGTTTCGAGAAGGCGGAGGCCGGGAGTATCCTTCTTGGCCTTTATGAGCCTTGCCGTGCCGCGGTCGAGCTTTGCGGGCTCATAGGGATTGCCCTTTATGACGTACATGAGATACGCCGCCGCAAACAGCGGCCCGCACATGAGCGCCTGCGGCTTCATAATGATGCCTATGCCGTAAACGAGGCCTGCCCAGATCGGCTTTCTCTTATACAGTAAGAGTATGGGCACTATGAGCATCACTGTGAGCATCTGATCTATCTGCCCCCATGCGGAGGAGACGTAAGCCATTACGGGGGTGAACGCAACGAGAGTCATAAGCGCGAGCGCCGCGCCGCGGTTCATGGTCTTCCTCGCATAGCGGTAAACGAGATATGCGCAGAACAGATCCGCTATTATGCAGGGAAGCTTTATTATGAGCGAATTCGCTTCCATGCTGCCGCCGCCGAAAATATCGTTTATAAAGCTCATGGCTCCGAGCACGAGCATGTATCCGGGAGGATAATCGCACCACTCGTCATAGAAATGAGCGGGGCCCTTTGAAATAACGCGCTTGCCCCAGAATATGAAGCAGTTTATATCCGTCTTGTGTCCGTGGAAAATGAGAGACAAAGCGACCCTTACGGCAAGCGCCGCAAGAAGTATCGCTATGACGGCTATTACGTTGTCCTTTGCCTGAAGGTTCCTCGGCGAGCGGCCCTTTATGATGTGCCACGCCCATATAAGGAGAGTCAGCGCCGTCGCCAATACGGAGGCGATAAGTATGGGCTGAGTGGGGAATTCCGTGGGAGCCCCATTATCTTCAGCCGTCTTTTTCACTGCGGAGCTGCCGAGAACGGGGCCCGTGCTGCCCTTCGGGGCAAGCTCTATATTCAGCCCGTCGAAAAAGGCCTTGCCGGAGCTCGTTTCACCGTGACCGCCAACGCCGACCGTCAAGGGAAGGGTCTCCTGCCCGGAGGCGGTGACGCCCGTAAGCTCGATAAGGGTCCAATCGGTATCGCCCGTTACGGGTTCGGAATGGAGCGCCTGGCCGTAAACGCCTATATTCGCGCCCGCGCCTCCCGTGACGCCTTCCGTTTTGACGTAGCAGGTTATGCGGTAAGCCGTTTCGGGGCTTACCTTCAGTTCCTGCATGAGGCGCACGTCGTTTTCGCTTTCGGCAAACACCTCGGCGACCGAACCGCGTACGGGATCGGTCACTATTTCAATGCTCGACCCTTCTTCAATATAGACCTTCTTCTCCCAGCCGGCGAGCCCGTTTTCGAAATCGGGGTTTGAAACGGCGGGCAGAACGGAGCCCTTCGAGCACCCGCAGAGCAGGAGAAGAGCGGCAAGAGCAAATAAAAGAATACTTTTTTTGAGTTTCATTTACACTACTCCCAGCATAAAAGTATTTTAATTATACCATATACTTACCTATATTAAAAGAGGCAATTTAATTTATTGCCCCGAAAACGCGTTTTTTATATAGTTTATGCGGCCTTTTACGGGCACTTCGGCTATATCGAAGCGTATGATCCGCCCCTCGGCGCCGTTTTGCATGCACCAGCCCTTTGCCGCCTGAATTACGTTATACCGCTTCTTCTCCGTAACGGACGCCTGCGGCGCGACGCTCATATCGGCCCTTGTCTTTACCTCCACGAAAGCGATCACGCTCCCCTTTGAGGCGATTATATCTATCTCCTTATGCCCGAAGGTGTAATTCCTTTCGAGTATCCTGTAACCGCGCAGCATCAGGTAAAACGCGGTGCGGCGTTCGCCCCTGTCGCCTGTCCTGCGCTGCTTCGTCTTGCGGGGTCTGCTCATTGCGGCAAGCCCTCCGGAAAGAAGTTTTTTATAAAGCTCCTTCTGTGGATGGGACAGGGCCCCAGCTCCTTTAGCGCGGCGATATGCTCCGCAGTGCCGTATCCCTTGTTTTTGGCAAAGCCGTAACCGGGATAGAGCTCGTCCATCTTTACCATGAACCTGTCCCTCCTGACCTTTGCCATTATGGAGGCGCAGGCGATCGTATAGGAAAGCGCGTCGCCATGGATGAGCGGGATGCGGCGGGGCGGGATCTCCAGCCCTTCGACCGCGTCTATGAGCGCTGCGTCCGCCGGAACGCCCATATCGAAATACGCATCGCGGAACGCTTCCTTGGTGGCGTTCAGGATGTTGATCTCATCTATTCGCGCCTCGTTCCTTATTCCGAAGCCGATCGCCGCAGCGCCGGCGCTTATCTCATCAAAGAGCCTTTCGCGCTTCTTTTCGGCGAGCTTTTTGGAATCGTTCACGCCCTCTATAAGAGGCTCCCGGGGCATTATGAGACAGCATACCACAACGGGCCCCGCAAGAGGGCCTCTGCCGACTTCATCCATGCCGCAGACCGTAAGCCCCTCTTCCCAAAGCTCCCGTTCATAGCGCGTCAGCTCGAAAAGACGCTCCTGTTCGTTACGCCTTGCCATTCGTATCCTCCGGATGCTCGAAAGTGACCTTCGCGATCTTGCCTGCACGGAATTCATCGAGCACAATGCGGGAAGCGCGTTCGGTATCGTAAACCCCGCCGGAAAGAATAAACCCGCGGCTGCGGCATACGCCCTCGAGCATGGCCTCGATGCTTTGCCTTTCCTCCACGGCGGCAAGCTTCGGATACCTGGCGTTCAGCGCTTCGGGGCAGAGCCCGTCAAGATCTATAAGAAGGGAACCCGCGACCTCTTCAACGTTCATTATATCGTCGCGTATTGAGCCGATATATGCCAGATGCCTTGCGCGTTCCTGATCGTCGAGCTTTGCCCAGAGCAGGCCGGGAGTATCCATAAGCTCGAGATAGGGCGAGATCTTTACCCACTGCTTGCCGCGGGTAACGCCGGGCTTATCGCCGACCTGCGCTCTCGTGACGCCGGCAAGCTTGTTTATGAAGGTGGATTTGCCCACGTTCGGGATGCCTGCGACCATCGCCCTCAGGGTCTTGGAAACGCCCTTATCGCGATACTTTTTGAGCACGGGCTCCCCAGCCCTCTCTATCAAAGCGACGGCATTCTTTCGGGCTGAGGAGTTGATGGATACGTATTCCATCGCAGAAACTCCGTGAGCTTTGAAATAAGCCGCCCATTCCTTGTTGGCGGCGGGAGAAGCCAGATCGCTCTTGTTAAGGAGCATCACCCTTATTTTGTTTTTGAAAAGCGATTCGAAATCCGGGTTTCGGCATGCGAGCGGAGCTCTGGCGTCAACGATCTCAACGATCACGTCAATGAGCTTGAGATCCTCCTCGAGCATCCTCTTTGCCTTTGCCATGTGGCCGGGATACCAGTTGATCGCGGTTCTTCTTTCTTCCATGATGTTTACCTAAAGAAATGCCCCCAATACCTATGGCATCGGGGGCGGAGTGAACATTATTACTTGGTAACGATGCGCTCCTTGATCTTGGCGGCCTTACCTACGCGATCGCGGATGTAATAAAGCTTCGCGCGGCGTACAACACCGTGACGGACGACTTCGATGCGGCCGATGGCGGGGCTGTGATAGGGGAAGGTACGCTCAACGCCGATGCCGTAGCTCATACGGCGAACGGTGAAGGTCTTGCGGATGCCGCCGCCCTGCATCTTGATAACGATGCCCTCAAAGTTCTGAAGACGCTCACGGGTGCCTTCAACTACCTTGACGAATACGCGAACGGTATCACCGATCTGAAGCTTGGGCAGATCCGTGCGGAGCTGCTCCTTTTCGAGTTCCTGAATGATGTTTGCCATTTTATTTGACCCTTTCTTATAGACGTTCTTTAACAGATTCCCTGCCAGCGGACCGTCGCATTAACTTAAATATTTTAGCACGGGAAAAGCCCCTTGTAAAGGGGTAAAATCAAGAAAAAGCGATATATTTTCACGCTTTTTCCCAGCCGTGCTCCCTGAGGAAGGCGATATCCGCCTTTGAAAGCTCTGCCCGTTCAAGCAGCTCGGGCCTCATTTCAAGAGTTTTCAAAAGCGACATGCGCCTTCTCCATTTGTTGATCTCCGCATGGTTGCCGTTCAGGAGCACCTCGGGAACGAGGCGGCCTCTGAAATCGGCGGGGCGGGTGTATTGGGGGTATTCGAGCAGCCCGTCGTTTGAAAAGCTCTCATCCTCTGCGGATTCGGCGCATCCCAATACGCCGGGGATGAATCTCGAAAGGCAATCCACAAGCACCATAGCGGGCAGCTCGCCGCCCGTCAGCACGTAATCGCCTATTGAGATCTCCTCGTCTATAAGCTCCGAAATACGCTCGTCCAGCCCCTCGTAATGACCGGCGAGGATCACTATGCGTTCCTCTTTCGAAAGCTCCCTTGCAAGCTCGGGAGTGAGCGTCTTCCCGCGGGGACTCATAAGAATGCGCCTTGCGGAGCCGCCTTCGAGCACCGCTTCCATGCAGTCGAATATGGGCTGAGCCATCATCACCATTCCGGCGCCGCCTCCGAAGGCGTAATCATCGGTATTATGGTGTTTGTTTTGGGACCAGTCGCGGATGTTGTGAACGCGGAATTCGAGTATCCCGTTCGCTTCGGCGCGGCCGAGCATGCTCGTATGGAGCACGCCGCCGAACATTTCGGGGAAGAGGGTAAGAATATCAATCCTCAAAAAGACCCACCTCCGAGAGCACTTCGGCGTCAAGCTCTATGCGTTTGTTTGAAACGTCAACGCTGCGAAGGAGTTTCTTCAGAGCGGGGACCATGAGCCTCCTCTGCCCCTCTATAACGTAAACGTCGTTCGCATTGGTCTCAAGCACTTCGCGAACCTGCCCCAAAGCCGACCCATCGGTCGAAAACACCTCGCACCCGATAATATCGGCAACGAAGTAAGTCCCCTCGGGGAGCTTTACGGCATGAGCCCGGTCAACGCACAGATATAGCCCGCGGAGCTTTTCGGCTTCCTCGGGAGAAGTCACGCCCTCTATCGAAATAACGGCGGAGCCCGAAACGAATTTGCAGCCCGTAACGACAACGGCTTCGTACTGCCCTTCCCGCTCCGTGTAAGCTTCCTTCAATCGCTTGAAGCGCGACATATCATCGGTAAGAGGATAAAGCTTTACCTCTCCCTTGACGCCGTGCGGGCGGAGTATTTGGGCAATACGAAAGCGCTCTGTCATCAGACTATATCAACGGTGAACTTGGTTTCGGATTTTACGGAAGCGGCGCGGACGACAGTCCTTATCGCCTTGGCGATGCGCCCCTGCTTGCCGATCACCTTGCCCATATCGTCCTTCGCGACGGTGAGCTCGATGATAACGGAATCCTCGCCCTGCTTGGTCACGACCTTGACGGAATCGGGATCGTCAACAAGGTTCCTTGCGATGTACTCGACAAGGGAGACCATGCTTTCGGTGGTTACTGCGGATTCTTCCATCTTTATCAGTCGATGGCGCCGGACTTCCTGAGAAGAGACCTGACGGTGTCGGTGGGCTGAGCGCCGTTCTTCATCCACTCGCGAGCCTTCTCGTTGTCGATCTTGAGCTCTACGGGTTCCTTGATGGGATTGTAGTAGCCGATCTCCTCAACGAAAGCGCCGTTGCGGGGAGCGCGGGAATCCGCGACAACGATACGGTAGAAGGGAGCCTTCTTGGCGCCCATGCGGCGAAGCCTGATCTTTAACATGATTTTTTCCTCCTGAGAAAAATATGGTTTTTCAAATTTATCAACACGGCCGTAAGGCCGAAGCCGAACTTTATGTTCAGAACCCGAAGAAGCCTTTTTTGCCCTTCTTGCCCTTCTTGAATCTGCCGCCGGTGAACTGCTTCATCATCTGGCGGGTGGATTCAAACTGATTGAGAAGCCTGTTTACCTCCTGTACGGAGGTGCCGCTGCCCCTTGCCACGCGGCGCTTGCGGCTCGCGTTCAGGAGATCCGGCTTTGCCCTTTCGGCGGGGGTCATCGATTTTATGATCGCCTCCATACGGCCGACGGCTTTGGTATCGACCTGAGCGCCCTTGAGCTGGGAAGCGTTTATGCCGGGGATCATTCCCACGAGATCTTCGAGCGAGCCCATCGATTTGACCTGTTCGAACTGCTCAAGGAAATCATCGAGAGTGAATTCATCGCGGCGGAGCTTTTGGGTAAGCTCCTGAGCCTTCTTTTCATCGAACGCCTTTTCCGCCTTTTCGATGAGGGTGAGCATATCGCCCATGCCGAGTATCCTCGAGGCCATGCGGTCGGGATGGAATACCTCGATATCGGTGAGCTTTTCGCCCGTGCCGGAGAACTTGATGGGACTTCCCGTGACTTCCCTTACGGAAAGCGCCGCGCCGCCCCTTGTATCGCCGTCGAGCTTGGTGAGGATCACGCCCGTGAGCCCCAGCTTTTCGTGGAAGGATTTTGCGACGTTGACAGCATCCTGACCGGTCATTGCGTCAACCACCAGAAGGATCTCGGAAGGATCAGTCGCTTCCTTAATGGCGGCTATCTCATCCATCATGGCCTCATCTATATGAAGGCGGCCGGCGGTATCGATTATTACAACGTCGAGGAAATTCTTTTCGGCGAATTCGACGCCGAGCTTAGCAGTCTCAACGGGATCGGCCTGGCCCCTTTCGAACACCTTGACGCCCGCTCTTTCGCCCACTACCTGGAGCTGCTTGACGGCCGCGGGACGGTAAACGTCGCACGCGACGAGCAAAGTCTCCTTTGACTGATGCTTTTTAAGATACGCGGCGAGCTTGCCGGCCATGGTGGTCTTACCTGCGCCCTGCAGACCGCAGAGCAGGAACACCGAGGGCTTTTTGGAGCCGTAATCGAGTTTTGCGGCTGAACCGCCCATGAGCTTTGTGAGCTCTTCGTTGACTATTTTTATTACCTGCTGCGCGGGAGTGAGGCTTTCCAATACCTCGCTGCCGACGGCGCGCTCGGTCACGAGCCCGACGAACTTTTTTACTACGGCGTAGTTAACGTCCGCTTCGAGCAGCGCGAGCCTTACCTCGCGAAGGGCCTCCTTGACTTCCTTTTCGGTCAGCTTGCCCTTATTGCCGAGCTTTTTGAATATGTTTTGAAGCTTTGTTGCAAGTCCTTCGAATGCCATTGCTTTATCTCCGTTAAGACTTCGTTCAGCGAATGAGCTCCGCGAGCTCTTCCGCAGCGGCGGAAGCCGCTTTTTTCAGCCGCTCCGTTTCGCCTGATAACACGGCCTCTTCGAGCGAGGAGGCGACCGCTCTTATGCGCCTGTCGCGCTCCGCCAGGCCGAGCTTTGTTTCGTATTCGGCAAGCTCACGCGCGGATCTGCTCAAGGCATCGCGCACCGCCTGCCTTGAAATGCCGACCTCATCCGCTATTTCCGAAAGGGACATATCAAGATCAGCGCTCATCGCCATGAGCTCCCTCTGCCTTTCGGTAAGGAAGGCGCCGTAATAATCGAGAAGAAGCGAAAGCTCCGCTTTATCTGACATTCCGGGACCTCCTTTGCCTGCGGTGTACGGCGGGTGTAAAGCACAAAAGCTTTACACCTTCCCTATTATACACGGGAAAGCGCCGAAGTCAACCGTTTTTTTGAATATATTTGATTGTATTTGCGTAAAAAGGGTTGTATAATACGTTGATACCAAAGGAGGCCTGTATGAAGCTTGTTATCGACGCGTACGGCGGGGACAACGCGCCCGCCGCTGTTATAGAAGGAGTATGCCGCGCTCTTCGCGAGTGGGGCGATTTCGAAGTCATACTCACCGGCGATGAGGAGGGCATCCGCAAAGAGCTTGAAAAGCGCCCCGAAGCCGATATGAGCAGGATCTTAATAGTGCACGCGCCGGAGATCATCACCTGTGACGAACAGCCGACCGTCGCCGTAAAGAGAAAAAAGAATTCCTCCATCGTCGCGGCGATGAATATAATGGCTTCGCACGAGGCGGACTGCCTCATTTCCGCGGGCTCCACCGGCGCCGTGCTTACGGGAGCGACGCTCATAGTCCGCAGGATACCCGGCGTCAAGCGCCCCGCTCTCGCGCCCGTCATGCCCACTGCCGGCAAGCCCTTCCTGCTTCTCGACTGCGGAGCCAATTCCGACTGCAAGCCCGAATACTTGCGCCAGTTCGCCGTTATGGGCTCTGCCTACATGCAGGGCGTTATGGGGATCTCCTCCCCCGCCGTCGGCCTTGTGAACAACGGCGCGGAGGAGGCGAAGGGCTCGGAGCTTACCAAGGCGGCGCATGCGCTGCTCAAGCAGACGCCCGTCGATTTCAAGGGCAACTGCGAAGCGCGCGAGATATTCTCCGGCGATTACGACGTTATAGTGACCGACGGTTTCACCGGAAACGTGATACTCAAGGAGGCTGAGGGCCTTGCGGGCACGCTTTTCAAAATGCTCAAGCGCGAGCTGCGCTCCGGCTTCAAAACGAAGCTCGGCGCATTGTTGGCAAAGCCCGCGTTCAAGCGCGTTAAGGCTACCATGGATTACACCGAATACGGCGGAGCGCCTCTGCTCGGCATCAACGGCGGCATAATAAAGGCGCACGGCTCGAGCGACGCAAAGGCCTTCGTTTCCGCAATACGGCAGGCAAGGCAGTACGTCATGGGCGGCGTCACCGAAAAGATAGCGGCGGGCATTGCGACCCTGCCGGAGGAAAATGATTGACAACCGATCGATTATCGGTTACAATACGCGATGAATATCCAAGAAAGGCGGTATTTGATAATGTTTGAAGAGATCCGCAGCGCCATCGCTGCTCAGTTGAACGTCCCCGAGGAGAACATCACCCTCGAGACCCGTTTCGTCGAAGACCTCAAGGCCGATTCTCTCGACCTTGTTGAGCTCGTAATGGACCTTGAAGAGCGCTACGGCGTGGAGATCCCCGACGAGCAGCTCGCCGAGGTAAAGACCGTAGGTCAGATCATAGAGCTCATCGACAATAACAAATAAGCTCAACGCATGCCAATCGCCTGCATAGGGGCTCCCCGTGCAGGCCCTTGGCTTGTTTTGGAACAGTGCATCACCGCATTTCGATTCGGAACCCATCCGCATAAATAAGCTATGAGATTAAACGACAAAAGGCTTGCGGAGCTTGAAGCACTCGAAAGGGATCTCGGCTACCGCTTTAACGATAAGGAGCTTTTGAACACGGCTCTTACCCACACTTCATACGTCAAGGGCGAAAACAGGCATACGGGGCATAACGAGCGTCTCGAGTTTTTGGGGGACGCCGTTTTGGAGCTTACCGTAAGCGAATACCTTTTCATAAACAACCCCGGCATGAACGAGGGGCTTATGACGAGGGTGCGTTCGCGCGCCGTATATGAAAACGCGCTTTTCGACGCGGCGACGGGCATAAACCTCGGAAACTACCTGCTTTTGAGCCATGGCGAAGAACACACGGGCGGGCGTGAAAAGCCCTCCATCCTTTCGGATGCGCTCGAAGCCGTAATAGGCGCCATGTATATCGACGGCGGCATTGAGCCCGCAAAAAGGTTCATACTCAGCTTTGCCGTCAGCTTTATAAACGACGCGATAAGGACCGTCACCGTTAAGGATAACAAGACTCTGCTGCAGGAGTACATCCAGCAGCAGCACGCGGGGTCTCTCGAATATGAGGTCATATCCGTCACGGGGCCCGATCATAAGCGCGAATTCACGATAGAGGTTTCCCTGAACGGGAAGCCCTACGGCCGCGGCAAGGGCAGCTCCAAACAGGAAGCGGGACAGAACGCCGCCCACGCGACCCTTATTATGCTCGGAGCGGCGGAAGCAAAGGAGAACTAAATGAGATTAACGCAGATAGAGATAAACGGTTTCAAATCCTTTGCGAAGAAGCAGGAACTCGTCTTTTCGGACGGCATAACCGCCGTCATCGGCCCCAACGGCTGCGGCAAGAGCAACATTGCGGACGCGTTCCGCTTCGTTTTGGGCGAGCAGAGCGCAAGGGCGCTGCGCGGCAAGAAGGTCGAAGATTTCATATTCGGAGGCACCGAGAAGCGCCGCCCCCTTTCCTATTGCGAAGTATCGCTGCATTTCGATAATACCGACGGCGAGCTCAAGACCCCCTATCAGGAGGTCTGCATCACGAGGCGCGCCTACCGTTCGGGCGAAAGCGAGTATTACATCAACCGAGGCGTGTGCAGATTGAAGGATATTCACGAGCTCTTCCGCGATACGGGCGTTGGCAAGGACGGTTATTCGATAATCGGCCAGGGCCGCGTTTCCGAGATAATCTCCGAAAAGAGCGCGGACAGGCGCCTGGCCTTCGAAGAAGCCGCCGGCGTTATGAAGTACCGCGCCCGCAAGGAGGAGGCCGAAAGGAAGCTCCTCAATACACAGAAAAACTTAGTTAGGCTCGATGATATCCTCATAGAGCTCGAAGGGCGGATAGAGCCCCTGCGCGAGCAGAGCGAAAAAGCGCTCGAATTCATAAAGCTGCGCGAAGAGCTCAGGGATATAGACGTGAACCTTTACGTCTATCAGTATGAAAAGAACAACGAAAGGATAGCCCAGCTCAGCTCGAACAGCGCTCAGCTCGAAGGCGAGATACGCGAGGGCGAGGTCGCCTCGGAAGCGCTCGCCTCCACCCTTGCCGAGGGCGAGGAATCCGAAAGGGCTATCTATTCGGTAATTACCGAGCTCAACCAAAAGCTGCTTGCCGCCACCTCACGCATGGAATCCCACTCCGGCGAAGAGAAGGTGCTCCGCGAAAAGCTCGCCTCCTTTGAAAAGGAGCGCGAAAGGCTCACCCGTGAATCCGCCGCCGCGGATGAGGGCATAGCTCAAAGGGAAAGCTCCGCCGTTTCCGCAAAGGAGAGCATTTCCGTTCACGGAGCCGAAGCAGAAGCAATTGGCGAAGAGCTTGCGAAGGCCGAAGCTTCGCTTGCGAAGCAGAACGAAGCGATAGAAGCGAAGGAAGAAGAGCTCGAGGCGCAGAAGCAGTCCATGATGGACAGGTTCAACCGTCTGAGCGAAGCTAAAACGAGCATTACGAGGCTCGACGTCATGAAGAACGCTCTCATCGCCCGTATCGACGCGATAGCCGCCGAAAAGGAGCAGGTGAACGCCGAGGGCGAGAAGCTTCGAGGAGAGAACGCGGAATGCGAAGCAGCCGACCGCGAAGTAGCCGCAGAGCTTGCCGAGCTCGATGCAAAGGGCAGAAAGGCCGCGGAAGAGATCAACGGCATAAACGGCAGGGTACTCGCCGCCCGCAGCAGGGAGCGCAGGCTCGGGGACGAGCTGCAGTCCGCAAGATCCCGCAGGCACGTGCTTTCCGAAATGAAGCGCGCGCACGAGGGGTATTATTCCAGCGTACGCGATCTCCTGCACGACGCGGAGCGCGATACCTCCCTGGCCTCACTTATGGAGGGCGTTGTCGCAGAGCTCATAACCGTCCCCGCGGAATACGAAACAGCCGTGGAAATGGCATTGGGATCCTCCCTGCAGAACATAGTCGTTCCCACGGAGCAGGACGCCAAAAAGATAATCGAATACCTGCGCCGCAAGCATTACGGCAGGGCGACTCTTCTGCCCGTAAGCGCAATGCGCCCCCGCGTGCTGACTCCCGAGGAACGCTCATATCTGAGCGTTGAGGGATGCTTCGGAGTGGCTTCGGAGCTCATATCGTTCTCCCCCCGCTATAAGAGCGTTGCGGAAAACCTTTTGGGGCGCACGGTGATAGTCCGCGATCTTGACGTTGGCATCGCGATAAACAAGCGCGCGCGATCCTCTTTCAGGATCGCCACCCTGCAGGGCGATATAATGAACCCCGGCGGCTCTATGACGGGCGGCAGCTCGCAGAAACGCGAATTCAGCCTGCTCGGGCGCGAAAGAGAGCTCGAACAGCTCAAGAGCCGCATAGAGGCGGGCGAAAAGGAGCTTGAAAACGCCAAGCTCGATATAGAGAAGGCGGAAGCGGAGCTTGCTGACGCGAATGCGGAAATGGCAAAGCTCGCCGAGATTCGCCGCGGGCTCGATATAAAGCGCGCTCAGTCCCGCGAGAAGCACGAAATAGTGCTTCAATACGTTGAGAAGAACGCCGTTCAGCTTGAAAAGCTCGAAGCGGAGCTGCAGCAGATAAACGACAATATTTCCGATATAGAAGCGCAGTGCGGCGAGGCGGCCGAGACCGCCAACGATCTGACCTCCGGCAACGAGGCCACCGCCGAGGATATCAAACGCTCTCAGGCGGAGCTTGCCGCCATGCGCGCAAAGCGCGAGGGCGCCGCCGCCGAGGTGACCGCGCTGAAGGTCAGGCTTATGGCTGCTCAGAAGGAGCTTTCCGCTGCGGAAAACGAGCTTTCGAGGATACTGCGCGAACAGCAGCAGCTGATCGCCTCCACCGAAAAGAACAAGGCCGAAACGGCTTCCGTCGAGGAAGCGATAAGGGCGGCCGTCAAGGCTCTCGAACAGATGACGAGCGGCCTCACAGGCGAGCGCTCCGAAGTCGATTCCATAACTGACGAGCTCCACTCCCGCGAGGAGGAGCGGGCGGAAAAGCTGCGCTACGTCGATGAGCTTCGCGAGAGGCGCGACCGCGAAGGCGCGGAGCTTACCGAAATGCGCGAGCGGCTGCACAAGTACGAGCTGAACCTCAGCAGGCTGCGCATGGAGCTCGACAATATGACTCAGCGCATCTGGCTTGATTACGAGCTCACATACGAGCAGGCGCTTGAATTCCGTCACCCCATCTCCGTCACCGCTTCACACCAGCGCGCCGACGCTTTGAGGGACGAAATAAGGGCTCTGGGCGAGGTGAACACCGCCTCCGTAGAGGATTACAGGAACGTGGTGGAACGTCACGCGGAGCTCAAAAAGCAGTGCGACGATCTTAAACAGGCGGAAGAGGACCTCAACGAGATCATAAAGCGTCTGACACATACCATGGAGAAGGAATTTGCGGAGCAGTTCAAGCAGATACGCGAAAACTTCGCCGCCACCTTCACCGAGCTCTTCCACGGCGGAAAGGCGGAGCTGAGGCTTGCCGATCCCAACGACATCCTGAACTGCGATATAGATATAATCGCACAGCCCCCGGGAAAGAAGCTTCAGATGCTCTCGCTCCTTTCCGGCGGAGAGCAGGCGCTGACTGCCATCGCACTGCTGTTTGCGATACTCAAGCTCAAGCCCACCGCTTTCTGCATACTGGACGAGATAGACACCTCGCTCGACGAGGCGAACGTCGATAACTATGCAGAGTATTTGAAGGAATACTCCAAGGGCACCCAGTTCATAATCATAACCCACCGCAAGGGCGCAATGGCCGTATGCGATTCGCTCTACGGCGTATCAATGGAAGAAAAGGGCGTTTCGACCCTCATCTCCGCAAAATTCAACGACAATACCGCTTCCGCGTAAAGGAGAAGGAAAATGGCAAAAAAAGAAAAGAAACCCGGGCTTTTCGCAAGGCTCAAGGAAGGGCTTTCCAAGACCCGCGGCGGGCTTTTGGGAATGATATTCGGAAATTCCGCCGAGAAGATAAACGATGAATTTTACGAGGAGCTGGAGGACGCCCTTATAATGGCGGACTGCGGCTTTGAGACCACGGAGAGGATACTGGATGAGCTGCGCGCAAAGGTCAAGGCCGAAAAGCTCCCCGACAGGGGCGCCGCGCGTGAGGCGCTTATCTCCATCCTTGCCGAACAGATGGACTGCGACGCGCCTTTCCTTGAGGAAGAGGGCGATAACGTAATAATGATAGTGGGCGTTAACGGAGTCGGCAAAACCACTTCGATAGGCAAGCTCGCCGCCATGTATAAGGCGGAGGGCAAGCGCCCCATGCTCGCCGCCGCCGATACCTTCCGCGCCGCCGCCGCCGAACAGCTCACCGTTTGGGCGGAGCGCGCTGAAGTGCCCATTATAAAGCACGGCGAGGGAGCCGATCCCGCCGCGGTCGTTTTCGATGCGATAGCCGCCTATAAATCGAGGAAGCACGATCTTTTGATCTGCGATACCGCGGGCAGGCTCCACAACAAGAAGAACCTTATGAACGAGCTTGCGAAAATGCGCCGCGTGGTGGATCGCGAACTGCCCGGAGCGCACGTGGAGGTGCTGCTCGTTCTTGACGCTACGACCGGTCAGAACGCGATAGCCCAGGCCAAAGCCTTCGGCGAAAGCTGCGGCTTGACGGGCATAATCCTCACGAAGCTCGACGGGACCGCAAAGGGCGGCGTCGTTGTGGCGGTAAAGGATGAACTCGATCTGCCCATAAGGTTCGTGGGCGTGGGCGAAGGGATAGACGATCTCCAGCCCTTCGATCCCGAAAGCTTCGCGGAAGCGCTGCTTGCAAATTGACGTCTGCAAAAAAATGACCGCTGACAGAGGTTTGTCAGCGGTCTGGGGCTTTGGTTTTAACCGAAGCCTTTTTTTATGCCCTTATTTGCTTTTCTGCACGCCGTTTACGTCTATTAGGGTTTCCCCCGGAAGCAGAAGCTCATCGACCGTAACGAATTCAAAACCGTTGGCAAGAGCCGTTTCCAGAAGGGTCGGCAGGTATTCCTCTATCTTGTAGCCGTTATTGTGGCAGAGGATTATGCTCCCCTCGTCAAGCTTCGAAAACACGGTATCGAGTATCTTTTGAGAGCTGCGCTCCGGCTTCCAGTCGATGGTGTCTATATCCCACTGGATGGCCTCATGCCCCGAATCGCGCACGGCTCTTATCACCTTATCGTCATATTCTCCGAAGGGTGCTCTGAAAAGGACCGTCCTCTCCCCCGTTATCGATTCGATGAGATCGTCGAGCGAGCCTATCTCGTTCAATATCTGGTCGGGCGAGAGCTTCGTCATGTGAGGATGGCTCATGGAATGGTTGCCTATAGCATGGCCCGCTTCGCTTATGGCCTTCACCTGCTCCGGATACGCCTTGACCCAGAAGCCGCAGAGGAAGAAGGTCGCCTTCACGTTATAGCGTTTCAGCGTTTCCAGTATGAAAGGGGTCTTATCGTCATCCCACGCGGCGTCTATCGTGAGGGCTATTTTTTTATCGCTCCTTGCCACCGAATAGACGGGAAGCTCCCTGTGAAGCCCCGCGAGCACCTCCTTCTCGTAAGCTTCGGACGACGAAAGCAGCCCCTCCGCCGATACAGATACCGGGGATGCGGGCTGCCCGCTTTGAGGCGCGGCGGAGGCGGACTTTTCACGCCCTTTCGGGGCGGAGAATACGCCTATCAGCACCGCTGCCAATACAGCCGCCAATATGCAGGCGGCTGCGATATAGAGGGTTTTTCTTGTTATCACAAATATCTTCATCGCTTTTCCTCCAGTTTTGGTTCATTGAACTATATGCGGAGAAAAAGCGCGATAAAACTCAATCCTTCATCATTCTGATGCTGGGGATGAGCATCGTTATCACCTTGCCCGTGCGGGGGCTCATAAGGCGGGAGACTATGCGCTCGCCGTAATCTTCGGCAAGCTGTTCGGGAGTCTTGTTCGAGGCGACTATTATGGGCTTTTCGTTTTCCTGCCTTAGGCAGATCGTGCTCAGAAGCGCCTCCACGGTGACGTTGTTTATCATCGGTTCGGTGCCCAGATCGTCGATGATGAGCAGATCCGGAATGAGCAGATCGGGCGCGGGAACGCCGTTTCTGATGCTTTCCATAACTCCGTTGACAAGCCCGTAAGCCGTCAGGCGGAGCACCGAAAATCCGCGGTCTATGACCCTGCCGCCTATGCAGTTGAGGAGGAAGGTCTTTCCCCTGCCGGGAGGGCCTATGAGGAGCAGGTCGCGCTGAGGGTTGTTCGGGAAATTATCGGCGTAGGCAAGGCAGTAATCGTGTATCCTTTCAAGGGCGCGCGCATCCTTCGGCTCCATCGGGAGCTCATGACAGAAGGACGAAAAGCTCTGCTTGCGGTCGATGCCAGAGCCGGCGAACCTGCTTTCCACCGCTATGCGGCGCACGCAGGAGCACATCCTTTCCCCGTCTATTCCCGTATCGCCGCAGATACCGCAGCGGGGGCGCAGTTCAAGATAATCCTCGGCCAAGCCGCATTCCGAAAGCTTTGCGCGGATCTCGGCCTTTTTTTGATCCAGCACCTCCCGCGCGAGCTTTTCGAGCTCGTCGCTCATTTCGGGCGAGGCGATCATCTTTCCGCTGAAATCGACGGCAAGCTCGTTGAGCTCATCGCGCAGCGCCTGTATCGCGGGATAATTGTTCCTCACGTTCATTATGTGGGCGCGCTGCTCGCGCAGGGCGGCGGATCTCCTTGCGGAAAGCTCGTCCTCTATGGCTTTATTGAAACAGATAGGATCACTCATCTTCCTTGTAAAACTCCTCTCCGAGGCTTATGCCGAGCTTCTCGAGCTCGGACTTAGAATATCCTTCGCCGCGCATGTAATTGAGGGCGCGGTTCCTGTTTTTGTTGTTGCGGGCTTTGGGCGCGCCTGCGCAGGCATGCCTTTCCCTTGCCGCGGCGACCGATGAGACGCCGTGAGCGTACCAATCCTCGAGCGTCGCCTTCATATCGGCATAGGGGCGGGAGGAATCGGCGGAAAGCTCCGCCGCGAGCAGTATGAGCTCCGCGGGGATGCACTTTTTTGCGTTCCAATCGAGTATCTGCAAGCGCTGTTCAAGGCTCGGTCTCGATTTGAGGCCCGCCCTTTTGAACGCTTCGCGTGCGAGCTCCGCCGCCGCGTCGTCACGCCGCTGCAGCTCGCGTATGCGTTCGGGATCGACGCTTCCTTCCCTGTGAAGATCGTTAAGCACCGAATCGAGATAACCGAAGCTCGGCTTCTGAGCGTTTATGGCAAGCACGCAGGCCGCGTCTATGCCGGCTTCGTCAAAGCCCCATTCGTTGATCCATTTTGAATACAGGGCAAGCTCATCCTCCGTCACGGGGCGCCTTAAATTCCAGCGCTTCAATATCTTCGCCGCGCCGGATTTATTGACGAGCTCCTCCGCAAAGCGTTCCTCCACGCCTTCCTTTGTGAATACGCCTTCCGCGGCAAGGGTCTTTGCGAGCTTATCCATATATGCGACGCCCGTTTTCGCGCCCTTCGTATCGAGGCAGTGCTTTACGATGAGGAGCGCGGCTTCCGGCTCGAAGCCGAAAACATCCAGCCAATCGTAAACGCGGGAAAGCTCCGCACCGGTCAGCACCCTCGTCCCCAACACGGACTGGAGCGATTTCACGAATTCGGCGTATTTGCCGCCCGAACGAAGCTCCGGCGAAACGGAAAAAGCGCTGCGCACGCCGAGATACCTGATCTGCAGAGGGGAATCCCCTATTATCTCCACAAGTCCGAGAGAAGCCCAGTATTCGAAGGCGTTTTTAAGCGCCCCGGCATCACAGCCGAGGGCGGTTTCTATATCGCCCATGTGAGGCGCGTTAAGCTGCATGAGGCCGTAAAGATAAGCCTTCAGCGCAAGCTCGGGCGCCGCGGGCATGAACGCGCTTATGAATATGTTTTCTACGGGAGTGACCTCCTGCAGTTTGGTATCCTTCAAAAATACGACTTCGGACATAACAAGCTCCTTTATTGCTTTTATATTATACCATAAAGCGGGGGCTCCGTCAAACCGATGCCGTTTATTTGGAATTTTTCTCAATAATATATTTGAAAATATCTCGGGTTTGCTTTATAATAGTCAGGAAATGATTTTTGAGAGGAGTTGGTCTCATCAATGGATGATGGCAGTATATGGCGATGCATTGCATCTGTTATGCCATCTTCGGTTCCCCTACGAACCGGGTCTTCCCCGTTAGCCGCCGCGGCTGAAAACGCCGCAGGCTCGCCGGTAATAATTCTATATTCTGTTTTGTTGGTGCTTTTCCTTGTGATAAGCTCCTATTTTGCGTCTTGTGAGATAGCGCTTGCCTCTGTCAACAAGGTCAGAATGAGGTCCTATGCGGAGGATGGAAACAAGCGCGCAAAGTACGTGATGTATCTTGTCAACAATTTTGACAAGACCCTCACCACCCTTCTTATCGGAAACAACGTGATGCATATAGGCTGCTCCGCGCTTGCCGTTCTGATCACGCGTCAGCTCTTCCGCGGCACGCCCTATCTTGCCGCGGCGCTCACCGTTTCGACGGTCATCATCACCCTGCTTGTGTTCCTGTTTGCGGAAATGCTCCCCAAGGCGCACGCAAAGGCCTGCAACGAAAGCTATTCGCTCAGCATCGGCCGTTCTCTCTATGCGCTTACCAAGGTGCTCACTCCCCTTTCCGCGGTGTTCTCGTGGATCGGCAGGGGCATCGGCAAGCTCTTTATCAGGGGCGGCGACGCTCCCTCCGTTACGGAGCATGAGCTCGTCGATATGATCGAGAATTTCAAGGACGAGCGCGAAGAGGACGACACTCAGGAGGATGCGACCGCGGAGCTCATGGTAAACGTGCTCGAGTATTCCTCCAAGACGGTGAACGAATGCTACACCCCTTGGGATAAGGTCGAAAAGCTCGACGAATCCCTTTCTACCGAGGAGCAGTATGCGCAGCTCTGCGGCACCACTCATTCGAGGCTGCCCGTCGTGAATTCCAAGGGCAACGTTATAGGCATAGTGCTGATCCGCTCCTTCTTCCGCGAATACATGAAGCAAAGGAACGAGCTGGATCTTGTTGATCTGCTCGATACGCCCTATTTCGTCCGCCCCGATATGCCCGTCGATGAACTGCTGCTCGATCTTTCGAAGAGCCGCACCCATATCGCGATAGTTTCCGAAAGGAGCGACATACTGGGCATTATCACGGTCGAAGATATTCTCGAAGAGCTCGTTGGCGAAATATTCGACGAATACGATCCCGAAGCCAACGATTTCAACGATTCCGTGAAGGAGGGCGCGATAGTAAAATGACCTTCCTTTACATAGCTGTACTCATAGTTCTGATCGGCTTTTCCGCCGTGTTCTCCGGTTCCGAAATAGCCTATTCCTCCATGAACGAGCTGCGCGTCCGCAATCTTGCGGAGGAGGGCGGCAACCGTAAAGCGCAGAGGGCTCTGTTCAATTACGAGCATTACGACAGCCTTTTGAGCACCATACTCATAGGCAACAATTTCGTGAACCTCGCCTCCTCAACCATTTCGACTCAGCTTTTCATAACGCTGCTCGTCGAAACGGGCATATTGAGCGAGAACTGGGCGGCGGTCATTTCCACCGCCGTGATGACGGTCATTATCCTCATATTCGGCGAGATCACTCCCAAGATGATCGCGAACCACGATCCCGACCGTTATGCGATGAAGCAGGCCGGGTTCCTCGGCGTGCTGCGCATAGTGTTCTACCCCCTCGTCTGGGTGGTGACCAAGATAGTCAAGCTCGTGTCTAAGACTTGGTCCTCCCGCGTGACGGATGAATCGACCGTTACCGAGGAGGAGCTTTCCGATATAATCGACACGGTCGAGGAGGAGGGCGTGATAGACGAGCATACGAGCGATCTTCTGCAGTCCGCGCTCGAATTCCCCGATATTTACGCTTACGAGATAATCACGCCGCGCGTCGATATGGTGGCCGTCGATATAGACGACGAGCCCGAGGAGATAATCGAAACCATACTCTCCTCCAACTATTCGAGGATCCCCGTTTATGAGGATACGATAGACAACATTATAGGCGTGATCCATCTGAACGAGGTCCTGAAGGCCATAACGGACGATAAGCCCCTTAATATAAGGGAACACATGCTGCCCGTCTGCTATATCCACAAGACGACCATACTCCCCCAGGCTCTGCGCGAGCTCCGTGAAAAGAAGCTGCACCTTGCCATAGTCACCGACGAATACGGCGGCACCATGGGAGTGCTCACCATGGAGGATATCCTCGAGCAGCTTGTGGGCGATATTTGGGACGAGACCGACGAGATCGAGGACGAGCTCGTGAAGCTGAGCGACGATACCTATGAATGCGACGGCGACATGCGCATTTACGATCTCTTTGACGAGCTCGAGATAGACGATGACGATTTCGACGACGATAACGCCACCGTGGGCGGCTGGGCGATCGAGCAGCTCGGCGGCTACCCCGCGAAGGGCGAATCCTTCGACTTCGAGAACCTGACGGTCACCGTCAAGCAGATACAGAATCTCAGGGTAACGAGGCTCACCATTAAGGTGCATGAGAAAGCGCCCGAGGAGGATGAGGACGATATCGACTGGGAGAAGAAGCCCGAATAATACTTCAGCGCTTTAAGGCGGAGCCGGAAAAGGCTCCGCCTTATTATATAAATAAATATATATCTTTTTGCTATTGACTTTGACCGCGCTAACTGCCAAAATACAGTAAAGGAGATATTTTCCCACATTATGATTTTTGGAGGCTTTTATGTTCAAGAACATCGAAGAGGCTAAGAAATTCATCGAAGAAAACAACATCGAAATGGTCGATTTCAAAATGACCGATATCGACGGTCGCTGGAGGCACATCACCATCCCCGCGGCTCGTTTCACCGAAGACACAATGACCTACGGCATAGGCTTTGACGGCTCCAACTACGGCTATGCTCCCGTTGAGAACAGCGACATGGTCTTTATCCCCGATCTTTCCACCGCCGCCGTCGATCCCTTTGCCGAGATCAACACCCTTACCATGAGCGGCGACGCCATGATAATCGACCGCCCCTCGAACCGTCCTTTCGATCAGTATCCCCGCAACGTCATCCGCGCCGCCGTCAACTACATGCGTGAAAGCGGCATCGCCGATGAGATGATCATAGGGCCCGAATTCGAGTTCCACGTATTCGACGAGATCCAGTTCGAATCCCGCCCCAACTGCGTAAGGTGCGAGATAGACACCGACGAAGCCGATTGGAACACCGGCAACGGCACCGACGGCACCCAGATCCCCCACAAGGGCGGCTACCACATCGGCGCTCCGCAGGATAAGTATTACGACCTGCGCAGCCATATGTGCAAGCTGATGGACGAATGGGGCGTAAAGGTCAAGTACCATCATCACGAGGTCGGCGGCCCCGGTCAGCTTGAGATAGAGGTCGAGCTTGCCGATGTCGAGAAGATGGCCGACAACACCATGGTCACCAAGTACATAATCAAGAACGACGCCGTTCAGCACGGCTGCACCGCGACCTTCATGCCCAAGCCCATATTCGGCGAAGCGGGCAACGGGATGCACGTTCACATGCTCCTCGTCAAGGACGGCAAGCCCCTCTTCTATGACGAGAACGGCTACGCTCAGCTTTCCGAGCTCGCGCACAACTTCATGGGCGGCCTTTTGAAGCACGCGAAATCCCTCTGCGCTATCACCAATCCTTCCACCAACTCATTCAAGCGCCTCGTTCCCGGCTTTGAGGCGCCCGTCACGATAGGCTACGCCACCGCGAACCGCTCCGCCGTAATCAGGATCCCCGCTTACGCGAAGAGCCCCATGGCGAAGCGCTTCGAGCTGCGCAATCCCGACGGCACCTGCAACCCCTATTACGCTTATGCGGCGATACTCATGGCGGGTATCGACGGCGTTATCAACAAGATAGATCCTTCCGCCTGCGGATGGGGCCCCTACGATTTCAACCTCTTCGATCTTTCCGATGAGGAGAAGGCCAAGATCGACGCGCTGCCCACCACCCTTGAGGAGGCGCTGGACGATCTCGAAAAGGATCACGATTACCTCACACGCGGCGGAGTATTCCCCGAGAGGCTCATCAACATCTGGATCGAGCGCAAGCGCGCCGAAGCAAGGAGGATCACCTCCATACCGCATCCCGCGGAATTCGAAAAGTATTTTGATCTTTAATTGATCTGATCGGCATAAGGGCCTTTGCGGTCCTTATGCCTTTTGTTTATTCCCCCCTCTACCCCCGCATCACCTTTCGGAAAGGAGAATCAACAAATGGTCGATAATACCATATTCACCGTAAACGACAGCAATCTTACCATGCGCATACAGCAGGCGGAGATGTATCTGAAGGAATTCGAAAACGAAGTAATGCGCGCTCAGGGCGCATCGGGCATGTTCCGCTCAAAGGAGGACGCGCTCTCCCGCATAAAGATACTGAGTGAGTTCGCGCCCAACGATCCCCGCGTACAGGCGCTTTTCAACAGGGCCAAGGCATGCGTTATGGGCTCCACGGGCAATTTCATCACTATAACCGACGATATGACCCAGTACCTCGTCAATGAGGAGAACATAAGGAAGCTCTTCTGCGAAAAGAGCGCTGCCGCGTGGGAGAAGGCCAAGGCGGAGCATGCCGGGGAAATGATCGACAGGGTATTCCCCGCGCCCGATTTTACCCAGGTCGATTACGAGGAATACGTCGGCAAACACGTCATACTCGAAGAGGTAAGGTACCCCATGAACCAGTTCATGGGCGCCACGGGCGAATTCATCCACGTTGGCAAACGCTCGACGGGCATGTACTTTATCAAGATCGATTCGAGGAAATGGCTCGGGCCTTATGAGGCCGTCAAGCGTTACAGAAGGCTTGTGGACGCCACAATGGCGGAGGTGGACGCATGGACCGTTCTCGGTGTGATAACCGACCTCACCATGGAGGTCCCCGAAGCGGGCGAGCAGACCGTTGGCGCTCCCGTAATGGCTCCGGTAGTCGAGCCGGTCGCGCTTTACGTGCCCGGTCACGTGATAGCGTTCTATTCCGAGGAGCGCGAGTCGAGCGGCTATTTCGTCGATGAGGACGAGGTGCCCGCCATCAAGGAAAGCTGGTACACGGTCAAGTCCGTGCCGCAGGACGTCACCCCCGAAAGGCTTGTCGAGATATTCCGCCAGGCCATCAAGGAAAAGAACTACGATCTTTACATGGACTGCATACAGCCCGAAAGATGCCAGAATCCCATACAGAAGTCACAGCTGCTCTATCACTGGGATCTTCACCAGGAGCGCCTGCACGGCGAATACGTCCATGCGATAGTCAACCCCGACGCCACCAAGATCACCGTGGTGAAGGGCTATGACGATTCGAACGGGCTCGATTCCTTCTTCCTTTCCGAAGAGGATCAGAAGAAGATCGCCGAAAGATACGGCGACAAGATCGAATACGCCTCCGTTGAGACCGTATCGTTCGATAAGAACGGCAAGCAGCTCGGAAGCCCCGTCAGAAGGAACTGCATAAGGACCAACGGCGGAAGATGGTACGTCAGGGACTATGAGATCAGATTCTAACAACCGGACAGATCGAATAAGGAGAAAGATATGGAGAACAATGTAAACAATACGGCTCCGGCGGCTGAAGGAAAAGTCAATTCAATGTCTTGGGAAGACATCGACAAGAGCTCGATAAGAAATGGATTCGCAGGCGTTGACAACAAGCTCCGCGAGCTCGGCAGCGCTATGCAGACGCTGGCTAAGGAAGCGAAGGGCTTCGATAATACAAAGGGATTGGTCGAGTCTCTTCGCGATAAGGACCTGACCTCGTCCGGATGGTTATCCTCTTTTATCGCCGAAAACTCGAGCTCTTTTCCCAACGCCGGCGGCGATGAGTCGAAAAGGGCGGCGAGGCCCGATTGGTACTTTTTGAAAACTCCCGAGGTAAGGAAGCAGTACGATCTTATCTTCGACTATATGGATGACGCGGTAAAGCTCACCGCCTTCTTCAAGCCCTTAGTGGATATCCTGACGCGGATCCCTCTCAAGGAGGTTTTCAGAGTGCTTCGCGTCGTAAGCAATATGAAAAGCAAGGGTTACGGAGCCGAGTGGTACGATACCATCGATAAGATAATCGCCTCGGTAAACGAAGTGCTGGGAATGGGATGGAACGTCTTCGAAAGCAAAGCCGACGCCGCGGAGAGGTACTACAATGAAAACAAGCAGCAGATCGAATCTCCCAAAGTAAAGGAGCAGTATTTCAAGCTGAGGATGGATGCTTACGCCAAGGTCGTGATGGAAAGGCCCGCCGGCAAATTCTTAAACTATTACGATGGCGTGGGAAGATTCAAAGTCCATACGGAATGGGTCGCCAATATGAGGGTCCAGGATAAGTATATGCAGGTGATCATCGGAGTTACACATTGGTCCGACCAGATCAAATCGCTTTTAACAGCCTGTCAGAACCTTCTGGATTCCCTTATGACCTCTATACTGCTCAGCACAGGCGCAGGCAGAGATCTGCATCAGGCCTTGAAAAACGCGGTGGTCGTGATCCAGTTCTTCCTGACCTGCTGTGACGAGGAGCTCGGGAAGTTCAAAAGCGGATCCAAGGAGGGCCCGTACTGTTTTATAAACGTACCGCCGGCAGCCGCCAATGCCACGGGACATTTCGGATTCTCTCCCAGTTGGGGCGACTCCTACAGCCACGGCGGCACGGAGTATGAGGATATACCCCGAAAGATGCTCTATGCGATCATGACTCAGTGCCGTGAGTTCGCATATGTGCATGGTAAAGTACACTGATAATAGACCGGTTCGGCAATGATCGGGATACATCCCGGAATAAGCATCAAAAAGCCTGCGCTTCATAAGGCGCAGGCATTTTTGCGTTTACGGCTCCCTTCACAGCTTTACCGTGTGTCTTTTAAGCTTTCCGCTTTCAAGATCGCCGTAATAAATATAAGCGTGTTCCCTGCGGATATCGACTCCCCGTATGAATGCGGGAAGCATGAACGCCGTCTCCTCGAAAGAGAGCTTCTTCATGGCCGCGGCGCGGGAGAAGAATTCCGCCGCCTGTTCTTCGGGAAGGGACAGAAGCTTTATCTCCCTCCGTATCCTGCGAAGACGTCGTGCAAGCATAACGCGTTCATCCGCGCGAAGTTCGAGCCTTGATTGGAGCTTTTCAGACCGCGAACCTTCGGAAACGGCGGCCATATCCCTCTTGAAACCGCGTTCGGACAGCCTCAGTTCATGCGCGGCGCGTTCTTCGGCTTGCTTTGCTCTTTCAAGCTCGGGTCGGACGTATTCTTTGAAAAGCCTTTCCGTATCGCAATTCGACGCGCTTTTGGCGGCGCATAGGATCGCCTCGCCTATGAGCTTGTCCGCTGTGAAAACCGCGATCGCCTCTCCCCCGCTCCCGATCAGCCTTTCGCGCAGAATACACCTTGCGCGCAGATCGTTATCCTCGATCGGGTCGCGTTCCCTTGCGGCGAACCATTGCGCAAGGTTTATGATGGGAGGCGTCTCGGTCCCCTGCTTGGATCGGAGCCCGAGATAACGAGAATTTCTGAGCGCCGTATAGACCGTCGTATTGGTAAACGGCTTTCTGCGGCCATCAAGCAGGGCGTTTGCCATCTCGCGCAAGGAGCTTACGCTCACGCCCTTTGCAAATGCTTCGAAAACCGCGCGTATCACGGGAGCGAGAACGGGATCCTTCGAAATGCCGCTTTCGGAATTCGCATATCCTATCGGCGTTTTTTGAAGGCTGTTTTCGTGCACTTCGGGATACGGTATTACCGAGCCGTATTCCCGTCTGCCTGCCAGATCGCCCTTGAAATAAAGATCAGTAACGAGCACGGCGTCATGCCGCGGATCCCTGAACGAGCCGTCCGCAAAAACGAGGCGCGTGCCGTTTCGCCGGAAAAAGAGCTCGTTTTCAAGGCACATATACCTATCCGAACCGAGGTGGGAATAGGATGGCATAAGGATCGTTACATCCTCCGCGAGCTTCGCCGCGTTCTGCAGACCTCTGAGAGCCCTGTAATCATCCGGCCCGTCACAGGCGATAAGCTCCGGCGCGGCGCCTCTATGCGCGGCGTATTCTTCAATAACGGAGCGGCCCGCATCATGCGGACCGCCCCTGTAATAGCCTATCAGCCTCATTTTATTTCATCTTATCCAGAAGGATGTTCATGTAAGTGGGCCCGAAGCTCAAATACTTATCGAAGAACGCCTTATGCTGTTCCTCATTGCGGGGGTTCGCATTCTCGTAGATCTCGTGGAAATACGAATATCCCACCGCGTAGGGCATCGCGTAATCGGGCATGGTTACAGCATACTCATAAAATATGTCCGCCGCTTCCTCAAGGCCGAAATCGGAAAGATAATCGGCGGTATCCTTCTCCGTCCAGCCCTCGCGGTTGACCATGAAGCTGACGTAAGCGGGGATGAAAATGTTGCAGAACGTGCTGTTGGTATTGGTGAGGATGCAAAGATCCCTTCCGAGATCGCGGCAGTGATCCGCTACGAAATGCTCCGTGAATACCGTCCAGCCCTCGGCATAACCCGTGGGCTCAGCTATCTGCTGGGAGAGCGGGAAGCCCGCATCCCTCGTATAAAGGTACTGGTACATGTGCCCGGGGATCGCCTCATGCGCTATCGTGAAAACGTCGTCGGAGCCTTCCGAAGTGGGATTGATAAGCATGAGGTTATCATTGTAATCATCGAAGGAGGCGGTAAGATATGCCGCGGGGCTGAAATCCTCGGCTATATCCTCCGGCACGTTGATATACTTGAGATCGTATTCGGGCATGGCGGGATAGTAATCCTCCGCCAGCTTCTTCAGCCAAACGAGGTTATCGTCTATGGAGCCGAAGGTTATGGTATCGCCGAACTTATCGAAAAGATCGTCCGGGCCGTTATAGACGGCGAACGAGAGCTCATAGAAGGTATCGGCTCCCATTGTCTCGATCTTATCGAGGATGGTGTCGAGATCGTCCAGAGATGCGCCCTCCTCCTTGACCTTGAGCTCAAAATACTTAACGGCCATTTCGCCGCGCTTCACAGCTCCGACGAAGGGAGTGCAGTCCCCCCTGTGGGATTCGAGGGTATCGGCAAGACGGCTGTATGCGGGCAGGACGTGATTCATGACGGCGTCCGTATTGCGGCTGCGGAGCGCCTCACATTCGGCGTCGGTAAAGCCAAGCTCTTTGGCCTTTTCTATAACGTCTTCAAAATAGGTTATGAGCATGCTCTCGCTGCCCTTTTCCGCTATGCCGCGGCAGGATTCCACCACCTGATCCAAAGCCGTCTCGCACATGAAGAGGCCCTGTTCGGCCTTTTCCGCCTCAAACACTTCTACCTGACCCAGGAGCCTTTCCATATCCTCAACGAGGCGGAGATAGCTTTCAACGTCATCCGTGCAGCGTATGTTGAAGCACGCGATCGAAAGCGGCAGCATGGTGTGGAGGCCGTTCAAGGGCTCCAGAGGCTCGTCATAGTAATAGAAGTCCTCATGCTCGACGGCAAGCTCAAGGGAGCATTTGAGCGCCTCGTAAGCATTGGCGTTCCTTTCGGTAAGCTTGGAAGGATCTATCGCGCCGAGCCTTGCAAGATAATCGCGGGCGCTTTCGATGCTTTCCTTATGCGCATCATATGTGAGCTCGCCCCAAGTGGGATCGACGTCTGCGCGGTCGATGCCGTATTTGGCGGGATCGGAAACTATGTACTGGTTATAATTGCTGATGCTTGCCGTGACCTGCTCCCTGAAAAAATCGAGATCGAGCGCAAGGAACGCCTCATCCTCGGCGGAAACGGCGGCCTCAGTGGGCGCGGGAGTCGCTTCATCGGTGGGAGCTGCGGTCTCTGCAGCCGCCTCCGTGGGAGCGGCGGTCGCCTCGCCGGAAGGGTCTTCGGTCTTGGCGGGCTCGGTGGGCTTGGGGAACAGGGGCTCGAGGAACTTGCAGCCCACAAGCGAGAACGCCATGATCAGCGCAAGAATCAGTCCGACAGTCTTTTTCATCATATCCTCCTTGAAGCCCGGACGCGGGCTTTGGTTATCGTTTTACCGGGGCTTCCGCCCCTTTATCAAAATCCCAGGGAAGCGGCGTGCTCATACAGCTTATCGAGATTTCTTTCAACAAGCTCTATCAACACCGCGTCGGGGGATCTTTCGTCAATGTAAGAGGTATCGTAGGGGAAATAGCTCGTCATAAAGAGGCTGCCCACGCCCTCGCTCAAAATGGGCTGCAGCGAGCGGCCGAACGAATCGTGATAGAACAAGAGGCTTATTGAGTTCGCGCCTGATTCCGTCTCGACCGTTTTATCCCTGTCGAAATTTATCGGGCGGGCGGAGGTATAGCTGTGCAGCTTCGGATAGATGATGCGTTCCTCCGGATAATCGGTCGAAGGATAGACGAAGTTGTGAAGATCGCCCATCCTGTCGGTAACGGTCTCATACAGATCGGGATCGCGCACTTCGAGCCCGAAGCGCTCCGCAATGGCGTTATAAACGAGCATAGCGCCGTAATTGTTCCAATGGGAATCATGCCTGTAATACACAGAGCGGCGCTTCTTCGCTTCCAGAAGGATCGCTTTAGCATCAATATAATCGACGCCCCGGGCAATGAGCGCTTCCCGCAGCAGATCGATATTGCGCGGAGCATCCGTCGGGCGAAGATACGAAGGCATGAGCTCGGGATAGACGGTGGCCTTGTTGGGAGCCGTCATGAACGCGAATTGCATCCCGCGCTCTTCGAGCTTATTCCGCATATCCGAAAGATAATCCGCTATTGTGTTTATCTGTTCTTCCGTAAGGCCGTTTATGCCGAGGTAATCTTCGACCGTCTCGCCGTAAAAAATGTTGTGATCCTTGCCTATTACGGCGTTCGTACCGTTCACGTCCTTCAAAAGGGCTATATCGGCGGCGTTGAACGCGGTCACGACGTATTCGCGCAGGGCGTAATTATCATCGACGTATTTATCGAATTGAGCGGCGAAGCGTGTGTTGAAGCCTTCTTCCGTAAAAAGCTTTGGGAGCTTTGCCAGCACACGGTTTTCGCGGTTCGCGTTCTTATACCCGCAGAACATCAGCACAGAGGGCACGAGCAGCGCGGCGAGAACGATCATTATGAATGCAAGCTTGAGTTTTTTCATCGTCCTCCTCCTTAAAACTGCGTATAGATCGAGGGGTTGTAATTGCCCGAAGCTATGAAGAACAGGCACAGCACGAGCAATACGAGCGCCGCGGAGTATCGAAGCGCGAAGCGGAGCTTGGGCTTATCCTCAAGCTTGCCGTCTATCACGGATGCGATGGGAGTCGCCGCAGCGGCGCCCGCGATAAGCGCCGCGATAACGGTCGGCTTCAATACCGAGGAGAGCGCAGCGATCGTGCCGCCGCCTATATCGAAACGGGAAAACATACTGCCTATCATGGAGAAGGCGTATGAGACGTCGGGCGAATTGAATATGACGAAGCCCACCGTAACGGCGATGATCGTATAGACCCACGTGATGATCTTCGGCAGGCGGAGCTTGGTTTTTTTCAGGTAGTTTTCCGCAAGGAGGAACAAGCCGTTATACGCTCCCCAAAGCACGAAGGTCCAGTTGGCGCCATGCCAAAGGCCCGTCAGAAGGAATACGGCGATCTTGTTGACGCCCGTGCGGAAGGCGCCCTTTCTGTTGCCGCCAAGTGGGATATAGACGTAATCGCGGAACCACCTTGAAAGGGTGATATGCCACCTGCGCCAGAAATCGGTCATACTGTATGCGATATAGGGGTGATCGAAATTCTTAGGTATCGGCAGGCCGAACATCATTCCAATGCCTATCGCCATCTGCGAATAGCCCGCGAAATCGAAATAGATCTGCAGAAGGAAGCATATCGCGCCCGCCCACGCGAAGGCGGCGTTGAGTTCCGAAGGCGCAAGCGACCACACGAACGAAGTCACCCTGCCCATCGTGTTTGCGATAATGAGCTTCATCGCAAGGCCGATAATGAAGAGCCGGATGCCCTCGGCTGCGCCGTCAACCGTGATCTTTATTTCATCCAGCGCCTTTTCAATGAAGGACCAGCGGATTATAGGCCCCTGAACGAGCTGGCCGAAGAATGAGATATAGAGCAGGAATTTGCCTATATCGCGGGTCGGCTTCACGTCGCCGCGATAAACGTCTATAACGTATGAGAGCGTCTGGAACGTGAAGAAGCTTATCCCGAGCGGGCTCGGTATCCCGGGGACGGGCAGCGACGCACCGAACACGGAATTCACGGAATTCACTGCAAAGGCCGCGTATTTGAATACGGCGAGCAGGCCTATATTGAATACCGCCGCGATCACGAGAGGGAGCTTGCGGCCCTTCCCTTCCCGCCTGCCTATCCACAGCGCAATAAAAAAGTTTACCGCCGCGGAGGCAAGCATCAAAATGACGTAATAAAGCTCGCCCCATGCATAAAACACGAGGCTTGCGGCAATAAGAAGCCAACTGCGCGCCTTTGCCCACGGCAATACGAGGGTCAAAAGAAACGCAGCCGGCAGGAATATGAACAGGAAGGTTGTTGACGCGAATTCCAATTATCAGGCTCCAATCAATCGGAGTAGCTGGGAGAATAGACGTAGAACTCGGTGAGGACGTCGTCCACGAAACGGAACTGGATCCTCATTTCGGAGATCTTTTCGGGATCGCCGGATTCGGTATAGGTCACATACCAGCCGTCGTCAAAGAAGTTTTCGCCATAGGCCTTTACGACCTCCTCACGGGAAGCGCCTATGCCTATGCCGCGGGTGGTCTTGTAATCGCCGCCGGTGACGGAGAACATTTCAATAACGTCCTTATCGTCAACGGGAACAGTGCTCACGACTATGCCTTCGTAGGTGAAGGTCTTGTCATAGCCTTCGTAAACGCAGCTTATCGTCTCCGCATACTTATAATCGGAGCCGAGCGCTTCGAGCACTTCCTTGCTGTCAACTCGGACGGGATAGGTCTTGCCGCCGATGACCAGCGCCATGTCGAAATCATTGCTGAAGGGCTTGCCCGTCATATCGACGGGCTCTTCGGTGGGCTTTTCCTCCGTCTTACAGGCAGCAAGCGCGGCGATGAAGACCAAGGCGAGCAAAAGAGCGGTGAGTTTTACGAAGGTTTTCATGTATATTCTCCTTTAATTATTCGGTGTAAAGCCGAGCTGCGCGGCGGTAAATCTGGGTATCTCGGTCATGTCGATATCGAGCACCATGAAGGTCTTGTAATCGGTATCGGAAAAATGCCACCATTCGGTGTTTATGAGCTTGAACCCGCTTTCGAGCATCACGTTGGTCATATAATCGACGTTCCTGCGCTGCTCCTTCGTCCACTGATCCCGGCTCGAACGATAGACGAGCTTCGTGAAGGTATGCATGGGAGTGGGGAAATCAAGCTCCCTGCCGTCCGGCCCTATAAGGGTCATATCGACGGCGGCGCCCCTGTTGTGATTTGAAGCGCTGTTGTAGGGATTTGCGATATAGGCGGAATTCTGCACTATATCGTAAAGGATGTACTGGACGGATTTGGGGCGGTAACAATCGTAAAGCTTGATGGTATAGCCGTCTTCTGCAAAGCGTTTTGCCGCCGCCGCGAGCTTATAAGCCGTCGCTATCTGCATTACGGGAACGGGAGAGTTATACAGCACCTGCCCCGTAAAATTTTCGGGAGTGGCGAATATCTGATAGATCTCGATATTCGGGATAATGAGCCTTATGTCTATGAACTCAGCCGAAAGGGTTATGGGATCGCCGTTTTCATCCAGCTCGAGATCCCCGTTCTTATCCGTCTTATATTCGAACCTCGGGGAAAGGTAGCCGTAAAGGGTCTCCTCCGCGGGGACTATGTATGAGCTCTTGCAGTAGCAGGTCTTATTTTTGTAAACTACCTGAGAGAAGCCCCCTTCAAGCTCGCATACGAAGCCGACCGTTTCCTCATAGCCCAATCTCCCGACTATTTCCGAATCCATATCGGGCGCTTTGCGCAGATTCAGCGTGTTCACCCTGCTCTTGTAGAGCACCGCGGGAGTCGGCTCGGGAGTTTTGGTGGGCTTTGGCGTGGGCTCCGGAGTGGGCTCGGGAGTGGGGGTCGGCGTGGGAGTCGGAGTAGGAGTGGGAGTCGGAGCAGGAGTGGGAGCGGGGGTCGGCGCGGGAGTCGGAGTCGGCGTGGGAGTCGGCGTGGGAGTGGGGGCCGGCGTTGGCTCCGCAGTCGACACTACCACGACCGGCGGCTCGGGCTTATTCGGTTTTGCACAGCCTCCGAACGACGCAAGCACGGCGGCGATCATCAGCCAGGCCAATACCTTTTTCATTTTTTAATTGCCTCCGGCAGCTTCAAGCGCTTCCTTATCGGTGGGATCGTATCCCTTCTTGGTGATGGGCGGCGGCTCGGGGCTTTGGGTGCCCTTCGGGGAGCCGTTGACTATTTCGAGCTTCGTTCCGGGCGGGCAGTGCTTGTAAATGAACTTTGCCGCTTCCGTAACCATGCGGAGGCATCCGCCCGTGTTCTCGGTGCCTATGCCCATCTCGCCGTTATAATAGCGCGGCCAGATCTTCGAAGGGTTCTGCGAGCCGTACATGGGCGAATGGATGAACAGGTTGCCCCAATACGGAGTGGCGTACTGCGCGCTGCCGCCCAAGGGGAAATCATGCCAGCGCTCACGGTCCTCCTCCCCGGCGAGGGTGAAGATACCCGTGGGAGTCCTCGTCCCGCCATGAGCGATGCGGTAACGGTTCACAACTACGGTATAGTTGAAGTTCTCATCCTTGCCGAATATTGTGAGCGTGAAAGAGCCCTTCTCCACGTAAAGGTAGTAGGGATGCTCCGGATCGGGATCTACGGGAGGAGTGGGCTCGGGCGTATCGGTCGGCTCCGGCACCTCGGTGGGAACGGCGGTCGGCCCGGCGGTCAATTCGGGCAAGGGAGTGCCTATATCGACCTCCTGTGCGGGGCCTTCCTCCTTTTCGGCGCAGCCGGCGGGGATAATCGCCGCAAGCACCAGCAATATTATTAAAAAGCTTTTGATAATTCTCATCAAATGCCCCCAGTATAGCTATTATATCTCATTATAACACCAAATCGTCTTCAATTCAATATTAACATGCTCATTTTGCTCATTTATATAATTGAACGCGGCCTGATTTTATGTTATAATAGAATTTACGGAGGCAGTATGAAGCATCTTGTGACCCGCGTGGACGAAGGCTCCATAGCGGAGGAATTGGGAATACAGGCGGGCTGGAAGCTCGTTTCCGTTGGCGGGAAGCAAATTCGCGACGTTATCGATTACGAGCTTTTCACCAACGAGGAAAGGATCGGGCTCGAATTCGAGGATACGGAAGGCGATCCCCGTCTTTTCGACGTGGAAAAGGAAGCTTGGGAGCCTTTGGGCCTGAATTTCGAAACGGGGCTCATGAGCCCCATCCGCCGCTGCGCAAATCACTGCGTTTTCTGCTTCATAGACCAGATGCCGAGGGGCAACCGCGATACGCTCTATTTCAAGGACGACGATTGGCGGCTTTCCCTCATAATGGGCAATTACGTTACGCTGACCAACGTTTCGGACGCGGAATTCCGCCGTATGATAGAAAGGCGGGTCTCCCCCCTGTACATATCCGTGCAGGCGACCGACGGCGCCGTGCGCAAGGAAATGATGCGCGCGAAGAACGCCGATAAGATAATGAGCCAGCTTGAGGCGCTGCATGAGAACGGCTTGAAATTCCATTCGCAGATAGTGCTCTGCCCCGGCCTTAACGACGGAGAGATATTAAAAAAGAGCCTGCGCGATCTGTGGGCTATGGCTCCGGAGGCGCAGACCGTCGCGATAGTGCCCGTTGGACTTACAAAGCACCGCGAGGGGCTTTACCCCCTCCGCCCCCTGACCCGGGAAGACGCGCGCGAGGCGATACGCACCGTCGATGAATTCACCCGCGAATGCGGCGCCGAAGGCTTTGCCTTCTGCTCGGACGAGATGTATCTGCGCGCGGAGCTGGAGCTTCCTCCCTATGAATTCTACGGCGCGTTCGATCAGATAGAGAACGGAGTAGGTATGTTCCGTCTTTTTGAGGATGGGTTCCTGACCGCGCTTGAGGAGCGCCGGCCGCTCCCCCGCCCCGTCCGTTTCGATTCGGTATGCGGAAGGGCCATAGCCGGCAATATGCAGCGGCTTTTCGACCGGCTCCTCCCCTATGGGATCACGATAACCGTTCACCCCATAATAAACGAATACTTCGGCGAGAGCGTGACCGTTTCGGGGCTCGTGACCGCGGGCGATATAATAAAGCAGGCTGCGGGCAGCATAACGGGGAGCGCGATACTGTTGACCTCCACCATGATGCGGGAGATGGACGACATTTTCCTTGATGGGATGCGTCTTCCCCTCCTTGCCGAAAAAATGGGCGTTGAGATATGCCCCATGCCCCCGGACGACGGCGAGGCGTTCATAGATAAACTGTTTGAAATATGCGAGAGGATATCGGATAAATGAAACCCTTAGTTGCAATAGTAGGCCGCCCCAACGTGGGCAAATCGACCCTCTTCAACCGTTTGGTCGGCAAGAGGATCGCCATAATAGAGGATACCCCCGGCGTCACGCGCGACCGCATTTACGGCGACGCGGAATGGCTGACGCACAGCTTTACCGTTATCGACACGGGCGGCATTGAGCCCGACAGCGAGGACGTTATTTTGGCGCAGATGCGCCGTCAGGCGGAGCTTGCGATAGAGACCTCGCACGTTATCGTGTTCGTCGTCGATGGGCGCGAGGGGCTGACCTCTGCCGATATGGAGGTCGCGGAGATGCTTCGCCGCAGCAAGAAGCCCATAGTGCTCGCAGTAAACAAGGTCGATCACGTCAAGTATGAGGATACTGCTTACGACTTCTATTCCCTCGGCATAGGCGATCCCATCACTGTTTCCGCCGGGCAGGGGCTCGGCATAGGCGATCTTTTGGACGAGGTATGCAAATACTTCCCCGCCATAGAGGAGGAAGAGGGCAAGGAAGCCGTCTCGATAGCCGTCGTGGGCAAGCCCAACGTGGGCAAATCGAGCCTTGTAAACGCCCTTTTGGGGCAGGAACGCACGATCGTTTCCAATATCCCCGGCACCACGCGCGACGCAATCGACACCCCCTTCCGCTATAACGGGAAGGATTACGTGCTCATCGACACCGCCGGCATAAGGCGCAAGAGGGCCGTCGGCGATGAAAACGTGGAAAGGTATTCCGTGATACGCTCCCTCGCCGCTATTCGCCGCTGCGATATTGCGCTCATAGTGGTCGATGCGGAGCAGGGGCTTTCCGAGCAGGACGTGAGGATAGCGGGCTACGTTCACGAGGAAGGCAAGGCGAGCGTGCTCATCGTCAACAAATGGGATCTTATCGAAAAGGATACCCACACCGTCGAAAAGTTCAAGAAGGATATGCTGAACGATCTGGCCTTCATGAGCTACGTGCCCATGCTTTTCATTTCGGCAAAGACGGGTCAGAGAGTAACGCGGGTCATGGAACAGGCCGCAGCGACGCTCGCACAGGCGGAAACGCGTATTTCCACGGGCATACTGAACGACGTCATAGGCGAAGCCGTTACGATGAGCGAGCCGCCCTTCGTAAAGGGCAGAAGGCTGCGCATATTCTACTGCACGCAGGCTTCCGTCAAGCCGCCGACCTTCATAGTATTCGTGAACGACGCGGAGCTCATGCACTTCTCTTACAGGAGATACCTCGAAAACTACATCAGAAAGTCCTTCAAGCTCGATTCCGTTCCCATAAGGCTCATAATAAGGAACAGGACCGAAAACGACGAGAAATGATACATTTGCCCCGGGCGGTAAGCTTCGGGGCTTTTTTATGCCCTCCCCTGTCATTTTGATAAGTCAAGCCTCATATTGATTAAGCAATGAACACCGAAAGGGGAATTGATATGGAAAGAGCGGAGCTTTACCGCGATATAGCAAAGAGAACGCAGGGGGATATTTACATAGGTGTAGTCGGCCCCGTGAGGACGGGCAAATCGACCTTCATAACGCGGTTCATGGATACTCTTGTACTGCCCGCGATAGGCAACGAATACGTGAAGGCCCGCGTAGTTGACGAGCTGCCGCAGAGCGGATCGGGCAGGACGGTGATGACCACTCAGCCCAAGTTCGTGCCGAACGACGCGGTGAGGATAAGCATAGGCGACGAAGACCCCGCAGAGTTTTCAGTCCGCATGATAGACTGCGTGGGCTTTATGGCGGAAGGCGCTTTGGGAGCCGCCGAGGAGGATATCCCCCGCATGGTGCGGACTCCCTGGTTCGACCGCGATATTCCGTTTGAGGAAGCGGCCGAGATAGGCACTCGAAAGGTCATTACCGAGCATTCGACGGTCGGCGTCGCGGTGCTGACGGACGGGAGCATAGTGGGACTTGCACGCGAGGCATACGCCTCCGCGGAAGAAAAGCTCTTTGCCGAGCTCAAAAAAACAGGCAAGCCATTCGCCGTCATAATGAACAGCACCGATCCCGGCTCCGAAAGAGCGCAGTCCGCCGCGGCGGATATAGAAAAGCGCTTCGGCGTGAAGCCGCTCACTATGAACGTGCTTGAGATGACCGCTTCGGATGCAAACGCGCTGCTTGAAAACCTGCTCCTCGACTTCCCCATGAGGGAGCTCTTCATAGAGCTGCCGCGCTGGGTCACGGCGCTCGGGCCGGAGCACCCGCTTATGGCCGAAGCAGCGGGCTCCCTGCGAGAGGAGCTTTCCCGCATCGGAAAGATGCGCGATTTCAGGGCGGCTCTCGAAGCGCTTACGGGACTTCCCGATTTTGAAGAGCCCGTATTGAAGCGCATGACGCTTGGCGACGGATGCGTGAGATACCGTCTTGAGCCGCACGAGGAGGTTTTCTATTCGGTGATCAGCCGTGAATGCGGGTGCGATATAGCGGATCAATCGGATCTTATGAGCAGTCTTAAGGAATTCTCGCGCGCGAAGGTCGAATACGACAGGGTCGCGGCGGCTTTGGAAGCCGCAAACGAATTCGGTTACGGGCTCGTCCCGCCCAAAATAGACGAAATGGTGCTCGACAAGCCCGAGATAGTGCGGCAGGGCTCGCGCTTCGGGGTAAGGCTGAGGGCGCATGCTTCGGGGCTGCACATAATAAGGGTCGATATAGAGAGCGAGGTCAATCCCCTCGTCGGCACGGCGGAACAGGGCGAGGAGCTTGCGGGCTGCCTCATGAACACCTTTGAGAAAAATCCCGACGAGCTCTGGCAGACCAACATATTCGGCAAGCCCATTTACGATCTCGTGCGGGACGGCATGACGGGCAAGGTAAACGCCCTCCCGCCCGACGTACAGATGAAGCTGCGCGATACCATAAACCGGATGGTGAACGAGGGCTGCAGAGGGCTCGTTTGCATAATGCTGTGAGGGGCGGTTTGGAGAAAATACCGAAAGCAATGAACGAAACCACCGGTTCGGCCGGTGGTTTTGATTTACAGTCATTCACTTTCAGAAGCTTTTATCAGCCCCACATGCAGAATTCCGTGAAATCGCGAACGAGCTCTTCGCCATTCGCCTTCACGTTCTGTTCGGCGATCTCGTCGTAATACTCGAGCTCGTGGATGAGTATGGGCAGCTCTTTGCCGAATTTCGCCGTTAGCACCTTTTCCTCATGCAGCTCGCGGACAACGTCCACGAGAAGAGCTGTGAACGCTTCGGTGATCTCCGAGTCCTCGCCGAACTCGGCTTCGGAATCGTCCTCTTCGTATTCGAAGCCGTTATCGATCACCCACTGCTTCACGTTTTCTACGGTATCTCCCCTGCCGAACTCGAAAAAGCTGTTCTGGAGCCAGAAAGCATAGTTCCACCTTGCCTCGTTTTCCTCGGCAAAGCCCTCCTCCAAAGCCTCCGCGACCTGCCTTTCGGTGTTGTAACCCAGGGTGACGGTGGGCTTTGAGGGGTTATCGTTTTCGTCGTAGACGAACAGGGAGACCGCGTAGATATCCTCATCCGTCCACTTCTCTATGCTTTCGGCGATCATCTTCTTGATGAGCTCTTTCATGCTAAAATCTCCTTTATCAATACTCGAACCCGCTGTTTTCGCCAAGAGGCTTGTCCAAAAGCTCCGGATTTGCGAAAATATGGCGGATCAGGCGGAAGCTCCTCGAGAAATAGAAGCCGTCCGCAATGCGCTCGTCAAGGGTGGCGCCGAAATCGAGAACGTCCCTTATCTCCTTATGCCCGTCCTCCATGAGCATCTCCTCTTTATGGACGGTGCCGAAGGTTATCATCATGCTGTTGGTGCCGTAATTATTGAGGTGATGATACACGGAGGGCGCCTTTATGGAGCCCAGATTGGAGCAGAACAGGGTCGAGTAATTGGGATCGCCGTCCGTCAGCGCCTTGGGATTTATGCCCCAGAAATCGAGCCAGCGGATTATGCGGATCGCAGCCATCAGTATTATCCTCGGGATCTTCGCGAAGCCGTCTATCAAAGCATCCACTCCGCCCGTCGAGGTCTCGGATTTGCGGGTCTCGCGCACGTCGCCCACTATCTTGCGGCTTATGGGATCCAAGGTATCCTCATCCTTCGGGACAAAGAACATGAGCGATTCGTCCGCCCCGTCCGCAAAGCGGCGCTTGACCACGAAAGCGACGGAGATCTCATTGCGCTCGTACATCCTGCGGCCCTGAATGAAGCGGTTCATGAGCGGGCGCTCCTTGACCATCCTTGCCAACGCCATGACCGCGCAGTGAAACACGGTGGTCTTGTATTCGGGATGCTCCGCGTTCTTCTTTTCGATGAATTTCAAAAGCTCCGTAACGTCGAGCTTATCGTTCAGATACACCTCGCAGTCGGTCCTGTTGGGCATAAGGTGGCACATGACGGTTTGAAGACCCGGCGCCTTTACCCGGCGGCCGTCGCGCCTGTCGCCCCATTTTCTTTTGCGCTTTGCAGGTTTCTGTTCCATTGTTGTTTCCCCCATCAGAATTTGGCCATCATTTCATTGAGCTCATAGAGCTTGTTATCGAACTCATCCTTTACGTTTATAGCCTCCTCAAGGGAGACGTCAACGATGGAATTGCGGCGGATGCCCACCGCTCTGCCGCCCTTGCCTTCCGCAAGCAGCTCAACTGCGCGCTCGCCCATCTTGGCGGCAAGGACTCTGTCGAACGCGGAAGGATTGCCGCCCCTCTGGATATAGCCCAGCACGGTCGCCTTTATTTCGACGTCGGTATGCTCCCTTACGTAGGCGACGAAATCCTCCGCCTTGCCGGCGCCTTCGGCTATCATGACTATGCTCGTGAGCTTGCCGCGGAGCTTGTTCTGCGCAAGACGGTTGGCCGCATCCTCCCATGAAACGGGCACTTCGGGAACGAGAATGAGATCCGCCGCGCCTCCTATGCCGGCCCAAAGGGCTATATCGCCGCAGTTGCGGCCCATGACCTCTATAACGCCGACCCTGTCATGCGCGCGCATGGTGTCCCTTATCTTGTAGATCTCGTTCGTTACGTTGTTGACCGCGGTATCGAAGCCGATGGTGAAATCGGTGTAGCCCATATCGTTGTCTATCGTGCCGGGGATGCCTATGGTGGGAACGCCCTGCCTCACAAGCTCCATGCAGCCGCGGAACGAGCCGTCGCCGCCTATCACTACGAGGCCTTCGATCCCGTATGCCTTTATTACGGAGAGCGCCTTCTTAACGCCCTCTTCCGTCATGAATTCGGGACTTCTCGCCGTGCGCAGCACTGTGCCGCCCTTATGCATCTTGTTTTCAACGTCCTCATGGTGAAGATAATCCACTCTGCCCTCGATGAGGCCCTTATACCCGTGATAGATGCCCATCACCTGAAGGCCCATCGCAACGCCCGTCTTGAATACGGAACGAATAGCGCAGTTCATGCCCGGCGTATCGCCGCCGCTTGTTAAAACACCGATCCTTTTCATTGCTTTATTCCTTTCAGCGTCAGCTTATTTGAGCTTGACGAATTTTACATTGTCCTTACCTATAAGGTTCTGCGCGACCTCCAACAGCGCCGCGGAGCCGCTTACGCAGAGCTCCCTCGGCGCAAGCTCCTGTTTGCCCGTCGTAACGTCGAAGAACACGACCTCATGGCTGCCGGGATAACGGCGGAGCACTTCCGTCATACGGGCGCGCTTTGCGGAGTTTTCCGGAGTGAACCTTAAATAGAGCCTGAACCGCTCCGCCTTTTCAAGGGGCGCGATCTCATCCGCTACGACCGTATTCGCCTTATCCTCGCGCATGGAAAGGCGGCCCGTGACCTTAACGGGAGTCTCGCTCAAAAACAGGTCGTGGTACTTTGAGAACACGGTGGGGAACGCGACGAATTCGACCTGCCCCGTCATATCCTCTATGAAGCCGGAAAGCATCATGCCGCCCGTTTTGGTCTGCCTCTGGCGGGCGCCCGTGAGTATCCCCGCGACGGTCACGCGCTCGTTATCCATGTGGCCTGTGCTGCCGTCGGCTTCGGCAAGGCGTTTGCAGTCGGTCTGCATCAAGCGTATCGCGCCTTCATATTCCATGAGGGGATGCCCGCTCAGATAGATGCCCAAGGTATCCTTCTCCATCGCAAGCAGATCGTTCACGGAGTATTCCTCCGCTTTTTCGGGCGCCGGCGGAAGTATCACCGCGGGCGTCGAATCGGAGAACAGATCGAAAAGCGACATCTGCCCCGATTCACGGCGTTTGCGCTCCGCGGAGGCGGCGTTCATCGCATCCTCATAATTCTGCATAAGCCAAAGGCGGGTCACGCCCATGCTGTCAAAGCAGCCGGCCTTTATGAGCCCTTCCACCATGCGCTTATTGACGGCGTCGGTACGGACGAGCAGATCGCCGAGATCCGCAAAGGGGCCGTTCTGCTTTCGCTCGTCGAGCATGCGGCGCATGGCGTCCTCGCCCACGTTTTTGATCCCGACGAGACCGAAGCGAATGGCGCCGTTTTCAACCGTGAAATGCGGCTCGGAGCGGTTTATATCGGGGGGCAGTATCCTTATGCCGCGCTTGCGGCAGTAATAGACGTAATCCGCTATCTTATCCGAGGAGCCTATGAAGGAATTTATGAGCGCGGTCATCATCTCCACGGGATAGTAGTATTTGAGCCAGGCCGTCCTGTATGCCACCACGGCATAGCAGGCGGCGTGCGCCTTGTTGAATGCGTAGGAGGCGAAATCGGTCATCTCATCGAATATCCTGTTCGCAACGGATTCGGGTATCCCCCGCCTTATGGCGCCGGGAACGGAAACCGTGCCGTCCTCCTCCACTATGCCGTTTATGAAGCTTTCACGCTCGCGCTCCATAACGTCATGCTTTTTCTTGCTCATGGCGCGGCGGATAAGATCGCTTCGCCCGTACGAATAGCCGGCAAGATCGCGCACGATCTGCATTACCTGCTCCTGATACACCATACAGCCGTACGTTGTACCGAGTATGGGTCGGAGCGAAGGATGCTCGTAGGTAACGCGGGAAGGATCCTGCTTGCCTTCGAGATAGCGCGGTATCTGCTCCATGGGGCCGGGACGGAAGAGCGCGATACCCGCGATTATATCCTCAAAGCAGCCGGGCTTCATCTGCATCATGAAGTTTGTCATGCCCGCGGATTCCAACTGGAATATGCCGACGGTATCGCCGGAGCTTATGAGATCGTAAACGTTCTTATCGTCAAAACCGAGCTTGGGGAAATCGGGCGCCTCATCCCCCCTCTGCTTTATGAATTCGCAGCAGTCGTGTATGACGGTCAGGGTGCGCAGCCCCAGGAAATCCATCTTGAGCATACCGAGCGCTTCAAGGGTGCCCATCGGGTACTGCGTGGTGATGGAATCCTCGTTTCGCTGAAGCGGAACGAGCTGCATTGTGGGAACGCTTGAAATAACTACTCCCGCCGCGTGCGTGGATGCGTGCCTGGGAAGGCCCTCGAGCCTCATTGAAAGGTCTATGAGCTTCTTATAGACCTCGCTGCTTTCGTAAAGCTCCTTGAGCTCCGGCACCATATCGAGCGCCTGCTTCAGGGTTATCTTCAATACCTGCGGTATGAGCTTTGCGATCTTATCGACCTCGTTATACGGGATGCGGAGCACGCGGCCCACGTCCCTCACGACAGCGCGGGCGGCCATCGTGCCGAATGTGATTATCTGGGCGACTCGATCCGAGCCGTATTTGCGTACTACGTAATCAATGACCTCCTGACGGCGCTCATAGCAGAAATCGACGTCTATATCGGGCATTGTGATGCGCTCGGGATTCAAAAAACGCTCGAAAAGCAGGTTGTATTTTATGGGATCGAGATCGGTGATCTCAAGCGTATATGCAACTATGGAAGCCGCGCCCGAGCCGCGCCCGGGGCCGACGGGTATGCCGTGGGTCTTTGCGTAATGGATGAAATCCCACACGATGAGGAAGTAATCCACGAAGCCCATCTTCGAGATGACGCCTATTTCGTATTCGAGACGTTCGGAATACTCCTTGCCGGGGTTTTCGCCGAAGCGTTTTTTCATGCCTTCGGCGCAGAGCGAGCGAAGATACTGCTCGTGATCCATATTGCCGGGGGTCTCGAATTCGGGAAGATGCCTGCCGCCGAGCTCTATTTCGAGATCGCATTTGGCGGCGACTTCGGCGGTGTTTTCTATCGCTTCCGGATAGCTTGCGAAGCGGCGGCGCATCTCCTCCTCGGATTTGAGGTAGAATTCATCCGCCTCCATCTTCATGCGATCGACCTCGTCCACGAAATGCCCGGTCTGGATGCAGAGGAGCGCATCCTGCGCTTCGGCGTCATCCTTGGTGATGTAGTGTATATCGTTCGTCGCAACGGTCTTTATGCCAAGCTCCCGCGCAAGCTCATTAAGGCGGGGCAGCACTGTGAGCTGTTCCGGAATGCCGTGGTTCTGGAGCTCTATGTAGAGATCCTCCCCGAACATTTTTTTAAGGCGCAGAGCGAGCTTTTTCGCCTCATCGAACTGTTCGTTCAAAAGGAGCCTCGGAATATCGCCCGCAAGGCAGGCGGTCAGGCAGACGAGCCCTTCGCAGTTCTGTTCCAAAAGGTCGTAATCGATCCTCGGCTTATAATAGAAGCCATCCACGAACGCAATGGAAGAAAGCTTCATAAGGTTGCGGTAACCCGTTTCGTTTTTGCAGAGGAGTATCAGATGCGCGTGATCGCGCTTGGGATCCGGCTCGTAAATGCTGCGGGAGGAAACGTATGCCTCCATGCCTATTATGGGCTTTATGCCCTCCTTGCGGCAGGCGTTGTAAAAGTCGATAACTCCGTACATCACGCCGTGATCGGTAAGGGCAATGGAGGTAAAGCCGAGCTCCTTCGCCTTTGAGGCGAGCTCGCCTATCCTTGCGGCTCCGTCAAGAAGGGAATATTCGCTGTGTACGTGTAAATGTGTGAATGCCATATCAGTGTTCCGATCCGATCGACTTATTGTTCCTGTTCAGCGCGCAGATCGTCCGCTATCGCGGCGATCTTCTTCAAGCGATAATTGACTGCGGATTTGCCCAGCCCGAGCTTATCCGCAAGCTGGGAAAGGGAAAGCTCCGGCTCGTCAAAGCGGGCTTTGGCGACCTCGTAAAGCTCTTCCGAAAGCGCGTCGAAGCCGAGGCGGGAAACTATGAGGCTTATATCCTCCACCTGCTTTGCGGAAGCCTTTGCGGATTTATCGGTATTGGCGAGGAAGCAGTTTATCTCACGCGTGGAATTGTTCCTCATTTCGCGCAGGAGCCTCTGCTCGCTCATGGCCATCATGGATTCCCCCGCCCCCATGAAGGCAAGCAGATCCTCCGCAGTATCGCCGTTTTTTATATAGACCACCCAAAGGCTCTTCCTCTGGGCGAGCTTGGGCGGAATGCCCCTTTCGGCAAGCAGCCGGGTAATGCTCCTTGCTATATGCTCGTTTTTCAGTACAAACTCAATGTGGCACCTTTTGGCGGGATCGGCGACCGTGCCGCAGGCCAAAAACATGCCGCGAATGAATGCGCGGAAGGCGTGATCGCTCTCCAACCCTTCGGGAACGCGGGCGTCGTAGCTCTTTTCGCCGTTTTCATCGTATGAAAGCAGCCCCGCCCCCTCCATCAGGGACTCGAGCCCCCTGCCGTAAAGGAACAGCTCCGTATTGCTTGCGCGGAGCCTTTCATGACGGTTTATGACGGTCTCCTGCTCGAGCTCATAATTCTTCAGCGCGAGCTTCGTTATGAACGAGATCACCTCGCCGCTTTCGCTGACTATCTTGAGGCCCCATTTGCGGAGCTTTTGGGAATAGGAAAGGCTCGCCGTGGCAAGCGCCGCGCCGCATACGAGCTTTGCGCCGTCATCCTCCCTGCGGAGCCTGACTTCGATCAATTCCGATTTGACTTCCCTTGAAAAAGACATCAGCCCTTGAACCTTTCGGAGATCGTTTCCGCCTCTATCGCAAGATCGCGGTGCTCGACAGTAGTGCTGCAAAGCCCGCGCATGCGCTCATACACGGCCTCAGCAATGGCGACGGAGCGGTGCCTTCCGCCCGTACAGCCGAACGAGACCATGAGCCTGCGCTTGCCCTCGCTGCGGTAGGCGGGGATGAGCTCGGACAGCATTTCAACTATCCTGTCGAGCTCCTTTACGACGAGCGCATCGTTCATAACGTAATCCCTCACCGGCTTGTCCCTGCCGGAAAGGCATCGCAGACTGTCCTCATAATAAGGGTTCGCGGTGAAGCGCACATCTATCACTATATCGGCGTTGAGGGGGATCCCCCTCTTGTAGCCGAAGCTGGTTATTATAAGGCGGAACGGATTGCTGTCCGAAGCCGAGATAACGCCTTCGAGCCTGCGCTGAAATTCGCGCGGGGTCATATCGGTGGTATCTATTATGAAATCCGCCCTCTCCTTAACGGGCTCCAAAAGCTCCCGCTCTATAAGGATGCCCGCCGCAATATCGTCATGCATGGGGTGGCGGCGGCGCGTTTCGTTATAGCGGCGCTGAAGCACCTCGTTAGCGCAGTCGAGGAACAGGATGCGGTGCGCGTCGTTCAGCCCGTCGAGCGTTTTGAACAGGCTTTCAGTGCTGTAACGGAATACGGAGGCGCGGCTGTCTATAACGAGCGCGACCCTTTCGATGGGCGGATCGTTCGTATGGCAGAGCTCTATGAAAATACCCATGAGATCCCCGGGGAGGTTATCCACGCAGAGATAGCCGAGATCCTCGAGCACGCGCAGGGCGCTCGATTTGCCGGCTCCGCTCATTCCCGTGACTATAAGCACCTCAGTCATCGGTACCACTCTCCTTCAATATTTTGACTTCCGGCTCAAGCATGACGCCGTATTTTTCGAAAACGGTGCGGCGGACGTGATCTATAAGAGCGAGGATATCCGAGCTCGTCGCTCCGCCGCGGTTTATAATGAAGCCCGCGTGCTTTTCCGAAACGCAGGCGCCGCCCACGCAGAAGCCTTTGAGCCCCGCATCCTCTATCAGCTTGCCGGCGAAGAACCCTTCCGGGCGTTTGAAGGTGGAGCCCGCGGAAGGATAGTTCAGAGGCTGTTTATCGCGGCGGCGCGCGGAATAATCTTCCATGCGCTCCTTTGCGCCGCCATCGTCGGGAAGAAGCTCAAAACGCGCTTCGAGAAGCGTCATATCGGGATAAGAATAGGCTGACTTCCTGTAGCTTAACAGGCCGGGATCGACCTTGCAATGCACGAGCCCGCATTCGTTGATCGCGACGACCTCCTTCAGTACCTGCTTGATCTCCCCGCCGTAAGCGCCCGCGTTCATGGCGACGGCTCCTCCTACCGTGCCGGGGATCCCCGCCGCCCATTCAAGGCCCATAAAACCCTTGGCAACGGAGTATTTCGCCGCAGCCGCCATGGAAGCTCCCGCTCCGCAGATAAGGGTGGAGCCTTCCATAAAGAACTCGTTGAATTCTCCCCCGAGCTTAATGAACAGGCAGTCGAGCCCCCTATCCGGTATCAGCAGATTGCTGCCGTTGCCTATTACGAAGCTTTTTGCGCCAAGCTCCTTCGCGGCGTTATGGAGCGCGAGCGCCTGGCCCCAATAGAGGGGCTTTGCGACGAGCGCAACGGGGCCTCCCGTCCTGAAAGTGGTAAGCTCCGCGCCGGGAACGTTTCTTTCATAAGCGATCCCGTTCTCATCCATATAAGCGGCTATTTTTTCAAGCTCGGTCATCATGCCTTCCTTTCTGCACATTTAATCATTTTATTATACTGTTTTTTCGCGCCGAATACAAGTGCGGGGGAACAAAAAATCGCTCCCGCGGCAAAACAAAAGCGCCTTTGTCAAAACAAAGGCGCATGTGCTTGAGATCTCATTTCAAAAAATACAGATCCGTAAAATAATCGTCAAGATGCGTGCCGCTGTACATAAATCTGCCGTCCTCCCCGACCGTGACCGTAATGAAGCCGTGAGCGCCGGATTCGAGCACTATGTCGATACGGCTCGTCAGATCGGATGCGATGGGATAGATCCTTGTACCGGCTTCAACGAAAGTGGTCAGATTATCGCTGCCGCTCGAATAGATGCCCGCAAGTATGTCCTCTGCAAGAGTGCACACCCTGCCGTGATCGCGCAGGACTTCCCAATCCGCACCGTTTTGTATGAGCCCGAAATTCTCGCTGTCGAACGAGAAGGAAGCTATGCAGTCCCAAGTGCCCATAAGATCGACGTACCTGTGGATGCGCACCGAATTGCCGTCTATCTGATAGAGGGAGCCTTCGAGTTTGCAGCTTCGGAGCCCGTCCGAGCGCTCGTTCAGCCTGTAAGCCTTGAGCTGTTCGTCTCGCTCGCCCATCCTGCCGGAAACGATTATCTCCACCCTGTTATCGCCCGAATTGAAATTGTTGACGAGGGCGTTTATGAAGGTCTCCGCCGGGAAGGAATCCTCAAGAGTCTTGTTGTTTTTGCCGACTATTATCCTCAGCGTGACGAGTGACACGCCGGAGGGGGTATCGGCGATATTGAGTTCTATCTGCTCCGGCTTGGAATCGAAATCGAGATCGCAGTAAACCTTGCTGCCAAGCTCCAGCCAGGTCGTGGTGACAACGGGATCGGGAACGGGAGTGGGCGTGGGCGGCGGAGTGGGAGTCGCCGGAGCCGAAGGCGTGCCGGTGGGCTCCGCGGAAGGCGCGGAGGCTGTGGGAACCGCCGTCGGCACAGGATCCGCAGAAGCCGCCGCGGTGGGCGCGGCGGGAGTGGGAGTCGCGCCGGAGACCTGAGTCGCTGCCGGAGTGGGATCCGAATGGGGCTCCGTTGCGGAAGCGCTCGCCGTGGGAGCTCCGGAGGTGGGCGCCGCCTCGGTCGCCGCGCCGGAGGTGGGCTGCGCGATCGCGTCCGTGCCGCCGGAGGTGGGCTCGGGCGTGGCTTCGTTTGCGGAAGAGGTCGGATCCGCAGTCGCCGCGGGAACGGTCGGCGCGACGGGAGCGGGAGTGGCGTTGGGATCCTCGGTCAAATCGGGGGCGCCGCTTACTGCGGGCGCGGCGGTCGCATTGGGGGCGGCCGTCACCAAAGCGTCCTCCCCTTCCTTGGGCTTCTTTCGGCAAGCTGCGGTCAATACCATTGCGGCGGCGAGCATCAAAATTGCCGCAAGCCCTGCAAGCTTCTTTATATTCATAGATTTCTCCTTATCGCATAACGATTGTTTTGATATTATAAGACAGTACGGCGGCCCCGTCAAGAAATTTATCTTTTTTTTACGCCTTTGCCTTTCATTTTCGGGGACTGTATGCTAAAATAGAGGCATGAAACAGACTCGCGATATTTCAACCAAATACATTGACGTGCTTGACGGCATAAGGGCTTTGAGCGTCTTCATAGTCCTTATATTCCATTTTTGGCAGCAGACATGGATATTCCCGACCGTGAGGACTCCGTTTTTGAGCTTCATGGGGATCAGCCAGATCGACTTCACCCCCTTGGCGAGGGTCGGTTATCTTTTCGTGGATATGATGATCCTCATAAGCGGATTTCTGCTCTTCCTGCCCGTCGCAAGGAACGTCCTTTCCGGCGAGCCCATGGAAAAATGGGGCGTCTATTTCAGAAAGCGCGCCGCAAGGATACTCCCCTCCTATCTGCTCTGCATAATACTGCTCTTCATCTACGCGCTTGCAAAGGGCGATTACGCAAACGGCTATCCCACCCCATCCGCCGCTGCAGCGAAGGATCTCATATTTCACCTCTTCTTCATCCACAACTGGACTACCGAGACCTACCTCAGCTCTCACCTGAACGTGGTGCTGTGGACGCTCGGAGTGGAGGTCTGGTTCTATATCCTGTTCCCCGCGATCGCTTCCTTCATCAGGAGGAGAGCCGATGAAAAGGCTCCGGGAAAGGGGATCCTGAGGGCCTGCATCGCCGCCGCGGTCATGTTCGGGATCGCCGCGTTCTATATCTACGCCTATGTGCTGAGGCCGGAAAGCGGCTTGGCGAATTGGCTGGACGGCGTGCTTCAGAAGCTTCATTCCTCGATACGCTCCACATATCTTTCAATGGCGATAAACCAGCTTCCCGCGTTCATGGGCAGCTACGCGATAGGAATGGCGGGCGCGTTCATCTATATCGCGCTGGCGAAAAAGCTCAAGCGCGGATGGGTATTGGGGATCATAGGCACGCTCCTTTCTGTTGGATTCATTGTGATAATAATGAAGCTCGTAAAGGAATGCGCCTCGCTCCAGCTTGCGGATCAGCAGCTATGGCAGCTTACGCACAGGTTCTCGCTTGCGTTCGTGTTCTTGGGGTTCATACTCTCAACGGCATTCTCTTTGGGGTTCTGGAGGTTCCTGTTCTCCAACAAGCTGATGGTGTTCCTTGCCGCGATCTCATACAATCTTTACATCTGGCATCAGTGGCTCGCGGTGTTCATTAAGTACGATCTGCGTCTGCCCGTTTGGACGGGCGATGAGCCGCCCAATCAATGGGGCACGCCCGAGGGCAGAATATGGAGCTGGAAGTATGCGCTCATTATAACGGTCGCCTCGATAGCTGTTGCGGCGCTCATAACCTATCTTTATGAGAAGCCTATGGCCGACCTCATCAACGGGAAGGAAAAGAAGGCGGCAAAGCAGCTGGGCAAATGACATAAAAAGCAAATCAAAACCGTGAGTGTTTTGCAGCTCTCACGGTTTTTTTATTTGGATCGTATCGAGTTTATGCGAAACGGGCAAGTTCAAGGGCGCCCCGGACGGATCAGATCCTCAACAGAGTCCATGAGCCTTCTCGCAGCCTCATCGAAATGCTTTTCGGGCTCGATCTCGGAGCCGGTGAAGCTTACTGCGGCGGCGCCGTCCATTATCTCTTGGGCGCCTTCGCCTGCTTTGCCCGCGATCACCGCATAGGGGACTTGGGCCCTGCGCGCATGTTCGATCACCGCGCCGACGGCCTTCCCGCGGAGGCTCGTCGCATCTATCGCGCCCTCGCCCGTTATTACGAGCGAAGCGCCCTTCAGCTTTCTGTCCATCTCCGCAGCGGAGAGCACCGCTTCCGCGCCGAAACCAAAGCGGGCACCGAACACCGCCATGAGCATTGCACCCATGCCGCCCGCCGCGCCTGCGCCGGGGTTGGAGCAGACCTCCGCACCCGCATGGGCGTTGAGCAGTTTTTCCATGTTCTTCATGCCCTTTTCGAGCTTTTCGAGAGCTTCGTCATCCGCGCCCTTCTGCGGGCCGAAGGTATAGGTCGCGCCGTGCTCGCCGGTGAGCGGGGCGTCAACGTCGCAAACGACTGTCACAGCGGCGTCCTTCACGAGCTTCGAAATATTCGAAACATCTATGCTCCTTATGAGTTCCATATCGGCGGCGGACTCTATTTCCGAGCCATCCTCCGAAAGGAAACGGCAGCCCAGCGCCCTCGCCAGGCCGATACCGCAATCATTGGTCGCAGAACCGCCGAGGCACACGACTATCTCCTTCACGCCCTCCTTGGCGGCGCGGAGCATGAGCTCGCCCGTGCCGAAGCTCGTGGTGCGCAGCGGGTCGCGTTCCTCATTTCCGATGAGGGCGATCCCGCTTGCAAGCGCGGATTCGATGACCGCTTTTGTGCCGTCTATCACAAGATAATCCGCCTGAACGGGCTTTCCGACGGGGTCGGTCACCTTTACCGACCTTCTCATACATGAGCATGCGCATTCAATCGCGTCAAGGGTGCCATCGCCGCCGTCGGCCGTGGGAACGGGAACGGTAATGACTTCGGGAAAACGATCCCTTATGGCGATCTGCAGACGCCTTACCGCCTCGCCCGCGGTAAAGGTGCCCTTAAATGCGTTGGGCGCAAGCACTATGCGGCAGGCTTCGGAATGCAGGGGGCGATCCTTATCTCGGCCCGCTATCCTTTCAAGCCTTCCGCTGCCCCCCGTGAGAGCGCCGCCCTTCACTATCCTGCCTATGAATTCCATGCCCTCATAGTTCCTTATCACGTTGTTCTGAGTGTAAGGGCATCGGCTGTCAAGCAGAGCGGCGATGCGCGCATCGGAATCGAGCTCGGCATACAGCCGACGCATAGTGCGGATACCCCCGTTCATAAACACGAGGGTATAGATCCCGCGGCTGTCCCTTTTGTCCATGGGGCAGACGCCGCCGTAAAGCTCCGCCTCTTCAAGCAGATCGGGATCAACGGCATGAGAGACCTCCGAAAGGAAAAGCCGGATATCCTCTTCGGAGACCTGATTCTTCAAGGTATCGAACCTTATCCCGAGCGCGAATTTAAGGATTTCCATAGTTTCAGACCTTTCTCACGAAATATTTGCCGCCTGCGTGATCGCACACGGCGCGGTCGCCCGCGCGAAGCTCACCGTTTATCAGGGCAAGGCTCACGGCGTCCTCAACGTGCATCGAAACGAGCCTTGATATGCTCCCGGCGGAGCCGCCGGAAGCGTCCGCAATGGCCCTTATAATGTTATCTGTAAAGGACAGGATTATCTTTCTTCTTGCGGCGCGCGAGGCAAGACGCTCCAGGCAAACGCTCGCTATGCGGCAGATGGAATCATCGTCGAGCCTTTCAAAGGGAACGGCTCTGTCCGCAAGCGAGATCACGGATGCGGGCAGCCGCCTTGCAAGCTCCGCGGGGATCTCGGAGCCCTCGGCCGAACGGCCGAAGCCCATGCTGCGCGACCCCATATCGACGGTAAGCATCAAAACGCTGTTTCTGAAGCTCACAGTCCTGCCCCGACCGTCGGTGATCCTGCCGTTCAACAGTATCTCGGTCAATATCGAAAACACTTTTTCGGAACAAAGATCGACGTTCGCTATCTGCACTACCGAAACGGGATGAAGCCTTAAAAACTCAGTAAGTACGCCGCCTTTTTCGGCATCCTTATAACCTATGGGAGCGCCCGTCAGCCGGATGGCCGAAGCTTCATCGGCAAATTCGGCGCCGTTCAGCCGAATGACCGAATTATTGAAGAACTTTTCAGCCAATCGTCCGATAAGCGTTTTTTTGCCGGTATCCGCGGGGCCTGCCAATATGAACGACGCAAAGGGCTTTGAGGGATCGCCGAGACCTGCCGCCGAACGGCGAAGCACTGCGGCTATCTGCTTTACGGCTTCTTCTTGACCGAACACGGCTTCATTCAATACGCTTTCCACCGCGGAAAACCTTTCGGCGCTTTCTCCGAATACGGGATCTATACCCGTCCTTTCGGATATGACCTCCGCTACCTGCTTTTCAGTCACGGGGACGGCCGCCCTTTCGCCGCTCATGCTCTTCAGCTCTTCGCGAAGCTTCCCGGCAAGCTCATATTCTCCCCTGCCTGCGGCGGCTTCCATCTTCCTGCGGACAGCCGCGGAGCCGTTCGCGGAAGCTTCTATGACGGCCTTTGCGCAGGCCTCGTCCATAAGATCTATCGCCTTATCCGGGAGCTGCCTGTCCGCAATGTAGCGCACGGAAAGCTCCACCGCGGCGTTTATCGCGGAGGGCTCTATCGTGACGCCGTGATGCGCCTCATACCTCGATCGCAAGCCTTCAAGAATTGCGGAGGTCTGCTCCGCAGTGGGCTCGCTCACGAGCACGGGCGAAAAGCGCCTTTCGAGCGCCGGATCTTTTTCTATGTATTTGCGGTATTCTTCAACTGTGGTGGCGCCTATTACGCGAAGCTCGCCCCTTGCAAGCGCGGGCTTCATTATGTTCGCGGCGTCAACGCTGCCTTCGCCCGCGCCCGCGCCGACTATCGTATGGATCTCATCTATGAAGAGTATTATCCTGCCGTCTTCCCTAAGCTCATCCATGAGCGCCTTCAAGCGCTCCTCGAATTCGCCGCGGTATTTCGTTCCGGCTATCATGGCTCCGAGATCGAGCGAAAGGATCCTCATTCCGGATACGGGCTCAGGCACGTTTCCTTCCGCAATGCGCTGCGCGATGCCCTCCGCTATTGCGGACTTGCCCACTCCCGGCTCGCCTATAAGGACGGGATCGTTCTTCGTCCTGCGGCAGAGCACTGTTATCACGCGGTTTATCTCATTCTCGCGTCCGATCACGGGATCGAGCCCGCCGCATTCCGCAAGGGCGGTGAGATCGCGTGAGAAGCCGTCCGCAACGGGGGTGGATGAAGCCGCGTTTTTCCTTATGGAACGAGGCTCTTCGGGGCAGCGAGGATGCTCCGCGGGCTCTTCCGGCTCTTCTTCCCGGGGATCGGAAAGAAGCAGGCCGCGAAGCTCTTCCGTATCGCGGCAGAGGGTGCCTATTATCCTTGCGCCGAGCGAATCCCTTTCGCGCATTATCGAAAGAAGGATGTGCTCCGTGCCGATAAGGCTCTGCCCCATCGATTTAGCCTCATAAAGGGCGAGCTCAAGTATGCGCTTAACGGCGGGAGTATTGCCGAAGCTGTCCGTGAAGATATTGCGCCCGCCGCCGATCACCGTATCGACGTAGGGAGCAGCGTCTTCCGCCGTCACCCCGCACGAAATAAGCGCCTGCGAAGTCCTGTCGCCGCACTTAATGAGTCCCATGAGCAGATGCTCGCTGCCCACGAAGCTGTGACCGAACGATCTTGCCGCCTCCTGCGCGCAGGAGAGGGCGTTTATCGCCTGTTCGGTGTATCTTTCGAATTCCATATCCCTCTGCTTCGACTAACCCGGAGGCCACTGCATGCTCCTGCCGCCGAGCAGGTGCATGTGAAGATGCTTGACGCTCTGACCGCCCTCTTCGCCCGTATTGATGACGAGACGGAAGCCCTTTTCGGCAAGCCCCTCGTCGGAAGCGATCTTCTTGGCCGCTTCCGTCATGCGGACGAGCATTTCCGGCTCCGCATCGAGTACGGAATCGGCATGCTTCTTGGGGATCACGAGAACGTGTACGGGCGCCTGGGGGTCAATATCCCTGAAGGCCAGAACGTACTCGTCCTCATAGACCTTGGCCGAGGGGATCTCACCGGCAATTATCCGACAAAAGAGACAGTTCACCGTTTTTATCCTCCTTTATGGACTTTATAACAACGTTTACGAGCGTATCGGGCTCCGCTTCGGGTACGAGCACCCTGACGTAGCTTTCCGTAAAACCGCCCATAAGACCGTTATCATGCTTGGATTCGACGAGCACGCTTTCCGTGCGGCCGATAAATCTTTCGAGGAATGCGCGCTCCTCCGCCCTTCCTTCCGCTATGAGCTCCTGCGCCCTTGCGGATTTTTCCGCATTGGTGAGCTGGCCGGGCATTCTGTCTGCAATGGTGCCGCTCCGCCTCGAATAGGGGAAGATATGCACTCTTGCAAAGCCTATCCTGCGCATGAAGTCAAGCGTTTCGTTATGCTCCTCCTGCGTTTCGCCGGCAAAGCCCGCGATAATATCCGTAGTTATCGCAACGCGATCGCGGCCTTCGCCGTATGCGGAGCGGAGCTTTTCGACTATTTCGGCATACTCTTCCGCGGTGTAGCCGCGCTTCATGCGGGCGAGCACCGTATCGGAGCCGCTTTGCAGAGAAAGATGGAACTGGCGGCAGACCTTCTTTTCCGCGGTTATGCGCTCAATGAGCTCATCCGTCATACCGTGAGGTTCGAGGGAACCCAGCCTGATCCTTTTTATGCCGTCAAGGCCCTTCGCGCAGTCTATCGCGTCGGCAAGGGTCTTACCACCTATATCGCGCCCGTAATCGGTCAAATGGATGCCCGTCAGAACGACCTCCGCAAAGCCCGCTTCGTTGAGCCTTACAAGCTCGCGCCTTATTGAATCGAGGCTCCGGCTTCGGCTCCTGCCCCTTGCGAAGGGTATCGCGCAGTAGGTACAGAAGCGGTCGCAGCCATCCTGTATTTTGAGGCAGGCGCGGGTGCGCCCCTCCGCCTCCGCGGGGAGCTCTTCAAACACGCGCTCATGCGAAATATCGCGCACGAGATTGGCTTTTCTGCCCGCAAGCGCTTCCTCGCAGACCTCCGCTATCCTGTTCTTTTCGGCGGAGCCTATGACCGCGGTGACACCGGGCAGCGCCATTGCCTTTTCCGGCTCGCGCTGGGACCAGCATCCCGTTACGATTATCACGGCGCCGGGATCGAGCTTCACGCATTTGGAGATCATCTGGCGGGATTTCCGATCCGCAATATTTGTGACGGTGCAGGTGTTTATGATGTGTATATCGGCATGCTCGCCCTCGCGCACGACCTCATAGCCGCGGCTCCTGAGCAGCCCGGCCATGGCGTCCGATTCATAGCTGTTGACCCTGCATCCGAGGGTGATTATGGAAACCTTCATCAGCTCTCCGTTTCGTACATTATCTGCGCGAGCATAGCCATCCCCGCTGTTTCGGTGCGGAGTATCCGCTTGCCCAATGAGACGGTCACGCCGCCCTTTTTTACTATATCCTCGGCCTCGGCGGGCTCAAAACCGCCCTCCGGCCCGATTATTATCGCTATATCGGATACGCCGGGGCGCTCGCGAAGCGCCTGTTTAAGGCTCCGTTCCGATTCGTTTTCATACGCCAAAAGCACGAGCCCGTATCCTGAAAGATCTATCTTATCGAGCGAAACGGGGCGCATGACTTCCGGGACGAACGCTCTGCCGCACTGCTTCGCGGCCTCCTGCGATACCTTGTTCCATCTTGTGAGCTTATTGTCGTTCCCCGAAGGCTTTACCACACAGCGGCGGGAAACGGCGGGCACAACGGCATGGACCCCGAGCTCGACGCATTTTTGGATCACCACTTCCATCTTGCCCTGCTTTGGGAGGCATTGGAAGAGCGTCACCTTGGTTTCGGGCTCCGCCTGCCCCTCGCGCCTTGCGGTGACGCGAAGCTCCACCCTATCCTCCTTTGAGGAAACTATCTCCGCTTCGCACTCCGTGCCGGCGCCGTCGATAAGCAGCACCCTATCCCCCGCCTGCATGCGGAGCACGGCCGAAACGTGGCGGGCTTCGTCGCCCGTCAAAACAACGGTATCGCCCGCAAGCTCCATGTTTTCGGCAAAGAAGCGCCTCATGCTTTAGTCGCCTCCAGCGCGCGCCAATCCTCGCCCTCGCGTATCTCGTTGACCTTCAATCCGTTTGCCTCGAGCGCGGCTACGACCTCATCCAGCCTGTCGTCAATTATTCCGGAGGCGATGAAATGCGAACCCTCGTGCATCATGTAAGGGACCATAGGCGCGAGCGCGATGATGACGTTCGCGACTATGTTTGCAAGGACTATATCGTAGGTGCGGCGCAGCACGGCCGTCCTGATCTGCTTATCGGAAAGTATATCGCCCGTATAGACGGTATAGCGCGTCAGGTCTATGCCGTTGAGCTCGGCCGTTTCGGCGGCGATCTTGGCTGCAACGGGATCTATATCGAGGGCCACGGCCTCTTTTGCGCCCATGAGGAGCGCGGAGGCGGAAAGTATGCCGCTCCCGCAGCCTATATCGGCTATGAGCTCGCCGCCCTTCAGATGCTTTTCCATGAGCTCCAGGCACATCCTCGTTGTATGATGAGCGCCGGTGCCGAACGCCATGCCCGGATCTATGCGGAGCACCGCTCGGGCGCCTTCATCCTCCGTCTCCTCCCAAGTGGGGCAGACGAGAAGCTTATCGCCTATCTTTATGGGCTTGAAATACGCCTTCCAGTTGTTTGCCCAATCCTCTTCATCGACCTCGCGCGAGGTGACCTTCAGCGTGCCGAGATCCATCCCCAGCTCCGGCTGCATTTCGCGCAGCTCGTTCATGGACTGCTCTATGCGCTCCGCCATCCCCTCGTTTTCGGGGAGCATGGCGATATACGCCTTCACCGCGGGCTGCATATTTACGGCGGCGTCATCCGCATAATCCCAGAATTTGACGGCGCTTTGCATAATGCGCTCGACCTCCTCATGCCCCTGAACGATGCTTACCTCATTCACTCCGAGCATTGAAAGACGGGCGGAGACTATATCCGCACCTTCATCGGTGGTATCAACGGTGATCTCAAGCCATTTCATGACGCTTCTCCTTTTACGTGCATATTCATTCAAGATAATTATACCACATCGGAAGCGGTTTGCAAAGAAGAATCATTTTTCCGCAGGAAGCCTAATACAATCCAATGAGCATACACGAAAAGGAGTGGTCAAATGGATATGATAAAGAGGGAGCCGCAGCTCGAGCGGCTTATATGCGAAAAGACTGTCCAGTTCGAAACGGAGGGCGCTCTGCCCTCGCCGGACGGGCGCGGGGTCAGGAGCGTGCTCACAAGCGATGCGCGCGTGGTGATAGCCGAATCCGCTTCGGAGGAGGGGCAGGTGCGCATAGCGGGTCGCATAGAGGTGAGCGTGCTTGCGCAGGATGATGAAGGAACGGCTTTTTCATTCGAATCCTACGCGGGGTTTACCCAGATTATCCCCGTTGAGGAAGCGGCGCCGCAGATGAACGCAAGGGTAATGGCGTCAGTGCAGGAGCTTGAAGTTTCCCCCAAGGAGGACGGCGCTTATATGAAGGCGAGCATAGACATTGCGCTCATGCTCTCTTCCTGCGTGCCGATCGCAGTATTCGGAGGGGTGAACGGGGCAAGCGACGTTGAAACGAGGGAATTTCGCGGGGTGCACGCCTCGTCGAAGCTCGTCGGGCGGACCTCGCTGCGCCTGCGCGAGGAGCTTCCCTCCGAGGGCGCGGCAAGGGTGGTCTCCTCCTGCGGGACGGTTTTCGTAAGGGACTTTTCCCAAAGCTCGGAAGGGGCTTTCGTTTCCGGCGCCGTGACCGTTTCCGCCGCAGTTACGGACGCGGACGGGCGGCTCTTTCAGCTTGTAAAGCAGATCCCGTTCCGCGAAATGCTCGATATGGAAGCGGATACGGAAGGCGCATACTGCGAAGCAAGGCTGAAAAGGCTGTATCTGCGCACCGTTGGGGAAGGCTTCGATCTGATCTCCATGGAAGCGGAGCTTGAAATGACGCTCCGCCGCATGGAAAGAAACGAGCTTATACTGCCGCTCGACGCGTTCTCCCCCTCCTGCCCGTTCGAATGTGTAAGGGAAAAGGTCGCAGTATTGAACGCCGCGGGGCAGGGCTCGTCCCAGACCGTAATAAAGGAGAACCTCGCTCTGCCCGATACCGCTCCCGATATGGCTCAGCCGCTTTACGCTTCCGCAAGGCCCATCGTGACCGATACGGTGATCGACGGGGGCACTCTTCGCGCAAGCGGCGTGCTTATGACGGACGTGGTGTATGAGAGCACGGGCGGCAATATCAATATAGTCGGGTTCGAGACGCCCTTCGGGATCTCCGTCGAGGCCGAAGGCGCCGACCGCGCGCGGGTCTTTGCCTCATGCACGGCCTTCGCGCCCGCCTGCTCCGAAAGGAACGTCCAGCTCCAGTATTCCCTTGCCGTTGAGTGCGAGCTTTGGAGCGTAAACGAGGTCGAAGCAGCGGTCGGTATCGAGGAGACTGAGCCCCCCGAAAGGAGGAGCGGTATCGCCGTCTGCTTCACCTCCGACGGCGAAACGGTATTCGATATAGCAAAGCGGTATTCACTCCCCTGCTCCCTTGTACGGGAAATGTGCCCCGATACGGAGGAGCCCTTCGGAGAAGGAGATAAGCTCATGCTCATTCTCTGATGCGTGGATTGACAGCCGGCCGTGCGTTCGTTATAATCTCAGCGAACGAACGGCCGTTTTTCCGCTTAAGAAGGCCGATGAAAGGCAATGAAATGGAAACCGAAAGGCTGATACTCGACAGGCTCCGCGAGGAGGACAAGCGCGATTATTTCGAGAACATCTCCCATGACAGGAAGGTGCTGGAGACCTTCATCTGCCGCTATGCGGAAACGATGGAGGAATTCGATTTTTCATCCTACCCCCAAAGGGAGGATATCTTTGCCGTCCGTTTGAAGGAAACGGGCAGGCTCATTGGGATCATACTCTATTTTGACGAGAAGGACGGCGCTTGTGAGATCGGCTACGGAATAGGCTCGCGCTATTGGAACAGGGGCTACGTCACCGAGGCGGCGCGGCGTTTCATTCGTTATTGCTTTGAAGAGCGCGGCCTGAAGCGCGTTTACGCCTCCTTTTTCACGGGGAACGAGGCTTCGAGGCGCGTAATGGAAAAATGCGGGATGAAGTTCAGCCGCTTTTCCGAACGGGAGCTGGAATATTCGGGGCAGATGCGGGATCTCACTTATTACTGCATAGAAAGGGATAATTGATCGGGAAAGCCGTATGTGCACGAGCATAGTCGTAAACAAAAAGAAGACCCTTGCAGGGTGGAATCTCGACCTTAAGGATATGGAATACAGGGTGACGGCCCGCCCGGAAGGAGTCTATATAGAAATAAACGACCCCACGGAAGGCTGGATGCCCCTTTTCGGAGCGAATTCCCGCGGGGATTTCGTTGGCATGCCCACATGCTGGCCGTATGACGCCGCAAGCGATCCCAAGGAAGGCGCAGAAAACGTAATACTGCTCGATATGGACCTTCTTCTGCAAAGAAAGACTTTTGACGAGATATGTCAGATCGTGAGCCGCCGCCCCGTTGCGAGCGTGCCGGGGCTCACGTTCATGGGCGCGCTTTCGGATGCGGAAGGAAACGTGCTACATATCGTTCCCGGGCATGGGTTTCTCAAATACGAGAAGCCCGATCACTGCGTGTTGACCAACTTTTCGCCCTTCGGGGGAACCGAAGCGGCGCACCCGCTTATGGGGCGGGACAGGTTCGAAAAGGCCGAGGCAATGCTCAAGAACGCGAAAAGCGATTTCGGAACGGAGGACTGCTTCGACGTGCTCGAAGCCGTCTCCCAGGAAGTCTGCCCCACCGTCGTTTCAATGGTATTCGACGTAAGCGAAAGGACGGTTTATTGGTTCGAGGACCGTCTCAGGCAGAACATGAGATCTTATAAGCTCGGCTGATACAAAAAAAGCGGCGATCCGGGGCTCAACACCCTTCGCCGCTCTTTTTTCATCGGTTGAGCAGATACACTCCCATATTGAGATATGCCGCGAACAGCAGCCAAACAAGATACGGCAGCAGCAGATTTCCCGCGGGAACGTCTATTCGCTTGAAGCGGCCTATCGTCATCACAACGAGCACAATGAGGAGCATCAGCACCACAAAAGCGGTGAGCCTCCATTCAAGGCCGAAGAATATGGGCGTCCAAAGCCCGTTCACTATGAGCTGCGCCGCCCATACCCTGAGAGCGGGCTTCGATTCGGGCGTATCGGCAATGCTTATCCTTGCGGCAGCGACGCCCATGAGCGCGTAAAGCGCCGTCCATGCTATGGGGAACACCGCGGCAGGCGGCGAAAGCGGCGGTTTTTTGAGCATTGGGAACTCTTTGAAGCCCTTCATAGATATGAGCGCGGAGACGGCTCCCACCGCGAGCGCCCCGCCTATGAACCCAACGTAGGTCCATATCCTCTTATTGGTTTTGGTTTTCAAATCCTTTTTACCTCCTTAAACGTGCGTTTAATATTATATATGCTGAAAAAATCAAAAAATATGCTTGCAATCCGCAAATGGGAGTGGTATAATACTCCTGTTTGATTAAAGCCCATATCCCTCGGGATGGGCACTATCCCGGCAAGGAGGTGTAAGATATGAGTAAGTTCTGTGAGGTTTGCGGTAAGGGTACCATGAGCGGCAATCTTGTAAGCCATTCCAACAGGAAGACGAGGACGAGCTGGGCTCCCAACATCCAGCGCAAGACCTTCGTTGTCAACGGTACTGTTAAGAAGGTCAATATTTGCACTCGCTGCTATCGCAGCATCCGCAGCGGCAAGATGGAGATCTGCTGATCGCGTCAGGTACTTTTATGAGAAGTGAATTAACAATGGATAAAATCGTAGCTCTGTGTAAAAACCGGGGCTACATTTTCGCTGGTTCGGAAATCTACGGCGGCCTTGCCAATACCTGGGATTACGGCCCCTTAGGCGCAAGGCTCAAGAACAACGTCAAGGAAAGCTGGCGCAGGCGCTTCATTCAGGAGCGTCACAACAGCTTTGAAGTTGACGCCGATATCCTCATGCATCCCCGCGTTTGGGAAGCGAGCGGCCATATCGCCAGCTTTTCCGATCCCTTGCTCGACTGCCGCGAATGCAAAATGCGTTTCCGCGCGGATAATCTTATCGAGGAGTTCGATCCCGAAGCTCATGCGGACGGCATGACTCACGAGCAGATGTTCGATTACATCAAGGCTCACCATATCGCCTGCCCCAACTGCGGCAAGCATAATTTCACCGATATTCGTGAGTTCAATCTGATGTTCCAGACCTTCCGAGGCGTTACCAAGGATGCGAAGGCGACCATCTATCTGCGTCCCGAAAACGCGCAGGGCGAGTACGTCAACTATATGAACGTCCAGCGCACCATGCGCGCGAAGCTCCCGTTCAGCATCGGCCAGATCGGCAAGGCGTTCCGCAATGAGATCACGCCCGGCAACTTCACCTTCCGTACTATCGAGTTCGAGCAGATGGAGTTCCAGACCTTCTGCAAGGAAGGCACCGACGCGGAGCTTTACGAATACTTCAAGGAATACGGCATGCAGTATTACCGCGATCTCGGCATCGCTCCCGAGCATTTGAGGTTCCACGATCACGAGAAGCTTGCCCATTACGCAAAGGCGGCCTGCGATATAGAGTTCCTCTTCCCCTTCGGCTGGGGCGAGATAAACGGCACTCACAACCGCACGGATTTCGACCTGAAGCGCCATCAGGAATACAGCGGGCAGAACCTCGCTTATCTCGATCCCGTGACGAACGAGCGTTATATCCCCTACATCATAGAATCCACCTACGGTCTCGACCGCACGGTGCTCGCGGTGCTCTGCGAGGCGTATGATGAGGAGCTGCTCGACGAAGCGACCAACGATACCCGCGTCGTCCTGCACATAAAGCCCTACCTCGCGCCCTATAAGGCGGCCGTGCTGCCCCTTTCCAAGAAGCTCTCCCCCAAGGCGATGGAGCTTCGCGATATGCTCTCGAAGCATTTCATGGTTGATTTCGACGAAACGGGTTCCATCGGCAAGCGTTACCGCAGGCAGGATGAGATCGGCACCCCCCTCTGCATCACCGTCGATTTCGAAACGGTCGAGGGCGGCGAAGGCATTGAGCCCGATACCGTCACCATCCGCGACCGCGATACGATGGAGCAGATCAGGCTCCCCATTTCGGAGCTTGTGAGCTATATCGAAAAGGTCTGCGAATTCTGAGGATAAGAGAATACAGGCAAACGAAAAGTCAGTCCGTCTGGGCTGACTTTTTTGTTGTGCTTATATAGGTTTTTCGCAACATCATGAACGGTTCCCGAAATACTCTTCCCTTGTGAGCAGCAGATGAACGAGCCCGTCATCCGAAGGGGTCTCGGTAAAGCCGCATTCGAGATGCATCCTCAGCGCGGCCTTTCGCTCCGGCTCGAAGAAGTTCACAAGGCGGGCCGCGCCATCCGTTTCAAAAGCCCGTTTTACAAGAAGTTCCAAGGCTTTTTTGCCATACCCCCTGCCGCGCTCGGAGGCGGTTATGAGCACGCCTATCTCCCATGCATCGGCTTCCTTATCATATCGGTAGTTCACGCCGCCGACGAATGCGCCGTCTGAGATCCTTTCGACATAAGCGTAGAACCTTTGGGGCGCGTTTCCGATCCAATCGCCATGCCATTCCTCCCACTTCTCTTTCGGGAACGGTATGCAACCGTCGGGCGGGAACCATTTGGCGTTATAGCTCATTGTCGCGGGATCGGAAAGCATGCTTTGATAGAACCAAAGCTCTTCGACAGTCGGGATATGCAGCTTGAGTTCACAGACGCGGCTTTCGTTCATTTTACTTTTCGATGAGCGGATTGAAGCCCAGACCGTATGCTTCGTCAACGGTGCTCATCATGACCATCGCATCCGCATCGGTCTCCTTGACGAGCTCACGCACGGGGAACACCTCTGTCTTTGAGCAGATGCAGAGGATAACGTGCTTGTCCTTCCCCGTGTACGCGCCGACGGCCTTCAGGAAGGTCAAGCCGCGCTCTGTCTCCGCGAATATCTTTTCCTTTATCTCGTCCGTCTTTTCGCTGAATATTAGGAGCATCTTCTGCGTGCCGGAGCCGTACATTATCTTATCGATAACGAGGGAAGAGAGTATGGTCATCACGATACCGTAGAGAACGGCGTTTATGTTCCCGAATACGAGACCGCCTATCAGGATTATGGTCCCGTCGATAAAGAGCGTTATGGAGCCTACCGACATGTGGGGCTTCTTTTTGCGGATGCTCATTATAACGAAATCACTGCCGCCGGTGGAGGAGCCGCGCATGTATATGAGGGCGAGGCCCGCGCCGGTGAGTATGCCCGCGAAAATGGCCGCCATGAGACGGTGCGCTTCGGTAACGGCAACGCCCGTGCCGGGATACTGCGGGAAGAGGGGCGCTATGAAGTCGCCGATTATCCACATGAAGAGCATAGTCTTCAGGGATTTGATGAAGAACTTTTTGCCGAGCAGCTTATAGCAGAGTATCGCGATGGGGATGTTGATCACGTTCTGACAGAGGAACAGCGGCATCCACGGGAGATAGTGGTTTATGATTATCGCGATACCGCCAACGCCGCCGGGAGCGAAATTCGCATTGGAGGCGAAGGTATAGTAACCCACCGCGTAAAGGATCGCGCCTATAAGGTCATAGACGGTATCTATCGCTATAACGCGCCAATTCGCGTTTTTGAACCATTCCTTTATCTTCTTCATAGCTTTAATTCCTTTTTATTGGTATCAATACGGTTTTTTCTGCTGGGCGCACCACACGCGCATAACGAATTTGTGCGGAAGCAGCTTCGTCAAAAAAGCGTTCAGCTTCGCCGTCCCCCCGAGTATGGAAACGTCCTTCCCCTTATTCATATCGCGGATGGCCTTCGCAACAACGTCCTTCGATTCGGTGAAGCACTGATAATAGGTGATCGTATCGTCCGTTTTTGCGGTATCGAAGAATTCCGTCTTTGTCCAGTAGGGGCATACGGCGATGGCCCTTATCCCCCGCTGCTTCACTTCTACGTTCAAAGCGCGGGTGAAGCTTAAAGCGAACGCCTTGGTCGCTCCGTAAATGTTGATGTAAGGCAGGGGCTGGAACGCCGCGACGGAGCAGATGTTATAGATCTTCGCGCCTTCGCTCATATAGGGGAGCGTGCGGTAGGTCATGCCCACGACCGCGGAATCGTTAAGAGCTATCATATCATAGTAGCCTTCAAGAGGGGCCTTATCGAACGCCTTGAAATAGCCGAAGCCCGCCGCATTGACAAGATACCCGACCTCCGGCTTTTCCTCTTCGAGCATGGCGGCATAGCGCTCGATGCTTTCCCTTTCGGTAAGATCCAGTACCACGGGGCGTACGGGCACGGGAAGCTCTTCCTTGAGCTCTAAGAGCCTTTCCTCACGCCTTGCTATCGCCCAAAGCTCGTCAAAGCCGCCAATGCAGGCGAGCTGCCTTGCAAAATCCCTTCCCATACCGGAGGAAGCGCCGGTAACAACAGCAATTTTCATATGATAACTCCGAATTCACAAAATACAGCGGCCGCAGAGTGTTTGCCCCGCGGCCGCGTTGAATGCGTCAGACTCGGATCAGAAGATCTCAGTCATTGTTGAGCTTCGCCTGCGCAGCGGCAAGACGGGCGATGGGCACGCGGAAGGGCGAGCAGGAAACATAGTTCAGGCCGATCCTGTGGCAGAAATCAATGGAGGAAGGATCGCCGCCATGTTCGCCGCAGATGCCCAGCTTGATGTTGGGACGGGTGGCACGGCCGAGCTCGGCAGCCATCTTCATCAGCTTGCCGACGCCGACCTGATCTACCCTCGCGAAGGGATCGGACTCGAAGATCTTCTTGGCGTAGTAATCGTTGAGGAACTTGCCCGCATCGTCACGGCTGAAGCCGAAGGTCATCTGGGTCAGGTCATTGGTACCGAAGGAGAAGAACTCAGCCTCCTTGGCGATCTCATCCGCGGTGAGAGCGGCACGGGGGATCTCGATCATGGTGCCTACCATGTAGGGGATCTCAACGCCGCGCTCCTCCATGACCTTCTTCGCGGTGGCGACGACGAAGCTCTTGACGTACGCAAGCTCCTTGACCTCGCCTACCAAGGGGATCATGATCTCGGGAACGATGTTGAAGCCGGTCTCCTGACGGACCTCGATGGCGGCCTCGATGACCGCACGGGTCTGCATCTCGGCGATCTCGGGATAGGTGACGGAAAGACGGCAGCCGCGGTGACCCATCATGGGGTTGGATTCGTGCAGGGAAGCGACAGTCTCCTTGAGGGACTCGAAGGTCAAGCCCATGGTCTCGGCCAGAGCCGCAATGTCCTCATCCTTGGTGGGAAGGAACTCATGGAGAGGCGGATCCAGGAAGCGGATCGTTACGGGGCGCTCTTCCATAGCCTTGTAGATGCCCTTGAAATCTTCACGCTGCATGGGGAGGATCTTGGCAAGAGCCTTCTCGCGCTCTTCCTTGTTCTTGGAGACGATCATCTCGCGCACGGCGGGGATCCTGTCCTCTTCGAAGAACATATGCTCGGTGCGGCAGAGGCCGATGCCCTCGGCGCCGAACTTGACGGCCATAGCGGCCTGCGCGGGGGAATCCGCGTTGGTGCGGATCTTGAGGGTGCGGATCTCATCCGCCCACTCCATAATGGTGGCGAAATTGCCGGAGAGCTCTGCGGGAGCGGTCTTGACCGCTTCGGCATAGACCTTACCGGTGGTGCCGTCGAGGCTGATCCAATCGCCCTCGTGCATCACGCGGCCGGAGGAGATTATGGTGATGGTCTTGGCGGCTTCGTCGATGTAAGCATCCTTGCAGCCGGAAACGCAGCAGGTGCCGAGCTGACGGGCTACGACGGCGGCGTGACTGGTCATACCGCCGAAGGAGGTGAAGATACCTTCGGAAGCGGTCATGCCCTCGATATCCTCGGGGCTGGTCTCCTTGCGGCAGAGAACGACCTTTTCGCCGGCCTCATGATGAGCCTTTGCCTCATCGGCGGAGAAATAGATCTTACCGCAGGCGGCGCCGGGAGAAGCGGCAAGGCCCTGAGCAACGGACTCGGCAGCCTTCAGAGCGGCGGCGTCAAAGGTGGGATGGAGCAGAGTGTCAAGGGACTTGGGATCGATCATCTTGACGGCTTCCTGCTTGGAGATCATACCCTCGTTTACGAGATCGACGGCGATCTGGAGGGCGGCGGCGGCGGTGCGCTTGCCGTTGCGGGTCTGGAGCATGAAGAGCTTGCCGCGCTCAATGGTGAACTCCATATCCTGCATATCGCGGTAATGATTTTCAAGAGTCTCGGCAACCTTGACGAACTGGTTGTAAACGGACTCGTTGATCTGCTTGAGGGAATCGATCGTCTCGGGAGTGCGGATACCTGCTACGACGTCCTCGCCCTGAGCGTTCATGAGGAATTCGCCGAAGAGCTTCCTTTCGCCGGTGGCGGGGTTGCGGGTGAAAGCAACGCCGGTGCCGGAATCATCGCCCATGTTGCCGAATACCATGCTCTGCACGTTTACGGCGGTGCCCCAGCTCGAGGGGATATCGTTCATGCGGCGATAGACGATAGCGCGGGGGTTGTCCCAGCTGCGGAAAACGGCCTTGACCGCTTCGAGAAGCTGAGTCATGGGCTCCTGGGGGAAATCCTCGCCCATCTCGTTCTTGTAGAGCTCCTTATACTCGTTGATGAGCTCCTTGAGGTTTTCGGCGGTAAGATCCTTATCGAGGACTACGCCGTTGGCCGCCTTCTTGTTTTCGAGAAGCTTGGAGAACTTCTCTTTGTCTATCTCCATAACTACGTCGGAGAACATCTGGATGAAGCGGCGATAGCTGTCATATGCGAAACGGGGGTTGCCCGTAAGCCTTGCCATAGCTTCGACGGTCTCATCATTGAGGCCGAGGTTGAGGATGGTATCCATCATGCCGGGCATACTCGCACGGGCGCCGGAACGGACGGAAACGAGGAAGGGGTTTTCAACGGAACCGAACTTCTTGCCGGCCTTCTCTTCGGTAACGGCGAGAGCGTCCTTGATCTGATCTACGATCTCGGGAGCGATGGTCTTGCCGTCTTCATAATAACGGGTGCAGGCCTCGGTGGATACCGTGAAACCATAGGGAACGGGCAGACCGAGGGTGGTCATTTCCGCGAGGTTGGCGCCCTTGCCGCCAAGCAGATCGCGCATACCCGCATTACCTTCGTTGAAAAGGTAAACGTACTTCTTTGACATAGTTTTCCTCCAGTATATATTTCGTTTTTTTGTACGCAAAATACAGACCCCGAAGCGGGGAACGCTTCATTATATTACAACGGGAGCTTGATTTCAAGTGGTTTTGCCGTAAAAGTTTTGACTATTCGCGGTTTTATTCGCAATTATCGCCCTGTTTTTCGAAAATATATTTTAGCTTTTGATAGGAAATTGCATTATTGTGTGGAATAAGAACAACAATAAGCTAAGGAGCGTTTTGAGGATGGCATTTCCCGAAGCATGGATGAGAGAGCTGATGAGCAAGAACGATATAGTCTCCGTCATATCGGAGTCCGTTCAGCTTACGCCCAAGGGCTCAAGGCTCTGGGGGCATTGCCCCTTCCATGCGGACAGGTCACCTTCCTTTTCCGTCTCCCCCGATAAACAGCTTTTCCACTGCTTTTCATGCAAAGCGGGCGGCAGCGTGATCCAGTTTGTAATGCAGTCCGAAAACCTCTCCTTTGCGGACGCCGTAAGGCGATTGGCGCAGCGTGCCGGGATGGACATGCCGGAGGAGATAGACGACAGCCGCCTGCTTGCTCAAAAGCACCGCCGCGAGCGCATTTACGAAGCCAACCGCGAAGCCGCGCTCTATTATAATTCACTCCTCTTTTCAAAGGAAGGCGGCGCGGCGCAGAGGTATCTCGATGCGCGCGGCGTGACCGCAGAAACCGCCAAACGGTTTGGGTTGGGTTTTTCTCCCGATGGGTTCGACAAGCTTTCTCGGCATCTTATCGAAAAGGGCTTTTCCGAAAGAACCCTGATCGACGCGGGGCTTGCTGTCAAGGGCAGGAAGGATCCTTCCAAGATCTATGATTTTTTCAGGGGCAGGCTCATGTTCCCCGTCATAAACGCGATGGGAAAGGTCATCGCCTTCGGCGGGAGGACAATGGGGCACGACGAGCCCAAATACATAAACACGGGCGACACCCCCGTTTACAACAAGCGCGAAAACATTTACGCCATCAATCTTTTGAAGGGCAAAAAGCTCGACGACATAATCATGGTCGAAGGCTATATGGACGTTATCAGCCTGCATCAGCGCGGGATAGACAACGCCGTCGCCTCTTTGGGAACAGCGCTTACCAACCAGCAGGCGCGGCTGATAAAGCGCTACGTTTCCAAGGTCTATTACGCCTACGATGGGGACGAGGCGGGCCAGAAGGCGATGCTCCGCGGCATCGACATACTCCGCTCCTCCGAAATAGAGCCGAGGGTCATTGTGATCCCCGGCGGGCGCGATCCCGATGAATTCATCAAGGAATTCGGCCCGGATGAGTTCCTGACCCTGAAGGACGCTTCCATAACGGGCGTCCGCTTCAAGATAGAACGCCTTGCGGCGGAGCACGGGCTCGATACTCCCGACGGCAGGGAGCGTTTCGCAAGGGAGGCGTGCAGGCTCCTTTCCGGGTTCGATCCCGTTGAAAGGGACAGATACATACCCCTCGTTGCGGAAAAGAGCGGGCTCTCCCCCGCCACCGTGCGCGAGCAATGCGGCTCAGCTTCCGCTTCGGCTTCGGTTTCTTCAAAGCCGCACACGGGTTACGCTTCATACAGGCCGCCCAAGCAGGATACCGAAAGGCTCGGCTTTGAAAAAAAGCTGCTCGCCTGCATGATGACTTCCCCCGAAGCGGGGCTTAACACCGCCAAGCTGAACGGCTTTTCCCCCATGCTCTTCTCATCCGAGCAGCTTCGCACTTTTGCGCTCAAGCTGCTTGCCGCTTACAGGACGGGCGGCTCGCCGGATATTTCGCTCATGATAGCGGAGCTTGAACCGGCTGAGGCCGAGGAGGCCGCCGCCGCGTATCAGGAATCCGGGGATATAGCTTCCCCCATGAGAGCCGCGGCGGATATTATAAAATGCATACGCATTGCGGAGCTCAAAACGAAGCTTACCGAGCTTTCCCAAGGGCTTTCCGAGTGCCGTGATGAAGCACAAAAGAAGGAGCTGACCCGGGAATACCGCGAATGCTTCTCAGAGCTCCAAGCCCTTATAAAGGGCCGGAAACAGTAAAAGACCAAGGAGGTTTTTATAAATGGAAGAAGAAAAGAAGGACCATCTCAAACTGGTCGATGAGCTTATCGAGCGCAACAAGGACAAGGGCGTTATGACCTACAAGGAGGTCATGGATACCTTTGAAAGCTCCGATCTTTCCTCCGAAAAGATAGACGCCATCTACGACAGGTTCGAGGCGGCGAATATCGACGTCGTTGAGGATATCGACATCGACGAAGGCCTCGATATAGAGGTCCCCGACGCCGAGGCGGACGCCGCGCATCCCGTTCAGGACGTTTCAACGGACGCCATCAATATCGACGATCCCGTCAGGATGTACCTCAAGGAGATCGGAAGAGTCCCCCTCCTCACCGGCAGCGAGGAGATCGAGATAGCGACCCGCATGGCGGACGGCAAGCCCGCGGAGCAGGCGATAATCAATTTCGTCAAGGCGCAGACGGGCGAGGATTATGAGGATTTCAAAGCCGCGATACTCGATCTTGCGAGGAAAAAGCTCAACAAAAACTTCTTCGATTATATGCTTGCGGTGGATGCTCTCGCGGATACGGACGCCGCGATAGACCCCGCGACGCTCGAGCTTGCCGAAGACGGTCAGGCCGCCAAGAGCCAGCTTGCGGAAGCCAACCTCCGCCTTGTCGTTTCGGTCGCGAAGCGCTACGTGGGCCGCGGCATGCTGTTTTTGGATCTTATTCAGGAAGGCAACCTCGGTCTTATAAAGGCTGTTGAAAAGTTCGATTACCGCAAGGGTTACAAGTTCTCCACCTACGCGACGTGGTGGATAAGGCAGGCCATCACAAGGGCCATCGCCGATCAGGCGCGCACCATCCGCATCCCCGTACACATGGTCGAGACGATAAACAAGCTCGTCCGCGTGAACCGTCAGCTCCTGCAGGAGCTCGGCCGCGAGCCCCGTCCCGAAGAGATCGCGAAGGAGATGGGCATTACCGAGGATAAGGTCCGCGAGATAATAAAGATCGCGCAGGAGCCGGTTTCACTCGAAACGCCCATCGGTGAGGAGGAGGATTCCCACCTCGGCGATTTCATTGCCGATGACGATGCACCCGCGCCCGAGTCCATCGCCTCCACCTCCATGCTGCAGAGCCACCTTGAGGAGGTGCTCCGCACGCTGACTCCCCGTGAGGAGAAGGTGCTCCGTCTCCGCTTCGGTCTTGACGACGGCAAGACGAGGACCCTGGAGGACGTCGGCAAGGAGTTCAACGTCACCCGTGAGCGCATCCGCCAGATAGAGGCGAAGGCGCTTCGCAAGCTCCGCCACCCCTCGAGGAGCAAGAGGCTCAAGGATTTCCTTGACTGATAAGCAGTTCCCGGCCCCCGTGAAAGATCGCGGGGGTTTTTTGTAACCTCCCCCTCCGTTTTTCTGTTATTTAGGGTGAAGGCAAAGAAAGGAGTTTCAGCCCTTGGATGATTTCGAAATTACAGAGCTCTATTTGAAAAGGGACGGAACAGCGATACTCGAGACGCAAAAGAAGTACGGCGCGAAGCTCATGAAGCTTTCGCTCGCCATTCTGGGCGACAGGCAGTATGCCGAGGAGTGCGTGAACGACTCGCTCATGAAGGCTTGGGAAAGCATCCCGCCGAACGAACCGCGAAGCTATCTGCTCCCCTATCTTTTGAGGATAGCGAGGCAGACGGCCATCAATCGCGCGAAGCAGCTCGGTGCGGCGAAGCGCACGGGCTCCGTGACCGAGCTCACTCGCGAAATGGAGGAGTGCCTGCCTTCGGACGCGGATCCCGCGGGCGAGGTCGAAGCCAAGGAGCTGACGAGCTGCATCAACGCTTTCCTTGCAAAGCAGAGCAAGCAGAAGCGGGATATGTTCGTAAGGCGCTACTGGTTCTGCGAAAGCGTTTCGGAAGTCGCATCGAGGTTCGGCTTTGGAGAGAGCAAGGTCAAGACCGCTCTTCATCGCATGCGCCGCGAGCTCAAGACCTTTCTTGAAGAAAAAGGCTACACTATCTGACGGAAGGAGATCATTATGAAAGAATTTGACAGTCTTGAACTGCTTGACGGAGTGGATGAGAAGTTCATCGCCTCCGCCGAAAACACGAGGAAAAGGACGCCGTTCCTGAAGGCGGCTCTGCCCGTTGCCGCGGCGCTGTGCTTAGCCGCGGGAGCGCTGTTTGCCGTAAAGGCGGCTGTCGGCGGTAAGGAAAAGCCCGATGTTTCGGCGATGGCTTCGGATAAGCCCGCCGGTATCGAGACCGCCGCGCCTGTCCAAACGGAAGGTCATACCGACGCTCCCGTTCTCACCGAGGAGCCGAAAAAGGTCATTACGATAGGCGATCTTTTCGATATGGGCTATATCCGCAGCGCGGGCTTCAAGAACGAAGCGATCGAATCCCCCGAGACCGTTACGCTGATCCGTCCCCTGCTCGTTTATCAGGGAAGGGTCTATTATCAGTGCAGCTCTGTCACGCCGCTTTGCGACCTTGTCGGAAATGAGCTTGCGGTGATAGATCGTTTAGACCTTTACGTTAATTCGGACTTTATCACCGAAGACGCCATTCAAGAGGAAGGATCCCCCGTCCCCACCGAAGAGCTTTACACCGTAGAATGTGAGCTCAAGGGAAGCATGGAGGGAAAGCTCTACAGCGTGAAGGGCTTCGATCCCGAAAGGACGGTCTGCATGCGTGGTTCTGACGGCGAGACGGTCGTATTCATCTGCGAGGATGGCCTTGAAGGCTCCGGCAGCGCATTGTTTGAGAACGTGCTCGGCCTTTCTCAAAGGCTCGCCGGCATCACCTACGACGCCGGCTCCTCGGATAAGGTCGGCGCATATCGCCGTCTGCTGGAACGCTACGGCGCCTCCGCCCCGATGCAGGGTCTTATCGACGCCTTTGCCGAGGGTGAGTGGCACACGGAGACCCGAACCGAGCCTGATGGAAAATACCGTATCACGCTTACGCTCGATAACGGGTTCTCGTTCGTCTGCCGCATTTCGGAGGACGGCAAGGTCTCCATCGGAGAAAACTCGAACATGCTCATGAGCGGCAGGTATCTGCAGGTCGATAACGTAAAGCTTCGCCCCCTGCTCGATCTGATCGACGCGGGCGCGGGATATGAATACGCAGTGAGCTTCAACCGTTTCTACACGCTCGAAGACTGCCGCGCCGACTCCCGCTTCGGGTATCTCGTTCCGAAGACCGTACCCGAGGGCTATTGGGCACGCAATACCAGTATCCGGCCCATACTGAACGACGACCGCGAGGTTACAGGCACGGGCGAGATGTGGATCGGATACAAAAACCCCGCGACCGATGCGGTAATAAGCATCGAGTACTTCCCCATCGACAGGCTTGAAAAAGAGACCTCGTACTTAATAAGCCTCGGCGGAGAGGTCGTCGAGCTTGAAAAGCTGACCGTCGGAGACATAATCGTTTCGGGCCACGTCGGCGACTACGAAAGGGGCTTCGCCTCACATTGCGCGGTGACGCACGGCGATACGGTGATAGTCGTGGAAGCCATAGATGCGACTGCCGAGGAAGTGTTCGAGCTGCTTCAGACGATACTCAACTGACGCGGGAGCGCAAATGAAAAGGGCGGTTTTCGGGACCGCCCTTTTTATCGTCACAACTCTGTTTTAAATGCGCTTTGCAATCTCTATCGCGATCAGGAGCTTCTTCGTATCGTGGTTCGCGCCGTGCAGCCCGCTCTTGTCGTACTCTTCGCCGTCCAATACGTCGCCCGCCTCCAGGAAGGAATAGAGCTTCCAGCCGTGGAAGGCGCAGGCGGCGGCGAGCCCCGCCATCTCCATATCGACGGTGATGCAGCCTTCCGAAACGAGCCTTTCCATTTTGGAGCGCGTTTCGCGGTAGAAGGCGTCGGTGGTCCAGGTGCGGCCCGAAGCATAGGGCACGCCGAGCTCGCGGAATACTTTCTCGGTCGTTTCATTGTCGGGCAGGTCGATGTAATCGGAGGGCGGCGCGTAATGGTATGAAAAGCCCTCGTCACGGTAGGCGGCGGCGGGTATCACGTATCTGCCCGCGATCGCCTTCTTGTCAAGCGCGCCCGCCGAGCCGAATACTATGAATTTTTCCGCCCCGCATATGTAGTTTATATCGATCACCTCGGTGCCCGCTATCGCGGAGCCGACCGAAATGCCGAAGGCGCCTATGGTCTTCCCCTCCGCCTCGAAAGCGTAAATTGGCTGGGGTCCCTTCACGCTGCCGCACTCGGCGGCGATGCGCGAAGGGTATTTTTCAAGCAGCTCGCCCAATATCGCCGGCGAAAAGGTGCAAATGCAGACGTCGAAAAGCTTCCCCTTCGGAACGTATATATCCTCCGGGGAAATGACGGCTCTTTCCCTGCTGAAGCCTTCGGTTATCATATCAGAACTCGAAATCGATTATCTTGCGCTCGGTGATGACCTTCTTTATGTAGGCAAGCACCTTGAGATGTTCGGGATGGTCGCGATAGACGATGAAGCCCTCGCGGTCGTTAAACGTGCAGATGAGGCACATATCGGAGGAGGCATCGGTATGGAGCACGTCCTGCCCGACCTCGGCTGAAACAAGGGTCTCCACCTTGCCCCGAAGCGAAAGCAGACCTTCCTTCACTATATCCATATTCTCCTGCTTCGTGCGGCCCTCCGCCTCTCCGGCAAATTTCCAGAAAACGATATGCTTGAACATTATTTCACGTTCCTTTCTTTTTATTTGACGCTTCCATTATATAACGGACGCGGCATTTAATTCAAGTGTTGATTTGGATGAAGCCGCAAAAGCTATTCCCGTAAAGGAGCGAAAAGGGAATGGAAAAAGGGATCGAAAGGAAAAAACGCGCGGGGACGGGCCGCGCGAAAAGGAGGATAGCCGCGGGCGTCATACTGGGGATGCTCGCGGCGGGGCTCATCGCGGCCTCCTCATTATTGAAGTTCGATAAATGGAGGGCGTTCGACAGCAGCCTCATCACCCAATGCAGCAGGAGTTTAACCATTTTGGACAGGGACGGGAACGCGGTGCTCGTCACAGGACCCGAAAAGCGGCTGCCCGTCGCTTTGGGTTCCCTTCAAAAGCATACCGTCGATGCGTTCATCTGCACCGAGGACAGGCGCTTTTACAGCCACGGCGGAGTGGATATAAAGCGCGTTTTCGGCGCGGCGCTTGCCGATATAAAGGCGGGCGGCTACGTTCAGGGAGCCTCGACGATAAGCCAGCAGCTCATAAAGCTTACCCATCTTTCAAGCGAAAAGACCATGGACCGCAAGCTTGAGGAGGCGGCGCTGACGCTTGAGCTGGAGCAAGCCTTCACAAAGGACGAAATACTTGAGGCTTACCTTAATTACATCTATTTCGGAGGCGGTTTTTACGGGATAGAGGCGGCTTCGCTCGGGTATTTCGGAGTCCATGCTTCCAGGCTCACCGCGGCGCAGTCTGCGCAGCTTGCGGGGATCCCCAAAAGCCCCTCGGCTTACGCTCCGCACATCGATATGGAAGCCTCGCTCAAAAGGCGCGATCTCATTTTGGGGCTGATGCGCGACAACGGCTGTTTGAGTGCCGAAGAATACGAAGCGGCTGTCAACGAGGACTGTGAGCTTCGCAGCGCGCTCCCCTCGACAAGGAACGCCGTTACCGACAGAGCGCAGACGGAAGCGGCCGACCTTTTGGGAATAAGCCTCGACGAGCTCATGACGGGCGGCTATACGATCCGCGCCACGCTTGGATCGGAAGCCGAAAAACTCCTTGAAAGCATTATGAAAAACGATGAGTTCTTCCCCACCGTCGAAGCGCGCGCGGCGATGGTTTTGATAGACGCGGAGGGCGGAGTTCTCGCAATGCACGGGTGCCGCGGGGATTACGACCCGACGGAGCCCGACAGAGCGGCGGGTATGGAGCGTCAGCCGGGCTCGCTGATAAAGCCCATACTCGTTTACGCCCCCGCTCTGGAGTACGGCTTGGCGGACGGGGCGACCGTACTTTCAGACGAGCCGACCGATTTCGGCGGCTGGAGCCCCCGCAATTCCGATGAAAAGTACTACGGCTCCGTAACGATGAGGGAAGCGGTCGCAAGATCACTGAACGTGCCGGCGGTATCGCTTTTCGAGAAGGTGGGAGTAAAGCTCGGAATGAGCTTCGCTTCCCGCATGGGCATCTCGTTCGAGGACGAACAGGCGGGGCTGCCGCTCGCTTTGGGCGGCTTCACTCACGGGGTTTCGCCCATCGAAATAGCGGGCGCATATTCGGCTCTTGCGCGCGGCGGGATATATGCCGAGCCTTATTTCGTGCTTGAAATACGCGGCGCTTCGGGCGAGCTGCTCTATTCCCGCCCGCATTCCTACGAACGGGTGATGAGCCGCGAAAACGCATACATACTCACGACCATGCTGCAGAGCGCGGCTTCCTACGGCACTGCAAGGCGGCTTGCCGAAACGGGTCTGCCCCTTGCGGCCAAGACGGGTACTTCCGTTGATGCGGGCGGCGTGCGCGACGCTTGGTGCGCGGCCTATACGGGCGAGATGACGGCAGTTGTCTGGATGGGAACGGATTCCGCCGAAAAGGGCAGTCTTCCCGAGGACGAGGTGGGCGGCAGATCCCCCGCGATGATGCTTGCATCGCTCTTTTCAAAGCTCTACGAGGGGCGGTATTGCCCTCTCTTTGAAAAGCCCGATGGAGTTGAGACTGTCGAGATCGACGTGAGCGAGATCGAAAGCGGCGTTATCGCGCTCGCCTCCCCCATGACTCCCGATGAGATGCGGCGCTTCGAATGCTTCGTTTCCGGTACCGCGCCCAATGGAACGCATGAAAAATACGCTCCGCCGCGGGAGCCCGAAGGCCTTACGTGGGAAACGGACGCTTCGGGAAGGATAGTCGTTACCTTCATAGGGGAAGCGCCCTTCGTTTACAGCATAATGCGCGGCGACATAGGCGGAGCCGAAGCGCTCGTGATGCCTCCGCAGGCCGCGGTCGGAGCTTTCGCTTTCACCGATACGGGCGCAGTCCCGGGGGCCGCATACACATACCGCGTAATAATAGAAAACCCCGGAATATCCGGGGAAACAAAAACAGCCTCCTCGCGGAAGCTGCGTGCGGTGGCGCCGTTTTAGCCTATCCTTATACCGAAGGAATGAACGATCGCGTTCACGGCGCTTTCAGCGTATTTCCCGCCTTCATGCCTGCGGGAAGAGCGGCAGCCCGTGAACGAAAGCGGGATATCCGAATCTGCGTAAGCGGTGAGCAAAAACGCTGTATCGTAATCGAATTCGAGCACCGAAGCTATGCCGTCCAAAGGGATATCCGCATTGAATTCGATGAACAGCTCACAGCTTTCGCCTATCGGGAGCTCGTTCAGGAACGGCACTGTAAAGCCGCCCTCGGTCGGTACCGCGGCAGCGTAAGCGCCGTTCAGCGTGACGGCGGAGATCTCCGTACCGTTTGTCAAAAACCCCGCGCTGTAAAGCACCCGGTCGGTGTTGTTGATATAGCTTATCGCCGCGGAACCGGTTATCTCGACATGCGCCTTCCCGGCGTGATCGTAGCGTGTGACGGCCTTTGCCGTGACAAGCACGGAGCTCATCTCATCGGATATGCGGATGGGCCCGGAAGGCTCCGGAGCCGCGGAAGCAGGCGCCGCGGTATCAGCGGCGGGCGCGGGAGTTTCAGTCGGAGCGGGTGTTTCGGTCGGAGCCGGAGTTTCCGCCGGCGCGGGTGTTTCAGTCGGAGCCTCGGTCGGCTCGGCAGAGGGCGCCGCAGTCTCCGTTAAGGCCGCTGTGGGAGCGGCTGTCTGAGCGGCGGCTTCCTTCTTGTCCGAACGCTTAGGCAGAAGCAGTATGAGCGCCAAAACACCCCCGGCAAGGAGCAGGGCTCCCGCGCCGATAAGGATGGGCGTCATCTTTCTTATCCTGCGTCTTCTTTCAACGTTCTTCATATCTTGGCAGAGATCGGGGGCGGTCGCCCGCCCCCATGTTTTTTATTTATTCAGTTTGAATTCGTGGGCTTCCTCTTCACCGCGCAGCACTCTCAAGCCGCCGGCCGCAAGCGCCTCCATCTCGAATTCGCCCGCCATTATCTCAACGGGAGCGATCCATTCGATGCGGGGCGTGAGCATATCGGTGAAGAGCTTCGAATGAGCGAGACCGCCTGTAATGACGATCCTATCGACCTTGCCGTTTACGGCTGCCGCAAGCTCCGCTATGCCCTTCGCGTGGGAGAGCGCCATAGCATCGTAAAGGAGCCTTGCCTTTTCATCGCCCTCCTCGATCATGCGCTCGATCTCCAAGCCGTCGCTCGTGCCGAGATAGGCCTTGAGGCCCGAATTGCCCCTTATATAGCGACTCATTTCTTCCTTGGTGTATTTGCCGCTGTAACAGAGCATTGCAAGATCCATCGCCTGAAGCCTGCCGCACCTTTCGGGAGCGAAGCCCGCGTCGTCATCGGAATAGCAATCGATGAGCCTGCCCTTGTGGGAGAGCCACGCGGAGCAGCCGCCGCCGATGTGCAGAACGATTATTGTGCAGTCCTCGAGCTTTTTTCCGAGGCGCTCTTCGGCGCATTTCCTTGCCATGGCGCGGCTGTTCAAAACGTGACCGCGGCTCTTTTTGGGGATCTCCGGCATGCCGGTGATGCGGGAAATATCGTCAAGCTCATCCACGGCAACGGGATCGTAAACCATTGCGGGGATGCCGAGGGGCCTTGCGATGGCGTCCGCAAGCACGCAGGCAAGGTTCGAAATATGGGTATCGACCTTGGCGGCGCGGAAGTAATCGATCATGGCGTCGTTGACCCTGAACGCTCCCGAAGGAACGGGAGGAAGCAGGCCGCCGCGAGCCATTACGCAGGTGAGGCTTTCCTTCTTGATGCCGTTCTCCTCCAGCGCCTTTTCGATGAGCGCCATGCGGTAATCGAACTGATCCATGACCCAGGTGAAGTGCTTGACTTCCTCAAGAGGGTGACGGACGGTAACGGCCATTATGCGCTCATTATCGTCGAATACGGCGAGCTTGGTGGAGGTGGAGCCGGGGTTTATAACAAGAATCCTTTCCATTTCAGTCCTTTCAGTGTTCGTCCTTGATCTTTACCAGATGCTGATGCGCTTTTCAGGAGCGATATACATGCCGTCGTTTTCGGTGACGCCGAAAGCTTCATACCACTCGTTGAAGTTGCGGGGCATCATGTTCGCGCGCAGGGGCGCGGGAGAATGAACGTCGTTTGCGAGAAGGAGCTGTATGTACTCCTCCTTCGCCTTCTGGCACCAGATCCTTGCCCAGTTCATGAAATATGCCTTGTAATCGGCGTTTTCCATGCCGTGCATTATCTCGAGCGTTACGCCCATGCCGCCGTTGTCGGCGATGTTCTCGCTCACGGTGAGCTCGCCGCTGACCTTGCCGCCGTGGAACTCGACGCCTTCGAACTGTTCGATCATGCCCTTGGTGAGCTCCTTGAAGGCGGCGAAATCCTCTTCGGTCCACCAGTTCTTGAGATTGCCGTGCTCATCGAAGTTTGCGCCGTTGTTATCGAAGGCATGGGAGATCTCGTGACCGATGACCGCGCCTATGCCGCCGAGGTTTTCTTCGGGCTTCTGATCGAGCGAATAGAAGGGCTTCTGCAGTATCGCGGCCGGGAACGTGATGTCGTTCGCGCTGGGATTATAGCAGGCGTTGACCATGTGACCGGGCATGAGCCATTCCGTGCGATCGACGGGCTTCAGGAGCTTATCGAGCGAATGGGCCGCGCGGATCGAATACAGCTTTGTCATTACGTTGAAGAGAGGTTCGGCTTCATCGAATACGAGCTTCGACCACATGGGCTTTATCTCATCGGGATAACCCATCTTGATCTCGATGGTCGAAAGCTTCCTGATCGCCTGCTCCTTGGTCGCTTCGGCAAGGAAGCCGTTCTTCGCAACGCGGTGCTTGTAGGTCTCGATTATCTTTTTGACCAGCTCTACTACGTCCTTCTTGGCCTCTTCGCCAAAATAAGTTCTTCCGTAGTAAACGCCGATGGGCTCGGAATACATATCGGAAGCGGCCGTGAACGCCTGCTTTTCAAGCGAAGGATCGCTTTCAACGCCCATTAAAACGCGCTTGTAGGTCTTGCCGAGAGAAGCAAGCTCCTCCGAAAGATACGGAGCCGCGTTCACAAGAGCGCGCACGTATGCCCAATGAACGTAAAGCTCGAAGTTCTCATTCGAGAAATAGCCGTTCATTTCCTTTATGGCGCGGGGATCGTAAACGATCAGAGTATCGGGAGCGTCTTTTCCGTAGAGCTTTTCAAGGAGCCCCTTTATATCAAAGGGCGCGACATACCCCGCGATCTCTTCAACGGACATCGGGTTATGGCATTTATAGTATTCCGCCCACTCAAGCTGGCTCTTGACCTTCTTGGCTGCGAGCGCATCGAACGCGAGCGTATCGGCAAGGAACTTCGCGCGCTCATCCTCCGTCAGGGGAGTATAAGCGAGCAGCTTTGCCGCCATATCCGAATAAACGGCAAGGAGCTGTTTCCCGGCCGGGTTATCATCGGCATAATAGGAGGTATCGGGCAAAATGGTCTGGGGGCCGAGAACTATGAAGGAGTTCTTTTCCGCGTTCTGCATATCCGCCGTAACGTCCATGAGCAGAGGCAGCTCGATCCCGCCTTTAAGCATTTCGGCCGCATGAAGGTTGAGATCCTCCGCGCTCTTAATCGAACGGATGCTCTCGAGCATGGGCAGCGCGGGAGCTATGCCTTCATTGTTCCTGCGCTCGGCGTCAAGCATCTTTTTATAGAGAGCTACCGCGTATTTCATTTCGGGGATGTCGGTGGTCTTCTCCCCCGCAGCGAAAGCGCGGAATTCGCTCATCATAAGCTTTTCCACTTCCTGATCCAGTATGGAAAAGCCGCCGGTAGTGGGCCTGTCTTCGGGGATAACTGCGGTCTTCAGCCATTCGCCGTTAACGGCTTCATAAAGATCGTCCTGTATCCTTACGTTATTCTCTTCCATTGTTTTTCCTTTCCGATCTCAGCTTACGAAGCCCGCGCCGAGAGCAAGAGAATAATACTTTTCCTCCGCGCTGGACCCGCGGGACGCGAGAACGATGGGCACCTTGCAGCCCATGATGAGGCCGGCCATCCTGCCGCCCGCGGTATAGACGAGCGCCTTGCCCAGAACGTTGCCTACAACGATCTCGGGAACGAGGAGGATATCGAAATCGCCTGCGCAGGGGCAGTCATATCCCTTAATGGCGGAAAGCTCGGGGACCATGGCAAGATCGTAGGAGATGGGACCTTCGACATAGCAGGAGGGAAGCTCGCCTTCGATGCTCATGCGCTTGAGCTCCGCGGCGTCAACGGTCTCCTGCATTTTGGGGTTGATGGTCTCGATAGCGCAGAGAGCCGCCACGTTGGGCTTCTCATAACCGAGCTTATGGAAGAACTCTACGGCGTTGGTGACGATCTTGATCTTCTTTTCAAGATCGGGATAGGTGCACATACCGCCGTCGGTAACGCACATGAGCTTGTGATAACCGGGGACTTCTACCATCATGCAGTGGCTCATAAGGGAGCCGGTGCGAAGCTCCGCTTCGGGATCGAGAACGCCCTTGAGCATCTGACCGGTCATTATCTTGCCCTTCATGAGGAAATCCGCCCTGCCCTCCTTGATGAGCTTGGCGGCGCATACGCTGGGATGCATGCCTTCGGGGACCTCAACGATCTCGAAATCGGCAGGATCCTGACCAAGAGAAACGAGGACCGCTTCGATCTTCGCCCTGTCGCCGACGAGGACGGAATCAACGAGATCCTTCGCATGGATGACCGCTTCGAGCGCATGAGCGTCATCGGCGCAGACAAGGGCGACGGTGCGGCGCTTGCCGGTCTTTACCTTTGCAACGAGTTCATCGAAAGTTTTGATAGCCATAGATTGTTCCTCCTTAGATTTGAAAGCGCGGACGCATTCTTTTACATTTGTATTATACTATCAAATCCGGGATATGGCAACAGGGGAAACGCTATATAATTATTCGGGCGGATGCGCGTGAAAGCGCGTTTTGCATTGATATATATTTGCATTGCCCGCCCTTTTGCGTTATAATAAAATGATTTAATATCGAAAAGAGGTTACCATGATCTCGGTCAGCAACGTTAGCTTTTCATATGACGACGGCACTCCCGCTCTGGAGGGAGTGAGCCTTGACGTGCCCAAGGGGGAATTCCTATGCATCGTGGGGCATAACGGCAGCGGCAAATCGACCCTTGCCAAGATGCTGAACGGGCTGCTCCTCCCCTCCTCCGGCACCGTCACCGTCGCGGGGATGGACACCGCGGACAACGAGCATATCCTTGATATAAGGCGGCTCGTGGGAATGGTGTTCCAAAATCCCGATAACCAGATAGTCACCACCGTAGTGCGCGAGGACGTCGCCTTCGGCCCTGAGAACCTCGGCGTGCCCACGGAGGAGATGGCAGTGCGTGTCGATGAGGCGATAAAGGCCGTCGGCATGGAAAGCTATGCCGAATCCGCCCCGCACATGCTCTCCGGCGGTCAGAAGCAGAGGATCGCCATAGCGGGCATGCTCGCGATGGATCCCGAAGTGCTCGTGCTCGACGAAGCGACCGCGATGCTCGACCCGATGGGCAGGCGCGACATACTCCGCATAGTGCGCGAGCTGCACGAAAAGAAGGGCATCACCGTCATCATGATAACCCAATACATGGAGGAGGCCGTCGGCGCAGACCGCGTGATAGTCATGAACGGCGGTCACATCGTTATGGAGGGCACTCCCGCAGAGGTATTCCGCATGGGCGATGAGCTGAGGGCGATAAGGCTCGACGTTCCCGCCGCGGTGGAGATGCGCGAGCTGCTGTTGAAGGAGGGCGTTGCCGACTGCGGGGACGCCATGACACTTGAGGAGTTATCCGAGTCATTATGCCGATCGTTATTGAAAAACTGACCTATAAATATCAGAGCGGGAGCGTGAATGAATTCACGGCCCTCAAGGATATAGACCTCACCATACAAGACGGTGAGTTTTTGGGCGTCATCGGCCACACGGGAAGCGGCAAATCCACGCTCATCCAGCAGTTGAACGGCCTTATGCAGCCTACGAGCGGCAAAGTGACCGTTGACGGCTTTGATATGAACGATAAAAAGCAGCGCATGAAGGGCCGCGCGCTCGTCGGAATGGTGTTCCAGTATCCCGATCATCAGCTCTTTGACGAGACCGTTTACAAGGACATAAGCTTCGGCCCCCGCAACATGAAGCTGCCCGAGGACGAGATAGACAGACGCGTGCGCGAAGCTATGCGGCTGGTGGGGCTCGATGAAGACGAGTTCGCCGAAAAATCCCCCTTTGAGCTTTCGGGCGGCGAAAAGCGCCGCACCGCTCTTGCGGGCATAATCGCAATGTACCCCAAATACCTTGTGCTCGACGAGCCCATGGCGGGGCTCGATCCCGCCGGCAGACGCGCGGTCTCCGATATGATAAACGGGTTCAGGAAGAAGCTCGGCTGCTCCGTCGTAATGGTGAGCCATTCCATGGACGATATAGCCCGCTGCGCTGATAAGGTCATAGTGCTCCGCGGGGGCGAGATATTCAAATACGGCGCTCCCTCCGAGGTTTTCTGCCATGCGGAAGAGCTGAACGAAATGGGGCTCGAGCCCCCGTTTGCCGCAAGGTTGGCTGCCGAGCTGCGCAAAAAGGGCTTTGCCCTGCCCCAGAGCATTTACACCAACGAGGCGCTTGCCGAGGCTTTGAAGCCTTACGGAAAGGGGTGGCGGAATGTTTAAGGACATCACTCTGGGCCAGTACTTCCCCACCGATTCGTTCGCGCACAGGTTGGATCCGAGGACGAAGCTCCTCATCCTCATCATGTATATCGCGGCGGTATTCCTCGTAAAGGAGCTTTGGGTGTTCGCCGTGCTCATAGCCTTCATGTTCTTTATGACCGCAATGAGCAACGTGCCCGTTTCCTACGTCATGCGCTCGCTGAAGCCGCTGCGCATACTGCTCCCGATAATGTTCCTGCTGAACCTCTTTATGATAAGCACGGGGGACGTGCTCGTTTCATGGAAGTTCATAAAGATAACCACCGGCGGTCTTAAGCAGGCGGTATTCATAGTGCTGCGCCTGTTCGCGCTGGTCTGCGGCGCTTCGCTGCTGACCCTTACCACCACGCCCATATCATTGACCGAGGGGCTTGAGAAGATCCTTTCCCCGCTGAAGGTGATCAAATTCCCCGCGCATGAGCTTGCAATGATGATGACCATTGCGCTGCGCTTCATCCCGACCCTCATGGAGGAGGCGGAAAAGATAATGAAGGCTCAGCTCGCAAGGGGCGCGGATCTCGAAAGCGGGAACCTCGTAAAAAGGGCGAAGGCAATGCTGCCCATACTGATCCCGCTGTTCGTTAACTCCTTCCGCAGGGCGGAGGAGCTTGCGCTTGCGATGGAGAGCCGCTGTTACCACGGCGGCGAGGGGCGTACCCGCCTGCGCGTGCTCAGGTTCGGCTGGAGGGATCTTATCGCGGTGCTCGTTTTCGCGTCGCTGATAGTTCTTGTGATACTCCTGCAGAAGTATCTGCCCCTTGACGATAAGCTCTTCGCCCTCATTTCGGGCGCAAAGGCATGAGCATCTCCAAGAATACAAGGCGCTCCGGGCTGATAGCCGCCGCCGTGATATTCGTGATCGCAATGATCTGGCTCGCGCTGCTCGAAAGCTCGAGCTACACCCGCGCGCTCTGCGTAAGGCTCAAAAGCTTCGGGTATTCCGTCTCCCCCTCCGATTTCTACACGCAGGGCTATGGGGCTAACACCTCGATAGAGCAGGTCATGCAGGGCGAGCTCACCGCGGAAGAAATAGCGAAGGCCGTTTCGCTTTCAAAGGAAAGCGGCTTCTCCGCCGACATAACCAAGGTCGGCACGGTGGAGCTCATGCTCATGCAGTTGGGCTCCGAAAAGGTCATGATAGTGTATCTGACCGATAAGACGCCCCAGCTCGCGTTCATTGAGGACCGGGCTTCGGGAACGATCTCGGCTTTGGGAGAACCCTGAAATGAGAAGGATAGCGCTCGTAATCGAATACGACGGAACGAATTACGTCGGCTGGCAGGTGCAGCCGAACGGTATTTCCGTTCAGGAAACGATCGGCGGCGCATTTTATAAGCTCATAGGCGAACGCCCGGTGCTCCACGCTTCCGGCAGGACCGACAGCGGCGTGCACGCCATGGCGCAGGTCGCTCATTTCGATACGGAATGCGGCGTTCCCGCAGATAAATTCTGCTACGCGCTCAATACGCGCCTCCCTTCCGACATAAGGATAAAGGCGAGCCTTGAAACGCCCCCCGATTGGCACGCGCGCTTTGACGTTCGTGAAAAGCATTATATTTACAGGATAAACAACGCGCCGCACGCTTCCGCCTTTACGAGGAACACCGCGCTGCACATGCATTATCCCCTCGATGAGCAAAGGCTTCAAGCCGCTGCTAAGCTCTTTTTGGGGGAGCATGATTTCAACGCGTTCAAGTCCGTCGGCAGCAAGGCGCAGACGACCGTTAGGACGGTCTTCGAATCCGAATGGGTGCGCCGCGGCGATGAGCTTATTTACCACGTTGCAGGGAGCGGCTTCCTTTACAACATGGTGAGGATAATGGTCGGCACGATGATAAGGATCGGTCAGGGCTTCGAGGAGCCCGAAACGGTCTCCCGCGCGCTTTCGGGGGCGGAAAGGAGCCTTGCGGGGGACACCGCGCCCGCTCACGGGCTGACGCTTCGCAGAGTGAAATACGATCTTTTCGATACGGAGAAGCTTCTGTTTGGAAGCGAAGCCGCAAAAGATCCCGCTTTTATACCGTTTATATAGGCGCGTTTGGCTTGAAGCACTTGCCAAACAGCCGCTTATGTAGTAAAATAAATCAGTAAATACTTAAATACGGAGGTACTGTATGCCCGCTAATATCATCTACGATCTCGGCACCGTCACCCTCACCGACGATCTCATCGCGACAGTCGCCGGCACCGCTGCCGTTGAGAATTACGGAATAGTCGCAATGAACAGCAAGAGCGCGGCCGACGCGATCCTTCAGCTCGTCGGCAGTGAGAATATGAAGCGCGGAGTCAAAGTCACCGTGCTTGAGGATGGTACGACCATCGATATCGACCTTCACGTTACCGTAATGTACGGGGTATCCCTCCCCGCCGTTGCGCAGAACGCCGTTTCCAACGTGAAGTACCGCGTTCAGGATCTGACCGGCCTGCACGTCCGCAACGTAAACATTTTCGTTGAGTCGATCAAGGTCTGAATCGAGAGGGGAACTTCACTTTGAAAAGATCTGTTTTTAATGGAGAAATGCTCCGCGATATGTTCCTTATGGGAGCCGCTATGCTGGAGCGAAACAAGGCTTCCATAGACGCGATGAACGTATTCCCCGTTCCCGACGGCGATACGGGCACCAATATGTCCATGACCATGCAGCGCGCCGCCGCGGAGATCCGCGCTTGTGAATTCGGCACTGCGGAGGAGATCTCCGCCGCCGCTTCGCTCGGCGCGCTCAAGGGTGCAAGGGGTAATTCCGGCGTTATACTTTCCCAGATATTCCGCGGCATTTCGCAGGCATTGAAGGGCAAGGGCGACACCGTCACCGCAAAGCTCCTTGCGGAAGCCATGCAATCCGGCACGGAAGCCGCGTACAAGGCGGTCATGCGCCCCAAGGAGGGCACGATGCTGACCGTTGCGCGGGTCATGTCGGAATACGCGCTTAAAGCCGCCGACAAGCGGAGCGCCGATGCTTACGACGTTCTGGAAGCCATGCTCGAGGGCGGCGAGATCGCTCTTAAGCAGACTCCGGAGCTTCTGCCCGTGCTCAAGGAAGCGGGCGTGCTCGATTCCGGCGGAATGGGCCTTCTCACCATATTCCGCGGGTTCATGCTTGCCGCAAAGGGCGAGGATCCCGAATTGCTGGAGCTCGATATTTCCGCCGTGGGCGCTCCCTCCGAGGAAGCGTATTCCTCCAACGAGGATATCATCGCCGCGACGAACGTTGAGGATATTAAGTTCGGCTACTGCAGCGAGATGTTCATAATCCTTCTGCACGACGACGTTACCGAAACGGATATAGACCGTTTCCGCGAAAAGCTGAACAGGCTGGGCGACTGCGTTGTGGTCGTTCACGATTCCGGCATAATAAAGGTGCACGTTCATTCCAACGCGCCCGGCAAGGTCATTCAGTTTGCGCTCATGCTCGGCGAGATCGACAAGCTCAAGGTCGATAACATGCGCGAGCAGAACCGTCAGATAAGGGAGCGCATCGCGCGCGAACGCAAGGAGCAGGCCGTCGTAGCCGTAAGCGCCGGCAAGGGCCTTGAAGAGGATCTGCTGGAGCTCGGCGTAGGGTACGTCATTGCGGGCGGCCAGACCATGAATCCCAGCATAGACGTTATCGCTCAGGCGATCGGCAAGGTGAACGCGAAGAACGTATTCGTGCTCCCCAACAATTCCAACATCATCATGGCGGCTCAGCAGGCGGCCGAGGTCGCGGAATGCAACGTCATCGTACTGCCCACAAAGACAGTCATGCAGGGCATTTCCGCCATGACGGGCTTCAATCCCGATTCTTCCGTTGAAGAGAATACCGAGAATATGACCGAGTGCTTCGGGAACGTCGTTTCCGGCGCCGTCACCTTCGCGGTGCGCGATACCTCTTATGAGGGCAAGGAGATCCGCTCCGGCAACATAATCGGCCTTATCGAAAACAAGATCGCCGAGGTGGGCGAAAACGTTTCCGAGCTCACGCTCACGCTCGTCAGAAGGATGATCGGGCAGAAGGAGGACTGCGGCTTCGTTTCCCTCTATTACGGTGAGGAAGTTCACGAGGAGGACGCGCAGGCGCTCGTTTCAGCGCTCGAGGAGGAATATCCCGATATCGAGTTCATGCTGAGAAACGGCAAGCAGCCCCTCTATTATTACTACGTTTCCGCGGAGTAAATGGATATTGACGCTAAACTGACTGATGTAAAAGGTATCGGTCCCAAGCGTGCCGATGTGCTCGGTCGCTTGGGGCTTCTTACTGTGCGCGATATTCTGTTTTTTGCGCCTAAGGAGCATTACGATCTGCGTATCGCAAAGCATATAGACGAGCTTGTGCACGGCGAATACGCGATAGTCAGGATAGAAGAGATAGACAAGCCCCGCGTGGCATATCCCACGGTGGGCGGCAGACGGACTCCGCTCGTTACCGTCAACGTTTCGGACGGCACGGGCAGGCTCCGCCTTTCATGGTTCAATCAGCTTTACGTGCGCTCTTCGATACCCGAATTCGCGCACGGTTTCGTTCACGGCAGGGTGGATAAAAGCCGCGGCACGGTAATGGTGAACGCCTCGTTCTGCCCCGCACCTCCCGGCATGCTCCCGGTTTACAGGCTCACAAAGGGCATAGGCCAGCAATCCATGCGCGCCTGCGTAAAATCGGTGATGCGGGAGCTGAACGGCTGTTACGGCGAAACTCTGCCCGAGGAGCTTCGCATGAAGCACGGGCTTGCGCAGCTCGGTTTTGCAATAGAAAACCTGCATTTTCCGCTTTCGCCCGAGGCGCTGGCGCTTGCAAAACGCCGGCTTTCGTTTGAAAACACGCTCTATTTCACCGTCATATTGGAGGCTCTGCGCGAAAAGCGCGTTTCGGGCAGCGGCCTGTCTTTTGAAACAAGCGGCGCGAGGGAGGCCTTTTTGAAGCTCCTCCCCTATTCCCCCACCGCGGGTCAGCTTTCCGTTATGGAGGATATAGAGCGCGACATGGCAAGCGCAGTTCCCATGAACAGACTGATACAGGGCGACGTGGGCTCCGGCAAGACCATGCTCGCGTTTTACGCAATGTTCATTGCCGCGGGCGGCGGCTGTCAGGCGGCGCTTATGGCCCCGACTGCCATACTTGCGGAACAGCATTACCGCAAGCTCAATACGCTTTTCGGCGAGCGCGCCGTGCTTTTGACGGGCAGCATGAAAAAGGCCGAGCAAAAGCAGGCGCTTTCGAGGATAGCGGACGGCTCCGCCTCGTTCATTGTCGGCACGCATTCACTCATAGAAGGCGGCGTCGAATTCAATGCCCTCGGCATAGTCATAACCGACGAGCAGCACCGTTTCGGCGTGCGCCAGAGGGCGGTGCTGGGCTCCAAGGGGCGCTCGCCCGACGTGCTCATCATGAGCGCGACGCCCATCCCGAGGACGCTTTCGCTCATACTCTACGGCGATCTTGACGTTTCGCGCCTGCAAGAGCTCCCCAAGGGCAGGAAGCCCGTCGCCACGCGCTACGTCCCCCCCGCCAAGCGCGGGGATATGTACCGCTGGATAGAGCGTGAGATAAAGGAAAAGCAGGTGCAGGCGTTCGTCGTCTGCCCCATGATAGAGGAAAACGAGGAGCTTGAGCAGGCCTGCTCGGCGGAGGCGGTCTATGGCGAGCTCACATCGAAGCTCAACGTGCGTACGGGGCTCGTCCACGGCAAAATGAAGCCCGACAAGCGCGAAGAGGTGATGGCCGCCTTCCGCGACGGCTTAATAGATCTGCTCGTTTCAACTACCGTTATAGAGGTCGGAGTCGATATTCCCAACGCCTGCATAATGGCGATAGAGGCTACCGAGCGTTTCGGCCTGGCGCAGCTCCATCAGCTCAGGGGGCGCGTCGGCAGGAGCGATAAGGAAAGCTTCTGCTTCCTGCTTTCCGAGAGCCGCGCGGATACCGTTGCGGAAAGGATCAAAACGCTCGTTTCTTCGAACGACGGCTTTGAGATAGCGGAAAAGGACCTCTTAACAAGGGGCCCGGGCGAGCTTCTGGGGCAGCGTCAGCACGGCGATTCCCAATTCATAGAGTCCCTTGCGATAAGCGATATGGAAACGCTTTCGGAAGCGCGCGGTGCGGCGATGGAGCTTATCTCGTCGAACGGCGCCGAAGAGAGGCGCTTCGTCCGCAAGGTGCTCAAGGAATACTCGGGGCTTCTCGATAATATTGCAATCAATTAGGAAAGGCGTCAAAATGAGCGCACCCGTTAAAAAAAATGACGATATTTCCCCGGAAATAACCGGAATGACGAGCGAAGGCCACGGCGTTGGCAGAGTTGACGGCTTCGCCGTGTTCGTGCCGTTCGCGCTGCCTCACGAGCGCGTCACCGCTCACATCATAAAGGTCGCGGGATCGTATGCCGTAGGCAAGCTCGTTTCCGTTGAAGAGGCCTCACCAGAAAGAGCGGAACCCCTCTGCCCCGTCTTTTTGAAATGCGGCGGCTGTGCGCTGCGGCACATGCGCTATGAAGCGCAGCTCGAATTCAAGCGCGGAGTCGTGCGCGACGCGTTGGAGCGCATAGGCGGATTCAAGGGGATCGAGGTCAAGCCCACCATAGGCATGGACGAGCCGCGCCGATACCGCAACAAGGGCTCATTCCCGTTCGGTACGGTTGAAGGGCGGGCGGCTTTCGGGCTTTTCGCGCCGAGGAGCCACAGGCTCATTGAGATAGAGGACTGCGAGATAGAAGGCGAAAGCGCCGTTCTCGCCGCAAGGGCAGTGCGCGATTGGGCGAACGCATACGGCGTTCCCGTTTACGACGAGACTGCCGGAACGGGCGTCCTGCGCCACGTCGTCACGCGCGTATGCACGGGCGGAGTCGCCGTGACGGTCGTAACGACGGGCAGGCTCCCGCACGGCGAGGAGCTCATTGAGATGCTCAAAGCCGCCGTGCCTAATCTCGTTTCCGTCGTGCATAACGTCAATCCCAGATCCACAAACGTGATATGCGGCGAAGAAAACCGAGTCATATTCGGGGAAAAAACCGTTCTGCAGAGGATATGCGGGCTCGACTTCGAGGTGAGCCCGGAAAGCTTCCTGCAGGTCAACCCCATCCAGACTGAAAAGCTGTATTCCCTCGCCGCGGACGCGCTCGGGCTTGACGACAGCCAAACCGTCGCCGACGTTTTCTGCGGGATAGGCACGATCGCGCTTATGCTCGCAAAGCGGGCGAAGAGCGTTGTCGGGATAGAGTACGTCGAACGCGCGATAGAGGACGCGAAGGCGAACGCCCGGAGGAACGGCATATCAAACGCCGAATTCTTCGCGGGCGCGGCGGAGGAGGTGCTCCCCCGCCTTGTCGCCGAGGGCCGCAGATTCGACTGCATTTCGCTGGATCCTCCCCGCAAGGGCGCGGAGCCGGAGGTGCTTTCGGCCATAGCCGCGAGCGGCGCTTCAAAGGTGGTTTACGTTTCCTGCGGGCCGGCGTCGCTTGCAAGGGATCTTAAGCTGCTGGCGGAGTACGGTTATGAGATAAAGTCCGTTCAGCCTGTCGATATGTTCCCCATGACGGCGCATGTGGAGTGCGTGACATTGATAACAAAGAAATAGACAAATCGGAATATAGAGGAGAAGTTATATTTTTGTGAAAAAGAAGAAAATAACGGTTCTGATAATTTCTATTGTAATAATCTCGGGAATAACTTTCTTCGGCGGACTGTGTATGTCGATTGAACAGTTGTGGATAAAAATAGTTCTTTTAGCACTTTCTAATCTATGCAATGGTGCTGTAGCGATTATTGCTTTGAGAGTTACAGATATGAAACCGGAACTTGATATTAAGAGTATCAAGCAGTATGGCATAGGAATAATCATCGCCCTTCTACTTTCTCTTACAATTGCGTTTATTCCAGCGTTATGTGGGTTTTCATTGGTCGGTTCACACAAAGATTTTTCGTGGTTCAGTATTATTTACAATTTTCTAAATTATTTTCTGATAATCGGTCCTGTTGAAGAATTGATTTTCAGAGTATATATTCAGGATACATTGGTATCACTCTTTGATAAAGGAAAATACATAGGTGTTGTAATAGCCGCATTGATCTTTGGGTTATTGCATTGGATAAATGGCTCGATTGTTCAGGTTTTATTTGCTTCCGGAATCGGACTTGTTTTCGGGACTTGCAAATATCTGATAAAAGACTGCAAATATCCTGGACTTTCATTGGGACACGGATTGTATGATTTTCTCAATGAAATAGTAAGAATATTTGTTATATGAGATACTAATTCCGGTTTGTAGAGATGTTTATATTCATCCTGCTGTTTCAACCCTTACTAGTACCGGGGAATTGCCCTTTCCTTCATTGAGATGAACCAGTGGGTCGAATACAAGCGGTTTTATTTGCCCTGCTGCTCCAAGGCATGTGGAGACGGTATGCTGCTTGTACCACCAAAAGAAGGACTTCATCTCAGTACCGTATGAGCCGAAGAATGTGGAGTAAGACATGAGATTGGACAACGCGTATTTTATTACTGGTACGGCCTATGCAGGCAAATCAACGATGATAAAACTGCTTGCAAAGAAATATGATGGCATCCTGTGTGAAGAAAACTATCACGATCAGCTATTGCCAGAGTTGGACAGTGCAGAGTTC
>JAFPXD010000058.1 GCA_017394835.1 Clostridia bacterium
CCCTCGTCCTCACTGCATCGCAGGAGACCCTTCAGTCATCCTCACTTCGTTCGGCTGACAGCTCCCCTTCGCAAGGGGAGCCGGGGGTACATGCCTCCCCTTGTCAAGGGGAGCTGGCACGAGCGGCAAAGCCGCGAGTGACGGAAGGGTCGAAAAAGGGATGGTTCTTTTTGTGATCTTCTTCTCTGCAGCGCAGCGCATTAGACCCTTCAGTCATCCTCACTTCGTTCGGCTGACAGCTCCCCTTCGTAAGGGGAGCCGGGGCGCGGTATGCCCTCGCCCCTTGTTCGGGGAGCCTGCGCGGTGCATGCCTCCCCTGTTTTAGGGGAGGTGGCACGAGCGGTGAAGCCGTGAGTGACGGAAGGGTCGAAAAAGGACGGTTTGCCCTCGCCCTTTGTTCAGGGACTCGGCGCGGTGCATGCCTCCCCTGTTTTAGGGGAGGTGGCACGAGCGGCGAAGCCGCGAGTGACGGAAGGGTCGAAAAAGGACGGCTCTTTTTGTGATCTTCTTCTCTGCAGCACAGCGCACTAGACCCTTCAGTCATCCTCACTTCGTTCGGCTGACAGCTCCGCTTGCGAAGGGGAGCAGGGGGCATGGTATGCCCTCGCCCTTTGTTCGGGGACTCGGCGCAGTGCATGCCTCCCCTGCTTTAGGGGAGGTGGCACGAGCGGCGAAGCCGTGAGTGACGGAAGGGTCGAAAAGGGGATGGCGCTGCCATCCCTTTAACAATTGGAGCGAGCGTTGGCAACGGGACTTGCCGCAAAAGGTTGGCAGCGACAGCGAGCCGTTGTGAGCGCGCTTGCAAGCGAACAGGCGAGCCGAGCGTGACCTTTTGCGTAAAAGGAGGAGCGGCAAAGCAAGGCGATGCGATGGTTTTCTTATGAAATAAAAAACCTTCGCGAGCCAAGCGAAGCCCGCGACGACGCGGTGCGGGGCTTCGTTTTTCATATTTATGTCGAATCGGCTCTGAGCCAAGCCATGTCATCACCGGGGTGCTGAAAAGCGCAACACTGTTGCCCTTTTCGCGGCCTTTGGCCGCCGAACCCGTTCGATCCCCATAATGCTTCTTCCTGTTTTCTTTTTGTGCGGCGGGTGATGGGAATCGTTTTGCAAAATATGCGTCTCGGTCTTGCGCTCCGCGCTGCGCCCTCGCGCATTTTGACAAAACCCGGCCCCGCACCGTCTGATTCGTCCACAGGACGGACGGTGCGGGGCTTCGATTTTCATATTTATGTCGAATCGGCTCTGAGCCAAGCCATGTCATCACCGGGGTGCTGAAAAGCGCAACACTGTTGCCCTTTTCGCGGCCTTTGGCCGCCGCACCCGTTCGATCCCCATCACCCGCCCAACGCAAAAGCCCCCGCTTTGCGGGGGCTGCGTTGGAGCGGGTGATGGGAATCGAACCCACATTATCGGCTTGGGAAGCCGACGCTCTGCCACTGAGCTACACCCGCTTGTTCCCGACTATTCTAATTGCTTCGGCGGGAATTGTCAAGCACTTTTTTTGACGGAACGGCGTCCGGCTTTCCCCATGCGGTGCGTCACCGCTCCTCCTCCCTTCTTACCTCCACGAACCAGACGCGGCCGTCGCGTCCCATGAGGCGGCGCGCCCAGACGAGGGCGCCGGACCGATCGTCCTTTGCGGCGGGGACGGCGCTCACAGTGAAGCGCTCGCCGCCGCGAGTGAATACTCCCGTCAGCGCCTCGCCCCTCCTCGTCCATTCGGAACGGGGGAAAGTCTTCGGGAACGGGTTTTGAGCGGGGTAAGCGGGCTCCGGCGGCGGCGTTTGCGGCGCTGGTTTTTCAGTAGGTACGGCATTCCTTCGCGGCTCCGCGATCCTCGCCCCCGTTTTTGCTTTGGGAGCGGCGTTTTTTGCGCCCTCCGGCAGAGCGGCGCCTGCGCCGTAAAGCCCCGTAAAAAGCCTTTCCGCCATCTCGAGCACCTCCTCCGAAACGGCTGAGCGCGGGCTTATGCCCCCAAGCCTCCCGACCGCGGGAGCGGTGCGTTTTACGCCCTCCTCGCCTTCCCGCTCCGCCGCTTTCGCGCGCACGGCCTCCGCGCCTTCGTTCTCTATTGCGGTATCCCCCGCGCCCTCCTCGCCTTCCCGCTCCGCCGCTCTATCCACCCCGGGTTTCTCCGCCCCATCCTCGGCGAGGAGCATCCTCAGGCGCTCGAAAAGGCGGGTGCGCGGCTCGCGTCCCGCCCCCGTGAAGCCCGCGGCGATGAGTCTGCCTCCCTCGCCGACCGCGGCGGCGCGCACGTCCCTTATCCCGAGCTCCGCACGCCCGTTCACCAGCCTTGCCCGCGCCGCGCCCGTATCCGACACGCAGGCGACCGTCTCCGCGCCGGGCAAAGCGGCCTCCGCCGAAAGCCCGTTTTCCGTTTCGGTCAGGCGGAGCACGCCGCGCCGTCTGCCCTCCAAAATCAGCCTTACAGTCCTTGCCATTTCAAAGCCCTCCTCCAACAGCTTATGCGCGGCGCGGGGGGTTTATTTTTCTTTTGAGCTATGGTATAATGATGGGGAAAAAAGGAACTGAAAGGAAGGCCCGATATGAAGGATGCTGCTGCGGAAAGGATAATCGCGAACGCCTCCGCCCTCTTCTCGGAGCGCGGCGTGTTCGGCACGAGCCTTGGCGAGGTCGCAAAGCTCACGGGGATCAGCAAGGGTACCCTCTACTACTATTACCCCACGCGGCAGTCGCTCACGGAAGCGGTTGCCGAAAGGTGCTTCGCCGGCATTTCGGAAGGCCTCGTTTCGTGGGTGGAATCCGTCGCCGCGGATCGCACGGAGGAGGCGCTCGGCGCGCTCTGCGATCTGCTCATTTCGGACGGCGGGAAGCTGCGCCTTTTCGTTGCCCTGAATGCCGCGGCGGAGCCCGACAGCGAGCTTGAAAACGCCGTTGACAGGGCGATGAACGAATGGAACGTGCTTATCGAGGTCGGCTCCATGAGGCTGCGGCCCGACGCCGCGGCGAAGATGAAGCGGCTCAACGCCGCCGTGCTGCCCTTCCTCTGCGGGCTCGCGGCGCTGAACGCGGACGGCGATTACTCGCGTGAGGCGTTCCTCGCGCTCATACTCGGCTGATGGAGGCGGAAAAGAAATACACCTGCGCCGTCGTCCCCTGCCCCGATTACGGGGAGGCGGAGGCGGCTCTTGCGCGCGCCGTCGCCGCGATAGGCGGGCTCGATTTCGTGCGCCCGGGGATGCGCGTCGTGATAAAGGCGAACCTCGTCGCCCCCATGAAGCCCGAAGCCTGCGCCACGACCCACCCCGCGCTCGTTACGGCGCTCGTCAAAATGCTCGTTTCAAGGGGCGCTTCCGTCACGGTGGGCGACAGCCCCGGCGGGCTCTTCACCCAGGCCGCGCTTTCGCACAATTATTCCGTGACCGGCATGACGGAGGCGGAAAAGGCGGGAGCGAAGCTCAATCTCAACACCGATTCCCACACCGTGCATATAGAGGGCCGCGCCATGCACAGCCTGACCTACACCGATTATCTTGACGAGGCGGACGCCTTGATCGACTTTGCCAAGCTCAAATCCCACGGCATGATGGGCATGAGCGCGTGCGTGAAGAATATGTACGGGGTCATTCCCGGCCTCATAAAGCCCGAAACGCATTACCTTTACCCCGACGTGAACGATTTTGCGGATATGCTCGTGGATATTAACGAGCATTTCAAGCCCCGCCTTTCCCTGATAGACGCAGTTGACTGCATGGAGGGCAACGGCCCCACCGCCGGCACGCCGAGGCACGTGGGCGCAGTCATCGCCGCCCTCACCCCCTACGAGGCGGACGAGATCGCGGCGCGGCTCATAGGGATAGACGAAAACGGAGTCCCGACCCTTGCCGCGGCGAAGCGGCGCGGGCTCTGCGGGGAGCTCCGAGGCTCCGCCCTTTACGGGGATACGGAGTCCCTTGCCGTGCCCGATTTCAAGAAGGTGCCGAGGCGCAGTCACTTCTTCCTGAAGGGCTCGAAGATACCGCTCGTCGGCAAGATCGTGGAAGAGATACTCACCCAGCGCCCCAAGCCCATTAAGAAAAAATGCGTCGCCTGCCGCAAATGCGAAAGCATCTGCCCCGCAAAGGCCATAGTCATGTGCGAACGCGGCGGACGCAAATACCCCGTGATAGACAGAAAAAAGTGCATCCGCTGCTTCTGCTGCCAGGAGTTCTGCCCCAAGGCCGCGATGATAGTGCACAGGTCGGTCGTAATGAAGCTGATCGCGAAAAAGTGAGACTACGAAAGCATAAGGGACGGCTTGTGCCCGACCGTCATAAGGATGTTTTTTGAAGGAGTGGTGCAGACCCGGTTTTTCGGGTCCGCACCCTCCTACTTTTTGTCAAGATACGAGCTTGATCGATTTGGGCATGTTCTTGATCTCCTCGATCATCGCTCGGATCTCGTTCTCGTCGGGGATGCTCATCATACCGACTACGGTGAAATAGATATCCACCTTCACATGGCAGTGGCCGTCGTACTTATCGTTGTTGTGAACTTCGATACGCTCGATAAGCGAATTGACGAGAGTGGGCGTAAGCTCCTTTACGTCTGTCAGCTCACGGACGGTCTTGAGGAGGAGCCTCAGATCGATGGCCTTCTGCTCTGCGGAGGCAAGCTGCTCCTTTGCGGAACAGACCTTTTCCGTGAGCTCCTGCTGTTCGTTCTCATATTGGAGCATGAGCTTTTTGTAACGCTCCTCGGAAAGGTATCCGAGCTTGAAATCGGAGTACAGGCCAGAGATGAGCCGATCAAGATCGTTGATACGCTTTTCGCCGGATTCGGTAAGCTGGACGAGCTTTCGGTGCTCCATCTGACGGAGAACGTCGTGCTTCTTTGCGAGCAGGTAAAGGAACACCGGTTCATAACCCCTGACGAAATCAACGAAGTCGCTTATGGCTTCGAGCACGAGCCTTTCAAGGACGACGTTGCGAATGAAGTGTATCTTACAAGGTCCGCGACCGTCTTTGTAGTTCGCACAGCGATAGAATTCCTGATTGCGTGTCAGGCTCTTAGCCGCACAGAAATGCAGCTTCGCTCCGCAGTCGGCACAGAACACCTTGCCGGAGAACAGGCTCGTCCGTCCGGTAGCCGTCGGGCGGATGCGATTCTCACGGAGCTCCTGAACACGAAGCCATTGATCCTCCGGGATTATCGCTTCCTGCATATCGGGGATTATCTGCTGTTTCTCCTCGGGATTATAGACCGTCTTGTGCACCTTGTAGCTCACCGTCGTTGTAATGAAGTTCACAGCGCAGCCCGTGTATTGACGGTTCGATAGGATATGAACGACTGTCGATGAATCCCAGCCGTAGATATCCGCTGGCGTCGGAGACGAATGTTTCCTTCCGATCGAATCGTAATACGCCGTCGGGACGAGCACCTTTTCCCTTTGCAGGAGCTTTGCTATCTGCATGGGGCCTTTTCCGCCAAGGCAAAGAGCGTATATGCGTCTTACTACCTCGGCTGCCGGCTCGTCTATCACCCATTGTTTGGGATCGGTATCGCTCCGCTTGTAGCCGAAAGCCACGGTTGAGGATACACGCTCGCCGTGTTCGGATTTTGTCTTCCATACCTGCCGTATCTTCTGACTGGTCTGGGAAGCGTACCATTCGTTGAAGATATTGTAGAAGGGCATCATCTCCATGCCGGCGCCGGTCCTGCTGTTGACGTTCTCCTGCAGGGAAATGAAGGTAACGCCAAGGGACGGATACACCACCTGTGTGAGCCTTCCCATCTCCACCTGCTCCCTTCCGAAACGGCTGAGGTCCTTGACGATCACGGTCGATATCTCTCCCGCTTCGATCATCCTCTCCATGCGGAGGAAATCGGGACGGTTGAAGGTCGTGCCCGATACTCCGTCGTCCGCGAAGAACATGTAATTGGTTATACCATGCTTATTGCAGTAATCCTCCAAAATGGTCTTCTGGTTCTTGATGCTGTTCGATTCCATATCGGGATCGCCGCCGAGCTCCCTGTCATCGACGGAGAGACGGCAGTACAGCGCCGTTATTTTTTCTGCGTTTCCGTTATCATTATTATTCATTATACTTTTCTCCTTTCCGACAACCGGAGGCGCAGCAAGGCATATTGAGCTTACCGCGCTCCAGGTCAAAACACAAATGTACGGGATCAGACAAGGCCGCTTTGGATCAGCATCTGCTTGAACTGATCGAGCACGGTGCGCTTGCCTTCTGTTTTCATGTGGGTGGATACAAGGTATTCCGTACCGCCGATACGGATAGAAAAAGAGCGGTCTGCGGGGATATCACGAATGAGCTCCTTATCACAGAACCCCTTCACACCGGTAATGGTACGTTTTTCATTATCTTGCTTCATCCGATCGCTGCTCCTTTCCTTTGTCCTTCATATGGCGGTCAAGCATACGGAGTATCGCGCTGCGGATATCCGCCGCCGTGCGGGCGTCGGGGAAATACCGTTTCATTTCGGCCATATTGAAGCTGACCTTTTCCTTCTGATTGGGCTTTTCCTCGGCCATGATCTCGAAGAGCATATCCTCATCGATCGAGCCGTCGTTTACAGCTTTGTGTATATGGACCGCCTGGGCATATGAAGGAGTGCAGTCATTCAGGTCGATAGCGGTCTTGAGCGCCGCCTGCAGCTCGCTGTCGAGGAATGAAAGCTCCACGCCTACGGAGAAAGCGATACGCCCGTCGTCGACCATATCGAGCAGAGCGGGGATAAGGTGAGTGAGACGGATGTAGCGTTGGACGGTCATACGGCCTTCGCCGGTTCCTTCAGCGACCAATTCGTCTGCCCTTAACCTTGTCACAACTTGTGACGAAGTCAGATCTGTCCGTTTGCCCTGTCGAGAAAGTGCTTCGAGCTTCAGCTTATACGCGAACGCCTTTTCGCTCGGGAGGATGTGCTCGCGGTGAAGATTGCTGTCGACGAGCATTATTGCCGCTTCATCGCGGCTGACCGATTCAATAACGGCGGGTACTTCTGTAAGCCCCGCAAGCTGCGCCGCGTGCAGGCGGCGATGGCCGGAGATCAGTTCATATTCATCCGGATGGCCTTCAATAGGTCTTACGATGAGCGGGGACATGATACCCTGCTCATGGATGCTGTTTACAAGAGCGCTCATTTCATCATTATCGAGCACCTTGTACGGGTGTCCCTTAAAGGGATGGATACTGCTTGCCGGTATCATGACCGGCGTGTTGTTTGTTTTTTGCATACTAAAAATCCTTTCTTAAATCGTTTTGTTCTAAATGTAAGGAGCGCCCTCTCGGACGCTCCCGGTGAAACTGTATTAACGTTCTTCTTCATAATAAAGAGGCTTGCCATCAAGCATGGGCTCATCCTCGAACGCCTTTTGCATCTTAGGAATATCGGCCTTGATATCCTCGCAAATGCGCAGCTCCCGTCGAACGAAGCGCATCTGCTTTGTGAGCTCGGCGATCTCTGGGATCTGTTCTTTCGTCCTGCGCTGTTCCTTTCGGAGCGCCTCGCGCCTTGCTTCCAGCTCGCCGTATTCCTCGGCGCGTTTCGCCGCATGGGCGTCAAGCTGATCCTCGTATTCGATCCCGTACTTTTCGATCAGATCGTGCTGCCGTATGTACCGTTTTAGTTTCCGGACCTCTTCACGGTTTACCCGGTAAGCGACCTTTTTGCCCTTGCCGATCCAACCCAGCACATACATCCACGAAAGCACCAGCGCGCTGAGACCCATGCCTTTATAGTAAGGCACCGGGGGCTTTTCGGCCCTCGGTATGACAAGCACTTCCGTCTGCCGCTCGAAGCTGTCCCAGAGCATTTCCTCGATATCGTCCGCGGTCATGCTCTTTCCGTCCCTTTTCAGGCGCAGTGGCCTCTGCGCTCCCGGAGGCAGGAATGAGGGGTACTTGCTGCGGAGGCTGACAACGTACCCGCGCTCCCGCATGAGCCGATAGAAATCCCGGACGTCGGTCGCAAGGTTTATACACTCCCGCATATCGAGATCGAGCATTTCCTTCATTGTGAGCTGACCTTCCTTGTGGGCTCGCCATTCGGCGAAGCTCAGACCGTGACTGCGGGGATCCTCGATAACGTAAAGG
>JAFPXD010000059.1 GCA_017394835.1 Clostridia bacterium
CACGTGCTTTCATTGTACAATTAACCTGCTTTCTGGATGGTTTTTCTGGTAAATTAATTATACATGAAAGCAGCAAACCGGGCAACCCTTACGGGCTACCCGGTCTTGTTTTTGATGGGGCTTAGTGCAACAGCCCCTTGCTGCAAGTTCAAGGGCGAAGCCCTTATTTTCTATTAGCCCTGGATATAGCTGTACAGAGCGGAGAGGTCGGCCGCGGTGAGAAGACCGTCGCCGTTCATGTCGCCGTTCGCAACGCCCTGAGCAGTGACGCTGCCGGCGCTCATGGAATAGGCCGCCGCAAGGGTGATGTCGGCGGAATCGACGATGCCGTCGCAGTTGACGTCGCCGGGAACGGCTAAAGTATCGATAACGATGTTATCCTCGGCGTTGTCCGAAGGCTCGGAGCTTTCGATCGCGGGCGAACAGACGACGATGTTCGTGCAGATAATATCCACTCCGTTCTCGAGCGTTACGTAGAAGCCCGCGTAAACTCCTTCATCAAGGAACGAAGCGGGAATCCTTGCCGTTACGTACTGATATCCGGGGTCGCCGCTTTGCAGCGTATTGTCGGTATCCTTGCAGCTCCGCCTGTACGAAGCGGTGTCATAGGTCAATTCCCCGTTCCCGGTCCCGAACAGGTAACCGTAATCGACGGCGTCGCGGATAATCCTCGAATCCAGAACGGTAATAACGCGCATGCCGCCTTCGGAACCGATGGACTGAACGCCGACTATCTCAAAGCCCTTGTACTTATAGGTGTCCTGCCATTCAAAATCGAGGCAGGCCGTCACGAGATCGTCTGAAGGCCCGACTTCGAATACGGACCTTATAAACGCCGGCAGGCACACGTCCTCTTCGTAATCAAGGAGCACGGTGCAGTCCTCATCCGCATAATAACGATCGGGTACGTCCTCGAAAACGGGCTCCCCGTTATCATCGTAACCGACGCTGACGGACTTTGTGCTGTACCAACACCCGATATTGCCGTCCTCCGCGATCATGGCGTCCTTCGCTTCGAGCCACGAGACCTCCGGCTTCGTCAGCTCGTAATGGCAGATCGCGTATGTGCTGTCACGGAAGCCGTCCTTAACGGCATAGGCGTATATCAGAATATCCGTATTGTAAGCGTTAAGAACGAGCGGTTCGGTGTATTCGGCATACGCTTCCGCAGCGGGTGCGGGGACGCTGCCGGGATCGAGCGGTTCGGATCCGGTCTTCGGGATCTCGACGACGGCATAACGGATCGCCGCGTCTTCATCCGCAGTCAAAACGACCGTCTGAACGCCGGTGTACTCGCCCGACGGGATCGAGGGAGTCGGCGCGGAGGTCCTTGCTGCGGCAAGCACAGTCACCGCCGCGGTCAGTGTGACGCCATCCTCCACGGTATAGTCGTCGCCCGTGAAGCTGCCGGCCGCGAATACCGTCTGCGCTTCAAGGTCGTCCGGGTCGATGCTGCCGACGCCGGTCCAAACGGCGGGTACGGCTGCCATGCTTCCGTCGGCAAAATACGCATAGACCTCTGCCGGAAGCGAAGCGATGATCTCGTCTTCGGTGCTTCCATGCGGTACGGTGACGCCGACGTCCGCGAATCTAACGATCGACAGCTTTTCCGTCCTTTCGAAAACGAGGTCCATAGTGATCTCCCCGTCGGTTTCGGAGAAGACGCAGTTCGTGATCGTGAGCGTGTTTCCCGCAGCATCCTTCACAGTTACGGCAAGGCTTTCCGCAAATGAGAATGCGCCGGTAAGCGGCACGCTTGCGCTGCCGGAAACGCTGAGATTGGTGCCGCTCAGTTCTGCCTTGTTTACCGTGATCCGGGCGGTATAGACCTTATTGTAGTCCGCAATGGCATCGGAGCTGTTCCAATCAAGCGCTATGCCGCTGTCCAGCCTCCAGTTATTGGACACACGGACCCTGACTTCGTTCAGCCCGGGCAGCTGTTCGCCGCCGGTCAGCGGCTCGGTAAGCGTGATCTCGACTTTGTTCACGATCGGCCGATAGTAGGCCTTCATATTGATTGTCGTGACCGTTGTCGTGGGATCCGTTGAGCCGTCCTGCCAGTGCACAAACTCCATGTCCGGAACGAACGGCGCTGTGAGCGTACCCTCGTTATGGAAATGGTATTCCCCGATCTGCTGATCCAGGTTCAGATCGTAAAGCGCGACAGCCTGATCGTCGATATACCATTCATAATTATACTGCTCATTGGTGAAGTATGTGTCGAAAGTGGCAGTAACCGTTAAGGTCCTTCCGGAGACAGTACCGTTTACGCTGTAATAATACAGGTTACCGACATAATCGTTAAGACTGCTGTCGTCAATATTCAGCTCAGGCACGCCGTCAAAGGTCTCGATGCCGGACAAGGTGAGGCTGAACGCCGCATAGAATTCCCCTTTCGTCTTGTCAAGCGTCCAGAAGATCGTGCTCCGTCCTTCGACCTCCGCGGCGTCGCTGTCCTTCCAGTCGACATAGCCTGGCAGGTAGTACATTCCGGGCTGATCCTGGAATCTTCTGCCTCCGCCGAAACTGATATCGATGCTGCTGACGATCTTTTCATAGACCGGGACAAAGCATGCGCTGACGCCCTTCCTGTTGGTGACGGTGAGCGCTTCATCTTCAGCATGGAAATCCGTGCCGAAGTATTCGATGTATTTCTCAGGACTGATTGCTTCACCGACCGTTCCGGTCGCGGTGTCATACGCATACACTTCCCAGTATCTGAACCGCATGTTCTGTGCAGAACCGGGAGGAACGGCGTCGACCGTCTGACTCTTTCCGATCTCCAGCGGGAGCTCCGTGTACTGGTATGCGCCGTCCGTATAGCCCGTCGGAACATACAGGAACGCGTTGCCCTCCAGCACGAGCCGGACCGTCACCGGCTCGTGCTTGACTCCGTTGTGAGCGGCGGTGACGCTGAACTTGAAGGTGCCCTGCCATGCATGGGTATCCAGCATTTCCGAAAGCCGGAAGGGCTTGGAGTAGGCGTGGGTGCCCCTATCCTTCCAGGTATAAGCAGGGCCGTCAAGGAACTGATAGTAGATCGCTTCGCCGCTGTCGACGTCCGCGGAATTCGAGGGAAGCAGCCGAACAACGTCGTCGATCCGAACCGTTACGTCCTGATTGTTGACCGGGACCACAGTGTCCTTGGTTCCGTCCGCATGAGTGATCTCGATCGCGGCAGGCGACGGCGCCGTCTTGACGGCGGGATCCATCACAACGGGATAGGTATCCGATGCATAGAGATAGTCATAGCTCCTCAGCCAGGAGTGAGTGACCTCCGGATAATGGTTTGCGATTATGCGGGAGATATTGTATGCAAGCGTGCCTACGATATCCTGGCCGTAATCGTCGTAATCCTCGCCGGCAAAGCAAAGGAGCGGGAACAGCAGGGACTTAAAGCACGCTTCAAGCTCGTTGAGCTCTTCCGCAGAAAGATAGTTGCCGAGTGGATCGAAGCCCCTGGGGATATCTTTTTCTTCGTCGGGGTTTGCAAGGGCGTCCCAGATCCATCCGATATCCTCGTCAAGATTGTCGATGTCATCCTCGTCGATATTGCAGTAGATGCGGTAAAGCTGGAATTTGGACAAACGATCCGCCAGGGTGCCGAATACGTCGATCAGCTCGTTCATTTCATCATGGGTCTTACCGAAGAGAAGGCCCGCTGTGGAAGCCGCAGCCTGCTGGAAAGACTTGTGGTTGTCGATCTCATAGCTTGAGAAGTATTGGCGCGGAGAGAGCACGGGATCGAGGACGCCGCCGTTTATGTCGTACTTGAAGGCCCACTCCTGAAGCTTTTCAAAGAAGAAGTCGATGAATTTCTCCGTCGTTCCCATCTCGTCCTGATAATAGCTCGATTCGATGATGGCGTCGGTCGTGCCCCAGAACTGGCTGGTCAGGTACCGGACGGTCGCGGTGTGGAAATAATCATCGAAGAAGATATCCGGATTGACCGCCGCAAGCTGTGCGAGCATCAGCATCTTTTGATTGTTGTAACCGTTGCTGCCGACGTTCCATGCGGTATTATCCTCCGGGACAAGATTGTTGTCGCTGCCGTCAGAAGGAGCATGAGTCTCGGCGCTGCCCGGGATAAAATGATCCACGCCGTAGCGGATGAAGCCCATCTCCGTCGTGCCGGTCCAAGGAACTATATCGTTCTGATTGAAGACGTTGTGGATGCAGTTGTAGTTATTGCCGGCGACCTTTGCGCTCTCAACGCCGCCCATCGGCGCCTCGAGGGGATAGGCAAACGTGTGTGTACCGTTGTTATCGTATTTATCGACTATGCGCTTTGCCGCGAGGTTAGAGGTAGCGCCGGCTCTTGAATAGCCTGCGATCCAGAAGATAGTGTTTTCACTGCTTCCGTCGATGCCCATGCGGCTGAGGTAGCCGTTCAGCTCTGCCATGACCTGCGTCGCCGCGGAGGACCATCCGGCCGCTTCGCCGCTCGCGCCGAGGGTCATGTTGGATATCCACTCCGACTCGTAGCCCATGCCGCGCACGCCGATCACGACGAGCGTTTTCGTTCCGAATATCTGCTTCGAAGCGATGCCTACGCCGATGGTGTCCGCGCCGGGCTTCTGCGTATTGAAGTCATTGACGTAGATCGCAGTATCGGCGCAGCCTATGTCGCTCACGAACTGGCGGAAGTTCTGGGACTTGTCAAGATAGTCTCCGTTTGAGTCTTCCTTACCGTATTCGTTGGAATAGCCAGCAGCGCCCGCGAGGCACATGGAAAGGGTCGCAAGCTGAGGATTGTAATCCAATGTGGAGCCCGCGAAGAAGCCGTCGGAATAGTAGAAAACGTTTTCGATATCCGCATAATCGTCCGGGAATGAGGGATAGCTCACGATGCCCTTAATGATCGGATAGTCCACGCCGTTCATCGTGTATGTCTGCGACAGTGACTGCGTACGCTTTCCGGGATCCGGCGTGAAGACGCTCGGTACGGGTTTTACGGGCTTTGCGCCGGAAACGACCCTCAGATAGCGGTCGGGCTCCCAGCTGATATGCTTACCGGAATCGTTATCAAAGGTGTAGAACGATTCGTCGTAGCTTCCGGGATCTCTTGATATCTGCGTGCCGTGACCTGCTGCTCCGGCGGTGGAAATACGGACGTGAACGTCCGCACCGGCGCTCAGCGAAGGCATCAGATATGCGTCGACCGCGCCGCCGTCGGAGGAGAGATACAGGTTATCGTTCGAGTAGCTCTTCGAAACGTTGTCGCGGACGATCAGCGAGCCGGAGATGTTGAGGTCGCAGTAACGGTTTACGAATATGCCGCCGCCTGCTCCGCCGGATTCCCAAGCAAGGTTCTTCCAGATAGTGCAGCTGTCGACGCCGTTGTCGTCCAGGTCGGTGACCCTGTCGTCGCCGCGGTCATAGATACCTCCGCCGAGGCAGTCCGCCTTGTTTCGGAGGATGTTGCAGTTCTTAATGGTGCTTTCTTCCTCATCAAGATAAAGACCGCCTCCGTTGCCCTTGTCGTCGTCGTTCGTGGCGATATTGCCGACGAAGTTGATGCCGGAGATATGGAATTTTTCATTATCCAGATAGATGCCTCCGCCGCCGTCCTCTGCGTCGAATACGCAGTTATAGGAAACGGAGCTGCCGAGCTCTTCCGGAAGGAAGAAGTTGTACGCCCCGTTCCAATCAGGGATGCTGTATGCGGAAACGACGGATTCGGGATCCATGATCTGCTCCGCGTCGCCGCGCAGGCTGAAATTATCGCCGTCGACGTAGATGCCCGCTCCGTTGTCGTCCGCCACGTTATGGTCGATATGGCTCTTGACCATAATGATCCTGCACCATTCGGAATCGACGTGTACGCCGCCGCCGTCGTATCTAGCGGCGTTGTAGATGATATTGCTGTGATCGAGATAGAGACAGCCGTTCTTGTTATTCATCTCCACGCCGCCGCCGTCGCCGTAGCTGGCGCCCCATTTATCCGCCTTGTTGCCCGCGACCGTGACGTAATAAAGATTGACGTGTGCGCCTTCCTTCATATGGATGCCGCCTCCGCCGTTATCGCTGTTGCCGCCGTTGATTATGCCGCCGTGAAGCAGCACCTGCCTGCGTGTATAGCCGTATCTGCTGCTGTCGGCAACATAGACCCACATATTGTGTTCCGCGGTCGAATTATATGAGGGATCGGCTGTGTTTCCGCCGTAAACGTTCAGAGTGGCGTTCTGGCCGACCCAGAACACCTCGCCGTCGCCCTTACTGCTTGAAAGGTTGCGGGAGATCCAGTAACCGTTCATCTCGAGAGTAACGGATATGTTTTCCGGCACACAGAACCGGCTGCCCTCCCAGTTGTTAAGAAGGCCGACGGTATTGCCGCTTGACGCGACCGCTTCATTCCAGGCCGCAGGCAGGCTGCCGTAGGTCTTGCTGGTACCGTTGGCGAAATGCACGTACGCACGGTCGTTCGCCGCAAACACCGAAGCCGGCAAAACGCCGACCAGCATTATCAGCGCCAGAAGCGTGCTTAAGAGCCGTTTTGTTTTCTTCATTGCTTTATCCTCCGATATTATTTTTATGCTTTCCGTAAAACACAGGGGATACTATTGCGATCCTTACCGCACGCGTTCCGATCGGATCGACCGAAGCGGAAAACGAATACCGCTATTTGTGATGAACGCGCTGTAAAGCCCATTCAGCGCATTGAGCGATTTGATGAACACCAATGCAAAAAGGACGAGTGCCGCAATCTCTTTTTTGAGCACAGCCCGTCTCCTTTTCCATGAGGGAATAAGCTTGTCCCTCCCGGCTGATCGATATTATACCATAATCATTCCTTTGGCGCAATAGCTTGGTATATTATAAATATATCTTAAATAAACACAGCTCACAAATTGTCTGTAGTGTTCGTATAAAAGATGCACTATTTAAGGGTAAACTTGCAAAAAGTACACCATCGTTATGTCACCATGGTAGTCATTTGTTATATTCATCCTCTAACAGATTGTCCTTTTGCCTACCATCCTGGTTAATCATGACCGCTGCAGTCAAATCGAATACAGCGATTCGCTGCGACGGGTATGCTACGCCCGGTATTCTATACGACTGAGTCTCATTCCAGTTCAAATGCTTCATCATGATGCGGCAAAGCGGCTTGCTGTGTATTTCCAAGCTCCATCCTTCCCTGTTCTTTTTCGGAACACGATGGGACTGAAAATCCTTTTTGGAATAAGCTTCCATAACCATCGAATTGCCGTCCTCGTGTATACGAAAACGAACGAACTGCGGATTGCCCAGCTCGGCCAAGGTCTTCCTGAAAACATGTATTTTCGATCCTCTGAGGTAGAACGAAATGTATGTATCGGTCGGCATTATTTTGCCTTCGGTTTCGGTCTTGCTTCAGGATTCGAAAAGTCGAAATACAACATTACCTTATTGTTGGAAGTTACCAGCTTGCCGATTGCCCTGTAAACGTAATTAGGATCCCATTCCCACATTTCAAACAGCTGCTCAATCAGCTTAGGACAATGAACCTTCCTTGCCAGATTGATGAAGGGCTCATACTTTTCCTTGACCATATCGTGCCTCCAATTCCGACATAACCGCCTTTACATCCTCGACGCTGTAAACGACTGCCGCCGTGCCTCCGGCTTTGCGGATCGCCTCGATCGTCGTTGCCTGCAGCTTCGTCGGCCTGTTCTTTCCGGCTTTCGCCTCGAATGCCACAAACCGACCATGCCAGCAGACGATTATGTCCGGTATTCCTGCGGTTCCGTACTGGCCGCCGTGTTCCTTCCAGAAGAAACAATCGGATACAGTTGCCAGAAAGCCGCGTATTTTCTTGACTAATGCTGCTTCGTTCATTTCGTCTCACTCCTATCGTCTATGAAGCATCCGAAGGATCGAAGCTATTTCCTACTTTCTCTCTTTACATATACACACGTATAGAAGTGAGTTAGAAACAGCTTGGAGAATAGATCTAACGAACTGAAAAACAAGCTCAAGGGCTATACCTCTATGACAGCGCCGCTAAAGCAGTTTTTAATCGGTTTGGGCTTCAAAATAAAGGATGATGGGAAGCATTACAGATTAACTTACTATGGCGACGAACGCTATAGTCCTGTCGCTCAAACTGAACACCTTCGTCGACGAAGTTTCAAGGAATCCTCTCGATTGGTCGAGAGAAGGTCTCTGCAAGATGGCGATGTTCCGCATTTTCGCTGAAAATGATGGAAAGGTAACCGCAGAGCATATCCGTGTTTCAAGGAGCAAAAAAGGAACGTGAAAAGGATCGCAAGGCCCGCGGGGACGGGCTTGAGATATACAACAGATACGCTAAAAAAGCAGATCAAGGAAGCCTTCGGCGGATATCACGACTGGAGCGTGTTTGAGAAGAGAGCGATCCCGCCGGCCAGACGTACGGGAAGATCATCGGCATTACCGCTCTCTTCAAAGCTTGCGCGAAACTACGATCTCCTAATTCCATCGCATGATTTCTCCTAGAAGAACTTGACACGATCCTTTTATTCCCGTTGTTTCAATATCGTTCAAGTTATGATATAATAGTCTCTGGGTCAAAGCTTACTGCAGGAGGTCGTGACTATGTATATAAGGTCGCTCAAAGAATGCAAATACAGCCATTCCAATAAACCAGAAACATGGCAGGAGTTCGAGGAACTCGTGCGCGACTGCGCGGCGGTGCAATACGGGAAGGAATTTCGTCTCTACGGCAGGCAGGGACAAGATCAGCACGGGATAGACATATACTCCATTGATCGAGAATACCTAATCCAATGCAAGGATTATGACAATTCCAAAAGCCTTTCCTGCGAGGATATGGAAAATGCATATAATTTGGCGAAGGAGCACTTCAAGAAAAAAGAATACAAAATGCAAAATGGCATTTTAGTGGAAATAACGAAACCGTTATTCAAACATTTCATATTTGCTGTCTCCTTTGACCGCGATACACATACGGAAGATAATCGGAGGATTCTTGCTGAAAAGGCGGCTGAGGACGGCGTAGAAATCGATGTGCTGTTCTGGCCCGATATCGTTGGCATTATAGAAAACTACAGGATACATAACAACAATGATGAATACATAAAGGGTTTTTCGGAGCCACTTTTCCTACACGGAAAAGATAAGCGTGTATGCCTCGATAATCTCTTTGTTATGCAGGAATACAGGGAGCTCTTGAATAGTATCGAATACGGAGTTCCGAAGGACGATCTTGAAAACAGGCTGAAGCGCTTTATCGACAGCGACAAGAGTAAGATGCTCGTCATAGAGGGCGACGCGGGCAGCGGCAAAAGCAGTCTTGTCGGGTGGATCAACTGCGAGGCAAAGAGTGAGAGCGATTCCCAGAACGAGCATCCGCGGGACACGTTCGACGGCAGAACGGTCCACACCGTGAGGCTACGCGATTTGAGCGGCGACCTGAAAAAAACCGATTTCAAAATCGGGCCTGCGGTGCTTGATCATATGCACATAGATTCAAAGAGTGATCTTGTGCGGATGTTCCCCAAAGGGCTCATGGTGCTTGACGGTTTTGACGAGCTTTGCATGGTCCAAGGGCTGAGTAATTATGAGCACAAACTGCTCGAACTGTTGAGATGGCTGCCTGATGATTATAAGGTTATACTCACCTCCCGTCCGCGGTACATAAGGGCGAGTGAACTTGCGGAGAAATGCAGTTTCATTTCGTTGCAGCATTTCAGCGCTGAAAAACGAGGTAAATGGCTCGATAAGTTTAAGGCGCTACTGAAAGAAGAGGCGGCTATAGATCCCCGCGTCGAGGAATACATTCGCTCCATAGGCGATGAGAACGTATCAAATATCTGCGACACGCCTCTTACCCTCTATCTGCTTGCGGGAGGCAAGGTAACGATAGGTATGACAAATAATATCTGGGAGCTTTACCATTTCATATTCCGCGACGCGATCCCTGATGCCGAGTATTCCAAGCAGATGGATTATCAGAACGGTGACGGGCACCCTGTGTCTGAGATAAAGGACTCCATATACCGTCTCACGCAGGAGATAGCTCTGAAGATGCACTGCTCTTGCGGTGAAAGGCTTGAGGAGGGAGTTAAAAAAACAGAGGACGGCGCGTTCCTGATCACTGAGAGTGGAATAGCAGATGCGGCGAGAAGGCTCGGTGAAACGGAAGTCGATACCTCCAAACTGGTGCGCGGACATGCGCTCTGCTGCTATTGGAGAACCGAAAAGTCCCGCGATTACGCCGAATTCTATCACAACAACATACGTGATTTCTTCATGTGCGAAAGGATATTCGCGGAGTTGAATAAAGCGTATAACAGCGGCGGCTCCCGGGATGATATCAAAGAAAAGGTTGCCAAGTGGTTCGTCGATGTCTTCAAGCATGGTGAGCCTAACGGAACCGTCCTCTTATTCCTAAGCGCGAGAGCGGAGCATGCTGTAAAAAACGAGCTTGGGGATGAATTTCCACTTAAGGAAAGAGAAATGCGTCTTCTGCCGGATTTGTATGAATATATGCTGCTTGAGGGAATGCTGTACGACGGGCTCGGAGTGCGTAACCACATCCGTGCGATAGAGAACATACTGCTTGGCGCGGCGTTGGTTTACAGGCATATCTACGATTTTATTCTGGAAGATGGAGAATACGTCAAATGGTGGAACGACCCAACTGCAGTCAATAAAAGCAGCATGATCGGATATGTATTTGACAAAATTGTCGGACGTGTCGGCGTACGGGCAGAGTTGTTCGAAGTGGATCTGCGCGGCGCATATTTAAGGCATGCGAATCTGCAATATGCGGATCTGCGCAGTGCTTATTTATGCGATGCTTATCTGAGCGGTGCGGATCTGAGCGGTGCAAATATGAGCGGTGCGGATCTGCATGAATCGAATCTGCGCGGTGCAAATATGAGCGGTGCAAATATGAGCGGTGCGAATCTGTATAGATCAAATTTACGCGATGCAGTTCTGCACGGTGCAGATCTGCACGGCGCAAACCTGGGTGCTTCGGATTTGACCAGAACGAGCCTGGCGTATACCAATCTTCGCAATGCTGATCTTACTTATACGGATTTAAGATCTGCTAATCTTCTCGGCGCAGATTTTAGCGATGCAAGTTTGGTCTGTACAACACTTCCATCCAAGTTTCGGAGGAATAATCAGGATTAATAAACTCAATGAACAATTTGAGAGCAAAAGGTTCAGCCAACATATATCAGGTAAATACTATTAGACAAGACAACCTCTTTTTCTGTTAACTGTTTTTGCATAAGCCATACCTCCTATAGATATCCTTCTGTTTGTTTTGATTCTCGTCAATACTTTATTGCTCCTCCATCCCCATCTTCGCCTTCATGTCGCGAAGGCTGCGGTCGTACTGTGACTGCGAGATGGCGTTGGTCGCCCGGAACGTATCCAGCAGCTCCTTCTGTTTGAGATACAGGCGCCGTTTCTTCTCCTCTGGAGAAAGCGCGCTCCAGTCTTCGTTGTCGTCGTATTTCTCCATCAGCGGCCCCCTCTGCGCGATCCGTTTTGACCATTATACCACGCCCGCTCCGGGGTTACAATCGCCCGTTTTCCAAAAGTTGTACTTTCTCACAAAAGGTCTTCTCTCCTACGATTTGCTTATCTCTCCCACTATTGCTTAAAAAAACCGCTGTTTTTTGGGTGTAAGGTTTGGTAATGAAGGTACGCCTTGGGGTACAAAACCGGGGGTGGCGAAAATTCAATTGTGGGAGAAGAGTCTGAAAATCCTTATGTGTAAAGAACTTTTAAAGAGCGATATGAACAAAATAATAAGAGCCCACCTGGTATCCAAAGTGGGTTCTTATTTGGTGCGGGCAAGAGGACTTGAACCTCCATGGAGTTGCCCCCATACGGACCTGAACCGTACGCGTCTGCCAATTCCGCCATGCCCGCATATTTGGTGGACGGGGATGGATTCGCCTGCCTGCGGGCAGTCCGGGACGGCTCTGACCGTCCACTGGACGGTCATTCACTGCCGTCCTTCGAATCCTTTCCACCTATTTACCAAATCCAAACCCCCGCTAACGGGGATTTGGATTTGGTGGACGGGGATGGATTCGAACCATCGTAGTCTGTGACAACGGATTTACAGTCCGCTCCCTTTGGCCGCTCGGGAACCCGTCCGTATTGTTTTGCCGGTGGAGCTGGTGGACGGACTTGAACCGTCAACCTGCTGATTACAAATCAGCTGCTCTGCCGATTGAGCTACACCAGCAAATAAGCTTAAAAAATGGCGACCCGAAGGGGGCTCGAACCCCTGACCTCCAGCGTGACAGGCTGGCATTCTAACCAGCTGAACTACCGGGCCGCGTTATAAAAAAATGGTGGGCCTTCAGGGACTCGAACCCCGGACCAATCGGTTATGAGCCGACCGCTCTGACCAACTGAGCTAAAGGCCCTAAAAAAATGGTGACCTCGAGGAGAATCGAACTCCTGTTACCGCCGTGAAAGGGCGGTGTCTTGACCGCTTGACCACGAGGCCACATAATGGTCGGGGTGAGAAGATTTGAACTTCCGGCCCCATGCTCCCAAAGCACGTGCGCTACCAGACTGCGCCACACCCCGTTAGCGTCCGCATTTGCGACGGGCATTATTATACAGGGTTTTATCGGCTCTGTCAATACGGAACGAAAATATTTGCGTTATATATTTCCGCTGCGCACATGATACGATGTATGCAAAGAAGGGTACTCAGGAGTACCCTTTAAGCACCGGTCGGAACGGAAAGGAGAGAATTATTTCTCGTCCTTATCCATGACGATGACCTGCTCGCCATCGTAGTAACCACAGCTCTTGCAAACCCTGTGAGCAAGCTTCTTGGCGTGGCACTGGGGGCACTCTACGAGAGCGGGAGCGCTGATCTTCCAATTAGCACGACGCTGATCGCGCCTTGCCTTCGATGTTTTCCTTTTCGGGACTGCCATAGTCTTAATCCTCCTGATCTTGGTTCAACAGTTCTTTGAGCCTCTTCAGAGCAGCAAACGGGCTGCTGTCATCCTCAGCGGTGCAAGAGCACTGTGATATATTTAAGTTGGTTCCGCAAATGGGGCAAAGCCCTTTGCAATCCGGCCTGCAGAGGCTGTAAAGCGGAGCGTTCAACAGAATGAGATCCTCTGCCATCTTATCGAGCTTGAGCACTTCGCCCGCATAAGAATAACAGTCGAGCTCCTCCGCCTCCTCATCGGAGACCTTGAGGAACCTCTCGGAAAAATCGACGCTGAACGGCTTAACGAACTCTTCATTGCACTTCGTGCAGTTCATTATGAGGGAAGAGCTCAAAACGCCCATAAGATCGACGCCCTCACCGTCAAAGGAATACTTGAATTCGAGCGCGACCGGCTCCGCCAAGCGGATACGGCTGCCCGCAAGCTCCATTTCTGGGAAGACCTGTTCGATCTGCGCATGGCTCACAAGGCCCGGCGTCTTAAGTTCAGCGGCTACATTCAGTTCCATTTTTCGTTCTCCACATACTCTGCCTTTTACAGCCGAACATTGATATTTTACGCGCTTGACCACACAATGTCAACAGGTAAAGCAAATATATTTGCTTTACCTGTTGTGTTCGATCAAAGGATCACGCCCTTACGATGGCGGCGGTATCCTTGGCGATCATCATTTCCTCATCGGTGGGGATAACGATGACCTTTACGCAGCTTTCGGGCTTGGAGATGACCTGCTCGCTTCCGCGGGGGCAGTTCATGTTATACTCCTCGTCGAATGCAACGCCGAGATACTCCATATCCTTCATAATGGCGGCGCGCATGGCGCGGTCATTCTCGCCTACGCCGGCGGTGAATACGATGCAGTCAACGCCGTTCATGGCGGCGGCGTATGCGCCAATGTACTTCTTTACCTTATAAGCAAAGGTCTCAAGAGCAAGAGAAGCCCTCTTATTGCCCTGCTTCGCGGCGTCGCCCAGATCGCGGAAATCGCTGGAAACGCCGGAAATGCCGAGCATACCGCTCTTCTTGTTCATGTAGGTATCGATGCCCGCACGGTCAAGATCGAGCTTCTTCATAAGGTAAGCTACTATCGCCGGATCCATATCGCCGCAGCGGGTGCCCATGGGAAGGCCCTCGAGGGGAGTGAAGCCCATGCTGGTATCGATGCACTTGCCGCCCTTTACAGCGGAAACGGAGGAACCGTTGCCCAGGTGGCAGGTTATGATCTTGGTATCGCTCGCGGGTTTATCGAGATAGGTCAGCGCCCTGCCGGTAACGTAGGCGTGGGAGGTGCCGTGGAAGCCGTAGCGGCGCACCTTGAGCTCGGTATAAGCCTCATAGGGAAGGCCGTAAAGGAAGGCGTGCTCGGGCATGGTCTGATGGAAAGCGGTATCGAATACGGCTACCATCGGAGTGTTGGGCATTATGGCCTTGCAGGCGTTGATGCCCATGATATTCGCGGGATTGTGAAGAGGAGCAAGCTCGGAAAGATCCTCTATCTCCTTGATGACCTCGTCGGTCAGAAGAACGGACTTGTTGAACCTCTCACCGCCGTGTACGACGCGGTGTCCAACGGCGTCGATCTCATCCATGGAAGCGATAACGCCGCGCTGAGGATCTACGAGAGCGTCAAGCACGAGCTTGATCGCGTCGGTATGATCCTTCATATTGCTTACGAGCTCATAAGGCTCCTTGCCGGTGGGCTTATAGGTCAGCTTGCTGTTTTCGATGCCTATGCGCTCGCAAAGGCCCTTCGCGATAACGTTGCCGTTATCAACGTCTATAAGCTGATATTTAAGGGAAGAGCTTCCCGCGTTGATGACCAATATCTTCATTATTCTCTCCTTATACCATTACAGATTCTGAGCCTGAACAGCGGTGATCGCAACTACGGAAACAACGTCCTCTATGCTGCAGCCGCGGGAAAGATCGTTGATGGGCTTTGCAAAACCCTGACAGATGGGGCCGACGGCAGTAGCGCCGGCAAGACGCTGAACGAGCTTGTAACCGATATTGCCCGCCTGGAGATCGGGGAATACCAGAACGTTCGCTTTGCCCGCAACGGGGCTGCCGGGGCTCTTGAGCTGACCGACCTTCTCAACGAGAGCGGCGTCCGCCTGGAGCTCGCCGTCGATCATCAGATCGGGAGCCTGCTCCTTGACCATAGCGGTAGCGGCAACGACCTTATCAACGTTTTCATGCTTCGCGGAACCCTTGGTGGAGAAGCTGAGCATAGCTACCCTGGGATCGATGCCGACGAGGTTCTTCGCGCTTTCGGCGGAGGAGATCGCGATGGCGGCAAGCTGCTCCGCAGTGGGATCGATGTTTACCGCGCAGTCGGCAAATACCATAACGCCGTCGTCGCCGTAAGCCTTGTTGGGGATCTCCATAATGAAGCAGGAGGAAACGGTGCTGATGCCCTTTGCCATCTTGATGATCTGAAGACCGGGACGAAGGGTATTGCCCGTGGTGTTAATGGCGCCGGCGACCATACCGTCCGCCTTCTCATCCTTTATCATCATGCAGGCGAAGAAGAGAGGATCGTGCATCATCTTGTTCGCCTTCTCCATATCGACGCCCTTCGCCTTGCGCATCTCATAGAAACGCTCAACGTAAGTATCGAAATCGGGGGACTTTACGGGATCGATGATGCCTACGCCCGTAAGATCGACGCCGAACTTATCGGCGACGGCGCGGATCTCATCCTCATTGCCCATGAGGGATACTTCCGCGATGCCCTCTTCAATGATGCGCTGCGCAGCCTGAACGGTGCGCTCTTCGGTACCTTCGGGAAGAAGGATGTGCTTCTTCTCAGCCTTTGCTTTTGCCTTAATGTTATCAATAACCGACATTTTCTTATCTCCTTCCGAAAAAATAGTTGACGGTCACATCAAATTAGATTATAACATAGATAAGTGCTTTTTTGCACCCTAAAAATAATATAATTTGAGGAAACGATGAAAACTGTCGGATTGATCGCCGAATACGATCCTTTTCACAACGGTCACAAATATCATATTGAAGAATCAAAACGCATTTCCGGCGCGGAACGCGCCGTAGTGGTGATGAGCGCAAGCTTCGTTCAGCGCGGCGAGCCCGCCTGTGCGGATAAATTCACGCGGGCAGAGTGGGCGCTTGAAGGCGGCGCGGATATGGTAATAGAACTTCCCGACTTGTTTTCGGTTTCGTGCGCGGAAAGATTTGCTTCCGGCGCGGTAAGGATACTGAGCGGCACGGGAATTGTTGATTCAATCTGCTTTGGCAGCGAAACGGGCGATACGGAAGCCTTGAAGAGGATCGCTTTTTCCGAACCCGATGAGCGTTTACTTTCGGAAAAGCTCGGCGAAGGGCTCCCTTATCCCAAGGCGCTTGCGGAGGCTTCGGGGATAAAGCTCGGCCCCAACGATATTCTTGGAGCGGAATACATCCGCGCCGCGTCAAAGTACGCGCCCGGAATGGAGGTATTCTCGATCCAAAGAATGGGTTCCCGTTATGACGACAGCGAGCTTGCAGAAGAATTGAGCTCCGCTTCCGCAATAAGACATGCGCTTAAAAACTATTACGGCGAAACGAAAATGAGCCCCGCGGTGTTCGACGCGCTTTCGCGCGCTCTCCCCCGTCACGTTCTCAATTCCATATCCGAGCTCATGCGCACGGGTTCCTTCCCCGCTTCGCTCGGCGAGCTTTCGGAAGCGGCGTTATACAGGATCAGGGCAAGCTCTTCGGAAGAGCTTTCAAAGCTTCCCGAAGTTTCGGAAGGAGTCGAAAACCTGTTTGTAAGGTTCGCTTCTTCAGCGGACGATATTGAAGGAATGCTTGCGGGCGTAAAGTCAAAGCGCTATACCATGGCGCGGCTCAAGAGGATCGTGTGCTGTTCTTTATTGGGAATAACCAAAGAATTGCAGGATGAAGCCGCTGTAAACGACGAAGCGCTTTATGCAAGGGTGATCGGTGTGAAAAAAGAGGCCTCTTTTCTGCTTGAAATGCTGAATTACGCCCGCATTCCGGTTATCGTACGTTCGTCCGACAGAGAAAAGCTCCCCCCTCTTGCCGGAAGATCGGAGCAAATATCCGCTTTGGCGCACAGGGTAAGGGCTCTCGGTCAACCGTACGATAAATCCGTTGAGCAGGATGCTTCGCATCGGCTGATCGTACGATAATCTATTTTGTCCTTTCAATGCATATCCTTTTACATGGGATATGCTTTTTTCTTGATGTTTTTTATATTCGCATTGCTGCTGATCCCTTTCGGCGGGACCGCGGCACAGGGAGCTGCAGGCGGAATGAGGCTGTTTGCGGAATGCCTTCTCCCCTCCCTGTTTCCTTTTTTGGTATGTTCAAAAGCAATAATGATGAGCGGCAAAGCAAGAGAGTTCCTGCTCTCGGGCAAGCGTTTCCGTTTTTTCCCCGTTTGGCTGATCGCCGCGGCGTGCGGCACTCCTTCGGCCGCGCTTATTGCAAACGACGCCGTGACATGCGGGATGAGCAAAAGAGAAGCATCATTCCTCTGCGCTGCGGCAAACACAGCCAATCCCGGTTTTGTTATATACGCTCTTGCAAAGTCAATGCTTGGAGAAGGAAGGGCCGCGGCGCTCCTGGCTGTATCGCATTACGTTCCTTCATTATGCGCCGTACTTATTCTCGGGAGTATTCTGAACAAGCGGCCGGAAAACCATCACTTAACCGAGCATGGCTTTTCTGTGCCCAAGGCTTCTCTCATACAAGCGATAAGCGAAGCCGCGGAGGTGATGCTTCGCATAGGCGGCACATTAGTATTCTTCGGCGTTGTTTTCTCTCTTTTAGATAAGCTCGGCGTTTTTATGGCATTCCCGAAGTCCTGCGGCGCGTTTATAAAGGGCATTATCGAAATGACCAACGGCTTATCTCTGCTTTCAGCCGAACGCACAAGGCTTTCCCTCTGCCTTTGCTCGTTTCTTTTATCATTTGGCGGGTTATGTATTTTTGCTCAATCTAAGCTTGTTTTTCCAGAGCTCGAAGCGGCTATGTATTTGATCGTCAAGCTGCTGCACGGGAGCGTATCCTTCATCCTGACTTGGATCCTTTATCCGTTCTTCGGCGCTTCTTACGCCGTTTTCGGAAGCCTTGACAGCTCCGCCGCCTTTTCCAGCAGCGGAACGGCGCATACGGCGATACTTTTCTGCTTTGCCGCTTCGGCCGCCGTTTCCATATCTGTTGTTTCGGTGTTTTCAAGGCTCATAAAGAAAGGCGGCGGCAGATAAACTGCCGCCGCCAGACGGATCAAATGCAATTATTCGTCCGCATCGGGCTCTTCTTCTTCGTCTTCCTTCTTCTTCTTACGCTTGAAGAGACCGAAGAAGCCTTCGTCTTCTTCCTCATCTTCCTCTGCTGCGGCGGGCTCTGCGGGAGCGGGCTCCGCAGGCTTAGCAGGCTCGGAAAAATCGGGCTTGGGAACAACGCCCAGATCCTTGCGGTTGATTTCCACTATATCGTAGTAATCCTCAAGGAACTGCATGAGGGAACCGAGCACGCCGTCCGCATAGGTCTTGGCGTTCTCATAAACCGTTTTGGCGTTGTATTCCGCCTTGCGCTCAAGAAGCTCCGCTCGATGCTCCGCTTCGGTCACTATATCATGCTCTTCGAGGATCTGCTCGCGGGTCTTCTTCGCTTCCTCGATTATGCTGTTCGCCTGGGCTTCGGCGGCGGTGATAATGGACTTTTTCTTTGACTCCGCCTCGGAAAGGACGGCCTCCGCCCTCGCCCTTGCGTTGTCAACGACCTCTGTTGCGTACTGATCGGCCTTATCGGTGATCTTATCCGCCTCGGTCACGATGCTTTCCGCCTTGCGGAGATCTTCGGGGATGCAGGCTTTAAGATCGCCGAGGATACTGTAAACCTCTTCCCTGTCAACTATGCGTTTGTCTGTGTTGCCGCCAAAGCGGGGCGCGGGGCTCTGGTCGATAGCCTCTTCGAGATCGGCGATCATCCGGAAGCACTCAATGATGATGGAGTCGGGGTTCTTAGCCATATATCAATCTCTCCTTAGAATTTTATGATCAGCATTCGGTACAAGTCCATCAATGCTAATTCCGATTTCAATAAGCTGGCGGACAAGGCTCGAGCTTATGTAGGCGTATTCCGCCTTTGCAATGAGATAAACCGTCTTTAATTCGGGGGCGATCTTTGTGTTGACCGATTCGAGCATCGATTCGTACTCAACGTCAGAACCGTTCCTGATGCCCCTTACAATGACGTTTATGCCCTTTTTGCGGCAGTAATCCGTAAGAAGGCCCGAATCGTGATCCGCTTCGGCATTGGGGATATCCTTTATAGCGTCCCGAATGAGCTCCATCCTTTCCTCAAGGGAGAACTGCCTGCTTTTTGCGGGATTATCGAGGATCGAAACATAGACCTTATCGAATATTTCGGCCGCCCTACGGATTATTTCGACGTGCCCGATCGTGATCGGATCGAAACTGCCGGGAAATACTGCTTTCGTCATTCTTCCTCCGCTCCTTCGAAAACCGCCTTGGTCACGAAGGAATCACCGTATTTTTTCGGTTTCTTTACCGTGAACCCATCAGGGAAAACGGGTGGGTTTTCTTTTGAATGCTCACAGAGCACGATCGCCCCTTCATTCAAAAGATCAAGCCGGGTAAGGAGCTCCAGCGCCCTGTTTTCAAGATCCAGAGCATAGGGCGGATCGAGAAGAACTATATCGAACCGCTTGCCGCCCCTTGAAAGCTCCGACAAGAGCGCTATCGAATCGCCGTAATGCAGCGAGGATACGCCGGTAAAACCGAGCTTTTCGATATTGGACTTGATGACAGAATACGCCTGCCTGTCGTTATCGCAAAAGACAGCATGCTTCGCCCCGCGGGAAAGCGCTTCTATACCGAGCCCTCCGCTGCCGGAAAAAAGATCCAAAACCTCAGCCCCTTCGATATCGAACTGGATCATGCCGAACATCGCCTCCTTTACCTTGGCAAGCGTCGGCCTCGTATTCGAACCCTTCGGAGCGGTTATCTCCCTTCCTTTTGCGGAACCCGCGATCACGCGCATCTTTTCACCTCATATACTTTTTTCTATTTTAGCACCATATTCGACGATATTCAATAGGGCTTTAGCAAAAAAACACAAAATATTGTTCAGATGAGCAAGGTTTTGCTCGGTGTGACCACAATATCTACCGTTTTATCCGTTTCTTCGACCGGCACTTCAAGGATGAGCTGGCAGTCGAAGCCTGCTGCGATGGTCAGGCATGAGCATCTTGCAAGGAGCCTGTCATAATAGCCTCCGCCCTGCCCAAGCCTTCGCCCGGCGGCGTCGAATCCTATTGCGGGAAGGATTATCGCATCGAGTTCATCCGCAGCGATCTCCCTTGCTCTGCTTTCATCCGGTTCCATTATGCCGTAGGCGCCCGTTATAAAGCCGTTTTCCTCCGCGGGTATCAGAAGGCGCAGACCGTTGTTTTGAGTGCAGAGCGGGAATACGGGCGTAATACCGCGCGCTTTGAGCTGTTCCACGGCGGGGAGTATATCGAGCTCATACTTCATAGGCATGTATGCAAGAACAAAACGCGCGCCTTTCAGCCCTTCCAAGGCTTCGATCCTTTCCGCAACGGCTTTTGCGGAGAGTGCTCTTTCCTCGTCCGAAAGCGAACGCCTTTGCTCGCGTATCCTTTTCCTGAGCATGGATTTGATTTCAGCTATCTCCATTTTATCCGCCTTTTCAAGTGTCCTTTTGATTTGAAAGCCGCCTTTGGCGCTCCTTCAAGCCCTATGGCAGATCCTGCCGTTTATAACGGTCATCACGCAATGAGTATAAACTTCGAGGGGATCCCCGTCGAACACGGCTATATCCGCATCCTTGCCGGGCTCCAAACTGCCAACGCGGTCGTCAAGCCCGGTGATCCTTGCTGCGTTTATTGTGATCGACTTCAGCGCCTCATACCTCGGGAGCCCCTCCCTTACCGAAAGGCCCGCGCAAATGGGCAGATACTGCTCGGGAATAACCGGATGATCGGTCATCATGGCAAATTCGATGCCGTTTTGGTACAGTGTGACGGGAGCCTTGAAGCTTTGATTGCGAAGCTCTATCTTGCCCCTGTCGCAGAGAAGCGGCCCGATTATTATTCCCGCGCCCGTATCCCTTATGCCCTCCTTCAAAAGCTCTGGGATCATATAGCCCTCCGTGCAGTGATCGAGGGTAACGCGTATTTCAAACTCACGCGCTATGCGAAGCGCAGTCAGTATGTCGTCCGCTCTGTGCGCGTGTATCTTAAGCGGAAGCTCGCGGCGGATCACGGGCAGCATCGCTTCCATAGCGAGGTCTTTATCCGGCGCCTTGGAGGGATCTTCCTTCGCGGCTTCGAGCTTGCGTTCGTATTCCTTCGCCTTTGTCAGCGTTTTGCGGAGCGTCGCCGCTATCTGCATACGGGTGTATATAGTGTGTCGGCTCTCGTAAACGCGCTTGGGGTTTTCGCCGAAAGCGGCTTTCATGCCGACCGGGAAACGAAGCACCATATCCTCAACGTCGCGTCCGTAGGTTTTTATCGCAACGAACTGTCCGCCCACAACGTTTGCGGAGCCGGGCCCTGTCACGCAGGTGGTAACGCCGCCGCGCATTGCCTCTTCGAAGCATTTATCATATGGGTTTATGGCGTCTATCGCACGGAGCTCGGGCGTGGAGGTCGAAGACATCTCGTTCCCGTCGTCACCCTCAAAGCCCATGCCGTCTTCAAACATGCCTATATGGCAGTGAGCGTCTATGACGCCGGGAATGACCGTCTTTCCTGTAAGGTCGATCTCTTCCGCGCCATCAAATCGCAGGTCCTTCCCCACCGCCTTTATTACGCCGCCTTCAACGGCTACATCTCCAATGAATTCTTTTTCAAGATCGGGCGCCATCGTTATAAGATTTGCGTTTTTCAGTATAAACATAGGTGTTTCTCCTTTATTGAATTTCAGTTGATATTACATCGATTATATCGGTCGCGCCGGCAAATCTGTTTCTCAGAAAGCAGATGACTTCCTCCGCCGAAACGCCTAAAAGGTAAGCTCCGAGCGAGGCCGCGTCAAAGGGCTTGACCTTCTGCGCCATCAGCCCCGCGATCAAACCCGCAAGCACGTCTCCGCTGCCGCCCTTTGCAAGCGCTTCGTTGCCGCTGTCGTTATATCGAATGACTCCTGCGGGCGATACGACTGCGCTGTAATGGGATTTCATCAAAACGTTACAGCCGTATTTCAATGCGAATTCCTTTGCGCAGGAGGTGAGATCCGCAGCCGCGCGTTCGGTTTCGCACTCCATAAGCCTGCCCATTTCGCCGGGATGCGGAGTTATCACGGTATTTTCATGCAGGAGCTCCAGCAATTCTCTGTGCTTTGACATGGTGTTGAGAGCGTCGGCGTCTATAACGCATTTTTTACCGCTCTTAAGAACTTTTTCAAGCAAGGCGCGAGTCCTTTCGGAAACGCCCATGCCGCATCCGATGCAGATGGAATCCGCCCATTCTATAAGCTCGTCCGCCTTATTGCAGTCGGTCACGAGCATTGCTTCCGGTACGGCGGCAAACGAAGCCTTTATTTCTTCCGGAATCAGCGCTCTTGTAAGGCCCGCGCCGGCTCTTATGCACGCTTTGGTGCTCATCAGCGCCGCGCCGGGCATATCGGGCGAACCGACGATCATTGCCGCTTTGCCGAACGCGCCTTTATTGGCAAAGGGCTTGGGCTTTGGCATGAGTTTCTTTGCAAGCGCGCGGTCGATCGTGCGCATGTTCCTTATTGAAACGTCGCCGGAATAGACGACGTCCGATACGCCGCCTTCGAACCTGACTATAAGCTGGCCGTTCGGAGCGAGCCTTTCGCCCATTCCGTAACGGATGCTTTTGCCGTTATCGACCGATACGTGATGCCCGAGCGTTATGCAGTCTTCCGCAAATCCTTTAAGAAATCCGTTTGGATCCTTCATAAGATACTCATACTGAAGCTTGAATTGCTTAAGTATCTCATCCACGGCTTTCAGCACGTCGATGTACTTGCCGTAATGAAGATATACGCTCGTTGCGGGCTGCAGAAGGTCATCCGGCATGGTACGTGCGTTGAGATTCAGCCCGATTCCTATTATCGCGTATTTTGCGTTATCGAGCCGCATGGTCTCCGAAAGGATGCCGCATACCTTTTCGTATGAATCGGAGGTTATGACGTCATTCGGCCACTTGACAGAAAGCCGCATCCCATTCCTCGTCAGCTTCATCACGGCGTTTTTTACCGCGACAGCCGCGGCAAGATTGAGCATCGGTATTTTTTCCATCGCAAGCCTTGTCTTTACGACTATGCTCATCATAACGGAATCTTCGGTATTTATCCATTTGCGGTCGTTTCTGCCCCTGCCGTCCGTCTGCTCCCCCGCAACGTGTACGCTGAAATGCATCTGTTCCTTGCTGTGCTTAACGGCGCGCATGGCGACGGAGTTGGTGGAATCGACGCAGTCGTATGTATAGACCGTAAATGGGTACATTCCGTAAACGGCGTTATCCACGGTTTTCAGCCTCCCTCATGGCGCTCATAATGGTATCATGCGAAAAACCGCGCGTCTTGAGCCTTGAATAGATGCGGCGAAGTCTTCCTTCCTCGTCTTCAACGGAAGAGAGCTGGCGCATGAACTTTCGGGCCACCTCTACGGCGTTTTCAAACTCAACGGAATCATCCGTTTCGTCAAGGGCTTCCTCTATTATATCTTCCGGCACAAAATGAGCCTTGAGCTGTTCCTTAAGGCGAAAGCGGGAAACGGGCTTTGAAGCGAGGCGCGACTCTATAAAATCGCGCGCGTATTTGCGGTCGTCCAAAAGACCGGTTTCTGTAAGCCTATCTACCGTCTGCATTATTTCGCCTTCCGAATAGGAGCCCTCGTCAAGCTTCAATTCCACTTCGCGTACGGTTCTCGCCTTCGGCGTCAGGAATTTAAGCGCCGTATCGTAAGCGGAAGGGCAGCCCGCGGGCTTCTGTTTCTTTGCCATGATCTCTCCTCCGAAATGTGTTTGTATCATTCTAACACATTCAAGCTGTATTCGCCATACCTCGGCGCCATTTATTTGACAGAAAGATGAGGCATATGATAAGTCCCGCGCATTCGCATACGGCCAAACCCGCCGCATGACCTGCCAACCCCATCGAAGGGGTCAGTATAAGGAGCATAACGAGCGATGCGGCTTCCGTAAGGATCGTCACATACAGCACGTTTTTCTGCATGAGCATGCCGTTTAGCGAGGCTGTGCAGACAGTCCTCAAAAACGCGGCAAACGCGAATACGGCAAGCGGACAAAGCACGCTGCTTCCGCAAGAAGCTCCGAACAGTTTGAGCGAGAGCCTGTCGCCCCAAACGATCGCCGCAAGCATTGACAGCGCTCCCGCGGCCGCAGCGGCGGCCAAAGCTTTTTTGACACTCTTTTCCGGCGAGTTTCCCCTTGCGGCCAGAACGGAAACCTTTGGAGAAAGCACGGCGGCGACCGCGCCGACGAAAGCCATCGGAAGCATGACGAGGGGAAGCGCCGCATTGTTGAACACTCCTATGAGTGAAAGCGCCTCTTCACGTTCCATGCCGGATCTCGCCAAGGCTCCCGGAAGCAGCAGCGCTCCGGCGGAAGAAAAAACCGTTCCCGCAAGAGCGGTCAGTATGGAAGGAAAGGCGGCCGATCTTAATCTTTTGCCGATCTCGGAATTGTATTTGACCGATGCTTTTTTATTGGGACATATCGCTGCAAACGATATTCCGAGCACGCTCACGCTGAAAAGCTCCGATATGAGCATCCCGCAAATTATAAGCCGGACTTTTTCGGAGCCGGATATGCCGCCGTATGCTCCAAGCAGGTATCTCACCGCAGCAAAGCGGATGCATTGTTCCGCAAGCTCCGAAAAAGCGCATAATGAAAAACGGCCTTTACCCATGTGGATGGCCTTGAATACGTTTTCAAATCCGGTAAGGAGTATGCATGCCAGCAAAGGAACGAAGGATGGGATCAATTCTGGCTCGCGCATGACCCCTGCGCCGATCCCTTTTGAAAACAGCATTACGACAGCGGCGCAAAAGCCCCACAACACGATCAGAAGCTTCACGGAAGCGCGTAAAAGCGGCCGCGTTTCCTCCCCTTCTGTCCTTGCCGCAAGCGCCGTCAGTGCGGGGCACGAGCCGTAAACGCATACCGCGCTCACGACGGCATAGATCTGCATCACAAGCGAATAAAGACCCATCGCTTCGCTTCCCGCGCTCTTCAAAAGGGCCGCCCTGTAAGCGAAGCCGATGAGCCTCAGCACTGCGTTGGAACAAAAAAGCATCAACACTCTGTAAGCTGAGTTCCGGCTCTTCATACAGAATGTTAATGCTCGTTTTGCCGGTTTATTCCTTATTTGGCTTCGGGCTTGAATATCTTGTGCCTGTGCCAGAATGCGTCGTCCTTAGTGAGAACGAGAATATCTATTCCTCCGCCGCATACCTTGGGCTTCATTTCGAAGCGCTGTAGCTTTATGGTAACGTCGATGAGGAAATCCGCAAAGTCTATCGCATCCCTCAAGGGCATCATGTTATGGTCTATGGGCGTGGGCGGCTGGGAATTCAAAAGCTTTGTCACGGCCTCCTGTTCGCCGCTCCAGGTCGAAGCGTAACGGATCCTGCCGTTATCCATGTTTATACGCTTCAATTCCTTTGCCACGTCATAAACGAAGGGCTCCTCTTCTTCGTATCCGCAGACGAAGAAATGCGCTTTGGGAAAATACTTAAAAGCGTAGGTCCAAAGCTTTTTCGCAACGTCCGTAACGGTATCCTGCTTGGAGACCTCCTCTATCTCGAATATCCTCAAATAGTCCGAAACGGTCTTGCCGTCGAGTACGGCGAGCCCGCAGGAGGAGATCCCCACCTTGACTTTGCTCAGCAAAAACACCTTTTGGGCGTTATCGGACATAGTGAACATTCCCTGAGGCTGAGTTTTGCCGTCGGGAGTTTTGATCATCATGCTGCCGGTCATACGACTGTCGGCGGCAAGCACTATCCCTTCCGGGACGTAAACAGTGCACATTATTGACATATAATAAACCTCCTGATTGATTTACAGTATTGAACCGATCATGCCCGCGTCGTTTCCCTCAACGGCGGCTTCTATACGCCCGCAGGAACCGAAAAAGCATTTTTCGGCGACAAGCTTACGAAGAGGCTCGAGCATGAATTCACCCGCGCCCGAGACGCCGCCGCCAATCGCGATCATTTCCGGATCGAACACGTTTACAAACGACGCGACCGCATCGCCAAGCGCATCGAGATATTCATTGAAAAGCGAGACGGCCGTTTCATCCCCGGCTTTGGCGCAGTCTATGAGAAGCTTCGCATCGGGTTTCGCGCCTTGGGAAGCAAGCAGGGCGATCATTCCGACGCCGTTCTTTACGGCTTCTTCCGCTTTGCGCTTCAATGCCGTCGCGGAGCAAAGGGTCTCTATGCAGCCGCGGCGCCCGCACCCGCATTTTATTCCGCCTCTTTCAAGAACCGCGTGGCCGAGCTCCGTTCCGCGGCCCATTCCGCCGCCGAAGGTCTTTCCTTCAAAAACGATGCTTCCGCCAACGCCTGTTCCGAGCGTGAGCATGAGCCCCGTCCCGACTCCCTTCAGTACGCCCTTTTCGATCTCCGCCTTGCAGGCGGCGTCCGCATCGTTGCAGACCTTAACGCGCTTTGCGGGCATTATCCGCTCCGCAAGGGATTTAAGCTCAACGTTATGGAGCCCTATATTCCAAGCATCGACTATCGCTCCCCTGCTGTTCACGGAGCCGGGCACCGTTATTCCGACGGTATCTATCGCCATATTGCCGGCAAGCTCGCGCGCGGTATCTTTGAGGAGCTTCAGCATCGCTTCCGGATCGCCGAATGGAGTGGGCTTCTGCACCTTCTTTATCACGTTGTATTCGCCGTCTATGAGGCCGGCCTTCAGCGTGGTCCCGCCTATATCGAACCCCACCGAAACCGAAACGGGCTCATTCAATACGCAGTTGTCTATAAACCAGGCGACGCCGTCATCCTCACAGGAAGGAGCGATAACTTCAGCGGCCTTTATGCAGACGGGGCTGCCACCCGCTACGCATCCGCCTAGGCCCGCCCATTCTATCATATCGCTGTCGAGCGTGTTGTCGCCTATCGCGGCTGTCTCTTCTTGTGAGATACCCAGATGTTCCGCAAGGATCCTAAGCGCCGAGCCTTTGCTAGCGCCTATCTTATTGAATTCGATAAATCCGGGGGAAGAAGCAAATACGGCCGCTCTTCCTTCAAGCTTTTCGGTGAAATAAGGTATCAGCCTTTCAACGTCCTCCGGTTCTGTGATTATGAGCACCTTCGGAACGTTCTGCCAGAGTTTTTTGCGAATATCGGGATCTATTCTCGCCGGAAGGCCGAGATGCTCCGAATATGCTTTCCCGTAAGGATGCTCCTTCTCGTAAACTATCTCATCGCCTTGATAAAGATGCGCGTGCAGGCCGAGCTCATCCGCAAGCTCAAGAATGAAATTGACCGTTTCGGGATCGAGCTCCGTCGTCATAAAGGGCTTGCCCGTCGCAGCGTCGCTTATGAGAGCGCCTCCGTAATTGATAACAAGGCGGGAGATCCCGAGCTCGCGTATTACGGACGATGAGCCGTGAAAGCCCCTCCCCGTCGCAAGGGTCACGTAGATCCCGGCATTCTCGGCTCTTTTTACAGCCGCCTTGCAGGCTTCGGAGATAATACCGAAGCGGGGCAGTATCGTATCGTCTATGTCGATGGCAAGAAGCTTATATTTCACTTTTCTTCCTCCGTGTTTTTTTCTTGTTCATGAAAATGCGCGTAAACGTTCCTTGCCGCGGCGGCGTTCATGCCCTTTACTGCCGAAAGCTCCTCCTCCGAGGCGTTCTTTATGGCGTCAAGAGTCGGGAAGCTGTCAAACAGCGCGCGCCTGCGCTTTTCGCCGACCCCGGGTATCGTCTGCAGAACGGAGAACAGCGCCGTTTTGGAACGCATCGTGCGGTGATAGGTTATGGCGAACCTATGCGCCTCGTCACGGATGCGCTGAAGCAGATGGAGCGTACTGCTCGATTTCGGGAGCGAAACAGGCTCCGGATCGTCCGGAAGGATAATATCCTCGTTTTCCTCGGCCAAGCCTATCGCGGGGATGTATGAAAGCCCGAACTCATCGAGTACCTCGAGCGCGACGTTTAGCTGGCCTCTGCCTCCGTCCATTATAAGCAGATCCGGCAGATCGGTCCATTTTTCATCCCCCTCGGCGGCCCTTGCAAAGCGCCTGGTAAGATGTTCGCGCATGGCCTCGTAATCGTCGCCGCCGGTTTGAGCCTTGGTTTTGAACCGACGGTAAAGCGCCTTTGCGGGCTTGCCGTCAATGAACACCACCATAGAGCCCACGGTATCCCTGCCCTGGAAATGGGAGTTATCGAAGCATTCCATCCTGCGGGGAAGCTCATCCATGCCCACGATGCGTGAAAGCTCCGCAAGAGCCCCTTCTCCGCGCTCCCATTCACGGTGCATGAGCTCGCGCCTGCGCTTGAGCGCTTCAACTCCGTTAAGATACGCCATTTCCGCAAGCTGCTTCTTTTCTCCCCTTTGGGGAACGGTTATTTTTACCGCGTGCCCGCAGTCCTCGCGCAGGCAGGATGCTATCACGGCGGGATCCTCCGGCGCCGCGCGGCAGACTATTTCAGGCGGCACGAAGCCGCTTTCGATATAGAACTGCATAAGGAACGAAGCCATTATCTCCCCTTCGGATTCGCCGTCGGCAGTCACGAAATAACTGTCTGTCATAACAACGTTTCCGTCTCGCATCATTGTTGCGTAAACCACGGTGTTAAGATCGTCGCTTGCGATGGCAAATACGTCGAAGCTGTTTACGACCGTCGTTGCAGCGCGCTGTTTCGCGGCAAGGCTTTCTATTGCGCGTATGCGGTCTCTCAAGACCGCGGCTCTTTCGAAATCCATATTTTCCGCGGCTTCGAGCATCCTTTGGGTGAGCTCATCGGTAACGGGCTTGCTTCTTCCCTGCAGCATCATCGAGATGTTATCGAGCAGATGATGGTATTCCTCACGCGTGACTTTCCCCGAGCATGGAGCGCAGCATTTGCCTATATGATACATGAGACAGGGCCGTTCGCGCCTTGCTATGGCTTTTTCGATATCCTTTCTGCAGTGACGGATGGGGAAATGATCCCTTATCGCGCCTATTGCTTCACGCAGGGATACCGCGGAAAGGTACGGACCGAAATACTTTGCTCCGTCCTTCCTGAGTTTCCTCACTATCTCGACCCGCGGGAAATCCTTTGTGTAGTCGATACGAACGTAAGGAAAGTGCTTGTCGTCTTTCAGCAGTATGTTATAGCGGGGGCGGTTCTGCTTTATCATATTGCATTCGAGCGTCAGCGCCTCCGCCTCCGTGGCGGTGATGGTAAATTCGAAATCCGCAATATTCGATACCATGGCCGCGACCTTGGGCGATTTGCGTGTATTTTGAAAATACTGCCTCACCCTGTTTTTGAGGTTTACGGCTTTGCCGACGTATATGATCTCCCCCATGGAGTTATACATGCGGTAAACGCCCGGCTCATCCGGCAAAAGCTTTAATTTATCCCTTATCCTGTCGTTCATGCCTCTATTATAAACTATTTTCGGAATTTTGGGAACCCATATTGCAATTTCGTCGTTATATATGTAAAATGGTTATTGACCATTACACTAAAGGAGGTCCATACAATGTTCAAAAGAATACTGACCATATCCCTTGCAATACTAATGGCGGCCTGCGCAGGCTGCGTTCGTACGGAAGCTCCATCTAATGAGCCCGATAACGCGGAAGCCATTGGCTTTATAAACAAAAAAGGGCAGGCGGTCCCCCTTTCCATCAGGATCAAGGATCGTGAGAAGATGCCCCTCGATTCCTATGACGCGGCATATTCCACCGTCAATAACGAATTTGCCGTCACTATGCTTGGCGCCATGCCCGAAGATCATACATGCGTATTCTCCCCCCTCTCACTGCAGATAGCGCTTCAGATCCTTGCCACGGGCGGCGATGAAGCCACATGTGAAAAGATGCTGAACAGCATCTGCCCGGGCCTTGACCGCAAAACGATAGAAACAAGCTCCGCCGCGCTTATAGACAGGCTCGTTAAATCTGAAGGCGTTACTATAAACTCCGCCGTTGCGGTGAATTCCGCTTATCAGGTATGCGAAGCTTTTGCCAATTCCGCCGCAGATAACTATCTGGCTTCCGTGGGTACTTTAGATTTTTCCGATCCCGATGCGGCGCTTGCCGAGATCAACGGTTGGGTCGAGCATAATACCGACGGGCTTATAAAGCAGCTTTTGGATCGCTCCGATATAAGCGTTGAGACCGCCGTTGTGATACTCAACGCGCTCACTCTCAAGCTCAACTGGAAGCATCCTTTCACTCTTCAGCGCGGTCAGATCGTCTTCACCGATATTAACGGCAACACCTCCAGCGCGCCTGAAATGAAGCTCGTCAAGGAGCTTAACTACGGCAAGTTCCCCGAAGGCCAGATGGCCGTTCTTCCCTATGAAGGCGGTGAATACGCTATGGCGCTCATACTCCCCGCCGAGGGAGTGACAGCCTCCGAAGCCGCCGCCGCTCTTATAGGCAAATACGAAAGCTGTTCCCCTATCAATATCTGCATTCGTATGCCCAAGCTTGAGCTGAACGATAAGATCGACGTCCTTAAAATGACCGAAAAGCTCGGTATAAAGGAGGCTCTCGAGGGCAATTATACCGAGATGATCGGCGACAGCGTTTCTATCACCACCATCCTTCAGGGCGCGACTCTTTCAGTGACCGAATCCGGTACGACCGCCGCCGCGGCTACCGCGATAGTGGGCACGAAGGGCGTCGAATGGTTCGAGACCGAAATGGTCTGCGACCGCCCCTTCGCCATGGTCATCTATAACGTGGAAACCGGCGCCGTGTTGTTTGTTTCCGTTGTCAACTCGCTTGATTAAGGCTTCTCTGTTCAGATAAGGTTTGCATCAATGGTTTTACCGCCCTGCGCGCATTGCCGCGCAGGGCTTTTTTTGCACAAATATATTGACTCTTCAACTTATTCTGCTATAATTCAGTAAGAACGGAGGTTGAAGATATGAAAAGAATTACCGCCATACTTTTAGCTGTTTTTATGCTGGCGCTCTCGCTGCCCGTTATCGCGGCCGAACCCGCCGCTTCAAAGGCGCGGACCACGCTGCTTGACCTTTCAAACGTCACCTCGGCAGCTTCATCCTCTGCCGAGGGCTGGGCGTTCGATCCGACTGGGAACAACGGAGAACCCAAGCTAACGCTCAATTCATACGGCCTTGAAAGCGCTCACAGCGCGCCGATACTCCTTCCCCGCAACGCAACGGTCGTTGTCAACGGCGTCTGCTATATCGACAACGCTATGCTTTCGGAACCCCATTCCGTTATAAAAGGCGGCGAAGACGGCTATCTGCGCATCTGCGGCTCCGGCACTCTTAACCTTTATTCCGAGACATATAACGCACGCTGTATCGATATGCCTCTTGAGGGCGAAAACATAAACGTCAAGCATCTTTATATCGACGGAGTGACCGTTAACTGCCGCGCTCTCGAGAGGAATATGTATAACGCCTCAACCCTCGAAGCCTGTATCTATGCCGGAGGATTCATTACCATAACGAACGCTAACATCTATACGATCTATGGCGGTTACGGCTTGAAGACCTACGGCTATACTCCCATCGGCGGTACTAGCGATGAAACGGCCAACCCCATTTTGATAGAAAACAGCGTTATCAATATCCAAAATTACAGCGACAACGGGCTTTGGAATTACGCTAAGGGCATAAGCACCACCTTCGGCAAAGTGATAATAAGGGGCAGCAGCGACGTTACGATCAACGCCGGGTCTCAGAGCATTTACAGCTATCACTCTCTCAATATAGAAGGCGGCACTGTGCGGATCCTCTCCACCCCCGTCAGCACCGCCAATATAGCCGCGATCGTCTATTGCAGTAAGCTAAAGGTAAAAAACGGCGCAACGAGCTTCTATGTTTCCACCACGAATTACCCTTTGACCAAAGTGCTTTACTGTAAGGAGGAAGGCTCCTCGTTCATGGGCAGCGGAATGACCTGTTCCATAGGCACTTTTGAAAACGGCGATTATACCCCCGCTCCGGATCCCAACAACAATAATATGCCCGCGGTGGAAGTCATTGCGGCCGGCAATACCCACACCGCTTCATTCTACGGCTTTGACGGCCGTCTTGTGGGCTCCGTTCAGGTCCCCCACGGCGGGAACGCTTCAGCGCCCTCCGTTCCCCGTATAATCGACAACGCCAATGGCAGTTACGTGTTTTACGGATGGGATAAGCCCCTTACCAATATAACTCAGGATACCGATTACCATGCTGTCTATCTGCTTATAGGCGACGCTGACCACAGCGACGACGTTACCGCTTCGGATGCGCTTTTGGTCCTGCGAAACGCAATGGGCATGCAGGAGCTTGACGATACGGTTCATTTCTGCTGTGATATTGATCGTGACGATTCCCTTACGGCTTCCGATGCGCTGCTCATACTGCGCTATACGATGGAACTCATAAGCAGCCTTGCATTTAATTTCTGATTGACTGATGCATGCTGAAAATGTTATAATATAGTTTGGAATGGAGGTAATATCCAAATGAAGAAACTTATCGCGATACTTTTGGTCATGCTTTTGGCAGCCGCGCTCATCCCCGTCGGCGCGGAACCCACAAGAGCTCAGAGGACTTCTCTCCTCGATCTCTCCAACGCAACGAGCTCCCAGTCTAACTCAAACGAGGGTTGGGCGTTCAACCCCACCGGCAAGAACGGCAAGCCCCTTCTCACCCTCACCAATTACGGCTCCGCTTCCGCTCACAGCGCTCCCATAAAGCTCCCCAAGAATACGACCGTTCACGTTGAAGGCGAATGCTATATCGACAATTCCGTTATCAGCAGCACGATCTACGACGTCATTTACGCTCCCGTTGACGGCAACCTGTGGTTCGAGGGCGACGGCACCCTCAATCTTTACGCTCCCAACGGCGATAGGAACAACGGCAAATGCATATTCCTCAACACCGGCGGCACCAACGCCAATGACGAGTGGCTCTATATCGACGATCTTACCATCAACTGCTACTCCAAGGAATACCAGAATCCTTCCAATTACTGCCACCCCTGCATCAGCGGCGGTCTCTGCATCGAAATCAGGAACGCCACCGTTCGCACCTATGGCGGTTTGAGGGGTATCTATACCTTCGGTTACGGTCCCGCGGGCGCGACCGAAGAGCAGCAGAATCATATCCTTATTGAAAACAGCGTTATCTATATCGAAAACCAGTCCACTTATTTGACCAACAACAACGGCGGCAACGGAATTTTCATTTCCGGCGGCAGGATAATGCTCATCAACAGCGACGTTACCGTTTACGGCGATACCGGCGCCGTGCAGTGTCACAACAACACTCTGCTTATAGACGGCGGCTCCGTAAAGGTTTATTCAAGGCCTCTGGGCGTCAGCCCCAAGATTCCCGGCATCCGTGTTTCCGCTATCAAGATAACCGAGAATACCGATTACTTCTATGTGGGAACTCACGATCCCAGGTACATTTACCTTGTGGGTACCAGCCACGATTCCTATAACGTCAATATCAGCAGCGAGCTTAACGTTACTATCGGCTCCTATACCGGCACTTCCATTGATTACGGCCTCGATCCCAACAGGAACGATCTCCCCGCATTCGAGGTCTGCAAGGATGCGCCCGTTCAGCCTCATACCGTCACCTTCGTCGATTGGGACGGCACGGTGCTTTCCACTCAGGAAGTCCTCGACGGCGGCGCGGCTGAAGCTCCCGCCGTACCCGGCCGCGATGGTTACACCTTTACCGGATGGGACGTTGATTTCACCAACGTGACCTCCGATCTCACCGTTACCGCGCAGTATCAGATCATGACCTTTACCGTTACGTTCCTCGGCAGAAACGGCTTCGTTTACGAGCAGACCGTCGAATACGGGAGCGCTGCCGCGGCTCCTGCCGTGCCCGATGACGGCTTCTGGAGATTCTTCGCATGGGACAGGGAATTTGACTGCGTCACCGAAAACATCACAGTAAATGCGATCTACGGCCTTAAGGGCGACGTCAACTGTGACGGCGTGGTTGATTCCGCCGATATAACTCTCGCCGCCGCTTATTCAATGAGCGCCGGCGAGGTGACTCCCCTCGGCGTCTTCAACGGTGATATGAACAACGACGGCATTCTCAACGCAGCCGATCTTTCCGCTCTCTACGGCTACATTCAGGGCTGATAAGGAGCTGTGATTCAAAACGATAACCGCCGGGCTTAAAAAAGCCCGGCGGTTTGTTTTCTTCTCAAGCTTATCTTCCGAATACCCTTCTTCCGCCAATATAGGTTTCGAGAACGGGAATGGAATGAAGCCTGCGCGGTTCAATTACAAACGGATCCTCCCCGAGTATCACGAAGTCCGCTATAAAACCCTTTGCTATCCTGCCTTTTTTTGTCTCCTCGAAGCTTGCTTCAGCCGATCGAATGGTAAAGCTGTCTATCGCCTCGCCCACGGAAAACGCTTCATGCTCGAGATACGGCCCCGTGCCGTCCATTGAACGTCGGGTGACCGCGCACTCTATCCCCTTCATCACGTCCGGCAGCTCCACGGGACAATCCGATCCGTTCGATACGGAAACGCCCATATCCATAAGCGTTTTCCATGAATAGCTCGTTTCGTAAAGCTCTTCGGGAATAAGCTTTTCCGCTATGTGATTATCGTAATCGAGGAATATAGACTGCGCATAAACGTGGAGTTTGAGTCTTGCGATACGTTCGAGTTGATCGCGGCGCGTGACCTGGCAATGCACTATTCCGTGGCGGTGGTCTTCCCCGGGGTGCTCTTCAAGCGCGCTCTCTATTGAATCGAGGACCGTATCCAAGCAGGCGTCGCCTATCGCATGGACGGCGACCTGCATCCCGTTTTTATTTGCGATGGAAACAAGCTCCTTCATCTCTTCGGGCTTGAAAAGAGAAAAACCGTTTTCCGCGCCTCCCCTGTACGGCCTTGAAAGATGCGCCGTCCTGCTGCCCAGAGCTCCGTCGCCCAAAAGCTTAAGAGGGCCTATCCTGAACATATCGGTTCCTTTGCCCGTCACGTTTCCCGTTTCAATAAAGCGCTTGAGCCTTTTGGGATCCGTGAAGTTGCATTGCTCACAGACCCTTACCGTGAGCTCTCCGGCGCTCTCAAGCTGCCTGTAAGCCTCGTTTACGGTTTCCTCGGGTATTTTCCTGAATACGCAGTAATCGTCCGTCTGAGAGCTTGTGACGCCGTATTTATTGAGCTCACGGCAGGCACGGCGGATCATGTCCTTCAATTCCTCTGTATCGGGATCCGGCATGGCGCCCAACAAAAGGTCCATTGCATTGTCGAACAGTCGCCCGTCGGGCACTCCGTTTTCCATACCGATCGAGCCGCCTTCCGGCGATCTCGTTTCGACGGTTATATTCGCCTTCTCCAACGCCTTCGAATTCAAAACGCAGCAATGCCCGCAGGCGCGGGTTATCATTATCGGGATCTTATCGCAGACCTTATCGAGATCCCGGCGGGTGGGCATTCGGTCCGTATCTTCAAAATAATCCTGATTCCAGCCCCTTCCGCGAAGCCAGGCTTGACCCTTCGGAGGATGCTTTTCAAGATGATCCTTCAGACAGGAAAGCATATCTTCAAGGCTCGAAGTATGAAGATACAGGGGTGCTTGGCTCAGCACCTGCCCGTAATTGAGCAGATGCATGTGCGAATCGTTGAACCCCGCGCAGACGAACCTTCCCTCAAGATCGACTGCGTTATCGTCTTCTTTTTTCAGGGAAAGCGCCTCCCTGCTTGTTCCGGTGAAAGTAAAAATACTGTCCTGCACCGAAAAAGCTTCCGCAAAGCGGCCTTGCCCCAAATAGACCCTGCCGTTATAATAGATCGTACCCATATCATCCTCCGCTCTTTTGTTCGAGCCGCGAGATCAAAAGTTCAACAGCTTCAAGTACTTTATCAAATCTGCAGCTTCGATATACGTTAGATAAAAGCTTTGTGTTCATCTCTATCTGTATGCACGCTATGCCGCATTCGCGCGCTATGCTTGCCGATACGGTATTAGGGTAAATGGCGGGAAAATGCTTTTCGACCGTCACGTCAGTAAACCCAAGCTCGTTAAACGCGGCGATGGTCTCTTCAAGCAGCGTCGGATCCGCCTTTATATTCTCTCCACAGCCCGTGCCGAGATCTATCTCTCCAGCCCTCTCGGCGGACATCTGGTGCAGATCGATAAGGTATTTTATACCCTTTTCACGAACGTATCCTGCGAGCGTTTCCCTGTAAAGACTGTACTCGTCATGGTTTGCATCGTCGCGGCAATTCTTGGTCTTGAATATTGCATGGCACCCTGTCTCGTCATGAATGAAACGCGCCAAAACGCCCGTATAAGGCTCCGCGTATTTGCGGCGCCCGTTTCGAAGCTGTTCGACCGCATGAGGCGCGGAAACGATAACGGAGCCGCTTCCGTACAGCAATCTGAAAGAAGGACGCTGAAGCTTCGACTTGAAGTAATTCAAATATCTTTCGTATTTGCTCATAGCTTCTCCGATCGGTTTGATCACCTCAATTATACCATAAAAAGAGTAAAAAACAACACTCCGGGAGCATTGCTTCCGGAGTGCCGAAAAGTCTGAAATTAACGCTTGCTGAACTGGGGAGCACGACGGGCTGCCTTCAAGCCGTACTTCTTGCGCTCCTTCATGCGAGGATCGCGAGTAAGGAAACCGGCCTTCTTGAGCTGACCGCGGAGCTCGGGATCAACGTTGAGCAGCGCACGGGAGATACCGTGACGGATAGCGCCCGCCTGACCGGTAAAGCCGCCGCCGTAAACGTTAACGATGACGTCATACTTGCCGAGGGTTTCGGTAAGCTTCATAGGATCGCGAACGATCATCTTGAGGGTCTCATAACCGAAGTAATCGTCTATATCCCTCTTGTTGATGGTGATGACGCCGGTGCCGGGAACGAGGCGGACCCTGGCAACGGACTTCTTACGCCTGCCTGTACCGAGATACTGAGTAACGTTTGCCATGATAAATAACCTCCTCCCGATTATTTGAGCACGAGGACTTCGGGCTTCTGAGCGGCGTGCTTATGCTCGGTGCCGCGATAAATGCGGACCTTGGTGAGCATCTGCTTGCCGAGGGGGCCCTTGGGCATCATGCAGCGGATTGCTTCGTAAACGGCGAATTCGGGCTTCTTAGCCATGAGGTCGCGATACTTGACTTCCTTAAGGCCGCCGGGATAGCTGCTGTGATGACGATAAAGCTTCTCATCGAGCTTCTTGCCGGTAAGAACGACCTTATCGGCGTTGATGATGATAACGTGATCGCCGCAATCCACGTGCGGGGTATAGATCGGCTTATGCTTGCCACGGAGAATGGCGGCAACCTGGGATGCGAGACGGCCGAGCACCATGCCCTCTGCATCGACGATATACCACTTGCGCTCCATGGTCTCTGCCTTTGCCATATAGCTCTTCATGCAATGACCTCCAATAGGTATAGTTCATTAATTGATGCTTTTACAATGGATCATCACGTTCGGGGCTGTGACCGTAAAGCTCCACCATAAACAAAGCTTGAATATTATAAACCCCATTCAAGCTTTTGTCAACAAGTATTTGAGCAAAAAACCGATATTTTTACTATATATTTTTGATATGAAAATGCTCCGGATGGCAGGTGGGATCGGGGTGCTTTACGATCTTCATCAGTCCGAGCTCGGGAATGGCGGAAAACTCTTCCCCGCTGTATTCGTCAAGCAGCCTTATCACCTCCGGACAGGCAGTAATTTCAAAGCCCGCAATGCCGCGATCCTGCCTGATCCTCGAAACGATCTCGCCCCTGATTTTGATCGCGGTCGTCTCATAGGACATTATTTTGCCCGAACCTCCGCAGACGGGGCAATCGCATTGGAGCTGCGAGGAGATATTCGCGCCGAGCTTCTTCCTCGTCACCTCTACAAGCCCGAGCTGAGTCATGCCGAGCACTATCGACTTGGTGCTGTCGGATCGCAAATGCTCGTTCAGGGCCGCTATAACGTCCTCCCTGTCGTGCGGATCCTCCATATCAATAAAATCGATTATAACGATACCGCCTATATCGCGCAGGCGAAGCTGCCTTGCTATTTCAGCCGCGGCCTCCTTGTTTGTTTCGACTATCGTGCGCCCGAGGCTGACGTTCCCGACGTATTTGCCCGTGTTGACGTCTATGCTCGTCAGCGCCTCGGTCTGGTCAATTACAATATAGGCGCCGCTCTTGAGCCATACCTTCCTTGAGAGCGCGGCGTCAATTTCTCTTTCCGCTCCGTAGTGCTCGAAAAGGGGAACGTCTTCTTCGTAAAGCGTTATCCTTGAAGCAAGGGCGGGATCGACGAGCGACGCGATAAGCTCGCGCGTCTTTGCGTCGTTCACCACAAGCTCCGAGACCGATGGGGTGAAAACATCCCTGACCGTACGGAAAACAAGCGAATCCTCCTTATGGATCAGCTTGGGGGATCTTCCCTCGTTATAGCGGCGCTTTATCTGCTCCCATTCCGAAACCAGGGAGCCGAGATCGGCGCGTATCATATCCTCGTCAAGGCCTTCCGCCGCAGTCCTCACTATGACGCCCGTGCCTTCGGGAAGCATATCGGCGACTATCGACTTTAACCGTTTGCGTTCCGATTCGTTTGCAATGCGTTTGCTGATCCCAATAAAATCGACCGTGGGAAGAAATACGAGCGTCCTTCCGGGAAGCGAGATCTGAGTGCTTGCCCTTGCGCCTTTCGTGCCCATTGGCTCCTTGACGATCTGGATCATTATATCCTGACCCGTCTTTATTATGTCGCAGATCATCGAAGGAGTCAGCTTGCCTTCGATCTGTTCGCCTTCGAGGAGGGCGCTGTCGGGTTTTATATCGCCGGCGTATAGGAAGGCGTTCTTTTCCTCGTTTATGTTGACGAAGGCGGCATACATGCCGGGAAGCACGTTCTGCACCCTGCCTTTATAGATGTTCCCGACTATGCGTTCCTTCGATCGGCGCTCCATATAAAACTCCACGGGGACGCCGTTTTCAAGCAGCATGACGCGGGTGCGGTAGGGGTTTACGTCAACGAGTATTCTCTTTTCTGCATTGTCATTCAATCGGGGTCTCATACTGTTCGGCCTTTCAGTTAAGCGCGGCTCTTTCGAGCTCTATTTCGGTGCGTTCCGTTTCCGCTGTGTGATCGACCCCCATCCTTCCGAACAGAACGCCGAGCAGCACTTCGGGATTAAGTCCGCCGGAAGCCGTAAGCGCTCCCCGGATCTCTAAACGCGCTTCGTTTCCTTCCGCGCAAATACATTTGAGCTCGAAAACCATGGGGCGGATATCGGTTGGCTTTATTCCGCCCTTTGTCTTTTTCTGTATAACGATCTCGTTTGAAAGGAGTTCCTTTATCGCATTATCTATCTCATCCTTTGAAACGGGACGGCTGAGCTTTACTCTCGCTTCGTAAGAGGCGGCCCTCATGGCGGAGGTCAGACTTTTGTTGGATACGCCGAGATCTAACGCTTCCGCGATCCTCACTCCCTCGGGAAGATGGGGCGAAACGAGCGCAATGAAATCCTCCGGGGTCATATCCTCGGTAAGGATCACATCAAGATACTCTCCCCTGCTAGTCATTCCAACGGAAAGAGCCGTGGCAAAAGATACGAGGGGATGCGGATTGAAGCCCTGCGAATACGCCATAGGCAGCTTCGCCCTGCGGAAAGCTCGCTGAAAAAGCCGCTGAACGTCTAGATGCGAAACAAATCTTACGGGAGCTTCCTTTGTGAATACGACGGCCATCCTCATTCGTTGCCCGCCCCCTTTCCGCAGAATTCGGAGCAGCGCGATCCGAAACAGCCGTTGCAGCCCTTTCTGCAGTCGCGCGTAACAGTCCCTTCATAGGCGCGCTCATGTTCGAGCTGCAGGTACTTTTGGGAAACAACGGCGTCCATGTGTTCCCACGCAAGGGGCGCTCCTATCCCGATCCGGCGGTTTGCGAATTGTTCGACCGTCAGGCCGTTAGCCTCAAACGCCGCTTCCCATGCGGGCTTATTGAAATGCTCATCCCAGGAATCGAGCCTTGCGCCGTTTTCATATGCGGAAATAAGCACCTCGGACAAACGCCTGTCGCCCCTTGCAAAGGCAGCCTCAAGCCTGCTCGTTTCGGAGAAATGACAGGAGAATTCCACCCCGCGGACACCCTTCAGCGCGTTTCTCAGCAGCGCCTGCCTGCGAAGGACCTCCTGCGTGGAGATCTGCGGCTCCCACTGGAAGGGTGTGAAGGGCTTGGGCACGAAAGTTGAAGCTGAAACGGTGCAGCGAAGACCCTTTCCTCGCAATTCCTTGGGCATTGAATAGAATTCACGGCTGACCTTCCTTGCAAGCTCCGCTATGCCCAATACGTCCTCATCCGTTTCTGTGGGAAGCCCTATCATAAAATATAGCTTCACTCCATGCCATCCCGAAACGAATGCATCGTGCACGGATCTTAACAGATCCTCTTCCGTAACGCCCTTGTTTATAACGTCGCGCAGCCTCTGTGTACCCGCTTCCGGTGCGAACGTGAGCCCCGTCTTCCTGACCTTCTGTATCTTTTCGAGATCGTCCTTTAGGAAGGAGTCTATGCGAAGCGAAGGCAGCGAAACGCTCACTCTATCCTTTTCATAGCGGTCGAGAATGACGGGAACGAGCTCATGTATATGCGAATAATCTCCGCTTGAAAGGGAGAATAAAGAGATCTCGTCATATCCGGTGCACGAAAGCGATTCATCTGTCTGCTTTATAACGGTTTCCATCTCGCGCTCGCGTACGGGGCGGTAAATGAAACCCGCCTGACAGAATCGGCAGCCGCGGGTACAGCCGCGGAATATTTCAAGCGCCACCCTGTCGTGCACTATGCTCATATAGGGTACTACGAGATCGCCGGTATAGACCGCTTTATCAAGATCGCGCACTATCCTGCGCTCTATCTTATCGGGAGCTTCGGGATCGGTCTTCGAAAGCTTTGCAAAATCGCCTTTTTCATCGTATTCAGCGGAATAGAACGCCGGAACGTAAACACCCTTGATATGGGACAAGCGCCTCAAAAGCTCTTTCTTCGGGAGCTTCTTAACACGGCATTCGGTATAAACGTCCATAAACTCGTTCATAACTTCCTCGCCGTCGCCGAAAACGAGAGCGTCCATTATATCGGCAACCGGCTCGGGATTGCATACGCAGGGCCCGCCTGCGATAACGAGCGGGCATTCCTCTCCTCTTTCGCGGCTGCGAAGCGGCACGCCCGCAAGCTCCAGCATGGTGAGGATATTCGTATAGCACATCTCGTAAAGAAGCGAGAACCCTATAATATCGAAACTGCCGAGGGGCGTCTTCGTTTCAAGGGAATAGATAGGCAGGCTGTTTTCGCGCAGTGCCTTTTCCATATCAAACCACGGGGCGTAAGAGCGCTCGCAGTAGGTATCCCGTCTTTCGTTTAATACGTTATAGATTATGCGGGAGCCGAGGTGGCTCATGCCTATCTCATAAACATCCGGGAAACAGAGCGCAAAACGGTTGAGCCTGAATCCATCCTCGCGGACGAGAGGCTTTTCCCTCATATTGAGTTCCCCGCCCGTGTAACGTGAAGGCTTTTCGACCTTTTTCAATATGCTGTTAAGCAAAGCTGTATCCAAATCGATCCTCCGTAGCAATTAAGCACATATTTTCACGAATTAGATTATAATACATTTCACCCCCGATTGGCAAGGCCAATAATTATTTAGGGTCTCAATGAATACTTTTAAGCAAAACCTATCGGAGGGACTATATGAAAAGGCTCATCTGCGCCGTATTGACGGCGATACTCATCGCGGCTTCCCCCGCTTATGCGCTGTCAGGCGCCGCAATAAGCAGCGACGCGCACGCATATCTGCTGATGGACTTGAACTCTCATACCGTTATCGCTGAAAAAAACGCCTATGAATCGCTGGATCCCGCCGGACTTGTGCGTCTTCCCGCGCTGCTGACTGCCTGTGAAGCTTTCGATAACGGCTCTGCGGATGAAAGCGCCTTGACGGTCGTATCGCGCGAGGCTTCACAAATAAAGGGCTCAACGGCATTCATTGCCGAAAACGAGCATATACGCCTCGGCGAGCTTCTTAAAGCGGCTGTCGTGATAAACGCGGGCGACGCGCTTCTTTCCTTGCTCATGGGGATATTCGGCTCGGAAGCCTCCATACTCGAAGCGGAAAGCGCCTGCATGACAAGGCTCGGGCTTTCTTCCCCATCAAACGCACTTGGAAGGGGCGATACCTATTCGCTTTTCGATCTTGCAAAGGTGTGCATCGCCCTTTCGGAAAGCCCTGCCTTCCTTAAATATTCATCCGTCTATACCGATACCCTGCCGCATGAAAAAGCCCCCGCTACGGAGCTTACCAATCCCAACAGGCTCGTACGTTTCTATTCGGGATGCTTTGGGATCGCCACGGGGTCTGTCGGCCAAACCGATTACTGCGGAGCATTTGCCGCAAGGCGCGGCTCATCTTCATTTTTGGCTCTCGTCGCCGGAGCTCCCGATTCTTCATCAAGGTTCAAAACCGCACAGGACCTCCTCGATCACGCATTTTCAAATTACAGGCATTTTTCGCTGTCCGAAGAAGGCGAGATCATGGGTCGCGTTACCGTAACGGGCGGGATCAAAACGAGCGTTCCGGCAGTGACCGCTTCAAGGATCGATCTGCTTGTGCCCGTCAACTGCAAAAAGCTCGTTTCGGAGGCGGTACTTCCCGAGCTTATAGAAGCACCTGTCGTAAAGGGCGCACAGATAGGAGATCTTATTATAAAGGATCCCGAAGGCAACACGGCGGCGTCATTGCCGCTCGTTGCCGCGGAATCCGTTGAAAAAGCCCGGTTTTCGGATTGGTTCGGATTGATCGCCGCAAGCTGGCTCGGAGGCTTTACAGCAGGTCCGTGGGATTGATCTCCACACCCCTGAAGCCATCCGTACGGTTGGAATCCGAAAGTTCCCAAAGAGCGTTCACCGCAAGCGAGGTATGTTTCGTTCGCGCAAGCTTTATTATTACCGAATAGCGGAAAAGATCGTCCCTCTTTCTTATTGGAGCGGGCCCCCAGCCGATGAACAGCAATTCGTTCAACGCATCGTGCGGTTTAAGAGTTTCCGCAATGGTTTTTTCCGCCGCTTCGGAGAATTCTGAAGCAAGCTCCGCCGCGCGTTTTTCATCCGCGCACTCAAACAGCGCTCTTGCAAAAACGGCAAAAGGCGGGAACAGCGTATGCGCTCTGTCCCGTATCTCAAGATCGAAAAAGCTCTTGTAATCATGCACCGCGGCAAGCCTCACCGCTCTGTGCTCGGGAGCGTTCGTCTGTATAACGACCCGGCCCTGCAAATCGGAGCCTTCCCGCATGGCTCTGCCGGCGCGGCCCGCCACCTGAGTCAAAAGCTGGAAGGTGCGCTCGCCGCTCCTGAAATCGGAATGGAACAGCGAAGAATCGGCAAACACCACACCGACGAGCGTGACGTTCGGAATATCGAGGCCTTTTGCGACCATCTGCGTGCCTATCAGCACATCCGCATTGCCCGCGGTGAATTCATCCAATATGTCACGGTGGGAGGTCTTCCCGCCCGTGGTATCGGTATCCATGCGGAGACACCTTACGCCCGGGATCAGCTCCTTAAGCTGCTCCTCTACCTGCTGAGTGCCTATCCCCGTGTATTTTATGTATCTTGAACCGCAGGAGGGGCATTTTTGCGGCACGCGAACCGAATAACCGCAGTAATGGCAGCGGAGCGAATCGTCGAATTTGTGATAGGTCATCGCCACGTCGCAGTGCGGGCAAGTAAACACGAACCCGCAGGCGCGGCATTCCCCATGATGGGAATAGCCTCTTCTGTTGAGGAACAGTATCGCCTGATCGCCGTTTTCGATCGTTTGCTTAAGCTTTTCCGAAAGACTGCGTGAGAATATGCCGTTGTTGCCGGAGGCAAATTCACGGCGCATATCCACTATTTCGACGTTGGGCATCGGTATGCCGTTTATGCGCTCGGGAAGAGACAAAAGCTTATATGCTCCCTGTTTGGCGCGCAGATACGAGATCAGCTGAGGAGTCGCGCTGCCGAGCACGAGCTTCCCGTGCGAAAGTCTTACCCTTCTTATAGCCGTCTCGTCGGCGGAATACTCCGGCTTGCTTTCGGATCGGTAAGAGGGTTCATGCTCCTCGTCTATAATAATGAGTTTTAAGTTTTCAACGGGAGCGAACACGGCCGATCTTGCTCCAACTACCACCCTTGCTTTACCAAGGCGGAGCCTTCGCCATTCGTCATACCTTTCGCCAACGCCCAAATGGCTGTGCATCACGGCTACCGTATCGCCGAATCTGCGTCTGAATCGGTCGGTCGTCTGCGGAGTGAGCGAGATCTCGGGAACGAGCACTATCGCTCCCCCGCCCTCTTCGAGAACGCGGCTTATCGCGTTGAGATACACCTCCGTTTTGCCGCTTCCCGTAACTCCGTGCAGAAGGAATACGCTGCCTTCATCGCCTTCGGAGATAGCCTCGACTGCGCTCTTCTGCGCTTTCGTAAGCTCGGGCGGAATATCGCGTTCAACCTTGTTACCGAACGGATCTCTGAAAGTGACGAAGCCTTCTTCGGTCAAGCACCCCTTCTTGATCAGCGCCGAAACGGCGGCGGCTGCGTTGGGGATATACGCCGAAAGATCGGATACCTCCATGGGAGCGCCCGTCTTGACAAGCATATCGAAAACCTCAAGCTGTTTGGGGGATCTCGGGCAGCCGTCCTTTTTCAGAAGCGACGCCCTGAAAGCTTCCGCATCGAGCCCTTCCGCTATGCGGACAGTCCTCACCGTCTTTTCCTTCACCCTCGATCCGCGAAGCTGTGCGGGGATCATAAGGCGGAGCGCGTCGCAAAGCGTGCAGTGGTATGCCTTCTGTATCCATTTTGCAAGCTCGAGCTGATCTTCAAGCAGGCATGTATAGGGCTCCATAGTGCGTATGAGCGGCTTTACGGGGAAACCCGTTTCATACTCCGGGCAGACTTCTATAACGAAGCCTTCCGTGGGCTTGTTGCCCCTTCCAAAAGGCACAAGAACCCGATGCCCGGGACGGACGTCGAGTTCATTGGGGATCGAGTATGTGAAAAGCCTGTCAACGTTGGAATTCGCTATATCGACTATTATCTTCGCAAACAAGCTTTACACCTCTTTTATTCGAAATCAGAATTCGGAAGTCTTTTTGTACTCCTCCGGGTATTTGATCGTGAGCTTATCGGCGTTGAGCTCCTCAACGGCGAGCGAAACGGGCTTTTCATTGCCAATATCTTCACCGGAGCGCATTATCTGCCTTGCGCGCCTTGCGACGGAGGTAACGAGCATATAGCGGCAGCCTGCCTTGACTTCGATCTCGTTTACTGGGGGTTGATTCATCATGGTCTAATTCCTCCTTAAAAGGTAATTGTCTATTAGAAATCCTCTTCTATGAGGGTGTTTACGAAATCTTCGCAATAACCGGGGGTGAGCTTGCTGGTCTCGATTATCCTGCGGCACTGCTCTATAGCAAGCTCCAGATCGTCGTTCACAACAACGAAATCATAATCCGCCATATGCGAAAGCTCGGATTTGGCCTCTGCAAGACGGCGCTCGATCACTTCCTGGGTCTCGGTCGCCCTGGTTTCGAGCCTGCGGCGTAGCTCCTTCATTGTAGGCGGGGCAAGCATTATCGCGACTGCTTCCGGATAGTTCTTCTTAACGTTCATAGCGCCGTTTACGTCTATATCAAGGAGCACGTCGCGGCCCATGGAGATCTGCTCTTCAACGTATTTTCTGGGGGTGCCGTAATAGTTGCGGCCGAATACGTTCATGTATTCAAGGAATTCGCCGTCTTCGATCATGCGGTCGAACTCTTCCTTGCTGACGTAGAAGTAATCGACTCCGTGCACTTCGCCGGGGCGCGGATCCCTCGTCGTTGCGGAAACGGAGAAGGTCATTTCCCCATTGCTGCCGTTAAGAAGGGCCTTTGAAACAGTGCCCTTTCCGACTCCGGACGGGCCCGAAACAATAAGAAGGATGCCTTTTTTCATGTTTACTGCTCCTGTTATTCGAGATTTTGCACTTGTTCTCTGATCTTTTCTATCTCGGCCTTGCCCTCTATGACAAGCGCTGTTATATCCTTATCGTTCGCCTTGGAGCCTATTGTATTGAACTCCCTGTTCATTTCCTGCACTATGAAATCCATCTTGCGGCCGACTGCGGAGCCGTTGATCAAGAGTTCCCTTGCCGCCGCAACGTGGCTCATGAGCCTTACGAGCTCTTCGTCGATATTGGCTTTATCCGCAAAGAGGGCGACTTCCGTCGCAAGCCTCGCTGCATCTATTTCCTGAGTGGAAAGAACTGCGGCGATCCTTTCGTTGAGTTTGGCGCGGTAGTTTTCGACGACCGCAGGCGCGCGTTCGGCTATTGCGGCACGGAGTGCAAGCACTGTTTCAAGCCTTTTCAAAAGATCGGCGCAAAGGCGTTCGCCTTCAACGCGGCGCATTTCGATAAGCTCGTTCACGGCTATTTCGAGGGTGTTTTTTAACAAAGACGCGACGGCTTCACGATCCTCTTCCGCTTCCACAACGTTCGCAACGTCCGGCAGACGAAGCGCGTTAACGACGGAAAGATCGTTCCGCAGGCCGAATTCCGTTTCGCAGGTTTTTGCCGCGGCGATATATGCGCCGAGAAGCGCGGGATCGAGCTCGACAGTGCGCGCATCGGTACGGGTGTTCCTATACGTCACAAAAACGTCAACGTGGCCGCGCGTGAGCCTTTCGGTCAGGAAGCGGCGGATCTCATCCTCAAGGAAAGAAATATGCCTGGGCATTCTGAACCCGAGATCGAGAAAACGGTGATTGACGCTCTTCAATTCAACGGTCATCTCACGTCCGTCGATCAAAAGATTTGCTCTGCCGAAACCGGTCATGCTGTAAGCCAATAGAAGCACCCCCTATCTAACTTATAAATTATAACACAAATATACAAGGATTGGAAGAGCTTATTTTAATATGTTTTTTATTCGATCCTGTGATTACGGGTACGGGAGATAATAAATGGAAGGTGAGCTTTGGGGAGCGCAGCTTACCGGATCCCGAACCGTGCGCAGCGAGTTTATTGACTGCTATACCGGACGGTTTGCCGCTGCGCTTTTGGATTGCATATGCAGATCCGCGGCTCAAATCAAAAACTTTTACGAAACAAAGAAAGAACGCGAAAAAGGACACCAAACCGCAGAAAGGATGCCTAAAAGTGTACCAACGCAGAGTTCGATAAACGGGAATGTGACGATCAAAGGGTTATCCAATACCGTCTCAGCAAATGCTGCCCCTCCGCATCGTTGCAGGCATCTATGGTGTCTTTCCAGACACCGCCCAATGCTTCGCATACGCGAATGGAAGCTTTGTTTTCATCATTGATTGTCAGCAGCACTTTTTCCATGCCGTGCTGCTTTGCAATCTCCAACCCAAGGCGAAGGATCTCTTTGCCGTATCCTTTTCCTTGTTCCGAAACTCTGACTGCATAACCGATGCTTCCGATATCCAGCATTACCTTTTCGGGAAATTCGGTTCGGAGTTGGAATTCTCCGATGAATTTTCCGTTGTCGATTACCCAATAGTGAAAACTGATGGGTTGACCTTCTGCCAGTCCCTGTTCTTTTCTGTCATACCATGATTTAGTACGAAAAAACCATTCGTCATCAATAAACTTAGGATCTGTGGGCCGGAAATAGGCGACATGGTTATCATACAATTCCTGGCAATACTCTTTGTACCCTGCCACATATTCGGGACATCTTTTTATAAGCTCTACCATACACTTTCCTCAACGATTTCGGTTTATTGAGATAATTATACTATATTCATCCTCATAAAACAACAAGAAAACCTCTTTTGCATTGCAGACAAAAGAGGTTTCTTACATGGTGGAGCTTACCGGATTCAGAACCGTGCGCAGCGAGTTTATTGACTGCTATACCGGCCGGTTTGCCGCTGCGCTTTTGGATTTGTATACGCAGATCCGCGGCTCAAATCAAAAACTTTTACGAAAGAAAATGAGATGCCATCGGCATCTCATTTTCTTTGGTAGAGCTTACCGGATTCTGAACCGTGCGCAGCGAGTTTATTGACTGCTATACCGGCCGGTTTGCCGCTGCGCTTTTGGATTTGCATACGCAGATCCGCGGCTCAAATCAAAAACTTTTACGAAAGAAAATGAGATGCCGATGGCATCTCATTTTCTTTGGTGGAGCTTACCGGATTCGAACCGGTGATCTCTACACTGCCAGTGTAGCGCGATAGCCAACTTCGCTAAAGCCCCAAGCGCATTTCAAACTGCTCCGCTATTATACGACAAGCGAAGCGGTTTGTAAAGCACTTTCATAAAGTATATTATTTTATTCCAACGACTACGTCATCCAGCATTGCCATTACAGCGGGCTGGCCCTTCCCTGCTCTGGCTTCTATCTTGATCTCTTCGGAATTCACCGTGGTCTTCTCGCCATGCGCCTGTATCACGGTAATATCCCGCGGCACCGTTACGTGGAGCGCGGCGACAAGCTCCGTACCGTTCGAGCCGTTTTTCTTGAACCCGAAGCAAATCGTACCCTTGCCGTTGCGGCCCTGAATGTCATGGTCAAACACGAAGCTGCGCTTCATGTAGCCGCGGTCGGTAACGGTTATGATCTCGCCCTCCTCGGTGATGGCGCCGCCGTAAACGATCGAATCGCCCTCATCAAGCTTCATCCCGTGGACGCCCGCAGTCTGCCTGCCTGTTACGGGAACGGCCGAAGCCTCGAACCTTATGCCCATGCCGTTCTTTGTAATGAGCATTACGGAAAGCTCTGTCTCGTCTATCACGTAATCGCAGCCTATGAGCGAGTCATCCTTCAGATTGATGGCGGCTATGCGCTTTACGCGGGTGAGATACTCCTCCGCCGCGGTCGATTTTACCATGCCGCTGCGGGTATAGAATATGTATCTGCCTGCCTTTCGTTCCTCAATAAAGGACGAGATCACCTTTTCACCGGTTTCGATCGGAATGAGCGCCGAAAGATTCGTGGGCTTTGCCGAGGGTTTGACCTCCGGAATATCGCTGACCGGAAGCGAGAGCATATAGCCTTTATCCGTGAACATACGGAGCGTTTCGTCCGTCGTTGTCTTATAGACTGCGACCGCCTCATCCTCTTCGGCGAGCTCATCCTTATACTGCGAAAGCGTAACTCTGCGAAGCCTGTTTTCCGGCAGAACGAGCACCGCGGCGGGTTCGCTGACCGCAACGGGCTCCTCCGGTTCCGTTTCCCCGTCATCGGAAATGATTTGAGTGCGGCGCGGATCGGCGTACTTTTCAGATATTTCGGTAAGCTCGTCGATTATGAGTTTATCGAGCTTCTTTTTGGAGGACAGCAGCGCCTTGAGCCTTGCTATCTCCTTTACGAGATCGTCATGCTCGCGCTGTATGGCTATCTGTTCGAGATTTGTAAGTCTTTGCAGACGCAGATCGAGGATCGCTTCCGCCTGGACAGCAGTGAGGTCGAATGTATCCATCAAGCCCTGCTTGGCGATCTTCGGCGATTTGGAGGCCCTTATGAGCTTTATTACTTCATCTATATTGAGTAGAGCGATCAGAAGGCCGTCGAGTATATGCGCTCTTCGTTCCGCCGCCTCGAGCTCGTTCCTCGTCCTGCGAGTCACGACCTCCTCCTGGTAGCGGATATAATGGTCAATGAGCTCCAGCAGCGAAAGCTGTTTGGGTTTGCCCTCCGCAATGGCGACCATTATAACTCCGAACGTCCTCTGCAGATCCGAATACTTGAGGAGCTGTTTCAATATTTTATGCTCGTCCGCATCCTTTTTGAGCTCTATGACGGCCCTTATGCCCTGCCTGTCGGATTCGTCCCTTATATCGTAGATCCCGGAGAACATGGCTTTTTTGCTTTCCCACAGTTCTCGTATTCCGACCATCGTTCTCGCTTTGTTTACCTGATACGGGAACTCGGTAATGACTATAAGCTTTCTGCCGTTCTTCAGCGTCTCGAAATGGGTCTTCGCGCGGTTCAAAAGCTTGCCGCGCCCCGTTTCGTAGGCGGTGCGTATCTCGTCCGACTTTATGATATAGCCGCCCGTCGGGAAATCGGGGCCGGGCATTATCTTCATTATTTCGTCAAGGCTGATCTTCGGGTTTTGGATCCTCGCTATCACGGCGGCTATCGCTTCGCCAGGGTTATGGGTCGGGATGGAAGTCGTAAGGCCGACCGCTATGCCGTTTGCGCCGTTTATGAGCAGATTGGGAAATCTGCCGGGGAGCATTTCGGGCTCCTTAAGCGTATCGGAAAAGTTGAGCGCAAACCTTACGGTATCCTTTTCTATATCGCGCACCATGTCCATTGCGGAAGGCGCCATACGGACCTCCGTATAACGCATGGCGGCGGCGGGATCGCCGTCAACGGAGCCGAAATTGCCCTGCCCGTCAACAAGCGGGAGGCGCATATTGAAATCCTGCGCCATACGCACCATCGCGTCATAGACGGAGGAATCGCCGTGAGGATGGAATTTACCCAGGCATTCGCCAACCACGCGCGCCGACTTTTTATAGGGCTTGTCGGGGGTGTTGCCGAGCTCCAGCATAGTATAGATTATCCTGCGCTGAACGGGTTTCAGGCCGTCCTCCACCCTCGGGAGCGCCCTTTCCAAAATAACGTGCTCGGCATAGGGCAGCATAGCGTTGTGCATAACGTCGTCCATGCTGACGACGTTAAAGGTCTCCACACCGCTGCCGAAGCTCATCTGTTCGTTGTCACCGCGTTTTTTAGCCATCAGTTACCTCTTATCGCCTTTATCATTGCAGCCCTGTCGGGAGCCTTGAATACCGCGCTTCCGGCTACGAGCACGTTCGCGCCCGCATCGCGGCAGAGCTTTGCGGTCTTTTCGTTCACGCCGCCATCGACCTCGATATCGAGCTCAAGGCCGCGCTTTACGGCCATATTTCCGATGCTTTCTATCTTTCTGAGCGCTGAATCAATGAACTTCTGCCCGCCGAAACCGGGGTTGACGCTCATTACAAGCACCATATCCGCGTCTTCAAGCAGGTATTCGACAGCGTTTTCATGCGTGGCGGGATTGATCGCAATGCCGGCCTTTATACCGTAGGATCGAATGAGCTGAAGCGTGCGGTGGCTGTGAATATCCGCTTCCCTGTGGATGGTTATTATATCGGCTCCGGCCTCGGCAAAATCCTTAACCCATTTCGCAGGCTCCGAGACCATAAGATGCGCGTCGAATATGAGGTCGCTCACGGGGCGGAGCGCCTTGCACATGGGCGCGCCGAACGTAATATTGGGAACGAAGCTGCCGTCCATAACATCAAGATGCACGAGATCCGCGCCCCATCCCTTGAGATTTGCCACTTCCTCGCCCAGCTTTGTGAAATCCGCCGAAAGTATGCTCGGCGCAACCATTATCCTGTCAGTCATATTTATGCCTCCTTGCTTCAAGTGCTTCGTTTGCTATCTTTTTATAGCGTTCGTAACGCTCCCTGTTTATGACTCCTTCCGAAAGCGCCTGCTTTACCGCGCAGTCGGGTTCGGAAAGATGCATGCATCCCGTGAACCTGCATTTCGGGGAAAACTCCGCAAATTCCCGGTAAGCTTTCGGTATCTCCTCCGGCTCCATCGGGACGGATTCGAGCATCGAAAACCCCGGCGTATCGGCAATAAAACCGCCCTCCGGCGTTATAAGAAGCTCCGCATGACGGGTCGTGTGCCTTCCGCGTTCGGTCTTTGCGGAAAGCTCGCCCGTTTCGAGCGAAAGCCCGAGCAACGCGTTTATGAGCGAGGATTTCCCAACGGCCGACTGCCCGGCAAGGCAAACCGTCCTGCCGGCAAGGATTGCTTTGAGCCTTTCCATGCCATACCCCGTCTCCGCGGAAACTTCAAGCACGGCGTCAACCGCGTTTTCGTACTGACGGAATATGGAGCGGCTTGCTTCCGTTTCGCCTCCGTCGCATTTGTTTATTATAAGCACGGGCTCTATCCCCTGCTTGTCGCAGTAGATTATGAGCTTGTCCGCAAGCTCCGGATCCGGCTCCGGCTCGCCTGCGGAAACAACTATCAGCAGTATATCTATATTTGCAACAGCGGGACGAACGAGCTCATTCCTTCTCACGTGGATGTCGGTAATGAATCCGCCGTTCTTTTTGTCGATAGCTATGCTTACGTTATCGCCGGGAAGCGGCACCGTTCCGAGCTTTCGGAACAGCCCCCTCGCTTTGCAGACGACGCTTTTCCCATCTTCCGTAAGCACGGTATAGAAGCTGCCCACGCCCTTCAGTATTTTCCCTTCGCCTATGGTCTGCAATTCCGCCTCCGTCATTCAAAGGATCTTGTAAAGCTCGTATAGACCGAGCCGTTTACATACAGGGTGCAGGTATAATTGCCGTTCTGCCAATACCTGCCCGTAAAGGGGATGGAATACGATCCGGGCTCGTATATGCCGCGGTAAATGACGACTTCGCCAAGGCCGGTAAGGATGGTCACTACCACCTCGTTCGATGATGCGCTGAGGGTCACGTTCTCGGAAAACTCGGCCTTATATTTGCCTATATCCTCCTTGAACATCTTTATATCGACCTTCAAACTGCTGTTGTAAAGCACGGCCATACCCGCGGCGGGGCTTTGATCGAACACCTGATAATCATCGTATTCGTAGCCGTTATCTACGGTATCGCTGACGTATATCCAGTAATTTCCTATGCCCGCGTTTTTGAGCATATCAAGCGCTTCTGCTATCTCGCGCCCGATGAGGTTCGGCATGGTCGTGGTTTCGGATATGACCTCCTTGCTTACGGTGATCCTTATCGAATCTCCTGCCATTACCGTTTCATGCGGGTTCACGGACTGCCCTATTACCGTGCCCACGGGCTTAGCGGAGACTTCGTATGAAATGGTGGTATCCAGTTCGAGCCCCGCGGCTTCAAGGCGCTTTCGGGCTTCTTCTACAGTAAGCCCGTACAGATCCGGAACCTGTACCGTTTCCATGCCGGTGCTGACGGTTATTTTGAACACTGTGCCGGGTTTTACCTTTGAGCCCGCGGCGGGAGACTGCCCGCAGACTTCGCCTGCCGGGTATTCATCGGATGAGGCGTGGTCCGTGACCTCTATCGAGAAGCCGCGGTTTTCCGCATAGATCTCGGCGGTCTCAAGCGCGTACCCCAAAAAGTTCGGAGCCTTTGCGTATGCGTTCTTCTGCCCCGCGAGGGACATTACAAACATCGCAATAAACAGCGCAACTACCGAAAGCACGCTCGCGATTATGACCTTCGTCGCATGCTCGCCGCGGGTCTTGCCGCCCCTTCCGGGATCCTCGGGCTTTGCGCGGAGCGCCTCTTCCGGAAGCGAAGCAAATCTCGAAAGCGGATTGCGTACGGCTTTTTTAAGATCCCGCTCCATCTCGTCCGCGGATGCGTAACGGTATTTTCTGCTCTTGCAGGCGGCCTTTGAAACAACGTCCGAAAGCGCGGGCGCTATATCGGGAACGGCCTCGGTCAGGGGGATCATCTGCTCGTTTATGTGCTTCAAAGCCACCTGTACGGCGTTATCCCCCGTAAAGGGCGGCGCACCCGAAAGCATCTCATACAGCATTATTCCTACGGAATAGATATCGGCCTGAGCATCGACCGTATCGCCCATTGCCTGCTCCGGGGAGATATAGTAAACGGAGCCCATGGCTTCCTTGCCGTCGTACGTTTTTGTAGCTTTCCCGGCTATCTTCGCAATACCGAAATCTGCGAGCTTTATAACGCCTTCGGAGGTTATCATTATGTTCTGGGGCTTTACGTCCCTGTGGACGAGTCCCTTCTTGTGAGCGTGAGAAAGGCCTTCGAGCACGTCGCAGACTATTGCCGCCGCCTCGTCGGGATCCATTGCTCCCTTTTCATCCATCACCTCGCGCAGAGTACGCCCGTCAACGTATTCTATAACGAGGTAATGGATATCGTCCTCGCTGCCTATATCGTAGAACGAAACTATATGCTCGTTCTTGAGCGATACCATCGCCTCCGCTTCACGGCCAAGGCGCCTCAAATACTGGGGATCGCTGCTGTATTCCTGCTTTAATACTTTAATGGCTACGGTTTCTCCGGTTTCCGTATCCATGCCCTTATATACGTCGGCCATGCCGCCGCTGCCGACCTTTTCTTCTATCAGATACCTGTTGTTGAGGAGCTTACCCTTCATAGTATTCGGCCTCCTCGTTTTTAACAAGCACTATCGTTATGTTGTCCGTCGAACCCTGCTTCAGCGCAAGCTCCGCAAGCAGATCGCAGCAGCAGAGAAGATCCGGCTCGGACTTCAGTGTTTCCTCAATATCCTTATCATCGACAGCGCCGCAGAGCCCATCCGAGCAGAGCAGAAGCATATCGCCCCTGCGCCAGCTCCTGACCCCGGCGTCCGCCTTTTCAAAGCGGGAAGTGCCTACCGCACGCGTCACAAGATTGCGCTGGGGATGCACCCTCGCTTGCTCCTCTGTTATCATACCCGCCGTAACGAGCTCCTGCACGTAGGAATGATCCCTCGTTACCCTGCGTAAGCGGCTGCTGTCAAAATGGTAAAGGCGGCTGTCGCCTATGCTTGCGACGGTGTATTTATCCGGCTCGAGAAGCGCCATTACGACAGTGGTCCCCATGCCGGAATAATCGTTATCGGTCATTGAAAGATCGAATACCGCGGTGTTCGCTTCACTTATCGCGCGGCGAAGCAGAGCGACGGTGCTTTGGCCGGGTGCAGCCGAATCTATCACCTTAACTATCGATTCGATCGCCATTCTGCTTGCGACCTCGCCCGCGATATGTCCGCCCATTCCGTCGGCGACTATAACAGCGGGCCGCTTGCCTTCATCGGGAACGTAGAAGGAATCCTCATTCTTTTTTCGAAGCCCTTTTTCGCTTCTGTATGCGTATATCACAGGATCTCCTCCTTTTCGTTTTCTATATGCTTGTTTCGGAGCTGACCGCACGCGCCGTCTATATCTGTTCCGAGCTCGCGCCTTACGGTAGCTGAGATATGCAGTTTTTCGAGCAGCGCCGCAAACTGGGCCGCGCGGCTCCTCGTCACGCCGTTAAGGCTCCGCTCCTTAACGCTGTTTAATGGGATCAGATTAACGTGGCAGTTGATCCCGCGAAGCAGCCTTGAAAGCTCGCGTGCGTGCTCATCCGAAGAGTTTACGCCTTCAATCAGCGCATATTCGAATATGACGCGCCTGCCCGTAACGTCGGCATAATGCTTTGCCGCAGGTATGAGCTCGCGGAGCGAATATGCGTTTGCAATGGGCATTGTGCGGCGGCGAAGCTCATCATTCGGCGCATGCAGCGATATGCAAAGCGTTACGTGAGGAGCATCCTCCGGCAGAGTGTAAATGCGAGGCACGAGCCCGCAGGTCGAAAGCGATATGTTTCGGGGGCTGATGCCCAGACCGTCGTCGGCCGTAGCTCTCTTCAAAAACGCAACGGTGTTTTCATAATTATCGAGCGGTTCGCCGCAGCCCATCATCACTATATTTGTTACGGTGCGCTTCCTTCCCTCGCCTGCGGAGACGGCTCTTTCCACCGCAGTCACTTCCGAAAGCATCTCGCCCGCTGTAAGATCGCGCACCTTGCCGTTCAACGTGGAGGCGCAGAAGGCGCACCCCATCCTGCACCCGACCTGACTTGAGATGCAGAGGGTATTGCCGTATGAATAGCTCATAAGCACGCCTTCGACTATGTTGCCGTCGTCGAGCTCATAGAGAAACTTCATGGTCTCATCCCTTTGGGAATGCTTCGTTTCGATAATGCGCGCTCCGCCGAAGGGAAGCAGCGCAAGCTTTTCCCTGAGCGCTTTTGGGATGTTCGTCATTTCTTCGGGGCGCACTCCGCGGGCAAGCCAGGAAAATACCTGCTTTGCGCGGAATTTAGGTTCGCCGAGCTCGGTCATGAGCTCAAGCACGCCTTCATATTCCATTGATGACAGTTCTGCCGTCATATTAAACCTTTCTTATCAGCTTTGCTATAAAGAAGCCTTCAGCCCCGTCAACGCTCGGGAGGAGCGTGAGCATTCCCGTTTTGCCCCTTTCTCTGAGCTTTTCGGGAACATAACTATCCAAAGGAACAAGCTCGAACCCGCTGCCGCTTTGCAGGAAGCGTTCGATAACTCCCTCGTTTTCTTTTTTTGAGACTGTGCAGGTCGAATAAACGAGAGCGCCGCCTGTTTTCACATACTGCGAGCAGGCGAGCAGTATTCTGAGCTGCAGTACGGCAAGCTCTTCTATGCTCTCCTTCGTTCGGCGCATGAGCGCATCGGGCTTGGAGCCCCCGCCCATTCCGGAACAAGGCACGTCGCAAAGGACGGCGTCGAAGCTTTCCTCAAAAGCCATATCGAATATCGAAGCGTCGAACACTTCGCATTCCGCGTTATCTATCCCGAGCCTTGCAAGCGTGTTTTTTATGAGCTCCACTCTGTGGGGATGGATATCCCATGCGGTGATCCGCGCCTTTCTTTCCGAAAGATCCGCAATGCAGGCCGTTTTGCCGCCCGGCGCCGCGCAGGCGTCGAGTATTCTCATTCCGGGCTTAGGATCGAGCGCGATACACGCCAACGACGCCCCTTCGGACTGCACCGTGAACGCGCCCTTTCCGAATAAAGGATCTTCCGTAAGGTCCGCGCCAAGTGAATCTGCGATCAAAGAGCCAGGGACCAGCTCGCTTTCCCTGTATTTTACGCCAAGGGAATCGAGATGAGCCTTCAGCTCCACTGCTGTGTGCGGGAAGCATGGGCGAAGCACAGTGCCTTTTACCCTTGCCGTCATGAGCTTTTCGGCGTTTTCCGCGCCGTAAACCGCGGCGTATTCTTCCGCAATGAACTTCGGGTACCCGGTAAGAAGCTCCATCCTCTCGCCGAAATCGGCGGGCAGATCGGGAAGCGCGCCGTTCTCTTTCGCCCGCAGTATGCTCCTCAGCACACCGTTTACGTACCCCGTGAGCTTATCCTTGCCTATCCCGCGGGTAAGCTCCACCGCACGGGTACAGACCGCGTGATCCGGCGCATCCATGAAGAACGCTTCGGCCAACGCAAGCCTCAGTATGCATCTTATCGAATGATGCAGACGGCCCTTTGCGAAGGAGTTTATAAGGCTGTCGCAATAGTTTATATGCTCTATCGCCGTATAAACGAGCGCGGTGACCCTCGCCGTGTTGACGGAGCCGCAGTTTTTAAGCTCATCCTTAAGAGCGAGGTTTGCGAACGCGTTCTCCCTCGTTATTTTAAGCAATATGTTGTATGCGGCTCTTTCCGGAGTCATTGCCCGAACACCCTGTTCAGCAGTTTTTTGCCATTAAGAAGGGCTTTCGCCTCCATGCGCTTTGAGCCCGCGAACTGAAGCTCGCAAAGCTCAATACAGCCTTCGCCGCATTTTACGAACAGGCCGTGCTTGCTGTCGGCAATTATACATTCGCCGCAGGACGCGCCTTCCGTATCGACGCCTTCGCAGCGGTCAAGGCTCGATCTTATTACCTTAACGGGCTGACCGTCCAGCAACGTATATGCCATAGGCGAAGGGTTCATCCCTCGGATAAGATCATGCACGCGGCATGCGGGCTTCGTAAAATCGATCTCAGCCATCTGTTTTTTTATCATGCCGCATCTGGTCGCCTCCGCTTCATCCTGCGGGGTCCTTTTAAGGCTGCCGTTAATAAGCGCGTCTATCGTTTCAGAAAGCAGCTCGGCGCCCATTACGGAAAGACGGTCGTAAAGCTCGCCCGACGTCTCATTTCCGCCTATCTCGGTCGAGCGGGACATAAGGATATCCCCGCAGTCGAGCCCTATATCCGTGAGCATAGTCGTGACGCCCGTTTCCTTCTCGCCGTTTACTACGGCCCATTGTATGGGCGCGGCGCCGCGGTATTTGGGGAGCAGGCTGCCGTGCACGTTTATACAGCCGTATTTGGGGATCGAAAGATTCTCGCCGGAAAGGATCTGCCCGAAAGCCGCCGTTACCATAAGGTCGGGAGCAAAGGCGCGGAGCGCCGCGACCCCCTCCTCCGAACGGATCTTTTCAAATTGAAGCACGGGCAGCCCGAGCGAAAGCGCAAGCTCCTTAACGGGGGGCATTTTCAAGCCGTGCCCCCTGTCGCGAGGACGGTCCGGCTGGGTGAATACGGCTATAACGAACCCGCGCTCATACAGCATTTTAAGCGAGGGCAGCGCGAATTCGGGGGTGCCGAGAAATGCGATCCTCATATTACGGCTCAATCCTCCTTGTATTCATCGGGAGTGGGGATCACGAGCCTTTTATATACCTTGCCGTCGAGATGATCGCATTCGTGAAGCATGGCCCTTGCGAGCAGGCCTTCTCCGCGAAGCTCGAACTGATTGCCGTTCCTGTCAAAAGCGCGCATTACGGCGACGTTGGGGCGGATCACGTAACCCGTTTCATTGGGGAACGAAAGGCATCCTTCCATGCCGCCCTGCTCGCCGGAGGTCTCGATTATCTCGGGATTGACGGCCTCTATAAGGCCGTCGCGTTCCTCGCTGCAGTCTATTACCACCACGCGGCGCAGCACGCCAACCTGAGGCGCGGCAAGGCCGCAGCCATCTGCTTTATACATGGTCTCCGCCATATCGTCAAGCAGCTCGGCAAGCTTATTGTCAAAAGCCTTAACGGGCTTGGCTGCCTTGTAAAGGCATTCCGCATCACCTGTTTTTATCTTTCTTACTGCCATTTTCATTACCTCCTGCCGTGAATAAGAGCAGTATCTTTTGCTTCCTTACGCAAAAGCATACAACTCTAACATTATAATCCAATTTATTATACCACATAAAGCCGCTCAGTTAAAATATATAAATGCGGTTTTGCGTTGTTTTTGCTTGATATTGAGCCTTCCGTACCCGCTTCAAATAATTGTCATGCGCCAAAATGTTGATTATTTCGCTCCGATAATGTATAATCCCCCCTAAAGAGCGTTTAAGAAAAGGAGGCAAGAGAATGAGCGCATATACGAGAAACACGCTTCCGGTGGTCCCTCTGCGCGGCATAGTGGCTATGCCATACGTCATATTGAGCTTCGATCTGGGTAATTCGGCAAACATTGCCGCAGTTGATACCGCCGTCGGCGAAGATAACAGGATAATAATCGTTTGCAGGCGCGATCCGCGCGATCCCGATACAAGCCGTCCCGCGCTTTACGATCATGCGTGCATCTGCCGCATAACCAAAATAATAAAGCTGCCCGAGGGCAATTCGAGAGTATTCGTCGAAGGCGAGACGAGGGTGCGTCTCGGCTCCTTCACGCAGGAGACTCCCTTTATCCGCGCCGATTTCAACGAGCTTATCGACTACCCCGCCCCTTATGAGGAATCCTCGACCCACAGGAAGATGATCTCCCAAAGGTTCCGCGATTTCGTTTACGGCAACGGCAAAGCGCCCGTCAAGAACGTGATAGATTCGATAGAGACCATTACGGACGATCTTCGCTACACCTATAACGTTGCGAACGTCGTTATGCAGCGCGCGGAGGACAGGCAGCATTTTATAGGCCTTGCCGATCAGACGGCAAGAAATCTCGATCTTCTTACCGTCATGAGCCGCGAGGAGGAATTCGCAAAGCTTTCAAAGAAGATCGAAGACGACGTGCGCAAAGCGATAGAGCGCAACCAGAAGGAATACTTCCTGCGTGAGCAGATCAAGGCCATAAGAGCCGAGCTCGGCGAGAACGAGGCGACCGAAGCGGATGAATTCCGCGAAAGGCTTGCCGCCAAAAAGCTGCCCGAAGAGGTGCGCGACCGTATTTCCCGGGAAATAGAGCGCTTCTCCACCCTGCCCGCAGGCTCGCACGAGATGCCCTCCATGAGGACTTTCATTGAGTGCGTGCTCGACCTGCCCTTCAGCGAAACGAGCGACGATAATCTTGACGTTGCAAACGCCAGGGCGATACTCGACCGCGACCATTACGGACTCGAAAAGGTAAAGGAAAGGGTGCTCGAGCATCTTGCCGTCGCCCAGCTCACCGGCAAGGTCAACGGGCAGATAATCTGCTTCGTGGGCCCTCCCGGCGTTGGAAAGACTTCCATATCCTCATCTATAGCGGAGGCTTTGGGGCGCAAATTCGTTCGCATGAGTCTCGGCGGCATAAAGGACGAGGCGGAGATAAGGGGCCATCGGCGCACCTATATCGGAGCCATGCCCGGCAGGATAATCGCCGCTATGCGCACCGCGGGCACGGTCAATCCCCTGTTGCTCTTTGACGAGATAGACAAGCTTTCAAAGGATTATCAGGGCGATCCTTCCGCCGCGATGCTCGAAGTGCTCGACAGCGCGCAGAATTTCGCCTTCCGCGATCATTTCCTTGAAATGCCTTACGATCTTTCGAAGGTAATGTTCATCACGACCGCGAACAGCCTTTACGACATCCCCGAACCTCTGCGCGACCGCATGGAGATAATCGAAGTGCCGAGCTATCTTGCCAATGAAAAGGTTCAGATCGCCCTTCGCCATCTCATCCCCAAGCAGCTTGAAAAGCACGGACTCAAGAAGTCCATGCTCGCCATACCCGAGGAAACAGTCGAACTCATTGTTTCCGAATATACGCGCGAAGCCGGCGTGCGTTCGCTCGAAAGGTGCATCGCTTCCGTATGCAGGAAAGCCGCCTGCGACATAGCGGAAGGCAAAAAGCGCATAAGGGTCGGCAAAGCGAAGCTGCATGAGTATCTCGGCGCTCCCAAATACGTCGAGGATGAAATTGAAAAAGCCCCCGCTGTGGGGCTCGTGAACGGGCTTGCCTGGACTGCCGTTGGCGGCGCCACAATGGAAATAGAGGTCAGCGCCATGAAGGGCACGGGGCAGCTCCAGCTCACGGGCAAATTGGGCGAGGTCATGCAGGAAAGCGCAAAGATCGCCGTAAGCTGCATCAGGGCGCATTCCGACCTGCTCTATATTTCCGAAGACAGGATCAAGAATACCGACATCCATATCCATGTTCCCGAAGGAGCCGTCCCGAAGGACGGGCCTTCCGCCGGTATCGCTCTCTTTACGGCTGTCACAAGCGCCCTGACCGGTATCCCCGTCAGGAGCCGACTTGCCATGACGGGCGAGATCACCCTCCGCGGAAGAGTCCTTGCGATAGGCGGGCTTCGTGAAAAGCTGCTCGCCGCCGCAAGAGCCGGCGTCACCGAGGTGCTCATCCCCGAAGCCAACAAGAAGGATCTTGAGGAAGTGCCTGCGGATATTCTCGAAAAACTCAACGTGATATTCGTCCGTCAGGCAGACGAGGTCTTGAAGCGTGCGCTCGTTAGGATGCCCTCTCCCCCGGCTCCCGTTTCTCTCGAAACGTCTGATGAAAAGCCCAACTGTCTTCGCGCGCCCAACGACGCTCCTTCTACCGTAGGCGCATAAAGCAAAACCCATCGTCTCAGCCCGCGCGAGGTCCCAACCTTTGCGCGGGTTTTTGTATTTGACGCTTCATTTAGCCCGCGAAATATATCCTACTATTTTACTTGGAATTGTTGACATAAGAATAACGCGATGGTAAAATACTATCATAAGAAGAACGAAAGGATAAACGATGAAGCTTTCAACCAAAGGCAGATACGGAATAAAGGCGATGGTCGATATCGCGATGGAGTACGGCACGGGGCGGCTTTCGGTCAATCAGCTTGCCGAAAAGCAGGGCGTCAGCGTCGCCTATCTTGAGCAGCTCATTGCGGCGCTCAAAAAGGCGGGGCTCGTCACCTCCACAAGGGGCGCTTCCGGCGGTTACACGCTTTCCCGTCCTCCCGAAGAGATCAGCATGCGCGAAGTGCTTACCGCGCTTGAAGGCTCTACCGCGATAGTTGACTGCGTGGGCACCGAGATGGGTCAAAGCTGTGAAAACGCCTGCTCATGCTCCGCCCGTCCCCTTTGGCTGAAGCTTCAGCGCAGGATAGACGACGTTCTCCAATCCACTACTATAAAAGATATGGCTGATGATTACAGGATCCAGCAGGAAAGGAACGATAACGGCAATGAAACGAGTATATCTTGACAACGCCGCCACTACAAGGCTGCTCCCCGAGGTCCTCGAGGAAATGGTCCCTTACATGACGGAGCTTTACGGCAACCCCTCCAGTCCCCATGATTTCGGTCAGAAGGCGGCAAGCGGTCTTTCAATGGCAAGGCAGCAGGTCGCCGACGCCATAAACGCCGATCCCTCCGAGATCATATTCATGAGCGGCGGTTCCGAGGCGGACAATACCGCAATTCGCGGGATAGCGGAGCGGTATTCCAAAAAGGGCAAGCACATAATCACGACCGCGGTCGAACATCACGCGGTGCTTCATACCTGCCAGCTCCTTGAAAGGAACGGCTATGAAGTAACATACCTCCCCGTTGATGAATACGGTATGGTGACGGTCGATCAGGTGCGCGAGGCCATGCGTCCCGATACGGTGCTCGTAACGGTGATGTTTGCAAATAACGAGGTCGGCACAATAATGCCCATTGCCGAAATAGGCGCGCTCTGCCATGAAAAGGGAGTCTATTTCCACACCGATGCGGTCCAGGCCGTCGGGCATCTGCCCATAGACGTCAAGGCGATGCACATAGATATGCTTTCAATGTCCGCTCACAAGTTCCACGGCCCCAAGGGAGTCGGCGCGCTCTACGTAAGGCGCGGCATCGTTCTTCCTCCCCTCATTTACGGCGGCGCGCAGGAGCGCAACCGCAGGGCGGGCACCGAGAACGTCCCCGGCATCGTAGGAATGGGCAAGGCGATCGAAATGGCTCTTGACGGGCTCGATGAGAAGGCCGAAAGAATGAAGGCTCTGCGTGACAGGCTCATTCGCGAGCTTCCCGAAAGGATCCCCGAAATAAAGCTCAACGGGCATCCCACGGTGCGTCTTCCCAACAACGTCAATTTCTCAATTAAATACATCGAGGGCGAGTCGATACTGCTCATGCTCGACCTCAACGGCATAGCCGCTTCCAGCGGTTCCGCCTGCACGAGCGGCTCCCTGGATCCCAGTCACGTTCTTCTCGCCATGGGCCTGACTCATGAGATCGCGCACGGCTCTGTCCGCATGACCCTTAGCGATGAGACGACCGAAGAGGATATCGAAAAGGTTTTGGAGGTGCTTCCCATGGTCGCCGAAAGGCTCCGCAAGATGTCCCCTCTCTATCACGGCTGATGAAATAACAGGAGGTATAAAGTATGTATTCGGAAAAGGTTTTGGATCATTTTCAGAATCCCCGCAACATGGGTGAGATCGAAGGCTACAACGGCATGGGCATGGTCGGCAACGCAAAATGCGGCGACATTATGCAGATGTTCATAAGGGTCAACGACGAAGGCATTATCGAAGACGTGGGCTTTAAGACCTTCGGCTGCGGCGCCGCCGTTGCGACGAGCTCCATGGCTACCGAAATGATAAAGGGCAAATCCGTTGACGAGGCGCTGAAGCTTTCCAACGCCGCCGTCGTAGAGGCTCTGGAGGGTCTGCCCCCCGTAAAGATCCACTGCTCCGTGCTCGCGGAGGAAGCGGTCAAGGCCGCAGTCGATGATTACCGCAAGCGCAAGGCGGGCGAAGCCGGCGAAGCTCAGCCCGAGGAGAAAAAGCCCGAGGAAGAAAACGTCTGACGCGGCATAAACAAAAGGCATTCCGTTTTCGGAATGCCTTGATTTTGTTTTTTATTGCCCCGCCGCCTTATAGACGTTTTCGGTATGCTCGACGTCCGGCAGGTTGCCGACGTCCGAAAGGCTGCCGTCAAAGAACAGGCAAACGTGGCCTTCCATGCCGTTTGCAGCGATCTGCTCCGATCCGTGAGGCCAGCACTGGATAGAGGCCGCGATCTCCTGCCCGTCTATATCTATTACCACGGGGCGCTTGAGATAGTTGTATTCCCTGCCGCAGATCTCTTTGAATCCTTCAAGCGCCTGCTCGGACGCGGGCTCCATCTCGGCATGATTGACTCCGCCGGAGAACACCAAGCTGAATTCGCTGCCCGTCCAGCAGTCTATGATCTTATAGCTCTTTCCGGTGATCAGCTTTGTCTTTACCTCACTCCACGGGGTGAGGCTGCCAGTTTTGAGCAGCGTTGCGGAACCGTGCTTCGGGCCCGCGGGTATGGAGACTCCGCTCAGGCTGGAGCGCTTTGCATCGAGCCTGAACATTAGATCGAGCGATTGCCGGCCCGTCCGCCCATCGACCTGCATCTCATATCCGGAATCACGGTAATTGACCTGAAAATCCTTAACGGCGCTGACCGTCATCGATTTATAGGAGCCCGTCGGTTTGAAATTGAGATACCCGAGTTCACGCAGACGGAGCTGAACACGCACGACGAGCGAACCGGTGGCGTTCTTATCTAGCACGCTTTCACCGGCAAAAACGCCCGAGCCCGATACGAACAGAATCGGGAGGACGATCAATATTGATAGGATTATTGCCATCGTTCTTTTCATGCTTACATTATACACCCGCAGATCGCTTTTGTCACGCTTAATTTACGGCTTTCGTTCCGTAAAAAATTTTTTACCGAATGCTTATCGGGATATGGAAAAATGCCATCCGATGTATTATAATATCGATCGAGATTACAGGAGGAGCTTATGAGACACATACCCAACATACTTACCTGCCTGCGCATACTGATGGTGATCGCGTTCATTATTCTGTTCGTCCACGCTAAGTATCTGATATGCCTTATTCTTTATCTTGCCGCGTTTTTTACCGATATACTTGACGGATACCTTGCAAGGCGCTTCAACTGGGTCTCCGATTTCGGAAAGCTCGTCGATCCCTTTGCCGATAAATTCATGCTCATTTCCGCACTGATATGCCTCTGTGCGGTGGGCGCATTCCCCCTCTATCTTCTTGCGATACTTATCGTTAAAGAGATCGTTCTCATTACGGGCGGCTTAGTCCTTCTTAAAAAGAGGAAGGTCGCCGTCTATGCCGATTATTGGGGAAAGGTGGCTACGGGGCTGTTCGTGGCTTCCATCACGCTTTCGCTTGCGAACCTCGCCTTCGGCGGGATCATCCCCCGTCTCCTGCTTACCGTGCTTTATATCCTTGCGCTTTCGCTGAGCGTGTTCTCGCTTTTCCACTATGCTTACATGGGTGGATTTATAGGCAAAAAATACCGCGATAAGACCATTTACGAATCTTCCCCCGAGGAAGAGTAAACAATCCGAACAAAACCGAATAATATAGAGCAGCATTCTTTTTCCGGAGGTAACAATGAAAAGAACAGTTGCTCTTATTTTATGCGCCGTGATGATCGCGGCCTGCTTCCTCTTCCCCGGCTGCACCCGCAAGCAGGGAGCTCTCAGGAAGATCGTTTTGAACGAGGTGACGCGTTCCGTGTTTTACGCGCCCCTCTACGCCGCGGCCGAAAAGGGCTTTTTCGCCGATGAAGGGCTCGAGCTCGAGATAGTAACGGGCGGCGGAAGCGACGCCAGCATGACTGCGCTGCTTGCAGGCGAAGCCGATTTTGCCTTAATGGGGCCGGAAACGGGCATTTACGTCGTGAACGAAGGCAAAGCGGATCACCCCATGATAGTGGGTCAGCTCACCAAGCGCGACGGCTCCTTCCTGTTGGGGCGAGAGGCGGTCTCGGAGTTTTCATGGGAAATGCTTCGCGGCAGATCGGTAATTGCCGGACGTCCCGGCGGCATGCCTTTTATGACTCTTATGTACGTTTTGAACAAACACGGTTTGGAGCCCGGCAAGGACGTTGAGATAATCAACAATATCCAGTTCAATCTTATGGGCGGAGCCTTCCACAGCGGTACCGGCGATTTCGTGACTCTTTTCGAACCCACGGCTTCAACGTTCGAAAAGAACGGTTCGGGCTTCATATTGGCTAATATAGGGCTTGAATCCGGCGAAGTCCCCTACACGGCGTTTATGACCTCAAAAAAGACGATCGAGAATGAGCCCGAGCTTGTCGAAAGCTTTATCAGAGCGATAGCAAAGGCGCAGAAATGGGCGGTCGAAGCAAGCGACAATGAGATAGCGGCCGCCATGCAGCCCTATTTCCCGGATTCGGATATTCCGACTCTCGAAGCCGTTGCAAAGAGTTACCGTGAAACGGATTCCTGGATGAAGGACCCCGTTATGACCGAGGAAGCTTTCCAAAGGCTTCTCGATATTATAGAATTCAACGGAGAGCTCAAGGCGAGAGTTGATTTTTCGGAGCTCGTCGATAACAGCTTTGCCGAGAAGGTATTGAAGGAGATCAAATAATAGAACAAAGGCCGTGTTTGGGTCAACGCCCCAAACGCGGCCTTTTCATTCATAAGCAGATCATTCTTCTTTATGCCTGCGGCGCTTGCCTGCGGGTCTTCTTCCGTAAACGGGATCGTGAGCGTTTACCTCTATCTCGCCGAAGCCGTCGTCAGCAGGGGCCTCGCCATGCTCTATCAGGATCTTTTCCCACTGCGCAACAAGCTCGGGAGTCAGCTCCGTTGGCTCCTCATCGGAATAAACGATTTGTTCCGCAGGTTTCTTTGCGGGCTCTGCCTTCCTGTAAAACGGCGCGGGTTCGCCCTTGGGTTTGGAAATACCCGAAAAGCTATCCTTGTTGACCGTGACGCTTCTGAACTCCTTGCCCTCATCCTCTATCGCGATGCATCGGCAGCAGTTATCGCATATCTTATTGGGATCGAGATCGCAGCGATTGCATTCGCCGCAGTCGTCGCAGACCTTGGTCTCATCCAAAATGCACATCCTTTTATCCTTCATAAAAAAATCTCCGCAATTTCAGTACAAATGTTTGCATTATAGAAAACAATGTGTTATAATGCGCTCGTGGAAGCTCCACAAATCAATTATACCATAAGCGGTCAAAAAGGGAAAGCACCGTTTTCATACTTTTCAGGAGGCATAAATGAGCAAAAACGGCGAAACAAGAACGGCTGTCTATGATTATATTTACGACAGGATAAACGCGGGCAGGCCCGCCCCCACCGTCAGGGAGATATGCTCCGCGCTAAAGCTGAAATCCACCTCAACTGCGCATCTGCATCTTACCAATCTTCAGAAGGAAGGCTTCATTGATTTCGATAAGAACCTTCAGCGCACCGTAAGGCTTACTCAGCAGATCCCGCCCAATTCCAAAGCGTTCAAAAAGAAAGCCGCCGCAGAGCGCGCCGCTAAAAAGGCCGTTCCCGATACCGCAAGGCTGCCCCTTGTGGGCAAGGTAGCCGCGGGCACTCCCATTTTGGCATTCGACGATTATCAGGCAGGTTATGAGCTTCCCAAATCCCTGCTCCGCAGCGCCGAGCCTTCCGAGACCTTCCTGCTTACGGTTGATGGCGAAAGCATGATCGACGCGGGCATTTTCACCGGTGACGTCATTATAGTCACCCGTTCGTTTGAAGTGCGCGACGGGGATATAGTCGTTGCGAGGATAAACGGCGATACGGCTACCGTCAAGCGCATTTACCGCGAAAACGGGCATATAAGGCTCCAGCCCGAAAACTCCGCTATGGAGCCCATAATAGTCGGGAATGACGAAGTCGAGCTCTGCGGAAAGGTCATCGGACTTTTGAGATCGTATTGAGCGGAATAACAACAATAACTAAAAGCGCTCTCCCCGTGAAAACTTTGGGAGAGCGCTTTTCATTTCGTTCGATCACTTTTTCATCATGGCTTCGAGCACCTTTTCCGCCGCCGCTCTGCCGTGCGAATAGGTAAGCCCGCCCTGGATATAGACGTTATACGGCTCTCTCAGCGGGGCGTCCGCGGTGAGCTCGATCGAAGCGCCCTGTACGAAGGTGCCGGCCGCCATAATGACCTCGTCTGTGTATCCCGGCATAGCCCAGGGCTCCGGCACGACGAAGCTGTCAACCGGCGAAACGGACTGAATGACCCGGCAAAACTCGATAAGGCTTTCCTTGCTGCCCAATCTGAGCGCCTGCACTATATCGCTTCGTTCCGATTCGGAAGAAGGCATGCTTATAAGCCCGAGCCTTTCAAAAGCGCCCGCAAAAAGTGCGGCGGTCTTCAAAGCCTGGCACACCGTGTGAGGAGCCATGAATATCCCCTGATAATAAGGCAGGTATCCTCCCGGCCAGCACCCCGCTTCGCGCCCTATTCCCGGAACGGTAAGACGGTTCGCGGCCATTTCGATAAGATCCCTTCTGCCCGCAATATAACCGCCCGTATGCGCGATACCGCCGCCGGGGTTTTTAATGAGCGAGCCCATCATTATATCCGCGCCGAAGGCCGTGGGCTCATCCTTCTGCGTAAACTCCCCGTAGCAGTTATCGACCATTATAATGCTTTCGGGAGAAAGCTTTTTTATAAGATCGAAGGCGGGTTTCATCTCGACGGGAAGGAGCGAATTGCGCCACTCATACCCGCGTGAGCGCTGAAAATAGACGATCCTCGGCTTGGCCGCAAGTCTTTTTTCAAGCTCTTCAAGATCGATCTTCCCATCCTTCAATGGAAAATCTTCATAACGAATGCAGAATTCGCGAAGCGAGCCCGCTGCGTTCCCCTCTATGCCTATCGCTTCGAGCAGCGTATCGTATGGTTTGCCCGCAGGCGAAAGGATCGTATCTCCCGGGCGGAGTATTGCGGCAAGAGCGGTAAAAATGGTCGCCGTTCCGGATGAAAGCTGTGGTGCGGCGAGCGCCGCTTCCGCCTGCATAACGTGCGCGAATATTCGGTCGAGAACGTCCCTGCCCTCATCGTCATAGCCATAACCCGTGGTCGCGTTGAAGTGGCGCGCGGCGATCCTGTTTTCCTGAAAGGCCTCTATCACACGCTTCTGGCAGACGAGCTCCACTTCCTCCATCCTGTCGAAAACGGGGCGGAGCGCTTTCTCCGCGGCCGCTATCAGCTCAGATGCATTCATTTCGCTCCTCCTTGCATATATCCAAAGGTCTTTCGGGAGTGACCGTGGAAACGGCATGCTTGTAGATCAGCATTTGCTTCCCATCCGCTTCCGCAAGTATGGCGTAATTATCAAAGCTTTTTACCCTTGCGCCTTTTATCATGTAGCCGTTGGTGATATGAATGGAAACGGGCACGGCGTTCTTTCGCGCCGCATTGAGGAAGAGATCCTGCACGTTCGTTCTTTGAAGCTCGCTCATATCGTTACTGCTCCTTTGAAATATTCTGTGATCGCCCTGTGAAGGGACTCCTTATCGGGATACTCCGCGGGATCGAACCAGCGGATCCGCTTATCTCTCTTGAACCACGCTATCTGCCTTTTGGCAAAGCGGCGCGTGTCCCGCTTTATGAGGGCGACCGTCTCATTATAAGTGGCTTCCCCCTCAAAATATGAAATGAATTGTTTATAGCCTATTGCCTGCAATGCAAGGACCGGCGTTTTGCCGCAGTTTTCGTACAGCTTGCGCGCTTCTTCGAGCAGGCCGTTTTCAAGCATCATATCGACTCTTCTGCCTATTCTCTCATAAAGGACGGCGCGATCCATCGTAAGCCCCGCGATAACGGGATTAAACGGGATCTTGGCTTGACGCTCGTTCAAAAAATCGCCGCCGTTCTCCGTCAGCGTTGCGCCCGTCGCCTTTTTTACTTCAAGCGCGCGGATTATCCTTTTAAGGTCGTTCGGGTGCAGTCTCTCGGCCGAAACGGGATCCGTCTCGGCAAGTCTCCTGTGAAGGACTCCGGGTTCGGCGCTTTCCTCATCCATAAGCATCCGGCGGAATTCCCGATCGGGCCCCGCGGCGCTGAAATCGAGCGGATAAAGCAGCGAATTAACATAAAGCCCTGTCCCGCCGGCGACTATCGGCGCTTTCCCACGGGAGACGATATCCTCAATGCAGGCGGCGGCGTCACGAGCGAAGCAGGCAACGTTGTAATCCTCATCCTTATAATCGACTATATCAATAAGATGATGCGGAACGCCGCGTTTTTCCTCCTCCGTGGGCTTTGCGGAGCCCTTATCGAGCCCGCGGTATATCTGGATGGAGTCAGCCGATATTACCTCGCCGTTCATGGCAATGGCGCAGGCAACTGCGGCGTCCGTCTTGCCGCTCGCCGTGGGGCCGACTATGAAATAAACGACGGGCTTTTCCATCAGACGATCCTCTTGAACATCTTTTCAAGCTCGCGCTTCGATACGCGGAGCATAACGGGCCTCCCGTGGGGGCAGGTAAGCGGAGTGGAACCATCCGCATAATGGCTGAGAAGATCGCGTATCGAGGCTTCATCAAGGGTTTGCCCGGCCTTTATCGCGTGCTTGCAGGAGGACTGGATAAGCGAAGAGCGAATTACGTCCAGCTCCGTTACGGAGCCCTGCCGCCTTACAATATCTATCATTTCGCCAAGCAGTTTTTCCGCGTTCTCCTTCCTGACTCCGTTGGGTATTGCGTGAACGGAAACGGACATGGGGCCGAATTCGTCTATCTCGAAACCGAGCTCGCGGAAGCGTTCAATGTTTTCAATAAGTATTGAAAAATCGGTAGGATCCAGCCTCACTATTACCGAAGTGAGCAGTATCTGCGATTCGAAGCGGAGCTCGTTTTTAATAAGCTTTTCATACAGTATGCGTTCATGCGCGGCATGCTGATCTATGCAGAATACCGAATCCCCCTGTTCGACCAGGATATAGGTATCAAACGCCGTGCCTATAACGGTGTATGGAGCAAGATCGAATGAAATTACCTCCGCTCTCTCTTCGGGTTCCTTATGAGGCTTCGTAAAGGTGTAATGGATCACCCCGTTAACGTCTGTTTCGGTCATTGCAGGAGCGGAAGCGCCGCTGTCACGCATTACGATCCCCGAGGGCTCGCATGAGGGCTTGGTTTGTTCCGTAAACGCCGCCGCATTATCTTCCTCTTTACGGTATTCGGGCCTGTTTGCGGGCTTATACTCGTATTTTTGCTTCGTTTCCTCAGCCGCCGTTTCGGCCCTGCGCTCGTTTTCGGCTTCCTCCAGGAGCTCCGAAAGCCCCGTATGCTTTTCTTCCCCGTCCCTTTTGAATACGTTATATGCGGGCTCGAATTCGGGAACGGGCTCCTCTTCCAAAACGTTCCCCTTCCTTTCGAGCGCCTCGCGGACGGCATGTGTCACGGCGGCTGTGATGCGCTCCTCGTCACGGAATCTGACCGTGAGCTTGTTCGGGTGCACGTTCACATCGACTTCACGCGGGGAAAGCTTTATTTCAAATGCAAAGAACGGGAACCTTCCCACCATCAGGCGTGTATTATACGCCCTCTGCACCGCATAGCTTATCTGCTGCGACCTTATGTAACGTCCGTTCACGAATACGCTCTGCCAAACGCGGTTGCCCTTTGCCAGATACTCATCGCCGCAGAAGCCGGAAATGCGGAGATAGCCGTCGTCGTAAAACACGTGCTTCAAATGCTCGGCAATATCCGGCCCGTAAATACAGACGAGAGCGTTTTCAAGGGAGCTGTCTCCCGCGCTGTGATAGACGGGCTTGCCATTGTTTATGAACTTTATTGAAACTCCCGTATTGCCGAGGATCAGTCGGAGCACGTAATCGCCCACGGCCGCCGCCTCCGCCCTTGCAGAGCGCAGGAATTTGAGCCTTGCGGGGACGTTATAAAACAGCTCGCTCACTTCAATGCTCGTTCCTTCGGGGCATCCGCAGGGCTCGAATTCGCGGACCGAACCGCCTTCCAGCCTTATCAGAGTCCCGTGATCTTCCTGTGCGGTGTGGGTGCGCATGGTCACCTTCGAGACCGCCGCTATCGAGGCAAGCGCTTCGCCGCGGAAGCCCAGCGTTTCTATGCCGTCAAGGCCCTCCGCCGAATAAAGCTTGCTCGTCGCATGACGAAGGAAGGCCGTCTTGACGTCATCCGAGGTGATCCCGCAGCCGTTATCGGTTATCCTTATGTATTCCGTGCCGCCGTCTCGTATATCTATCGTAACTGAGGTCGCGCCCGCATCAAGCGAGTTTTCCACGAGCTCCTTCACTACTGAAGCCGGTCTTTCGACTACCTCGCCCGCCGCTATCTTGTTTGCAAGACCCGGCTCAAGTATCTCTATCCTTCTGACGTTCATAACTTAGCCCTCGTACTCAATTCGTAAAGCTTGCTCAGCGCCTCCATTGGAGTGAGCCTGTTTACGTCTATGTTTTTCAGTTCCTCAAGTATATCCTCGCCATCGGTCGAGCCAAGCAGGCTCACCTGCTCCGCAAGAGTATCGCGGACTCTGGAAGCGGCGTTGTTTATATCGGAATCCTCAAGCTGCTGCAGTATCTCCTTTGCGCGCTCAATAAGGCTGTAAGGCAGCCCTGCGAGCCTCGCCACCTGTATGCCGAAGCTCTTATCCGCTCCTCCCCTCATTATTCGGCGCAGGAATATTATGTCGTCGCCGTGTTCCTTAACGGTAATGCGGTAATTCTTTACGCCTTCGAGCTTGCCTTCAAGCTCCGTGAGTTCATGGTAATGCGTGGCAAAGAGGGTCTTTGCGCCGCATTTGCGCTTATCGGCAATATGCTCGACCACCGCCCAAGCTATCGAAAGCCCGTCGAAAGTGCTCGTTCCCCTGCCGATCTCGTCAATTATAAGAAGGCTCTTTGAGGTGGAGTTATTCAGGATGTTCGCCATCTCGCTCATCTCGACCATAAAGGTCGATTGCCCGGTGGAGAGCGAATCGGATGCGCCCACCCTCGTGAATATCTTATCGGTCAGGCAGATGCTCGCCTGCTTTGCCGGCACGAAAGAACCAATATGCGCCATCAGGGTGATGAGCGCTACCTGCCTCATATAGGTGGATTTGCCGGCCATGTTGGGGCCGGTGAGTATGACTATGCGTTCATCCTTATCGTCAAGCTCGGTGGAGTTGGGCACGAAGGGATCCTTCATGCTCCTTTCGACTATCGGGTGCCGCCCGTCAACGATTTTCAGCTTTCCGTTTTTGGTTATGCGGGGGCGGCAGTAATCGTATTCGGAAGCGCATCTTGCAAGGGACGCGAAGCAGTCGAGCTCTGCCAAAAGGATCGAATCCTTTTTGAGCCTTGATATGCAGTCGTTCAAAAGCGCCCTTATATCGCAGAAAAGCTTGTATTCCAGCGCTATGCTCTTTTCCTCGGCGCCGAGTATCCTTTCTTCAAGTGCTTTGAGCTCCGCGGTCACGTAACGTTCCGCGTTCGCCAGCGTTTGCTTGCGCTGATAATCGAGCGGGATAAGCTGTTTATAGGAATTCGTTACCTCTATATAATAGCCGAAGACCCTGTTATAACCTATCTTCAGGTTTTTGATGCCAGTGCGCTCGCGCTCTTCGTTTTCGAGCTTTGCCAAAGCGCTGCGGCCTCCGTGTGAAAGCGCGCGCAGTTCATCCACGTCCTTATTGTAGCCTTCGCGGAGTATGCCCCCGTCCTTTACCGAAAGCGGCGGCTCATCGACTATCGCCCTTTCAAGCAATGCCCTGACGTCATCCATCGGGTCGAGCTCATCCCTTATTCGGGCAAGGGGCGCACATTCGGAAAATGAAGCAAGCACCGCTAAAATGGGATGCACCCTTGCAAGAGTTTTACGAAGAGCGTCACAATCCCTTGCGTTGACCGTGCCGTAAGCGATCCTGCTGCAAAGCCTTTCAATATCGTAGATGCCTTCCAGCGCGCCGCAAAGCAGACCGCGCTCCTTAGCGCCTGCGACGAGCGCCGCCACTGCGTCGAGCCTTTCTTCTATTGCATCGGCGGACTGCAAGGGCTGATCGATCCAGCTTCTTAAAAGCCTTGCGCCCATCGATGAGCGCGTCTTATCGAGCACGCCGAGAAGTGTCGCGCGTTTGCTTCCATCCGAACGAATAGGCGCGGTAAGCTCAAGATTTCGCCTTGAAGCAGCATCTATCCCCATGTATTCACCGGGTGTTACGAGCATTATTTTCTTGATATGCGAAAGGGAATTCTTTTGAGTATCCTCAAGATAGCGCATAAGCGCGCCCGCGCATGCCGCAGCCATGGACCTGTCCAAAATGCCGTACCCTGAAAGTGAGCTGACCTTGAAATGATCCATGAGGGTCTTCTGGCCGCGCTCTATATCGAAATATTTCTGTTCCTTCTTTTCAATATAATAGCGGGACGCGATGGGTTTTATAAGACTTTCGGTTTCAAATAGATGCTCGTTTGCGATTATTTCGCGCGGGTCGATCCTCGTAAGCTGATCTATGAGCTCCTGCCGGGAGCGTTCGCCCAACAATTCCTCCGTATAGAAGTCGCCCGTCGAAACGTCGCAGTATGCGATCTCAAAAGCGCCTTTACCTGCGAGTACAGCCATTATATAGTTGTTGGCGTTTTCGGGAAGCATCTGCTCCTCGATCACTGTGCCGGGAGTGATGACCCTTATAACGTCCCTTTCGACAAGGCCCTTTGCAAGGGCCGGGTCTTCGAGCTGTTCACAAATGGCTACCTTATAGCCCTTATCAATGAGCTTGTTTATATAGCCGTTTACCGAATGATACGGCACTCCGCACATGGGCGCGCGTTCCAAAAGGCCGCAGTCTCGCCCGGTGAGCACCAGTTCAAGCTCCCTGGAGGCCGTTTTGGCGTCCTCAAAAAACATCTCATAGAAATCTCCGAGACGGAAAAAGAGCAGACAATCACTATACTTTTCCTTGAGTTCAAGGTATTGCTGCATCATCGGTGTCAAAGACGCCATAGTTAATGCTCCTTAATCGATTATTTCTCCCGCAAGCGAATTGAATCGGATCCCGTTGATCCTGACCCTTCTGTATTGACCGATGAGCTCTTCGCCGCCCTTGACGTAAACCATTTTGAGCGAAGGCAGCTTGCCGAACATCATGGGTTCCCCGCGCGTATCGCGGCCTTCTATTAGGATCTCGCCTTCGGTTCCCAAATACTTATCGTTTTGACCTACGGCCGATTCCATGATCACCGAGTTGAGGCGTGCAAGGCGTGCTTTTTTTACTTCCTCGGGTATCTGCCCTTCCATGCGTGCGGCGACAGTCCCCTGCCTTACCGAATAAGCGAAAGAGTACGCCGCGGAAAAGCCCGCCTCACGAACGAGGGAAAGGGTATCTTCAAGATCTTCATCCGTTTCGGTCGGGAAGCCCACTATAATATCCGTTGTGATCTCAATGCCGGGCACGTTCTCACGCAGATCGCGCACGAGCTCAAGATAATGCTCCCTCGTATAGCGGCGGTTCATGAGCTTCAGTATCCTGTTGCTGCCGGACTGTACGGGCAGATGGATATGCTCGCAAACCTTATCGCATTCGGCCATAGCCATAACGAGCTCATGCGAAAGATCCTTGGGATGCGAGGTCATAAAGCGAAGCCTTTTCAAGCCTTCCACTTTGTTCACCATACGCAGCAGTTCGGGGAATGAAACGCCGTTCCCGTTATAGGAATTGACATTCTGCCCCAAAAGAGTGACTTCGGTAAAGCCTTCTTCCTGTACGGCCCTTCTCACTTCCTCAACTATATCCTCCGCGCGGCGTGAACGCTCCCTGCCCCTGACGTAAGGAACTATGCAGTATGAGCAGAAATTGTTGCAGCCGTACATTATGTTCACGAAAGTGGAAAAGCCCTCGTTCCGCTTTATGGGGAGGCCTTCCGGTATTTCGCCTTCTGTATCGCGGATCTCAAGGACCCTTTCGCCCTCCATAACGCGTTCCAAAAGCTGAGGGAATACCGCAAGCTCATTGGTGCCGAAAACGAGATCCACGAACGGGAAGCGCGCCATCATTCTCTTTGCCGCATCGCTCTGCTGCATCATGCAGCCGCAAACGCCCAAAATAAGGGCGGGATTTTCCTTTTTGAGCTCCTTTATAAAGCCGACGTTGCCGAAAGTACGCCGCTCGGCATTATCCCTTATGCAGCATGTATTGAAAATGATAAGATCGGCGTTCGGTTTATCTTCCGCTCTTGTAAACCCCATCTTTTCGAGCATGCCCGCCAGCGTTTCCGAATCATGCTCGTTCATCTGGCAGCCATACGTTTCGATATAATAGCGCGGCGCCGCCTCGCCCAGGCGGGATCTGATCCTTCCGATCGACTCATAGGAAGCTTCTATAACGGCTTTTTCAACATATTTAGGCTCCATTGTGCCCTCCGTACATATTTTAACATTATAATTATACATCAAAAAGCTCCCCTTTTCAACATTATTGAGGCGGCTTAAACAAAAAGCTTGAATTGCTCGCCGTATTTGGTATAATACCGCTATACGACTTTCGAAGGAGATAAACATGAAATCATTTACAAAAACCGTAAGGCTTCTTTCCGTACTGCTTGCGGTGATCATGGCCGCCGCAGTATTCGCTTCCTGCAAGCTCACCGAAGACGAACCCGACGCGACTGACGAACCCGCTGTCTCCGCAGCGCCCGTTGACCTTGAAGGAGTTGACGGTAAGACCGTTATCATGAGCAGCAAACACGTCGATATGACTATGTACGATTTCGGTCAGGAATTCTATTCGAACCGCTACTATCAGTATTTCCTGTACGGCGCGATGACCGCCGATCAGTACTGCGATACCATAATCGAAGAGGTTTCAAACTTCGTCGCCATACTCAACGCCGCTGAGGAAGCGGGCGTCACCCTCACCGAGGATGAAAAAGAAGAGATAAACGTTCAGATGGAAAGCCAGCTCGAACAGGTGCTTGTTCGCTATGAGCAGGACGTTGCGGAAGACGTTGAGGATAAGCGCGCGGAAGCAAAGCGCCTTATGGATGAGGATCTTGCGGCCGACGGCCTCGATTACGATACTTTCGTTGAGCTTGCGAAGCTCAGCATGTGCCGTTACGCCCTTGCCGATAAGTACTATCAGCAGCTTCTCAGCGAGGTCGAGATCGATGAAAGCGACGTGCTCGCTTACATCAACGATCAAAAGGTTCAGGAGGCATCCTCCGCTATGACCGATTTCACCGATAAGCTCAACGCCTATCTTGAAGGGCAGGGCCCCTCCCCCGTCGTCGTTCCCGACGACTGCTTCTCCGTCAACCACATATTCCTCAAATATGAGACCACCACGGATGAACAGGGCTATATGGATTACGTTACCACCAGCCGCACCGATGATGAAAAGAAGCTCGAGGAGCTCTTTGCGGGCGTTGCCGGATATGAAGAGTTCATGAAGCTTGAAGAGGAATACGGCGAAGATCCCGGCATGGATAACGAAAACATCCGCGAATACGGTTACGTCATCCATCCCGATCTTTTGGATTCCTATTATCCCGGCTTCGTTTATGCCGCGATGAATCTTCGCGAGAAGGGCTGGAAACCCGAAATAAACCTTGAAAACGGCCAAAACATCGATCTGCCCGAGCTTGAAATGTTCACTCTTGCGGACGGTACCGAGGTCGTCAAGGTAAGGACCGAGCCCGGCGTCCACTACATCATTATAAACAAGGAGTACGATAAGGGCGTTATCCCCTATGAGAAGGGCGATGCAAGATGGGAATCCTGGCTTTCCACGCTTCGTCAGAACAAATTCCAGGAGGATTTTGAAGCGCTCAATAACAGTTGGAAGGAGCTTTACCCCATCGAGATCAGGACCGATCTGATAAAGGCCAAATTCGCCGTCGAGCCCGGCGCTTGATAAGATGGAGCCAATATGCAGCAAAAGCGGCGCTTTTAGCGCCGCTATAATTATAATCTCATAAGCAAATTGCTTTACAGCATGGAAAAACGGGCTCCTTTCGGGAGCCCGTTAAAGCTTTTGCCTTTATCAGTTTTCTTCGGTGGTGATACCAGAAAGATCACCGAACAGGTTGGCAAGAGAAGTGGTGGAAGACTGCACGGGAGGAAGCTCATAATCGGCGTCCTCACGACGACGCCTCTCGGGACGCTCGCCGGTGCGCTCACCGCGCTCGCCGCGCTCACGGCGCTTCTCATCGCGCTGCTGAGCCTGCTGCTGGCGGTTCTGCTCTTCCTGGGCGCGCCTCTCGGCACGCTCACGGTTGCGCTCCTCGCGCTCCTTGGCGATCTCCTCAGCGATCTCGGGGTTTTCCTCAAGGATGACTTCCTTGCGGGAGAGGCTGATGCGGCGCTGCTCGGGATTGACCTCGAGGACCTTGCAGCGAACGATGTCGCCAACATGGAGCTCGTCCTCAACCTTGGTAACGCGGCGGGGACCTACCTGGGAAATGTGGATGAGACCGTCGATCGTGGGCTCAAGCGCTACGAAAGCGCCAAAGGTGACGATGCGGACGACCTTGCCTTCTACGATGGAGCCGACGGGATACTTCTCGCCCGCCATGGTCCAGGGCTTGGGCTGGAGCTGCTTGTAGCCGAGGGAGATCCTCTGCTTCTCGGGATCAACGCCGAGGATGAGGACTTCGATCTCCTGACCGACCTTGAGCACCTCGTTAACGTGCTTTACGCGGCCCCAAGCGGCGTCGGTCACATGAACGAGACCGTCGATACCGCCGATGTCAACGAAAGCGCCGAAATCGGTGAGGCGGCGGACAATGCCCTTAACCTTCGCGCCGACTTCGAGCTCGGCCCACTTCTGACGCTTGGCTTCTTCGGCCTCGGCGATGAGAACGGCCTTGCGGGAAGCGACAACGCGCTTGCGCTGCTTATCGACTTCGATGATCTTTACCTTCAAGGGCTGACCGACGAATTCATCGAGCTTCTCGATGTACTTGGTGGCAACCTGGGATGCGGGAATGAAAGCCCTGATGCCGTTTATGTCAGCGATGAGGCCGCCCTTAACGACTTCCTTACCGATAGCCTCGACGACCTTACCTTCGGACTCGGCCTCGGTAGAGAACTGCTCCCATACCTTCTTGCTCTCAACGTTCTTGCGGGAGAGCACAACGTTACCTTCGCCGTCGTTGAGCTTAAGAACCTCGACCTCGATGGTGTCGCCTACGGATACAACGGTAGCAGGATCGACTTCGGGATCGCTCGAGAACTCGTCACGAGGAATGTAACCGTCATTCTTGTAGCCGTCAATACCGACAAAGACTTCACCATCGACGATCTGCTCGACGGAACCGGTCAGCAAAAGGCCGGGACGGATACGGATCAGACTCTTGTCAATTTCCTCTGCGAAGGTGGGCTCGCCCTCTTCGGCAACGGGCTCTGCTGCGGGAGCCGCAACTTCTTCAGCAACTTCTTCAACAGCCTCTTCAACGGCTGCTTCGGCTGCTGCTGCTTCTTCGGCAACGGCTTCTGCGGGTTCTGCGACTGCGGACTCGACGATCTCTTCGACGGCCTCAGCCACGTTCTCAGTGTTTTCGGCTATGGTGTTTTCTACGTTAGCCTTATCCATTTCGCTCATTCTTGTAATAACCTCCCTAATTAGCGAATCCGGTGTTGATGCACCGGCAACAACTCCCATTATTATACCAGTTTCCACGGGAATTTCAATAGGCAAATCACATATTTTTGCGATTCTTTTAACATTTTTGCACCGTTTTGAGCAGATTTCGGCAAGTTTTTGAGTGTTGGAGCTGTGTCGGTCGCCCAATACAAGCATCACGTCGCATTTCTCGCTCAGTTCCTCGGCCTCACGCTGGCGTTCTTCCGTGGTGCTGCACACGGTATTGAAGACTTCACCGTTTGGAAATCTTGCTTCAAAGCGCTCCTTTATGCGAAGGAACGCCGCCCTGTCGAAAGTGGTTTGGGATACGAGGCAGAGCTTCTCTTCACTGCCGACTTCTATTGCCTCCACTTCGTCTTCCGTCTTCACAAATATCGCCGTATCTTTGCAGCAGCCGTTTATGCCCCTGCATTCAGGATGCTCGGGATCGCCCGAAATAACTATGTGAGCGCCCTCGGCGTACTTGCGTGTCACAATATCATGGATCTTGCCGACGAAGGGGCAGGTACAGTCAACGTATTCTATGCCGCGCCGCTTTATGAGATCGACTGTTTCGGGAGAGACGCCGTGTGAACGGATCACAAGGGTCGCTCCTTCGGGAAGCTCCTCCAAAGAAGAAATGGGGATCACTCCCCTTCCTTCGAGTTCTTCTATAACTCTCCTGTTATGGATAAGCTCGCCCAGCGTATAAACCTTGCCGCGGGAAGCGGCAAGCTCGCAGGCCTTATCGACCGCGCGCCTCACGCCGAAGCAAAAGCCCATGTTTTTTGCCCGGATCAACTGCATTTGTCTTCAAGCTCCTTTTGGAGTGCGTTCATGGCGTTCTTCATTCTCTGCATGAATATGACTTCGTTTTCTCTGCGCGATACGTTCATGGCGGAATCGGCGGCATACATAGGCTCGCCCACTATCATGCGCACACGCTTTCCGCGCCCGAAAGAATCGTTCTTAATGTAAAGCGGGATCACAGGCGCGCCGGAGCGCATCGCGATGAACGCCGTGCCGAGCTCGAATTCATCCATCCTGTCCGCTACCATGCGCCTCCCCTCCGGAAATATGCCGAACACCTTGCCCTTTTCAAGCAGCTTAAGCGCATTCTTTAGGGATTTGAGATCCGCGGTGCCGCGATCGACGGGGAAAACGAATGCCGACTTGAAAAACAAAGCAAGCAATTTCGATTTGAAAAGCTCCTTCTTCGCCATGAAATGAACTATCCTCGGCGAAACGAGAGCGATCACCACCGGATCGAGCATATTAAGATGGTTGCAGATGAAAATCGCCTTTCCCTTCGGAGCAAGGTTCTTTTTGGCGCCGTAAAGCTTCGGCCTGAATATCAGATACAGAAGCGGCTTGAAAATGCAGATGAACAGATAGATCATTCCCGGCCTCCGATATGGCGCATCACAGCATCGATCGATTCCTCTATGCTCATATAGGTCGTGTCTATGAGGATCGCATCCGGCGCTTTTTTGAGGGGCATGCAGTCGCGCCCGGAATCACGGGTATCGCGCTCGTGCATTTCCACGAGAAGCTCGTTAAAGGTCATCGCGCCGAGCGTTCCCTTTTCCAGGAGCTCTTTATATCGCCTTAAAGTACGCGCATCGGGAGAGGCGGTAACAAAGAATTTGTATTCCGCCTGGGGAAGCACGTACTGGCATATATCGCGCCCATCCATAGTGAGCGAGGTGTTCTTTGCAAGCTGCTGTTGGAGCTTTACCATTTTGAACCTTACCTCGGGAATGGCGCTGACCTTAGACGCGGCGTTCGATACCTCCTGAGTGCGGATGAGGCCGGAAACGTCCTCCCCGTCAAGCAGAACGTGCTGAGTACCATCCTTGAACTCGAGAGCTACGGAGGTCTCCTCCAATATGGGTACGACCCTTTCCGCGTCATCGGAAGGTATGCCGAGGCGGATCGTCTTCAAGCCCATCGCCCTGTACATGGCGCCCGTATCGACGTAAACTATTCCGAGGCGCTTCGCAACGCCTTTTGCGACCGTGCTCTTGCCCGCGCCGGCGGGACCGTCTATCGCTACCGAAAAAATGCTCATAATAAACTCCTTTATATCTGCCGTGCCGCGGCTGTTCCCGCCGCCGCTCCGGTGGAATAAGCTATCTGCAGATTGAAGCCGCCCGTGCAGGCGTCAACGTCTATCACCTCTCCCGCGAAATAGAGCTCTGGGACGAGCTTCGATTCCATGGTTTTGGGGTCTATCTGCTTGACGGCGACTCCGCCGCGGGTGATTATCGCCTCCTCAATCGGGGAAGCCGCCTTGACCGTCAGCTTAACGCCCTTCAGTGCCGAAACGAGGCTGCGCCTTTCGGCCTTTGTAAAGCTGTCCGTAGTCTTTTCGGGATCGATCCCCGCAAGCGAAAGCACTATCGGCACCATTCGCGAGGGCAGAAGCCCCATTATCGCGTTTTTCATCTGCTTGTGCTTGTTGGCTTCAATATCTCGCAGTATGCGCGCCTCAAGCGTCTGTTCGTCAAGCGCGGGTTTCATATCTATAACGAGGACGGCGCCAGAAGGATCGTCCGCAATGCCGCTGCTGGCGCTCAGAACAAGGGGCCCGCTTACGCCCGTATGCGTGAAGAGCATCTCGCCAAGCTCGGAATAGACCTGTTTTTTGCCTTTGTATGCTGTAAGAGTGACGTTTTTAAGGGAAAGCCCCGCAAGCTCTGAAGGCCATTTTTCCTCAGTAATAAGGGATACAAGCGAGGGGCGTATCTCCGTTACGGTATGCCCGAAGGCTTTGGCAAAGCGATACCCGTCGCCCGTGGAACCCGTGGAAGGGTAGCTCGATCCGCCGGTCGCGATTATTACGGAATCAAAGCGGCGCTCAGTTCCGTTTTCAAATGTAAGAACGAATTCTTCGCCTTCCTTTCGGATCGAAGAGACGCGGGAATGGAGCGTGATCTGTACGCCCTTCTTTTCCGCGTTCCGCACGAGAGCCTTAATAACGTCGCTCGATTTATCGCTTGTGGGGAACACGCGCCCGCCGCGCTCCGTCTTTGTGGGAACGCCCTGCGCCTCGATAAGGTCTATTATATCGTTATTGAAGAAGCCGTCAAACGCGCTGAAAAGGAAGCGCGGATTGCGGGGTATTTTCTGCATGAACTCTTCGAGCGGGGCGGTATTGGTTATGTTGCACCTGCCCTTACCGGTCAAATAGAGCTTCTTCCCCGCCTTCTCGTTGCGGTCGAACACTTCGACCCCGGTATTATCCGTTTTGGCAAACGCCGCGGCTATCAGGCCCGCGGGGCCGGCGCCTATTATAGCGATCCTTTTCATTTACAGGTCCCTTTCAAAGAGCGACTTTGCAAGCGCGAGCCGCTTCATATCTGTAATATCGTATGTGAGCGGAGTAATGACGACGAACCCTTCGCGCATCATTCTTTCATCCGTTTCTTCCTCTTCGTCTATTATCGTGAGCTTGCCCGGACGCACTCGGTATGCGATCTTGCCGTCCGGCTCAAGCTGCTCATCGAAAGCAAGCTCATAGCTTTGCAGCTCCGTCCTCGCTGCGCGGATACCTTTATAATCCTCCCTCTTGGCAGAGGGGATATTGACGTTCAGCATGCCCGCGCCGCTTTCGAAAAAGCGCATGAGTTCCGGAAGCATATCGGAAAAGAATGCCGCCGCCTCATCCATATAAACGGGATCGAAGGTATCCTTTGAGACGGCTATCGAGGGGATATTCACCATGAACCCTTCTATCGCGGCGGATACAGTACCGGAATACACGGCGTCCGTGCCGAGATTGGAAGCGTTGTTGATCCCCGAAACGATCACGTCCGGAGCGAAATCGAGATTCCCCAGCGCGAGCCTCACACAGTCGCAGGGCAGGCCGTCGATGGCGTAAGCGCGAACTCCTTCAAGCCCCTCGAGCCTCGTGGGATCGGCGTGCAGAGGCCTGCGCAGAGTCAGACCGTGGCTCACGCAGCTCATGTCGGATCCGGGCGCGGCTATAAGGAGCACGTGCCCTTTTTTCACAAGCGCCTTTGCAAGCTCGTTTATTCCCGGAGCAAAAATGCCGTCGTCATTCGTGATGAGGATCTTCATACTTTCTCCCGTTTGTTTCTAACTGAATAATTATAACAAATCCTCACCTCGGCTTCAATCCCCAAAAGCAAGGAAAAGCCGAGCTTTGGGCTCGGCTTTGGTTTTGGTTTTTACATATTCTCGGTAAGGTCTTCCACGTAGAGGGTGCGTACGCCTTCTTTCGCGGGAACTTCCGCCTTTTTTTCGGGAGCGGGAGCCGCGGGCGCGGGTGCCTGAGCTTCTTCCTTCTTGTCCCTCGCTTCAAAGAACTTCATTGCGACCTGGGGGAAGAGCGCGTAGCTCAATACGTCCTCTTCGGATCTTGCTATGCCTTTAAGATCCTCGGTGTATTTTTTAAGCTCCGGCTCCAGAAGATCCGCGGGACGGCAGGTTATGACCTTTCCATCCTCGCCCAGAGCCTTGCGCCTGACCTCTTCGTTCACCTTGCCGGGAAGCCTGCCGTATTCGCCGGCAAGAAGCCCCTTGGATTCCTTTGTGAACATCTTGTACCGCTCGCCGGAGAGCACGTTCAGCACCGCCTGGGAGCCCACGATCTGGCTCGTGGGAGTTACGAGGGGCGGATAACCGAAGTCTTCACGGACACGCGGTACCTCGGCAAGCACCTCATAATATTTATCTTCGGCGTTCGCCTGCTTAAGCTGGCTTATGAGGTTTGACAGCATTCCGCCGGGTACCTGATACATTAGGGTATTGGTATCGACGGAAAGCACCTTGGGATCGAGATAGCCTTCCTTTTTGAGCTTGGCGGCGACGGTCCTGAAATGCTTTGCCGCTTCCGCCATCTTGTTAAGATCGAGCCCGGTATCATACTCCGTGCCCTTCAGGGTGGCGACGAGGGGCTCCGTCGCAGGCTGGCTCGTACCGTTGCCAAGGGGAGAAAGCGCGGTATCCACAATATCGACTCCCGCCTCTACGGCCTTGAGAATAGTCATATCACCAGTGCCGGTGGTGTTATGGGTATGCAGATGGATGGGAACTTCGACCTCGGCCTTAAGGCGCTTCACAAGCGAATACGCCGAGTAAGGCAGGAGCAGGTTCGCCATATCCTTTATGCAGATGGAATCCGCTCCCATCTGAACGAGCTCCTTCGCAAGCTTTACGAAATAATCCTCCGAATGGACGGGGCTTATCGTATAGCTCAATGCGGGTTCGCACCATCCGCCGTACTTCTTGGTAAATTTGATGGCGGCTTCGAGGTTGCGAACGTCGTTCAGCGCATCGAATATCCTTATGACGTCTATGCCGTTTTCTATCGCCTTGCGGCAGAACTGCTCCACAACGTCGTCTGCATAATGCTTATAACCCAGAATATTCTGGCCGCGGAAAAGCATCTGCAGCTTGGTGTGGGGAAGCGCACGGCGAAGGGTGCGGAGCCTTTCCCACGGATCCTCATTGAGGAAGCGGAGGCAGGAATCGAAAGTCGCTCCGCCCCAGCATTCCAAGGACCAATACCCGATCGAATCGAGTATCTCGCACGCGGGAAGCATATCCTCCACGCGCATACGGGTGGCCGCCTGGGACTGATGAGCGTCGCGCAGGATAGTATCGGTTATGAACAGTTTAGCCATAGTAATACTCCTTCTTTAATTGAACAGAGCGAGGAATACGCCCGCGGCGATAGCGGAGCCTATAACGCCCGCAACGTTGGGGCCCATAGCGTGCATCAGCAGGAAGTTCGAAGGATTTTCCTTCTGACCCACGACCTGTGAAACACGCGCCGCCATGGGAACGGCGGAAACGCCCGCGGAGCCTATGAGCGGGTTTATCCTGCCCTTTGTGACGAGGCACATGAGCTTGCCCAAGAGCACGCCGCCGGCAGTGCCGAATATGAACGCCGCAATGCCCATTGCGAATATGCCGAGCGTATCGAGCCTCAGGAAATTCGCGGCTGTCGCGGTTGCGCCGACGCTTACGCCGAGGAAAACCGTAACGATATTCATAAGCTCATTCTGCGCCGTCTTGGAAAGACGATCGACAACGCCGCTCTCACGCAGGAGATTGCCGAGCATCAGCATGCCGACGAGGCTCGCCGCGGAGGGTACGAGCAGCGAAGTGAATATCGTAACGACTATCGGGAACACTATCTTCTCCGTCTTGGATACGGGGCGGAGCTGACTCATCACTATCTTGCGCTCCTTCTTGGTGGTGAGGAGCTTCATCACTGGGGGCTGAATGAGCGGGACGAGCGCCATATAGGAATACGCCGCTATCGCTATTGAGCCCAGATACTCCGGTGCAAGCTTTGAAGTGACGAATATGGCGGTGGGGCCGTCCGCGCCGCCTATAATGCCGATCGAAGCGGCGACGCCATCCGCAAAGCCTATGGCCTTCGCGCCGAGGAAGGCGACGAATATGCCCACCTGCGCGGCGGCTCCGAGAAGGAGACTTATGGGGTTGGCGATGAGGGGACCGAAATCGGTCATCGCTCCGACGCCCAGGAATATGAGACATGGATAAATGCCGAGCTTTACGCCCAGGTACAGGTAATCAATGAGCCCGGCGCTTTCCGAAAAGCCGGCCCATGCAACGTGACCGCCCTGGAACAGCTCCGGATGGTACATGCCCGCGCCCGGCAGATTGCTCAGCAGCATACCGAAAGCTATCGGAAGCAGGAGCATCGGCTCGAACTTCTTAACGATAGCCAGGTATAAAAGGACGCAGGCAAGCGCGATCATCGCAACGGTCTTCAGCCATTCCGGGAAGCCCGATGAGAATAATCGGTAAAAGCCCGATTCCTTTAGAAAATCAAGAACAGATCCCATGATGAGCCCCCGATATTATTCGAAAGCTATGAGAATATCGCCGGAGTTGACGTTGGAGCCCTTCTGAGTATTCAAATTGACCACGCGGCCGTCGCGGGGGGCCAGTATCTCGTTTTCCATCTTCATGGCTTCGAGAACGAGCAGAACTTGTCCGCGCTTGAAGCTGTCGCCGACTTTGACGTTGACGCTTACGATGGTACCGGGCATGGGCGCGGAGATGGTCTCCGCCGCGCCGGAAGAATGAGCGGGAGCTGCGGGAGCAGCGGGAGCGGCGGGAGCCTTGGGAGCGGCTTCGCCCTTGAGCTCCTCGACCTCGACTTCATAAGAGGTGCCGTTGACATTGACTAAGAATTTGCGCATTTTAACCTCCAAAACGGCAAAAGCCGAATATTTACTGTGAAAGGATCAGGCGACCTTTTTTATCGAATGGATGCGGATGGCGGAAACGTCCTCCCCCATATCCTCCGCGATAGCGGCGGATATGGCGGCGATAAGCTCGCGCCTCTGTTCTTCGGGAATCTCCTCCGCTCCCCCGACTCGCTTTATGGAATGGATCCTGAAGCCCGAAATATCCGAGCCGAGGTATTCGGCAAGAGCGGCGGAAACGGCGGCGACGGTCTCGCGGCGCTTTTCACCCGTCATGCGGGGGACTGCGAGCCTGCCCGTATTATCGGCGGGACGGAACGCCTCATGCTCCGTAAATGCGGCTGGGAGCTTTTCTTTTTTATGCTCGCCCCTGACAAGACGCACGATAAAGCTCATCAGGTAAATAATACCGATGAGCGATATGAGACCGGTGAATACGACCGATATTCCGAGTCCTAAGACCTTTAATGTTTCAGAAAGCATTCGAACCTCCGATACTGTGCCTTAATCTTACCCTCATTCTCTCTTTCGACAAAAAACCCTTTTTCCCTGCCTGAACAGCTTGACGGCAACAAATATATTTATTCCTTCGCCGCCGTCAGCTCTTCGGTCTCTTCACGGGTGAGCTCCCGGTATTCCCCCGGCTTAAGCCCGCGCAGCTTGACGTTTCCTATCGAAACGCGGCAGAGGCGCAGAGTATCGTGCCCCGTGGCCGCCAGCATGCGCCTTACCTGACGGTTCTTTCCTTCATGTATGGTAAGGAACAGTTCGCTTTTTTCCTTTCCGCTGCGCTTGACCGTCACTTCTGCGGGAGCCGTCATGCCGTCTTCGAGCAGTATGCCGGAAGCCAGCCTGGCCGCATCTTGTTCGGTAACTTCTCCGGAGCAGAGCACCCGGTAAGTCTTGTTCTTCATATAGCGCGGATGCATAAGCTTTTCGGCAAAATCGCCGTCGTTGGTGACGAATATGAGCCCTTCCGAATCGTAATCGAGCCTGCCGACCGTATAAAGCCTGTATGGCTCATCCACGAAATAATCGAGCACCTTTACCCTATCCTCCTTTTCGGAGGAGGTGCAGATCACGTTCTTCGGCTTATAGAAGGCGTAAACGACCTTATGGGAACCGGGCTCCACCCGCTTCCCATCGACTGTGACGGCGTCCCCGTCGTTATAGACGGCTCCTATCGCGGCGGGCGCGCCGTTCAGCGTCACACGGCCCTCCTCGATGAGCTGTTCGCATTTTCTGCGCGAGGCGATACCCGCGTCAGCCAAGAATTTTTGAAGTCTCAACCCTGTTCTCCGAAAAACGACTTTCCCGAAAGAAATGCCGCGGTCCTACGGAACCACCACCCGAAGCCTCTTTCATGAACGGCGTTCAGCGCGGTAAGCTCCGTTGAACCCAAATACCTTTCGCCGTCATAGACGAAAATGCGGCCGACGGTATCCGATACCTCTATCGGAAGGCGCACGGGCTCATAGACCTCTATCCTGAGTTTGGGATCGAGGCCGGTTCCTTTCGGGATCAGCTCTATTATACACTCTTTCGGAGCAAGTTCCAAGTGGGTCTCGGCCGAGTTTTTAACTTCCGCGTAAAAAACGTCCCCTTTGGGGTCGAGGAGCCTCTGTGCCGAATATGATGAGAAGGCCTTATCCATGAGGCTGACCGCCTCCTCGAACATGGGTCTGCAGTTCAGGAGCACCCCAATGAGAGTCATCCCCTCCCTTTCCGCTCCGAAAACGAGGCACCGTCCCGCGGCGCCCGTATAACCGGTCTTTATACCGAAGGCGCCTTCATAATCCCAAAGAAGCGCGTTTTTGTTTTTGAAAGTTCTTATATGCGAGCCCGTTTCGGTTTGATGATAGCGCGTGCTTACGATGGTGCTGAAGCCCGGCGTTCGCAAAGCCTCCTCGGTAACGGCGGCAAGCTCCCTCGCCGTCGTATAATGTTCGGGATCGTGCAGGCCGTTCACTGTGACGAAGTGAGTATCGCGAAGTCCCATCTGCTCCGCTTTTTCGTTCATGAGACGGACGAAAGCGTTAACGCTCCCAGCCGCATGGACCGCAAGCGCCACGGCGGCGTCGTTGCCGGACGCGAGCATAAGCCCGTAGAGCAGATCACGCACGCTCATAAGCTCGTTTCTTTCAAGATAAACGGATGAGCCTTCCACGCCCACGGCCTCATCCGGAACTGTGAAAACCTCATCCGGGGAACATCTTTCAAGCACTATGAGCGCCGTCATTATCTTTGTGGTGCTCGCCATGGGCAGCCTTGCGTCGGCGTTCTTTTCCATGAGCACAGCACCCGAGCCGACCTCCTTTAGAATTGCGGCTTCCGCCGATTCGGGGGCTTCGATCGGCCGCGCCGCCTCCGCATGAGGGGCGGAGGCAAGCATCATAAGCATTGCCCATGCAAGCAGCAATGCGGCGAGCCTCATTCTGCATGCGGGGTTCATTCGCAGGTATCCTCCGTTTGCGTGCCCAAGGGATACCTTGCCGCGGTTTCTTCCGCCGCTCTCCTGTTGAGCTCGTTTATCGAAATGCCCGTTACACGGCTCTTCTTTTTGGGCTCCCGCTCGGGCGATAAGTATTCGCCTATTATTCGCTCCGCCGTTTCGACTATCTGCGGGACCATTTCAATGAGTCTGTCCGCAGAACATTCCTGCTTTGCGGGTAGTACCCTAACGGAGCCGTTCGATACGGCGAGAAAAGCGAGCGGCGTCAGGCTCATTCCGAGAGTTGAAGCGCCTATGAAGGGATAGCCCGCGTCTATTGCTATATCCTGCGAGCAGCGCTTCATGGGTTGGGAAGCGTTGTATTCTCCCCCGCCCACGAGCATTCCGAGGCTCACCTTCGACACCGGCAGTATCATCGTATTGTCGTCCGCCATTATGGGCGTTCCTATTACGGTGTTTACGTCCGCAAGTTCCTTTATCCTCTCCATAGAGGAATGCATTATGTTTTCGATTGGATGGCTCATCTTTTCCTCCTTGATGACTTTATTGCTTCCAATATGATTTTGCCCGGAACGAGTGAAAACGATACTTTTATATCGAGCAAGAACGCGTTTTTTATAAGATCGGGCTCGGCCCTGCATTCGATGCTGCCTGCGCCGGACGCCGCCGACGCGGCCGAAAGCGCCTGACCCAAAGCTCCCGCAAGTATAACGGATGCATGGGGCTCGCCTTCTATCCCGATCCGCAAAGCGGTCTTTACGCTTGAAATTTTAGCGGTGCGTATCACGCGCTTCAAAACAGAGCCGCGCTTCTTTTTGCTCTTTTGGGTTCTTTTCAATGCTCTTCCCGATGGGAGCAGCACGAGTTTTCCATCGTCCAAAAGCACTGCCTTCCTTTTTATTCGGGGTCTTATGAGCCCGAAAAGCAGTTTCGGCCCGACTTCGAGTGAAAACACCCGCGAGTTTGCGCCGAGAATGAGTTCGCCTTTATCAGGCAGGAGAAGCGCCGCCGTAAATAAAGCCGCAAGCGCCGCCGCAAAAACAATTATCCGCATATCTGCTCCCGAAAAACATATTTGCTTTTAGTTTTGCTTATTCGCTTGTAAATTATCTGTTTCCATGATATTATATAGAGACGGATCTTACGGGAGGCGTGAATGGTCATATTGGGAATTGACCCCGGATACGCGATTTTGGGCTACGGTCTTATCAAATACGATCGCGGCCAAATGACCGTGCTCGATTACGGGGTCATAGAAACGAAGGCCGATAAGACCTTCCCCGAAAGGCTCGAAATACTGCACAGGGGCATGATGCTTCTGATAGAGCAGTTCAAGCCGGATCATATCGCCTTTGAGGAGCTGTTCTTCTATCACAACGCAAAGACCGCCATACAGGTAGCCGCGGGGCGCGGCGTGGCGCTGCTTGCCGCACAGCAGGCAGGCCTGCCGCTTTACGAATACACCCCTATGCAGATCAAGCTTTCCGTCACCGGCGACGGGCATGCGGACAAGCAGCAGGTGCAGATGATGGTAAAGCTCCTTCTGAAGCTCAAGAACGTCCCCAAGCCCGACGACGCGGCGGATGCTCTCGGAGCGGCGATCTGCCACGCCTCGGCAATAGGACCTTCATTGGAGGAATACAGGATAAAATAATGTACGCGCACATCAGAGGAACCGTATGCAGTATAATGCCCGACCGAGTCGTTATAGAGGCCGCGGGCGTGGGATATGAGCTTTTCTGCTCTTCGCTTACGATCAACCGTCTTCGCGAGGGAGATACGGCGAAGCTTTTGACGCATTTCCATCTTTCGCAGGACGCCGTCGCGCTCTACGGCTTTAATACCGAAAGCGAGCGCGAGATGTTCCGCAAGCTGATCGGCATCACGAGGATAGGCCCGAAGGTCGCGCTGAACGTGCTTTCGGTACTCACTCCGGAGGACGTGGCTTTAGCCGTAGTTACGGAGAACGCCGCCGCCTTCTCCAGAGTGCAGGGCCTCGGTAAGAAGACCGCCGCAAGGCTCATACTTGAGCTCAAGGAAAAGGTCGATGCGGCGGACGGCATACCCTCCGTTTCCGTTTCGGAGGCTTCCGCTCCCATCCGCTCCGAAGCGATAGCGGCGCTCGTTTCGCTGGGTTATGACGGCGCGCTTGCGGGAAGGGTCGTATCGGAGCTTCCCGAATGCGATACCGTTGAGGAAATGATAAAACAGGCGTTGAGAGAATTATCAAGGAAATAAACCATGGATTTTGACGAAAGGATAATATCCTCCTCCTTTCAGGATGAGGATGAAAAAATAGAATACAGCTTAAGGCCGCGCTTTCTAAATGAATACATAGGGCAAACGAAGGTCAAGGAGCATATAGGCGTTTACATCAAAGCGGCAAAGCTCCGCGGCGAAGCTTTGGATCACGTTCTGCTTTACGGCCCTCCCGGCCTCGGCAAAACGACCCTTGCTTCCATCATCTCCAACGAGATGGGCGGAAAGATCTCCGTCACCAGTGGGCCCGCGATCTCTCACAGCCGCGATCTTGCCGCCATTCTTTCAAACGTAAACGAAGGGGATATACTCTTTATTGACGAGATCCACCGCCTTAACGCGAGCGTTGAGGAGATCCTTTATCCCGCTATGGAAGACTTTGCTTACGACATAGTAATAGGCAAGGGTCCTTCCGCAAGGTCGCTCCGCATGGAGCTGCCCAGATTCACTCTCGTCGGCGCAACCACGAGGCTGGGGCTCCTTACCTCCCCCTTACGCGACAGGTTCGGCATCAAGGAGCAGCTCGAGCTTTACTCCCCCCAAGACCTCAAGGAGATCATAGTCAGGAGCGCGGGCATACTCGGGATCGAAATAACCGAGGACGGCGCCCTTGAGATCGCTTCCAGATCGCGCGGCACGCCGCGAGTCGCCAACCGTCTTTTGAAGCGTGTGCGCGATTTTGCGCAGGTCAGGGGCAGCGGCATGATAGACTGCGAAACGGCAATGCGCGGGCTTGAAATGCTCGGCGTAGATGAACTTGGCCTCGATCAGGTCGATAGACGCATGCTCGAAGCAATGATAACCAAGTTCCGCGGGCGCCCCGTCGGGCTCGATACCATCGCCGCCTATACGGGCGAGGATGCGACCACCATAGAAGACGTTTACGAGCCCTACCTTATCCAGTTGGGATTCATATCCAGAACGCCCCGCGGCAGAGTGCTTCTGCCCGGAGCATATGAGCATTTGGGATATCAGGCGCCCTCGGGCGATCAGATACATTTTTAATACTATTCAGGAGGACCGATATGTTTGGTAAGAAAGCGAAGGAGCTTGAGGAACTTCGCACTCTGCTTACAAGGCGGAACGAAGAAAACGAGCTCATGAAGAAGCGCATCAGCGAGCTTGAAACCGAAGTGGACCGCTTAAAGGAGCAGGAGTCACTCGTGCTTCGCTCCTTAAATGAAGCGAACAGGACCGCCGAACGCATAGAGGACGAAGCCAACGCCAAGCGCGACGAGCTCGTTGCCGAAGCCGAGGAGAAGGTCCGCTCCGCCGAGGAGAAGGCGAACGAGGTGCTTTCCGAAGCGGAAGAGCTTGCACAGATGACCAAGGAGGATGCGGACAAGTACTCCGACGACGTTCGCACCGGCGCGAATACATACGTCGAGCAAACGATATTCGCCTCCCAGTCCGAGGTGAGAAAGCGCCGGGACGTTGTCGAAAAGCTCAACGAGCTTCTTAAGAAGACCACCGAATACCTTGAGGGGCAGACTGCCGAATTCAACAGGATGGTCGCCGCCGTGATCGAGGAGACCGATTCCGAAGCCGAGGAGATCACGCGCGAGGTCGATTCCTGTTCCTGCAAGTGCGAGGAATGCGAGAACCCCTGCGCCAAGGCCAAGAAGGGCGAAGGCGAAGAGGAAGAAGAGGATGAAGAAGGCGACGAGGAAGAGAGCGAGACCGCCGAAGCCGAAGCCGAGCCCGAACCCGAAGCGGAGCCCGAGCCCGAAGCGGAGCCCAGCGCCGCCCATCTTGACGAACGCACCGTCGATACTTCAAAGCTTCCCGAAGAATATGACGATCCCGCAGTGCTCATGAAGAACATCTATTATCTTCAGCAGCGCGAGCTTCCCGTGAACAAGGATCTTTTCAGCGACAGGATCCCCACTGGCGGCGTCACCTTTGAGGATGAGCTTGGCGCGGAAGAGGCCGCCGAAGCCCTCCGCAAAGAGGAAAAGCTTGCCGATTCCGTTTCCGATATGGGCGAAGCTTCCTGATCCCATCCCGATTATATAATCCCTCCGCCTCGTTGACATAAGCCGAGGCGGGGGGTATAATTCTTTTTGGCTATTTTTTATGCTGTTTTGGAGGATATTATGAAAGTCAAAAACATACTCGGCGAAAGGTTCAAGGAACGCGCCTTCGATATCGAGAGCCAGAATCTTATGACCCGCGGCGGCTATATTAAGCAGGTCGGTAACGGTATCTATTCCCTTTTCACTCCAACCAAGCGCATCCAGAACAAGATCGAAGCGATCCTTCGTGAGGAGATGGACGCTATCGACGGGCAGGAGGTCCTCTTCCCCGTCGTCATGCCCGCGACCCTTTGGCAGTCCTCGGGCAGGTTCGATTCCATCGGCAAGGAGCTTCTCCGCTTCAAGGACAGGAGCGGCGCGGATATGGTGCTCGGCATGACCCATGAGGAGGCGGCCGTACATATGGCGATGAACGTCGCCGGCACCTATCAGAAGTACCCCTTCATGATCTATCAGATACAGACCAAGTTCCGTGATGAGCCCCGCGCAAGGGGCGGCCTCATCCGCGTCCGTGAATTCACGATGAAGGACGCCTACTCCTTCCACACCACTCAGGAGGATCTTGAAAAGTATTACGAGCGCGCTTACAGAGCCTATGAGCGCATATACGCAAGGGCCGGCGTGCCCGAAGTCATCGCCGTCAAATCCGACAGCGGCATGATGGGCGGCAAGGTCAGCCACGAGTTCATGCTTTTGACCGACATAGGCGAAGATTCCATCGTCACCTGCCCCGAGTGCGGCTTCAGGGCCAATATGGAAGCCTGTGAGGCGATCACCGAAAACACCGCCGACGCAGAGCTCCTTCCCCTTGAGGAAGTGTTTACCGGCGAAGCGAAGACCATCGACGAGGTGGGCGAAATGCTCGGCATAGACAACGCCAAGTCCTGCAAGGCGGTAGTTTATCAGCGTAACTCGGACGACAGCTACGTTCTCATCTTCTGCCGCGGCGACCGCGAAGTGAACGAGACCAAGCTCACCAACTATCTCAAGTCCGAGATACATCCCGCCGTCGATATTGAAAACGCCAATCTCGCGGCGGGCAATATCGGCCCCGTCGGGCTCGCGACAAAGGCGACGGTGCTGTTCGATCGCTCCCTTGTCGGCGCGACTAACCTCGTCTGCGGCGCAAACAAAGCCGAATACCATATAAAGGGCTTTACCCCCTCCCGCGATCTGCCTACGGATACGCAGTTTATAGATCTTACCAAGGCCGTTGAGGGCGGGATCTGCCCCTCCTGCGGGAAGCATTCCCTCAACATTCGCCGCGGTATCGAGGTCGGCAATATTTTCCAGCTCGGCAAGCGCTATACCGAGGCCATGGGCATGTTCTACGATACCGAAACGGGCGAGCGCAAGAATCCCATCATGGGCTGCTACGGCATAGGCGTGGGCAGGCTCATCGCTTCCGTATGCGAGGCGCATCACGATGATTACGGTCCCCTCTGGCCCATCACGATCGCCCCCTGGCAGGTCGAGATCTGCGCTCTGCGCATAAACGACGAGGCCGTAAAGGCCGCTGCCGACAAGCTCTATTCCGAGCTTGAAAACGCCGGAGTCGAGGTGCTCTATGACGACCGCCCCGTTTCCGCCGGATTTATGTTCTCCGACGCAGACCTGCTCGGCGCTCCCGTCCGCGTGGTCATCAGCCCCAAGACGCTTGCGCGCGGCTGCTTCGAGCTTGCCGCCCGCGATAAGTCCTTTGGCGGCGACATCCCCGTTGAAGGCGCAAAGCAGGCAGTGCTCGATAAGATCCGCGAGCTTACCGAAGCCGTAAACGCCAAAGTCCCCGACAGGATGTGATCCCGATCATAAAGCAAGACAGCCGCCATGTTCGGCGGCTGCCTTTTTTTGCGTTCCCGTTCAGTTTTCCGTTTTAACAAATCCATCGAACGCCCTGCGGACAGCTTCGGCGTTTTCGCTCACAATAAGCACTGCGTACTGTTCATACGTGAACACTTCTGCGGATCGAAGCACTGCCGCCTGCGCGGGGTCGTACGTTTCATAAAGGGCTATACGCTTTTCAATATGCTTGCGGAGCGTATCGGCTGCTTCGGCGGCGTCGCCCGTTTGTTTTACTGCGATAACGACTATTTCGGAAGCGTCTCCCTTGCCCTCCTTCGCATAGCTTATAAAGAAGCTTTCCACCTTATTCGGGTCAATGCTCGAAACGTGCTCAAGCAGTTCATCGGCATTTTTATCCGAAGAGCTTGCATACGCCATGTTTTCCGCATTCCCGTTCGCTTCGGTCATCCTTTGGGAAAGATCGAACATGCTTACGGTGGGCTTTTTGCTTCCGCCCGAGCAGCCCGCGGCGGCAAGCGCAAAAGCGATCACGGATAATATCAAACAGAACGATCTTTTCATCTTGTGCTCCATACCTTATCGTAATCGAATTCGAAGGAATAATCGAACGATTCTGTTATTGCGTCGTTGATCTTTTCGAGCATTTCCTCGGGGATGCCGTCGCTTATATCGGTTCCCGAATTGTCTGAATAGAACATACAGAGCACGTAATCGCCTTCCGCGTCCTTCGCCCAATAGTAATTGAATATCCCTTCCTTGGTGTTGTTAACGGCCTCCGAAAGGGTCTCCGTCATGTAGCGCGCGGCAGGCTCCATATCGGGCGCTATGCCGCCCTTTATCCTGCAGGAGAAGCATCCGGGGTCTTCGATATGCTCCTTTGCAAAAGCGGGGATCTCGAAAATATCTTCGAGCTCTTCGGCCTGCATCATGGCGTAATTGTATTTCAGGCCGGACGCCTTCGGGAAGTAATTCCTGTTCCACTCATGATCGCTGCACATTATCTCATCGGAAAGATTGAAATGGGTATATGTCCCTTCATCCGAATCAAAATAACAATCGGTATGATACCATTCATCGTCAAGCTTTATAAGATCCCACGAATGGCTGAGGGAAGTATCGTGCACGACCTTGCATTCGATGCCGAGCATCTGCATGAACAGACGGAACGTGGTAGCATAGCCCACGCATACGGCGCTGCGGTTTTTGAGCACTCCGTAAGGATCGTCGCAGTCTTCCTGCGAAGTGGGGATAACGGTAAGGATACCCGCGTCGGGCTTGAGCTTTGTCGTAAGCCACAGATAGACCGCCCTTTCCTTTTCAAAAGGAGTCATGCCATCCTCTATTATCTCACCGATTATATCCGAGGCCATCTTGAGGGTCTCCTTACGGCGATCGTCCAATGAAGAGCTGTCGCCGGATATATATGCATCCGATATGTCCGTGGTGCTTCTTATCATGTATTCGCCGCCTATGCAGACGTCGTCCTCCCTCGCCGGATCCTCTTCTTCTGCGGAAAGCTTATTGAACGCTTCCTTTATTTCATGGGTGTTTTTGAATGAAAACGCGGCCAGCGCCGCCCCCGCAAGGGTCGCTAAAAACATGATCGCGGCGCATATTATGATGAGCGCCTTTACTGATTTTTTCATAGGATTCCTCCCTTAAATTATTTACAGTTTCTTGCCGTGTGGTATTATATAAGCTTCATAATGCAAAGTCAACAGTTTGGGAGCCTGCCCGAATAATATCTTTTGCATACCCGCTTCTTTATTAAAAGGTTGCCAAAGCGAAAGCGTTATGTTATAATAAGCAATACAAACGCACCCGTAGCTCACCCGGATAGAGCGTATGCCTCCGGAGCATAAGGCAGTGGGTTCGAGTCCCGCCGGGTGCGCCATTTTCAAGATGATGGTTTATTCCATCATCTTGGTTTAGGAGAGATCGTTATTTTTCGAGATGGAATTCAGCAGAGAAAAACTTAAAAAAACGGCTGAAGAAGCGTTTGCTGTCGGCAAGGATCACGTATCCCTCGGGCACGTTGCCGAATACATACCCGAGCTTGCAAAGGCCGATCCAAACGCCTTCGGAATGTATCTCCTTGACGGAGAAGGCTTTTCATTGGGCCTTGGGGATCATGAGAAGCGGTTTTCCATCCAATCCATCTCAAAGGTCATCATCCTTGCCGCTTCGCTCATGCTGCGCGGGTTCGACGGGACCTTCTCCCACGTTATGATGGAGCCTTCCGGGGATTCCTTCAACTCAATACTCAAGCTCGATACGAGGAGCAATCTCCCCTTCAATCCCATGATAAACGCTGGCGCTATACAGACCGTCAGCCTGCTTGCGGATTCAATGAGCTTTGAAGACCTGCTCGAGCTTTCGAGAAGGCTTTGCTTGGATCCCGAGATAATACTCGACGAAGCCGTTTATCACAGCGAATCCGAAACGGGCGACAGGAACCGCGCGATTGTGTATCTTTTGAAGAGCAAGGGCGTGCTGATGTCCGATCCCGAAAAGACGATCGATATTTATTTTAAGATGTGCTCTCTTTCGGTGAACGCCAAGTCATTGGCCTCGCTCGGGCTCATCATTTCAAATAACGGGATCGATCCCTTCAGCGGCAAGAGGCTCATTGCGGCGGATCATGTCAGGGTCCTTCGAAGCCTTATGTTCACCTGCGGGATGTACGATTATTCCGGTAAATTCGGGGTAAGGGTCGGCGTTCCCGCAAAGAGCGGAGTCGGCGGCGGCCTCGTATGCGCGCCGCGAGGCCCTATGGGGGTAGGGCTTTACGGCCCCGCGCTTGACGCCTTCGGCAACAGCAAGGGCGCCGTAAAAGCAATGGAGCATCTTTCGAGAACGCTCCGCCTTCACGCATTTGATTATTGAATAAAGACGGGGGGATCGTAAGCTGATACCCCTTTTCCGTCCTTTTAGGACGTAAATATGTAAAATATGCCGCACTTGTGCTTGTTTTCAGCTTCTGCGGTATGATAATAAAAAATAAAACGGAGACAGATCATGGTCAATCAGGAAACGATTCTTAACGAGGTCAAGAAAGCCGTCGTCGGCAAGGACGACGTTCTCTCGATGGCGTTCATGGCCATTCTCGCTCGAGGTCATATCCTTGTGGAGGATATTCCGGGCGTCGGCAAAACGACTATGGCCCTTGCTTTCAGCAAAGCGCTCGGTCTCGAATACCATCGAGTCCAGTTCACACCGGACGTACTTCCTTCCGATATAGTGGGCTTCTCCCTTCCCGATAAGCAGACGGGCGAAATGATCTACAAGCCCGGCGCGATCCTCTGCAATCTGTTCCTTGCGGATGAGCTTAACCGCGCCACGAGCCGAACCCAGTCCGCTCTGCTTGAGGCTATGGAGGAAGGCCGCGTTACGGTTGACGGCATTACGCACGAGGTCCCCGATCCCTTCATAGTTATTGCTACCCAAAATCCCGTTGGCTCGAGCGGCACTCAGCTTTTGCCCGAATCCCAGCTCGACCGTTTCATGGTCAGGCTTTCGCTGGGGTATCCCGATGCGGAAGCGGAGCTGGATCTGCTCCGCCGCAAGCAGGAGGGCAATCCTTTGGATAAAGTCCGCTTTACCGTCAACAGCCGTGAGCTTGCCGAAATGCGCAGTCAAGTCGATGGCGTATATGTGGATAAAAAGATATTCGATTACGTGATCCGCCTCTCCGCTGCTTCAAGGAAGCACCCCGCGATCGTTCACGGCGCAAGCCCTCGCGCTTCGATAGCCGTCGTATCCATGTCGAAAGCCGCCGCGTTCATCGAGGGGCGTGATTACGTCATTCCCGATGACGTGAAAGCGGTTTATCCCGCGACCATCACTCACCGTCTGCTTCTTAACGCCGAGTCGAAAGCCGCAGGCAAGACCCAGCGCGCCGTTCTGGACGAGATAGTCTCCTCCACCCCCGCGCCTTCCGCCAAATAATGGCCGCGCGCCGCATAATCTATTTTGCCCTCCTCATCACAGTGGGCATACTTCATTTTGCTTACGGTCAGTACATGACTCATTTCATGCTGATCTTTTTGCTGTGCATCCCAGTGCTTTCACTGCTTTTGAGCCTTCCCGCGGCGCTTTCCGCCAACACCCTTTTGTTGGGCGGCGAGGACATCTGCCGCGGCAGGGAGAGCAGAGTCCGTTTGAGGGCAAAATGCCGCGGTCCGCTCCCACCCGAAGCGTGGAGCATCACGCTTGAAGCGCAGAACCTGTTTGCAGGCGGCAGCACGACTCATCAGAAGATCAAGATCGGCAGTCACAAGAAGCTCGAAAAGGTATTTTCGACCGATACTTCTAAGCTCGGCGCCATCCGTTACAGGATAAAGCGCGCGGTCATATTCGATTATCTGGGGCTCTTCCCCATCCCCGTGAAGAAAGGCGGTTCCGTCACCGTAACCGTGCTTCCCGATAAGGAGATCCCCGTCCCGGAGCCCGCTTTGATCGAAAACTCCGCCATGGCGCTGAGGCCCAAGCCCCAGGGCTTTTCCGAAGAGCATGAGCTTCGCCCCTATCGCGACGGCGATCCCATAAACCTCATTCATTGGAAGCTTTCCCTTAAAATGGATGATTACATAATCCGTGAGCCTCAGGAAATAGTCCGACGCGAAATACTGCTCGTTATAGACAAGCCCGCCGATTACGAGCAGCACAGGAGCGTTCTTGAACAGCTATGCTTCCTGAACGGAGTGCTTGCCGAACAGCAGGTCCCCTACCTCCTGCAGTACGGCCGCGATACCGTTTTGATCGACTCGATCAACGCTTATGACGATTTCATAAGGGGTATCCTTTCCGAGCCCGCGCATCCCGCTAAGGCGACCCTTCCCGACATTGCTAACGATGCTCTCATTTATCGCATAACTCCCGGAAAGGAGGCGCGTAATGAAGCTTAAAAACATTCCCGGCGTTATCGCCGATGCTGTTTTGATTTTCTGCTGCGCCGTCGCCACGGTCTGTTTCGTCCCGACCGCATACGAAGCGGAATTCACGCTGCGCACTCTGCTGATCGCGGAAGCGCCCATTGCTCTCGTTATTTCATATCTGTTCCACAGGGTAAATAAGCTCTGGTTCATACCCGCGCTAATAATTGCGTATCTTGCGGCGCTTGCCTTCATAATACTGCGCGAAGAAGCTGTTACCGGCGCAAAGCTCGCCTGGTTTTCCGCGGGAAGGACGCTCTCGCTCGATTTTTCTTTCCTTCCCACTCCTGAGGAGCCGCTGACCACGCTCGATCCCGTCCTTTGCGTGACCGTGTTCCTGATACTTGCGGCGGGCGTTATTTCGATCATCGCGGGGATACTGCTTATCAAATGCAAATCGCCCGTTTATTCGCTAATACTTCCCATCCCCTTCATCGCCCTCGGTTTTATCTATACCGACTGCCCGCCTGCAAAGTTCGTTTTTATACTGCTGCTCATCTATTGGGGCGGCGCGCTTTTCGGCCGTGAGCTCTTGAAGGAGAAAAAGGCCTCTCTCGGGATAGGCAAGATCGCCTTCCTGATCCTGCTCATCGGGCTCATATTCCTCATTCCGAAGATCTCCCCCGAGGATAAGTATGAGTCGATACCTTTTTCCGAGCGAAAGAGCTTCCTCGATACCTTCGGTTCCATACAGGACAGTCTTGCCGGCAACGAAAGGTCCAATCCGAAGGAATACGATCTCACCAAGGAAGGCGAAAGAGAGATCAACGAAGGTACGGCGCTGCTTGTCAACAGCTCCGTCAGCGGCGCTTTCTATCTGCGCACTCATTCCTATGGACTTTACGAGGGGAATAACTGGGGCTCATCCGGTGAATTCAACAGTAATTGGCATTCTATGGAGCGCCTCGGTTTGATGCAAAAGAGCCGCGTTGAATACATGCGCATACGCGAAGCGCGTATGACCGAGCGCGCGACCCCTTACGGATTCATTCCCACGGAGGATCTTCGGGTAGGCGAATCCTTCGTCCGCGCAAACGGACGATCCGCCTACGTTTGGAGCTTCAAGCCCAACATCGGCTTCGATCCCATCCCCGGCTCCGACGCAGAGGTAAGGTACCTTGATTTCGCACGCGAGCATTATACTCTGCCGGAAGGCGAGCTTAAGGATTCGCTCCTCGATCTTATAACCGTCAAGGGCGAATATATCGCGGACACATGGGTAGTAGATGAAAACAGCCCGAAGCTTCGTTACATAACCGATTTCGTTAACCAAAAGCCTTCCCTGGTCTATTTCGGCGATAATTTCGTTTCGATAGTCGATCCCGAGACCGAACCTTACGAAGCGGCGCGCCTCGTGGCGCTCTTCGTGAGCGAAAGCGCGGAATATTCCCTCGTTCCCGGAAAGATACCCGAATCGAAGGATTTTGTTATAGACTTCATGACGACCCTGCACAAGGGTTACTGCGTCCACTTTGCCAGCGCGACGACGGCTCTCCTTCAGGCGATAGGGATCCCCGCAAGGTACGTCGTGGGTTACAGAGTGGAAATACCCTCTGCTGAAACTTGGACGGAGATCACAAGGGAAAGCGCCCACGCCTGGACCGAGATCTATATTACAGGAGTCGGTTGGGTCCCGATCGAGAGCACTTCGGGCTTTACCGCAATAACGAGTTATCAGCCCAAATCTTATATCGAAACTCTCCCCACCCCCGTGCCCGTTCCTTCCGAAACGATACCTCCCGTCGAGGAAACGCCCGAGCCTTCCATGACTCCGAGGCCCACGCGCATCCCGCTAAACTCGCCCGCCAATTCACTGAGGCCCACGAAAGCGCCCGTATCCCCCGGCGGCAGCACCGACTCCAAGCAAGGCGGGAAAAATCTTTGGTGGCTGCTCACGATCCCCGCGGCGATAGCGGTTTGGGAGCTTATCGGCGTGATCATAAAGGCCCGCAGGAAAAAGAGATTTACCCAGTCCAACTCCAAAGCGGCCATAACGGCGATGCTTAAATATCTCTATTCTTTAAGACGCCACGGCGCGAAGATGCCTCCCGATCCCCAAGGACTCGGGAATGAAGCTGCATTCTCGAATCACTCGATGAAGCAGGAGCAGAATGAGCTATATAAGCTGGTGGAATATGACCGCAAGATCTTATACAAGCATAATCCGTTTATGAGATTTATTCTCCGCCGGATCACGTTCAAGATCTGATCCACACGAAAAACACCTGCAAAAAAGCCCGTGAATACCAAAGTATTCCGGGCTTTGTTCTATTTACGATCCTGCGGAGCTTATACGAGCTTATCGAGGAAGGATTCGCCGCAGCGCCAGCTTTCGCCGGTCAAATACTCATATACGGTCGCGCCTATATCGGCAAAGCTCTGTCTTGTGCCGAGTGAAGCTCCCTTGCCAATTCCTATCATGGCAAGGATCGGGATGTACTCCCTTGTATGATCGGTGCCGGGATAAGTGGGATCGCAGCCGTGATCCGCTGTGATTATAAGCAGATCCTCCTTCGTCATGGCCTTCAGTATCTCGGGCAGGCGGGAATCGAAATATTCAAGCGCAGCAGCATAACCCGCCGCGTCGTTCCTGTGCCCGTAAAGCATATCGAAATCGACGAGATTGGTGAATATGAAATCGCCCTTGCCTTCCTTGAGGAAGCGTATAGTCGCCTCAATGCCCGCATGGTTGTTCTTGGTGTGATCGACAGTCGTTATGCCCCTGTGAGCGAAAATATCCTCTATCTTGCCTATGGCGACAACGTCCATGCCCTTATTCTTGAGCGCATCGAGGATGGTATCCTCCATGGGCTCGAGCGCATAGTCGCGGCGGTTTTCGGTCCTCGTGTAATTGCCGTCCTTTCCGACGAAGGGACGCGCTATTACTCGGCCCACAAGATCGTCGCCTACGAGCATTTCCCTTGCGATCTCGCAATAGCGATAGAGCTCTTCAAGGGGAATTACCTCCTCATGCGCGGCTATCTGGAACACGCTGTCCGCCGAGGTATAGACTATGGGCTTGCCGGTTTTAACGTGTTCATCACCAAGGCGCTGAATGATCTCGGTACCGGAGGCGACCTCGTTGCCGAGAGTACCCCGCCCTATTCGCTTTTCGAACTCGCTGATAATATGATCGGGGAAGCCGTTGGGGTAGGTCCTGAAGGGCACCTTCATGGGGAAGCCCGCCATCTCCCAATGACCGGAGGTGGTGTCCTTCGCTTTGGTGGTCTCCATGGATCTGCCATATGCGGCAGCGGGGAATTTGACTCTGGCAAGCCTTGAATCCTCTATATTGCCAAGGCCGAGACCTATCATATTGGGTATCTTCATCCCCTGCTTCATGTACACGTTGCCAAGGGTGTGCGCCCATTTGTCGCCGAATTCGGCGGCGTCGGGAAGGAACCCGATGCCTACGCTGTCAAGCACGATTATGACTGCCCTCTTTTTCATTTTCTTATCTGCCTTTCCCGGCAAAAGCCGTTATAATACTTTTTTTTAGATCTCAGCGGTCAATATCCACCGCGAGCCGCGCAATGAATTCCGCGTTGGTGGGCTTGCCCCTTTCTTCATCTATGCTCATGCCGAACATGGCATGCTGATACCTTATATCGCCGTTGACCCAAGCGGTCTCTATCGCATAGCGTATCGCCTTTTCGACGGCCTTTGGAGTGACCTCATAGTAATCGGCTATTCGTTCGTAGATCTTTTCAAGATCAGGTACTCCGAATTCGAGCGACTGCATGGCGATCGCGGCGATCAGATACTTATGCCCCTTCAAGTGCTTTCTGACGCCCAGATCTGCGAGCTTGTCCGACAGCATATCGTGAGTACGTCTTATCTCGAATGAAACGTCGTGCCATTCGACTTCCCCCGAAACGGGCATCTTTTCCATTATCGTATTGAGGTTCACTCCGTAGCGCATGTTCCTGACAAGCGCGTGATAGACCTTCGTTCCGTCCCTTCGGGCGTCGCCCGTTTTTATAATGAGCTCCGTAAGCAGCTTTTCGGAGACCATTGATTTCATACGCTTGTCCGCTTCTTCGGTCAGCCCTATGCTTACCGAGCGGCGGAAGCGCTTGAGTTCACGCACGCCGTCAAGCATATCAAGGGTCGCTTCGTTTATCGGGAACACTATGAGGCTCGGTTCGTATGTGTAACATTTTTCGACAAGGTCTTCGAGAGTATCGGTGGAGATAAATCTCATCTTCATAGAGCGGCGCAAAACGCCCTGCACTCCCTTTGCATACTCATCGTATTCGCCTATCCACAAGCCGCGCCAATCCACGTATTCCTGTTTTATTCTCATCGACTGCCTCCGCAAGCCTTTTCTATCCAATATGCGTAAGCTCCGTAGCCGCGAGTCGGGTCGTTTACGAAAACGTGCGTGACCGCGCCTACGAGCATTCCATTCTGAATCACGGGGCTCCCGCTCATCCCCTGCACAATGCCGCCGGTGAGCGCAAGGAGCCTTTCATCGGTGATCTCTATCACCATTCCCTTTTGGGCGGGATGCGACTGCCTGCCCGCTTTTATTATCCTGCATTTATAGCTTTTGGGCTCTCCTTCGCAGGAGCATACGATCTCCGCTTCCCCCGTTTTTACCTCGTCCGGGAACGCAACGGGGATGACGGGGCTTGTAAAAAACGCCAACGCGGTTTCGGAAAGCAAGCCGAATATGCCCAGCTCCGTATTCTGCTCTATTGAGCCGATCAGAGGCGAATCACCGCCGAAGGTCCCGCGAAGCTCGCCGGGCGCGCCTTCGCTGCCTTTGACCACGCCCACTATTTCGGCAAGCCTCAAGGCGCCGTCCTTTACGCGAATGTTCGAGCCCGTATCACGATCGGATACCGAATGCCCGAGCGCCGCGACCCTGTAATTCTCCGTATCGGCAAAGGAAAGGGTCCCTATTCCGACGGTGCTGTCCCTCACCCATGCGCCAAGGCGCGATTCGCCGTTATCGGCAAGGCGCACGGCAACGATCCTTTGTTTTGTGCCGCGAACGACGGTGAGCCTTGCGCTTTCGCCCGCGGACCGGAGCGCTTCGGTTAGCTCTGCCGCGGTATCGGTCCTTGTTCCGTTCACTTCAAGTATCACGTCGCCTGCTTTGAGACCCGCCTGCGCGGCGGGAGAGCTTTGGCCTTCCTCCGCATCGCCGAGGCCCACTATAAGCACGCCTTCGGTATAAATGCCTATCCCGACAGCCTCGCCGCCGGGAACGACGCGCGCGCGTTCGCCAATGAAGGCCGGCACCCTTTTGACGGGAATAAAGCCGAAAAGCTTAAGCTCGGTATAGGTTTTCCCAAGCCGCTCATCATAAGAGCCGGAAGCCTCGACTGCCGTAATGCCCGAAGCGCTTTTTGTAAGGAGCTCCGAAAGCTCGCCCCTTGATGAAGCGAAATATGCTTCGGGCGCCGAACGGATCGCCTCCGCTTCGCCGGTATGCCAAACCGCAAACGCCGCAGCCGAGATCGAAAGCGCCGCGAGTTTTACCGCAATTTGCTTGATTTTATTGACCTTTTTTACTTTTGCCATACAGCCCTCCGACAGACGTTTTTATAAAGCATCTGCCTTTTTCGAGGGTTATATGCGGTCACAGAGAGGCGTTTTTTGCTTTTTCGATCAGCTCTGCGGCATGGATCACCGCAGAACTGCTGCCCGCCTCGGCGCCCATTATCCTTGCAAGCTCATAGGGGCGCTCTTCCAGGCCAAGCGGTTTGACGGTAGTTACGGTCTTGCCGCCCTCCTCATGCTTGGAAACGAAATAATGCGCGTCCGCAAACGCCGCTATCTGCGGCAGATGCGTTACGCAGAGCACTTGATGCCGTGCGGCGATCCTTTTCATTCTGAGGCCGACCGTGTTTGCGGTGAGGCCGCTTATGCCGGAATCGACTTCATCGAAAATAAGGGTGGGGATGCTGTCCGCATCGGTAATGACCGTCTTCAAAGCAAGCATTATCCTTGAAAGCTCGCCGCCGGAAGCGACCTTCGAAAGCGATTTCAAGGGCTCGCCCTCGTTCGCGGAAAGGAGCATGGATACGGAGTCGCTGCCGCCTTCGTGCGGTTCCTCGTCTATAAGGGTAAACTCCGCGCCCATTCGCGCCTTTTTCATGCCGAGTTCTTTGAGCTGTTCTTCGGCAAGGGTGCAAAGACGTTCCGCCGCCTTCTTTCGCGCTGCGGTAAGCCTTCCCGCGGCTTCGCGGTATTTTGCTTTGAGCTCGGCTTTTTTCCTTTCAAGCGCTTCGCGCTCGGCAGAATCGCCGGTTAGCTCTTCAAGTTCTTTTTCGGCTTCGGAAAGGAACCCGAGCACCTCCGCTTCGGTCCTTCCGTATTTATGCTTCAACGCGTCTATAACGTCCAGACGGGTCTCGAGCGCGTCGATCCTTTTGGGATCGTATTCGGCGCCGAACTGCATATCGCGGACGGAATAAGCCGCGTCCTCAAGTTCATAATAAAGATCGGAAAGCCTTGAATAAGATGCTGAGAAATCATTTGAAAGATCCGAGATCCCGCGCATTGAGGCGACCGCCTCCCTGAGGGAATTTACGGCTCCCCCATCGCCGAGAAGCGAACCGAACGCCGAAGCCAAGCCCTCGGATATCCTTTCGGAATTGGTGAGCAGCTTCAATTCCTCCTCTATGCTTTCCTCCTCCCCCACCTTGAGGTTGGCGGCGGAGATCTCGTTTATCTGATACTTTAATATGTCTATGCGGCGCTCGCGCTCCGCCTCGGAAAGGAAGCCGCCTTCGAGCCTTGCCTTAACGCGGGAGTATTCGGCATATACGGCGTCCGAAGCGTCGCGCAAGGGCGCGATATGCTCCTCATCATAGGCGTCTATCACGGCGAGGTGGTTTTTTTCATCGAGCAGGGATTGATGCTCATGCTGGCCGTGAACGTCAACGAGCAGATCCGTTACGGGCTTTATCGCGGATACGGGCATGACCGTTCCGTTCATGCGGCACAGGCTCTTGCCGTTTATCGAAAGCTCACGGGAGATCGTGAGTATGCCGTCCGCGCATTCGATCTCCATGCGGCGGAGCTCATTCAGAACGCGTTCGTCGCCCGTGACGTCAAAAACTCCCGTTACCCTGCACCTTTCCCTGCCGTAGGAGATGAGCTCCCTTGAGCCGCGGCTGCCGAGAACGAGATTTATGCCGTCTATTATGATAGATTTGCCCGCTCCGGTCTCACCCGTGAGCACGGTAAAGCCCGGCCCGAGCTCCAGCTCGAGCTTTTCTATGAGCGCCACGTTTTCAATCAGCAGACGAACGAGCATACCTTACATAAGCTTTTCACGGATAAGCCTGAACACGTTCCTCTTGTTGAATCTTATGAAGCTTGCCGATCTTTCCGATCTTGAAAAGACCAGCCTGTCGCCGGGCGAAAGCACGGCAGTCTGCCTCCCGTCGCCGCTCAAGCCGCAGGCGCATTTGAGTGTGACTTCCACAACGGAATCAACGGAGGACACTATCGGACGCACTGTGAGCGAATGCGGGCATATGGGCGTTACCAATATGCAGTCGAGCTTCGGCGCGACCACGGGCCCCCCCGCGGACATGGTGTATGCCGTGGAACCCGAAGGAGTCGCAACAATGAGCCCATCCGCCATGACGTTTCCGACTGTATCGCCGTCTATCACGAGCTCAAGCTGAGTGATGGACGAAAGCTCCTGCCTGTGAACGGAAAAATCGTTCAGGCAATCGCCCACGGGCCTGCCGTTCAAAAGGCAGGTCAGCATAGAAGGATGCTCGACCGTGTAATCACCGGAAATGAGCTTGCCCAAAGCTTCTTCAAAGCTGCCGGTATCGACTTCGCTGAAGAAACCGACCCGCCCCATATTAACGCCGAGCACGGGAACGCCGTATTCCGATGCGGAAGACACGGCGCGGAGCACGGTGCCGTCGCCGCCGATAGTCACAACGCAGAGCAGATCCGAAACGCCTCTTGAAAGGAGCTCTTCAAGCCCCTCGTCCGTGGATGCGGACAGGGTATCAAAGCCCTTTTCGCGCGCCTCTTCCGCGAGCTTTTCCATGAGCTCGGGCGCGTTCTCTTTCTGTGGATTTGTAAAGAATACCAGCTTCATAATGCGATTATATCACGAAAGCTCCTCATGGGAAAGTCTGACGACGTTTTTTGCTTCGGAAAGAATGTCGAACTCTGTGCTTTCCGCCGATTTTTCCAAATACATCAAGAATTCGATATTGCCCTTCGGCCCCGTTATGGGAGAATGATCGAGCGCCTTTATGCGGAAGCCGCATTCCGAAGCAAACTGCGCCGCGGCGGTAAGCACCTCTATATGTGTTTCCTCCTCCCGCACGACGCCGTTTTTACCGACCTTGTTACGGCCCGCCTCGAACTGAGGCTTTACGAGAACGACCGCCTCGCCGCCTTCCGCAAGGCATTCGTACATGTGGGGAAGTATCAGCTTTATGGAAATGAACGAAACGTCGCATGAAGCGAATACGGGCGTTTCCGGAAACCATGAAGGCTCCATCATCCTTGCATTATGCCTTTCCATGCACGTCACGCGTTCGTCGCTGCGGAGCTTCCAGTCAAGCTGACCGTACCCCACGTCAACGGCATATACGTGCCGCGCTCCGTTTTTGAGCATAACGTCGGTAAAGCCGCCTGTGGAAGCGCCGACGTCGAGGCATACTGCGCCGTTAAGGTCTATCGCATACTTGCGGACGGCCTTATCGAGCTTCAAGCCCCCGCGGGAAACGAAGGGGATCGGGTCTTCGCGCACGGTCAGTGAAGCGTCCTCAGGGAAAGTATCGGAAGCTTTCATCACCTTCACTTCCTTGAAATATACGACGCCTTCCATAATGAGCGCCTTAGCCCTTTCGCGGCTCTGTGCAAGGCCCTGTTCAACGAGCAGTATATCGGCTCTTTTAGGCATAGATGCCTCCCATACAGCTTTTTATGGTCTCCGCGAGTTTTTCTTTGGAAAGCCCGCATTCATCGTCCTGCTCCGAAACGGTACCCTGTTCTATAACTCGGTTTTGAACACCTACGGGTATGACCTGAGCGCCGGAGCCTTTTTCATTCAGATAGGCGGCGACCTGCGTGCCGAAGCCGTCGTTCACTATCCCATCCTCCACTGTTATCACGTAATGCGCATGGGAAAGCTTTTCGAGCGCGTTTTCATCCATGGGACGAATGCACCTTGCGTTATAAAGGCCCACGTTGAGATCGCGGCAGACCTCCTCCGCCGCGGCCACGAGCCTGCCCGTCGCCGCAACGCATACGCTTCTGAACGGTTTTATGCACTCCCATTCGAGCATATCGCCCTTCATCTCCCTTGAAGGAAGCAGCCCGCGGTTATAGCGGATCGCGCAGGGGCCTTCGATGCGATCGACCGCGCAGTAAAGGGCGGCGCGAAGCTCTTCCTGTGAGGAGGGCGAAAGTATGCTCATATTCGGGAGCGTGAGAAGATAGGAAATATCGTAAATGCCATGATGCGTTTCACCGTCCGCACCGACGAGCCCGGCGCGGTCGATGCCGAACACCACCTTAAGGTTTTGCAGGCATACGTCGTGCAGGAGCTGATCGAAGCCGCGCTGGAGGAATGATGAATAGACGCAGAACACGGGGCAAGTCCCCGCTAGCGCCATCCCCGCCGCCATCGTTACGGCGTGCTGCTCGGCGATTCCCACGTCGAAGAACCTTTCCGGGAACCTTTCTTTGAAGGCGTTGAGACCCGTGCCGGAAGCCATTGCGGCGGTTATAGCCACCACACGCTCACGCTTTTCGGCAAGCTCGCAAAGCTCTTCCGCAAATACGGCGGAGTTCCCTCGGGAGGAGGGGCATTCCCCCGTCGCCTCATCGAATTTTCCTATTCCATGGAACTTTTCGGGGTTTCTTTCCGCAGGCTCATAGCCCTTGCCCTTCTTCGTTATAACGTGCACGACGACCGGCTTGCCGAGGCCCTTCGCATGCTCGAAAACCTCGGTAAGCGCTTCTATATCGTGGCCGTTTATGGGGCCGAGATACGTAAAGCCGAGCTCTTCGAAAAGCACGTTGGGAAGTATGAAATATTTGATCCTGTTTTTGAGCCTTTCAAAGCGGTCGCTCATCCATTTTCCGATGAGAGGGATATGCTTCAATACCTTCGAAAAGCCTCTTTTGAAGCCCTGATAGCTCCTCGCAGTACGCATTTTGGCAAGGTGACGGCTCATGCCGCCGACGTTGCCCGAAATGCTCATTTCGTTATCGTTCAGAACTATTATTACGGGGAGCTTCTGCTGGCCTATATCGTCGAGCGCTTCATAGGCCATGCCTCCCGTGAGGGCGCCGTCGCCTATGAGCGCAACAACGTTCCTTTCAACGCCCAGTATGGCGTCTGCGCGCTTTATGCCTATCGCCGCGGAAACGGAGGTGCTTGAATGCCCGGTATTGAACGCATCATACCTGCTTTCGCTCGTCTTGGGGAAGCCCGCTGTACCGCCTCTTTTGCGGAGCGAAGCGAACTGTTCCGCTCTGCCCGTCAGCAGCTTATGGACGTAGCTCTGATGGCCAACGTCGAAAATGAGCCTGTCCGTTTCGAAATCGAACACCTTATGGAGCGCTATGGTAAGCTCCGTCACGCCGAGATTGGACGCCAAATGGCCGCCGTTTTTTGAAACGACGGTTACCATATAGCTGCGGATCTCATCCGCAAGCCGATCCAGTTGTTCATTCGTAAGCTTGTCCAGATCCTTCGGGGAACGGATCTCCCGCAGGAGTTCAAGCTCGCTGTATTCTGCCATCCTTAGTTGCTCCTTGTAAGCATTTCATCAACTGCCGCAGCAAGACGTTCCGCGTTCTTTACGCCGCAGATCGCCGCCTTTGCTTCTTCTGCGGCCTGTTCGGCGCGGGCTTTTGCGCCCTCTAAGCCGTAAAGCACGGCATAGGTGAGCTTTCCGCTTTCCTTATCCTTGCCGAGCGTCTTTCCGACAAGGGCGGGATCCCCGGTCATATCGAGTATGTCGTCGGTTATCTGGAACAGAAGCCCCATCTTTTCCGAATATTCCCGCAGAGCTGAAACGGTGTTCTCATCCGCTCCCGCAATATAGGCTCCGCAGAGCACGGCGGCCGCGAGCATATCGGCGGTCTTGTGCCTGTGGATAAACATCAGCATCTGCTCCGTCTGAACGGCGCTGCCCTCGAATTCTATATCGGCCGCCTGCCCCGTCACCATGCCGGAAGCTCCTGCGCGGCAGGCGATCTCATTCGCGGCCTTCAGCGCGCCTTCATCCGGGTGCGCGGCAACGGCCTTCAGCAGAGTTTCAAACGCGAATGAAAGGAGCCCGTCCCCCGCGAGAACCGCCATTGCTTCACCGAACACCTTGTGATTGGAAGGGCGGCCGCGGCGCATATCGTCGTCATCCATGCAGGGAAGATCGTCATGGATCAAAGAATAGGTGTGTATCATTTCGAGCGCGCATGCAAAGGGCAGGGCGCGGGAAACTTCACCTCCGAGCATCTCGCACACGGCAAGCATCAGGCACGGGCGGAGCCTCTTCCCGCCGGCTTCGAGGCTGTAAAACATTGCCCTGCGGAGCTCGGGATAGATCGACGCCGCTTCGGTATTCTCGATCCGGGCAAGCTCTTCCTCGACCAAGCCCCTCATGCGCTCCATGAGCGCTTTGTATTCGGCGTGATCCATCAGAAGGGCGCCTCCTCGTCGTTTGTATCCGCATCGCCGGAGGGCTCTTCCGCGGCGCCTGAGAGCAGCACGAGCTTTGCCTCATAGCTTTTCAGCAGCTTCTCGCAGTGCTTGGCAAGCGCCGCGCCCTCTTCATAGAGCTGCATGAGCTCATCGAGTGGGACGGAAGCCGCATCCATGCGGTCGATTATGGCTTCAAGCCTTTCAAAGGCTTCCTCGTATTTCATTTCCTCAACGTTATTCATTATCGTTCTCCCTTTCGACCTTTGTAACGGTCGCCTCGGCACGCCCGCCGTTCATTATGACGCCTATCCTTTGGCCGCTCGCCATACTTGAGACGCCGCTCAGTATGCGGCCCTTTTCATCCGTCACTATGGAGTAACCCCGGCGAAGCACCTCTTTGGGGCCTATCGCCCGGAGCCTTTCCGCCGATACGGAAAGCTTTGCTTCCTTTTCCGCAAGTGCGTTCTTCACGCCGTTGTCAAGCGCGGATCTTCTTGCCTCAAGCCTTTCGTAAAGCATCGTGACCGCATGACGCGGGTTTGCCATGGCTGAGGATGAAGCCGCGCTCTGCAGGCGGGAACGCGCTTCCGAAAGGCGGTCCGCAACGAGCCTTTCAAGGGTCTCCTTATCGTAACGCACCTCGTCGCGAAGCTCCGCCCCTATCGGGCAGCACAGCTCCGCGGCGGCGGAAGGAGTAGGCGCGCGAAGATCCGCGGCAAAATCGGCTATCGTAAAATCCGTTTCATGCCCCACTGCGCTTACGACGGGTATAGGCGAGGAAGCTATCGCATGGGCTACCCGCTCGTCATTGAAGCAATAGAGATCCTCATAACTGCCGCCGCCCCTGCCGACTATCATAACGTCGCATTCACCGCTGGCGGCAAGTCTGTTTACGGCGGCCGCGATCTCTTCGGGAGCTCCCGGCCCCTGCACAGTGCAGGGAGCGAAAACTACCTTCATTTCCGGAAATCTGCGGCCGATCACGTTCAGCATATCATGCAGTGCGGCGCCCGTCCTGCTCGTCGCTATGCCGATTGCCCGCGGAAGCCGCGGGAGCGGGCGCGCATTTGCGAATACGCCCTCGGCTTCGAGCCTTTCTTTGAGCATGAGAAAGCGGATATAGAGCTCACCCTGACCGAAGGAGCGCATCGAATTGACGTAGAATTGAAACTTTCCGTCCCGCGGGAATATCGAAGCGTTCCCCTGCACCACTACCTGCATGCCGTCCTTGGGCTCAATCCTGAGGCTTGCGGCATTGGAGCGGAACATAACGCAGGAAACGGAGGAGCTTTCATCCTTCAAAGTAAAATAGAGATGCCCGGAGCAGTGACGCTTAAAGCCGCTTATCTCACCGGACACCTTCAGGCTGCGAAGACGCAGATCGTTTTTGAGCACGCGGTCAGCGTACTCATTCAGCATTGTTACTGTATAGATGTTTTCCGCGGCCATGGAATCAGTTCTCTTCCGAGCCCGCGATATTGCCGAGCACCCCGTTTATATAGCGGGGAGAATCGGCTCCGCCGTACTTCGTGGCGATCCTGACAGCTTCGTTGATAATGACCTTCTGAGGGGCTTTCTTATCGAAAAGAAGCTCAAAGACCGCGACGCGAAGAACGGAAATATCGACCTTGGGCATACGATCGAGCGACCAGCCCTTCGCCGCGGAGGCGATGATCCGATCTATCTCTTCCCTGTTCTGCTCTATACCGTCGATAATTCCGTTCGCAAAATCAATATCCTCAGCGGAAGGCTCCCCCTCTATGCCGGATATTTCGGAAACGGTCGCGTAAGTATCATCGCCGCCGAAAAGCTTTTCAAAGGCCATTTTGACGGCTATCTCTCTTGCTGTTTTTCTGCTCATTGCAATACTGTCTTTCGTTTAGTTGACCCTTGCTGCGGTCACGGGCGAATAGGTGTTTACTACCATGAAGGCCACCTTCTCGACTTTTACGCCGGCATAGGTCTCGATATACTCCTTGAGCTCCTTGCGAACGGTATCGCAAAGCTCGGGAATGTTGGTATCGGCAAGCACTATGGCCTTTAAGGTGAGGCTCACGGAGCTGTCGGGCGCGACTTCGACCTTGCTGGTGCATTCGCGGATGCGGCTGTTCGACTTGACGTATTTCTGCGCCATGCTGTCAATGGAGGCGGCGCTTATGTAGGCGACGCCGTTTTCATCGGATCTGAGCAGCGAGGCGTTGTTCGAAGGCTCCTTCTCCTTGGGCTTGCCGCCGGTGAAGAGGAGCTTTATGCCGACAAGCGCCAATACCGCCGCGCCTACCGCTATGCCAATGCGCAGATAAACGGAGGACTTGTTGGGATCCGCCGCGTCATTCATTACCCTTGTGACTTCCCCCATGGGAACGACGCCGATCATCACGAGGATGACGAACACCATTGCCGCAATGAATATCAGGAGCAGCAGGCCGAGCAGTATTTTGTCAATAAGACGAGGTTTCATATGTTACCCCTTTCCTGAATATGCCTGTGTTATTTTACCCTGGCTTCGATCTCGGGCTTTTCCTTCTTCTTATCGACCCTCTCGGGCTCTTCGAAGGTGACGCTCTGAACGACGATGTTGACTTCTACGACGCGAAGCGCGGTCATGGTTTCGATAGCGTTCTTGACTTCCTTCTGAACGGCGGCGCAGACGTCCTGGATGCGATAGCCGTATTTGACGTTGATGCTGAGATCGACTGCGGCTTCCTCCTGGCCGACTTCAACGTGAACGCCCTTGGTGAGATTCTTCTTGCTGAAGATGCCGGAAATACCCTCTATAACGGTGCCCGCAAGGCCCGAAACGCCATCCACTTCGGAAGCGGCAAGGCCTGCAATGGTTGCAACTACATCGGGTGCGAAAACGACCTTCCCGTTTTCGGTGACGCTTATATCGGTTACGACTGAAGTATCAAGTTCCATTTGGATAACCTCCTAAACATTGATAATCAATTATAACAAATCCTCAAGCGTTTGTAAAGCATAAATAAGCCTCCGCATCCAATTATCCTGCCGCCGGAGAAATCTTAACGGCGGACGCGGGCAGCCCCGTTTCTCCCATCACTATATCGAGTATGCGGGCGACTTCCTCATCGGTAAGCGTCTTGCTGTCTATGACGACGTTCACCGCATCGCCCTGATAGGTCGCCGCCGCGTCAAGAAAGCCCTTGCCCCTTATCCTGCTTTCGATGGTGAATTCCTTTTCCATTCGCGAGACGAGATCGAGAAGGCGCTGCTGAGCATCCTCAAGGGCGTCCTCATCGGTGCTTTCGGAATTGATTATAGATCTTAGATACTCGATCTCCTGTGCGCGGACGCGGCTCCTTTCGGTGCGGAAGGAGTTGAAATAATCGCCATAGACGTTTACCATGGTCTCCCTTGCGTTCTCGGTCGGGCCCGGGCTTTCGGCATTAAGCTCCGCATCGTCCGTCAGCTTCAGATCGAGCCAAACCGCGCCGCACAGGAGCAGAAGCGCCGCCGCCAAAAGTAAAATGAGCTTCCTGTTTCGTTTTGTTTTTTCCATTTTGAACCTCCATGTTTTTATTGCATTGGAAAAACGCATATCTCCGCGGGATTGAGCCCCAGAAGAGTCATTACGGCGTTTCGCACGCGCTCGTTGATCTCCGGCTTCCCCGCGCCTTCGCAGACTATTATCGCGCCTCTGACAGGATCGTTTCGGCTCTCGCCTTCTTCATCTGCGAACGCGCCCAAAAGCGGGTTTTGGGTAGTGCCGGCCTGCTCCGTAAGGGGCTTGAAGGTCAGCATAACGCGGACTTTTCCGACTCCCGATATGTGTGAAAGGATCGCCTCGAGCCTCGTTTCCAAAGTCGTTTCGGGCTCGGAGACGGCGGTTTCGTCTTTCTCATCCGACCTGTCGCTTTTACCGCTCAAGAAGCCGCCGCTCATTATGAATATTACCAGCGCGGTCAATATGAGCCCCGCATAGACGGCAAACGCAAGTTTTTTGTTTCCGGCGAGCTTTTCGGTAAAGGCTCCCAATACGGATTCATTCTTCATAGGCTTTTAATAAACTCCAAGAGCGGTTCGAGCGCCGCGGCCGCTATTGCGGCGTTCATGAGCGCGCGGGCTGTTTTGGAGGCGCCGCCTTCCGGCAGCAAAGCGGAAACGACGCCGACCAAAGCGGAACACAAAGCTATCCTTATAACGTAAGCGCCGAATGCTACCATAATCCCGCAGTCATACCTCCCGCCGCAATGAATACCGCGACCACCGCCGCGAACATGCTTGCCGCGGCAGCCGCGCATGCAAGCAGGTTTTTGATCGCTTCCGCCATATCCGAATAAAGGCGGACTATCCGCATATCGGCAAAAGCCCCCGAAAAAGCGGCCGCCGCTCTGAATATTACAAGGGCGGAAACGAGAGCGAATATCGGCGCGGCCATTACGGAAACTATCAAAAGCGCCGCAGCGGCGCCTATACCGTTTTTGACGAGCAGCGCGCACCCCATTATGCTTTCGGCCGTGCCGCTCACCATACTGCCGACGATCGGCACCATCCTGCCCAACGCATATCGCGCGGTGCGGATGGCGACTCCGTCCTTCAAGCCCATCGTCATTCCCCGGACAGCCGTAACGCCGGCGAACACCGCGGACATTATCCCGAGCAAGCTTCTTACCGCGGTACCCGCAAGCTTAACAAACCCGGAGAGGCGGCCTTCGCCCGAGATGCAGTTCGCCGCGGCAAGCACTCCGCAGACTGCGGAGACTGGCAGCGCGAAGCTTTCTATGGATCCGAGCACCGTACCCGAAAGGAATACCATAAGCGGCTTCATGACTCCGGCCGACGCCGGCGACCCCATTGCCGCGAGCATCCCGCTTATTACGGGAACGGAGTATTCCGTGAGCTTTTCCGCTCGTTTCACCGCTGCATAAGTCCTTCCGCAAAGCGCGGAAAACGCCCCCACGGAAAGCGCCGCTGCCGTCAAGCATAGCGCAAGCCCGAGCACGGGCTTTATGCCGTCGTCCGGTATCAGCGCGGGCAGAGCAGTCACCGCGGCCGCCGCGGCAAGCGCCGCGAACACCCCGAGCGAAGCCTTCAATTCCTTTCGCGCTATTGCCCTCAGCGCATCGAAAAGTCCTGCGGGCTCTTCCGTTTTTCCTTCCGCCAGAGCCAACAGGAGCTCATCCGCCCCCGCAAAACCGGAAGCCGATAAGAACCCTTCCTCACGAAAGAAACTATCCCATCCTTCAAGATCCAGAAGACCTATCTGCCTTATGAGCTCGGGAGTGAGCTCGTCTTCTTCCGCCTCCTCCGCATTGCAGAACGCGGGAAATAACGCAAGCATAAGAGCTGACAGAGCGGCAGCCGCATATCCTATGAGCCTAAACATTCTGTTACGATCTCTTTCAGCATGTTCATAAGCGAAGTTATCTGCGGGACAGCGGCGGCTATTACCGCAATACGCCCGCAGAGCGTTACCTTTCGCGCCAAGCCCTGCTCGCCCGAATCGGAGCAGATCTCGGAGGCCATCTGTGCGGTGAACGCTATGCCCGTCACCTTGAATATGAATGCGGAAATCCCATTCGAGATCCCGTACGAGCGAACCGCTTCGTCAAGCGCCGCCATAATGCCGGTCAAGCTCGCGGCGGCGTAGCCCAACAGGATCACGCCTTCCGCCGCCGCGGCCTGAAGCCCCAGCTTCGGATCGGCGGCCCTCACAGCGGATACCGCCGCCGCCATAATGACAGCGGCTCCCGAAAGCTTGATAATATCCATCAGAGCCCGAATACGCTTCTGATGCTTTGGAAAAGCGAAGCAATAAGGCCTGCGACCATCGAAATGACAATAACGAGACCCGCAAGCGCGGTGAGCATGGCTATATCATCCCGCCCCGCCTGTTTCAACAACTGGCAGGCGATCGCGACCACTATGCCAATCCCGGCAATTTTGAATACGGTTTCGATCCCCATAAGCACCTCTTGCGTCATAGAATGAGTATTGCCGCCGCAGCGCCCGCCATTACCGAAAGCCTTGCTTCAAGCCGGGCCCTCGGTGCAAGCACGTTTTTTTCGCGGTCAAGCAGTTCATTAAGGCGTTCTTCCGCCGATCCTATCAGCTTGCTCTGTTCATCCCAGGAGGCTCCGCGCATTGAAACCAAAGCTTCGTCAAGCATTTCCCCCGCTTTGCCGCATATCTCGGAAAACCTCTTCTTTTCAACGGTTTTCGCGTCTTCCGCATGGAAAGCTCCCGTTATCTCATCCACTATATCCGGCAGGGGCTTCCTTTCGTTCAGGACGCCCTTGCGCACAGCGGAAAGATATTTTATCGCAGTTTCGCAGTCGTTTATTCGCTTTTCGGATGCCCTTCTTCGCACCCTGCCGTACAGCGCTCCCGCCGCGAGCAGAAGCATGGAGGCCGCCGCCCTTGCCGCCGTCATAGCTTTACCGGGTTGATGCGGAGCAGGTTCCCGCGTCTTGAAAGCAGCAGTATGCGCTTGAATACTCCGGAGCCGAGCACGGGCTTCAAAGCCTCGCGGGAAACAAGATCTTCCGCATCGGCCGCATGAGCCGTCGCTATTACGGCGGCCCCGCATCGGGAAGCCTCCGCCAGGGCTTCAGCATCGGCCTTGCCGCCTATCTCATCCGTTATTATGAGCTCGGGGCTCATTGTGCGGATGAATATCCTTATCGCTTCCGCCTTTGGGGCGAGCTCCATTACGTCAGTACGCGGCCCGAGAAGGAAGGCAGGCGCGCCGTCTATGCAGCCGGCAAGCTCGCCGCGTTCGTCCGCAACGGCGACCTTTACGGGGGCGGCGCCTATCCCGCAGGAAAAGCATCTTGCCGCGTCACGAAGAAGAGTGGTCTTGCCTCCGCCGGGCGGGGCAGCAATAAGCGCCGAAACCGGACGGCCGTTTTCGGTGAGGAACCGCATCAGTTCCTCCGCGCAGCCGACTGCCTCACGCGATACGCGCAGACAGAAGCAGGAAGGCTCCGTCATGCCCATAATGCGCCCATCAGCGATCACAGGCCTTCCCACGACGCCAACGCGGACTCCTCCCGTATATGCGATAAAGCCCTGCTTAAGCTCTTCCTCATGGGCATAGACCGAATGGCGGCACAGCCTGTCGGTAAGCTCCTTGGCCTCCTTAGAAGTGAACGGAGCGGCCTCAACTATAGCATCGCGGTCCGAAAAGACCACCTGCGGCGCGCGCCCCACGCGAAGCCTTATTTCCTCCGCTCCCGCAATATCGGCAACGGCCTCCATCGCATCGGATATGCGTTTCGGCAAAAGCCCCATCAGGACTTCAAGCGAGGATCTTATCGGGGTTCCCATTCGGCCGCAGCACCTTTCCAATGAATTTGCTAAATGTTATGAGCCTTTTTATTTTGTTATGACGGACTCGGGACGGGCTTTGCCAACAGCCCTTTTTTCGGCAAAGAACGACGCCGACGAAGAGGTGAGCATTATTAATATAAGGCTTGAAACGGTGAATACCGTCTCATTTTCGGAAAGAACGAATTCAGCCTCGCTGCTTCCGGCAAGGGACACGAAAAGCCCCGTGAGCGAAGCGAACACGGGTGCGAAGGAGCATATGCATACTCCCTCCTCGATCCCCCAAATAACCGATACGGCCGCCGGGATCAGCGCGGCGGCGTAAATGAGCGCTTCGCTTCCTGTCTTCAATACGAATAAAAGCGGAGCGCTGAGCGCGGCCGATACAGCGAATATGCCTATCAGTTTTCGCATATCCGTTCTTTTGTTTATAAGCAGGGCGATCGCGGCAGCCAACGGGACCACGCAGGCTGCCGAAACTTCCGACTCCCAGCCGAAGCAAAGCGTCCTCGGTGAAAGGAACAGCGCCGAAAGCGGGATGAAAACAGCCGTGCGGCGGCTTACGCCGAGCCTTTTCAGCGCTACATCCCCGAACCCCGCAAGCGTAAAAACGGTCAATACAAATGAAATCAGCGTGCTTATGAGCATACAAAAAACCCCCGAAACCTTTTTGGGTATTATTCGGGGGTCTGCCTTCGGTTATTCGGTTTTGATCATTTCAAGGTAAGGAACGCCGCCATGGAGCCCGTGCCCTTGCCGTCCCTCCTGTAAGAGAAGAAAAGCTCCTTTTCCTCAAACGTGCACAGATCCATTACGGATATGTTTTCAAGCGGAACGCCTCCGTCCAGAAGCTGTATCATGGCCGCGGCGCGGAGCGAAACGTAACCCTTATCGGGCTTTTCATCGCGGAGCGTGTAAATATCCGGGCAGTTGAATTCTGCGGCAAAGCTCACGGCGAGTTCCTTTTCGACCTCAAAGCAGTTTTCGCAGATGCATGGTCCTATGGCGCATAATACTTCCTTCGGATCGGAGCCGAATTCAGACTCCATCTTTTCAAGAAGCCTCTGCCCCACCCTTTTGAACATGCCCTTCCAGCCCGCGTGAGCAAGGCCGATGCAGTTTCTCCGTTTATCGTAAATGAAGAAGGCGCTGCAGTCTGCATGGCAGGTCATAAGGGTCACTTCGGGATCGTCCGTCACGAGCCCATCCGAAAAATCGAGCAGCTCGCGGGTCAAACCCCGACCTGCATGGCTCCCGTCGAGCCGGAGTATCCTATCCCCGTGCTCATGGCGGACGAGAGCGAGCTTCCCGTAATCGAGGCCGAACGCTTCAGCAAGGCGCCTGTAATTGGCGAGAATGTTTTCCATAGGCTCATCGCGCGTGGTGCCGAGATTGAGCGTATCGAAGGGAGGGCGGCTCACTCCGCCGATCCTTGTTGAAAACCCGTGGCTTATGCCGGCCTCTTTCATGAGCAGATCGGAAACGACTATCCGCACCCCGTTTCTTTCTTCAAAGTGCAAGCGCTTATCGACCGCCGCAAGAAGCTCCGCCTTACTGTTTGGATTCCTGTTCATCGAGCAGCGATTTAAGCTCCTCCATGAAGGAGCTCACGTCCTTAAAGGAGCGATAAACGGAGGCGAACCTGACGTATGCGACCTCGTCGAGCTCCTTGAGCTTTTCCATAACGAGCTCGCCTATTTTGATGGTGGTCACCTCCTGCTCGAGGGAATTGTTGATGTCGCGCACAACGTCATCCACAAGCTCGTCCATGGCGGCGGCGGAAACGGGGCGCTTTTCACAGGATTTACGCACTCCGCGAAGTATTTTGGTGGAATCGAAGGGTTCCCTCGTCCCGTCGCGCTTTACGACGATTATGGGCATTTCCTCCACCTTTTCATAGGTCGTGAACCTGCGGCCGCAGTTCATACATTCGCGGCGGCGCCTTATGGCCGTCCCATCCTCCGTCGGCCTCGAATCGACAACGCGGCTTTCGGTACACTGACAATATCTGCACCTCATAAGCTGACCTCCGGGCTGTGCCCGGTTATCCTTTCATAGTATCCGTTTTTTATTATATCACTTTCCTTTTGATTTTTCCACAACTAATTCAAAGTCTCTGCGCGGACGAGTATAACGTCGTCGCCTATCTTCTCGATCCGGCAGTACGGGATCACGATCTCATCGCTCCCGCGGAAAAGACCCCAGAATCTTGCGGGGCCGGGAACGACTATCGCGCATACCGCGCCCGTGCAGTCGTCAAATTCCAGATCGCAAGCAAAGCCCAGCCTTGCGCCGTCGCAGATGTTTATTATCTCCTTGCGTTTAAGATCTGTAAAGGTCGTATTCGCCATAAAAACCCTCCTTTTTCGGAAGATATGCAGACGCCGCGGAGTTTATGCCCGTATGGATAGACGGGCGTTTCGCGGCGGAGAATAAACGGAGAACAAAAACGAACGGAGAAAGACGAATGAATGAACGAATAAGGCGCGAAAAGCTTTTTGACGGAGGTATGATGCTTGGACTTTTGTTTTTGATAATGTTCGCGATCTATTTGATCGCGGGCGGAAGGGACGGGATCGGGCGGAAGAACGAGTATTCAGGTGAAAGCGTTATCTCACCCGGCGAGGGGGACGCGGCTGAAGGGCCCGTGATCGACGCGATAACGGGAAACCGGGAGCTTGCTTCTATGTGCGGACCGATCGAAGCGGCGGAGGAGGTCATCATGAACGGGAGCGGCGAAGCGCTTTTGCGTGTGCTCCCCGCCGAATACGTATTGAATACGCTTCCGAACGGGCTTGGCGGAGTACTGGGACCCAAGCTTTCCGCTTCGCTCATTGCCGGAATTATCGCCGATAGGTTCGGTAAAACAGAAAACATCCGCTGCGAGCTCGTTTCGTTCACTCCGATCGAGGGCGAAGCGCTGCTCGTCGCTTTAAGGGAGCTTGACGCTCTCAAAATGAAAGACCTTCCGCAAACGGTGCGAAAGGTCTGCATTGAGATCCATTATGAAAAAAACGGGGAGGCGCATGAAACGGCGCTTTACGCAAGGCTCATTGAAATAGGCGGCGAATGGTTCTTTCACCCGAGCGACGCACGGGCGCTTAGCGAAGCCTCATACGAGCAGTGAAAGCGCATCCCTTATATTGCGGACGGTAACTATTTCCGCTTCCTTGATCCCCTTTAACGAACCGGAATAGGGCGTTATCACCCTCGTATAGCCTCTGCGCACACATTCGCCTACGCGGTTGAGCATCCTGTCAACGGGGCGTATCTCGCCTGTCAGGGAGACTTCGCCCAATACCGCCGTGCGTTCGGGAAGGCGTTTATCGAATACCGAGCCCGCGACTGCCATTATCACTGCAAGATCGGCCCCGCGGTCATCCACGCGGATCCCGCCGACGGCGTTGGTATAGACGTCCTTCTCCCCCGTCCTCACTCCGGCGCGGCGTTCGAGCACCGCGAGCAGCAGCATGAGGCGGTTGTTATCCATTCCCGCGGCCATGCGGCGGGGATTGGCATAGACCGTTGATGCAAGCAGCGACTGCACTTCTACCAATATGGGGCGATTGCCCTCCATTATGCAGGCGACGGCGCAGCCCGTATCGTTATTGCCGGAAATGAACATTTCGGAAGGATCGGAAACTTCCGCCATGCCGTCTCCGCGCATTTCGAATATGCCTATCTCATTGGTGGAGCCGAAGCGGTTTTTGACGGCTCGCAGAAGGCGGAAAGCATCGTGCCTGTCGCCCTCGAAATAAAGCACGGTATCCACCATGTGTTCGAGGAGCCTCGGGCCGGCTATCGCGCCTTCCTTGGTGACGTGGCCCACTATGAATACCGCGCATCCGTTCGTCTTTGCGATCCTCGTCAGAGCGGCGGTGACCTCCCTTATCTGCGTGACGGAACCCGCGGCGGAGGCAACGTCCGTCGATACCATCGTCTGGATGCTGTCTATCACGAGGAAGGCGGGCTTCGTCCGCTCCACCTCGTTTTCTATAGCCGCAATGCTCGTTTCGGTCATCACGAGCAGATCGCCCGAAACGCCGCATCTTTCGGCGCGAAGCTTGAGCTGAGCTTTCGATTCCTCGCCCGATACGTAAAGCACCTGCGCGGAAGAAAGCAGATTGCTTGCCGCCTGCAGGAGCAGCGTGCTCTTGCCTATGCCGGGATCGCCGCCGATAAGTATCACGGAGCCCGCAACGATACCGCCGCCGAGCACGCGGTCAAGCTCGCCTATGCCCGTCTTTGTCCTTGCGGCTTCCCTGCCGTCAACCGTAGAAAGCCTCACCGCGCCGGAGCCCGAGCTCATGGCGCTTCTTTTGGGCGCTTCCGTAACTGCCGTTTCAACGAGAGTGTTCCAGCTCCCGCACGAAGGACAGCGGCCAAACCATTTCCCGGTTTCATGGCCGCATTCTCCGCACACAAATTTTGTTTTTTCTTTAGGCATTTTAATCGAGAGGTATGCGCGCGTACTTCATGACGTCGCGCTCACGGGTGGTAACGTCCATCCAGATAACGCACCCGTCGGAAGCTCCCAATAACTGAGCAAGCTCCCTTTCGGGGCTGATGCGGAAGGATTCGCCTGAGTTGAAGAGATAGACATAAACCGCTTCATCCACGCTGTATGCGACGAAGCGCTCATCCAAATAGAAATCCACCGCGTTTTCGGCGATCTTCACGGACGTAAGCTCAGCCCCTTCGGTATAGTACGCTATGTAAAGGGACGAGCCTTCCTCATGGTGGGAATCGAGCCAAGCGAACACCTTGCCGTTGAATTCGGGATCGTGAACGTAAGTATCGGCAAACAGATCCTTTATGCCGGTGCTTTCAAGCTCGATATGCTTGATAACGCTTGCCATACGGCCGTCGTCATAATGCTCGGTGCCGTCGCTCGCCCAAACGAGGGTGCCGTTCTTAAGATAGGGCGCGCTCGTCCCGTAAGAGGAGGAATTGAACTGCGCAACAACGGTGGTCTCCGTGGTTTCAAGATCGCATACGAAGAGCTTATCGCGCGAGGTGCCCGTGCGCTCCATCCATGCAATATAATGCCCGTCGAGCCTTAATTCGGGCTGACCGGTATAAACCGTTTTTATCACGGTGGGCTCGGCAGTCAAAGCGTTCATGCGGAGCGCACAGATATTGCCGCCGCCCTTCACGTTTCCGTCAAGATAAACGAGCCATTCATCGTTGAAAACAGGGAATATGAAATGCGAATTCTTGAGCTTGACGGGCAGCTCCGAAACGGAGCCGGATTCCGGATCGTATTTCAGGAGCGCGCACATGCGGACGTTATCGCCAACTATCTTGCCCGCAGAAAAGAGCATCTGCCCCTTGTAGAACGTGGGATCGCCGAACCAGTAATACTGGAGCTCCGCGGGAAGAACGACCTCCTTCTCGTTCTCTTCGGGGATAAACGAGCTCATGGGATGAGGAGTCGGAGTGGGCTCGGGAGTATAATAAGGGGTAGGCGTGGTAACGAGGATATCTTCCTTCGAAAACACGTTTACGACCTTTGCGATTATGCCATCGGGCGGGAGCGGAGTATCAACGTGGAAAACGCCCTCCAGCACAATCATAACGAAGAGGGTCAGAAGCGCGGCGCCCGCAAGGATGCCGAATACAAAAAGCAAAAGCTTAACGATGGGGCCCCAGTTGCTTGCCGAAAGCGAGGTCCTTCTGCGGTTATATCTCTTTCTGCGAAAACGTTTTTTCAAGGTAAGATCCCCTTAAACGATTATTTCCGAATACCATTATATCACATCCCGAGCAAAATAAAAAGGGGGCAAATGCCCCCATTAAGTCAAATTGTTGAGTTACGCTTCCTTTTCCCTGTTGATGATCCTGTAAAGGATAGCGGCAAGGATACCGCCGGCAAGAGGAGCAACGAGGAAGATCCAGTAAACGGAAAGCGCGGAGGAATCGCCCTGGAGCGCCTTGATAAGGGCGGGACCGAAGGTCCTGGCGGGGTTGACGGAGGTGCCGGTGAAGGAAACGCCGAGGATGTGAACGAGCGCAAGAGCGAAGCCGTTCACGATGCCCGCGCCGTGGAAATCCTTCTTTGCGGTGGTGCCCATAACGGTGTAAACGAACATGCAGGTGAGGATGACCTCAACGAGGATCGCGATACCGATGGATACGCCCTCAGCGGGAGCGTTGGTGGCAAGGGAGCAATCCTTGCCGGCAACGAGAGCCAGCAGCGCGGCGCCGGCGATGGCGCCCAGGAACTGGGAGATAACGTAACCGATGAATTCGCCGAAGCCCATACGGCCGTCGATCAGCATGGCGATGGAGACGGCGGGATTGACGTGGGAGCCGGACCTGTAGCCGATGGTGTAGATGCAGGCGATGAGAGCAAGACCGAAGCCGACCGCTATAACGAAGTTAAGCAGCGCGCCCTCAGCGCCCTTGCAGGCAACGCTCGCGATGCCGCAGGCAAAGAACACAAGGAACAGGGTGCCGAGGAACTCGGCGAGGAACTTCTTAAAAGTATTCATATGATACCCTCCTTTAAGTGGTACATATATATTATAACAAATCGAATTCGATTTCAAGAGGTTTTTACCGTTTTTTCCCAAATAGTCCCAAGGGAGCGTTTTCTTTGTCTGCAGCGTGTTTTTTGAAAACGCGGCGAAAGCTTCCCGAAGCTATGCCGAATGGTCATAAGGCGGTATTTGGAGACTTCTCCTAAACAATTAGTCTGCGAAACAAAAACTCTTTGCAAATGATTTTAGCCACTGCAAAGAGTTTTTTGCTGTAATTACGGGGATATGTCTCGCAGGAGCGATCCTAATTTGTTGCGTGATCGCAGTTCCGCGCCTCTCGCGGCGCGGTCGCGCTGACCCGCGCGGCTCCCGTTGGTCGCGGCA
>JAFPXD010000060.1 GCA_017394835.1 Clostridia bacterium
ACGGGGATATGTCTCGCAGGAGCGATCCTAATTTGTTGCGTGATCGCAGTTCCGCGCCTCTCGCGGCGCGGTCGCGCTGACCCGCGCGGCTCCCGTTGGTCGCGGCATAGCCCGTTTCATTATCGGCAATTACCGCAATAAAAGCCTTATGACCGTTCGGCTTATGCTCCGCGGTTTTGGTTTTGGCTTTTACGGCAGGATCTCTATAAAGAGCTCGACATAGTCGCTGTTATCCTTCCGACTTACGCTGATCTGCGCATACAGCCCGGTCTTGCCTTCGACGGTCGTCCAGCGAACGTGCTGTACGGTATAGCTGAGGTAGTTTTCTCCGTACAGACCGCGCAGATACTGTTCTATCGCATCCGAATAATCCCGGATGTTCACATCATCAGGCGCGTCAAGCCCGGGAAACGCACGGTAAAACATTCTTACCCCGGTGACGCCGCCATCCATATCGACATGGACCTCTACCCTGTCCATGGTGGAGTATTCTCCCTTTTGGCGGAACCAGCCGAAGTCAAAGCTGCCGGATCCCGTGCCGTCCTCATTGTGACATGTCCTGATGAGGTTTTGGGAATCATAGCGGCTGAAATCGATCTCATCCTTCAGCGCTTCCTCAACTATCGCGCGGACCGCATCGGGATCGTCGGATCCGGTCACATCCAGCTCGAAAATGGGTCTTTTAATGCTCATCCCGAGCATGTATATCGAATCGTCGGGAAGCAGTATCACATACTCCTTTTCCGCCCCGTTGACCGAATACTTGTCGCAGGTCAGATCGTCTATAACGGAAACGATGGTTTGCTCGTAGGTCAGTTCAAACTGCCTGCCGTGAAACTCCACCGTCTTTTCCGTGCCTGCCTTGCTCTCGTCAACAAAACGGGTCTCCTTCGCCTCGTAATCGAAATGGGGATCGGGATCGGTGAGACCGTCTGAAATGAATTTGAAGATGTGCACGATACAGGTCTGCTTTGCGGGCTCTGCGGAAGTGGGCTCTGCGGAAGCCGCCTCGGTATTTTCCGCCGCGGGGGAGACGCCGGGCGCTTCATCCTTGTGTGAAGCGCACCCGAGGGGCAGAACGGCTGTGAGCACAATGAGCGCCGCAATAAAAATCGCAATGCTTTTGTTCATAACGGACCTCCTTTTGTTAAGCGCCCCCGTTCGGATGGGATCGCGTCCGCAGGCGCCGAGTTATAATTCCGAATGAAAGAATAAGCCTTCCTTCACTTGTCCGTATTATAGCATGACAGTAATGCTATATCAACAATTACAGAAAAAAATATCAGTTCAATCAAATCGCTCCGCAAGCGCATCGCACCATTCCGCGGGCGGGGCTTCTATCACGGTAAAGGTCTTGAGCGTGCCGTCGTCGGGGAACATGAGCACGCCCGCGTCCCTCGTCTCGTTCGGGAACACGCGGGCGTAAAGCAGAAGATAGGGCGTGAAGCCCTCCGCCGTCACGAGGAGCGTCACCCTTCCGCAGGGGCAGGGGAGGAGCTGATCGTACTCGCTGTCGGGAATGACGGGCAGCGCGTCGAACACGGCTAGCCCGTCCGCGCCCGTAAGCAGGCTCAGACCCGTCTCGGGAACGGTCACGCGGGCTCCCTCAAGGGGAGCGCCTGTCATCCCTTCCGTGACCCATACCCGTATCCCGCCCCGCTCATTCCGGGGCTTTTCGGCGCAGCCCGCGGCAAAAACGAGCGCGCACAGCACAAAAACAGTCAAAATTTTCTTCGCCATACCTCATCATATTCAAAATACCCCGTTCACAACACCGCGTTTTATGGTATAATAACATCAAATCGACCTTGGAGGTAATTTATGAGGCTCACTCTTGACTTTACGAATATGCTTTCCCGCGCCGTCGGCGAACACGGCATAACCGAAGAAGAATTCGACCGCGCCTGTAAAAAGGCGGAGGCGGCGCTCGTTTCACTGCGCGCAAAGCGCGATAAGATCCGTTGGCGCGATCTGCCCTATAACCAGACCGCGATAGTGCGTGAGATAAAGGCGACTGCGGAATGGGTGAGGAGCTCCTGCGAAAGCTTCGTTGTGCTCGGCATAGGCGGCAGCGCGCTCGGCCCCATCGCCGTTCAGCAGGCGCTCAATCATCCCCGCTGGAACGAGCTCCCCCGCGAAAAGCGGAACGGCCCCAAATTCTACGTTGAGGATAACGTGGATCCCGAGCGCATGGCGGCGCTTTTCGACGTGATAGATCCCGAGACCACGATATTCAACGTGATAACCAAATCCGGCTCCACCTCGGAGACCATGGCCCAGCTCCTGACAGTCATGCGCACGCTCATCGACCTTTACGGTGAGGAGCATCTGAAGGACCGCCTCATCGCCACCACAGACTGCGAGAAGGGCAACCTCATAGGCATTGCGAAGCAGTACGGCCTTAAGACCTTCTACGTTCCCGAGGGGGTGGGCGGCAGGTTCTCCGAGCTCTGCCCCGTGGGGCTCCTGCCCGCGGCGGTATGCGGCATAGATATTGAAACGATGCTCGCGGGCGCCGCCCTCATGGACGCCGTCTGCGATAAAGACGACGTCGGCAAAAACCCCGCCCTGATGTACGCCATGCTCGAGACCGCCGCCATGGAAAAGGGCGCGAACGTGGGCGTGCTCATGCCCTATGCCGATTCGCTGAAATATTTCGCGGATTGGTACGCTCAGCTCTGGGCGGAATCCCTGGGCAAGAAGAGGGGCTTGGAGCGCGTCGGCCAGACTCCCGTGAAGGCGCTCGGCGTCACCGATCAGCATTCCCAGGTCCAGCTCTATACGGACGGCCCCTTCGATAAGACCGTCACCTTCCTCGGGGTCGAAAAGTACCGCACCGAGTTCACGATCCCCCATGCGGTCGATGAAAACCCCAACGTGGCGTTCCTTTCGGGGCACACCTTCAACGAGCTCATTTCCGCCGAGCGCCGCGCGACGGAGCATGCCGTCACCGCGAGCGGGCACATGAACAAGACCATACTCCTGCCCGTTGTAAGCGCCGAGACCATAGGCCAGCTCATAATGTTCTTCGAGCTCGCCACCGCCTACGCGGGCGAGATACTGGGGATCGACGCTTACGATCAGCCCGGCGTTGAGGAGGGCAAGAACATGACCTACGCTCTGCTCGGAAAGAAGGGCTATGAAGGAAAGCTCGGGGAGATGAACAGGCAGACCGAAAGGAGCCTCGTCTGATCGCGGAGCCTGAAAAAAGGCTTTGCTCCCGTGGAAAAAACAGGGAGGTACTATGATAATCGAAGAAACGGAATTCAAAATGAAGGACGGCCGAACGGCCGTTATCCGCAGCCCGCGTGACGAGGATATCCCCGGCCTGCTGGAATACCTTGTCATCTCCGCGGGGGAGACGGATTTCATCCTGCGCTATCCCGAGGAATGCGATAAGTACAATGCCGAGGCCGAGAAGGCGTTCATCGACAGGCTCAACGCCTCCGAAACGGGCGCGATGCTCGTCTGCATAGTCGACGGAAAGCTCGCGGGCAACTGCGAGATCAATTGGTCGAACAGGATCAAGACGGGGCACCGCGCAAGCATCGGCATCGCGCTGCTGAAAGAATACTGGGGGCAGGGCATAGGCACGAGACTCTTCCGCGAGATGATCCGCATCGCCGAATCGAACGAAAGGCTCACGCAGATGGAGCTTGAATTCATTGAGGGCAACTCCCGCGCAAGGGCGCTTTACGAAAAGATGGGCTTCAGGATAACGGGAATGAGGCCGAATGCCATAAGACTCAAGGACGGTACTCTTTTGAACGAGTACACAATGATAAGAGAGATAAAAAGGTAAGCCCGCAGGGGGTTCGTTAAAGGAGGTAAATTGAGCTTATACGACAAAAAAGACCTCAAAAGCCTCGACTGGTTCACGATACTGCTCGTATTCGCGCTCGTGGGCTTTGGTCTTGTTGCGCTTCTTTCCGTGCTCGCCACCCCGTTCGACGGCTCCGAAAAGGGACTTTCCGATATTATCGCAAAGCTCAATCTCGATTACGTCCAAAGGCAGGGGATAAACTTCCTCGTGGGGCTTGCGGCGATGATAGTCGTGATGCTGTTCGATTACAACATATTCAAGCCGCTTATCCCCTACCTCTATATCGGAATAGTGGGACTGCTGGGGCTCCTCTTCGTATTCGGCAAGGTGAGGGGCGGTGCGCAGGGATGGTTCGTGTTCGACAGCATCCAGAGGAACGTTCAGCCGGGCGAGCTTTCAAAGGTCGCGGTGATAGTGATGGTCTCGAAGGTCGCCGCCCGCGCCATGGATTCCGACGGGAGGCTCCTCAAGGTCAGGGACATACTGAAGGTGACGGCGCTGACTCTGCTGCCCTTCGGCCTCATAGCGCTGCAGCCCGATTACGGCACGGCATTCGTGCTCATAGTAATACTGGCGTTCATACTCTTTGCCGCGAGGATAAAATGGCTGTGGATCGCGGGCGCCGCCGTTGCAATGGGAACGGCTCTGCCGCTCGCCTATTTCTTCGTTTTCACTCCCGATCAGCAGAAGCGAATAATATCCTTCCTCAATCCCGAATACGATCCGCTGGGCGCGGGCTATCAGGTGAGCACCTCGAAGGTGGTCATAGGCTCGGGCAGGCTCATGGGAAAGGGCTTCTTCGAGACGGGCACTCTCGTGCAGTTGAAATACGTCCCCGAGCGCCATACCGACTTCATTTTCAGCGGTATTGTGGAGGGAGTCGGCTTCATAGGCGGGACGATACTGATAGTCGCCTTCTTCGTGCTCGCGTTCCGCTGGCTCTATATAGCGATGAAGGCGAGGGATAATTTCGGCATGCTGCTTGCGGTCGGCGTGACGGCGATGCTCATCGCCCACGTTTTCGAAAACATAGGCATGACGATAGGCCTTATGCCCATGACGGGCATACCGCTCCCCTTCATTTCATACGGAGGCTCCAATATGCTGACGAATATGATAGGCGTGGGCATAGTTCTGAACGTATATATGCGCCACCCGGTAAAGCGAAAACGAAAGAGCGACAGGGAGCACGACAGGGGAGATATGATGATAGGCTGAAAAGCAAATAAATACGGCGCGGAGCTTATGCTCCGCGCCGTATTTTCATTTACCTTCAGCCGACCTTTTTGAACAGTACGATGTTCGAACCGCTCGTGGTGGCTCCGAAGAAGCCGTAATCATCACCGGAACCGGAGTAGAAGGTCATGTACTTGACAACGCTCGAGGATACCGTGTATTTCAGCATCCCGTTCGTGTACTGCCAGTTGGTGGCGTAGCTCGTGCCGGAGGCGGGGTAGCAGTCCGCGTAAGAGGTGCTCTTGTAAACGCGGAGGTAATAGCTGCTGTTGTAAGCGGACTGGATCTTATAGTAGGAACCGTTCGAGACGAACTTCCAGCCGACGTGATCGAGGGTCGATGTGGTGAAGGTCGTCGTGTCGATGCCAACTACGTTGCCGCCGTCCATTATCGCGCGCACCGCGTAGGCGTAGTAATTGCTGTTGGAGTTCAGATAGTAGTGGTTGGACTGGGAAGCGTTGTAATTCATCAGCACGTAGGTGTTGGTGCCGTCCGTATAGCCGATGAGGTACGTTGCGCCGGTCTCAATGGAGGTCGCGGGAACGTAATAGGTCCCCGTGGGAGCTGCGGTGGGAGCCGCGGTGGGAGCCGCAGTGGGCGCCGCGGTGGGAGCCGCAGTGGGAGCCGCGGTGGGAGCCGCAGTGGGATCGGGCTCGCTCCCCGTCACCTTCTTGTAGAGGGTGATGGCGCTGTAAGAGGTCGCGGAGGTGGGAGCGCCGAAGAAGTTGGAATAGCTTCCCGCCGTGGGGATGAACGTCGCGTACTTGGTGACGCTCGAGCTCACGTAGTAGGAGAGGCGCTTCGTGGAGGCGTTATAGCTCCAGTTGGAGGCGTAGCTCGTGCCGTTGCCGGCATAGAGATCAGCATAGGAGGAGCTGGAATAGACGCGGAGGTAGTAGCTCGAATTATAGCCGGAACGTATCCTGTAATAGGAGCCGTTCGCAACGAACTGCCAGGTCACGTTGGTAAGGCCAGCGGAGGAATAGGTCGAATTATCCACGCCGACAACGTTAGCGCCGTCCATAACGGCTTTTATGCCGTAGCCGTAATAGTTGCTCGAGGAGCTGTAATAGTAGTTGTTGCTGATCTTGTTGGGGTTGTAGTTCATCAGCAGGTAGGTGTTGGCGCCGTCCGTATAGCCGATGAGGTAATCAACGCCGGTTTCGATCGTCGTGGTGGGAACGTAGTAAGTGCCCGTGGGAGCGCTCGTGGGCACTGCCGTGGGAGCCGCGGTGGGTACTGCCGTGGGAACCGCGGTGGGTACTGCGGTGGGAACGGGAGTGGGCGTTGCGGTGGGAACGGGAGTGGGCGTCGCCGTGGGAACGGGAGTGGGCGTCGCCGTGGGAACGGGAGTGGGCGTCGCGGTGGGCGCGG
>JAFPXD010000061.1 GCA_017394835.1 Clostridia bacterium
AGCCGGGGGTACATGCCCTTGTCCTCACTGCATCGCAGGAGACCCTTCAGTCATCCTCACTTCGTTCGGCTGACAGCTCCCCTTAGCAAGGGGAGCCGGGGGTACATGCCCTCGTCCTCACTGCATCGCAGGAGACCCTTCAGTCATCCTCACTTCGTTCGGCTGACAGCTCCCCTTCGCAAGGGGAGCCGGGGGTACATGCCTCCCCTTGTCAAGGGGAGGTGGCACGAGCGGCGATCGCCGCGAGTGACGGAAGGGTCGAAGGGAGAAAAGACGGAAGGGTCGAAGGGAGGAAAGACGGGAGCGTATCTTTCGTGAAAGCTGTCTCCGCGGTCAAAACGACCCCTCAGTCATCGTTCGCCACAGCGGATCCTTCTTTTGGACGACCCCTCAGTCGTACTCACCATAGCGGCTTCGCCGCGCAGGTTCGTCCGACAGCTCCCCTTGCGCGGGGGAGCCGTTGACGCAGAGCAGGGGAGCCGTTGACGCAGAGCAGGGGAGCCGTTGATGCAGAGCGGGGGAGCCGTTGACGCAATGCCGCCGTTTATGCAGGAGCCGAAGGATAACACCCTTGTCCGGCATGCGAAGGCCGCAAAAAAGGCGGCCTTGGGCCGCCGATATTGGCAATCAAAGCAGTATCGAGATCAGATCTGCCGCTCCTTCTGCTTCCTCACATAAGCCAACTGGATGCAGTTGAAGAAGGTGAGGATGGTGAGCATGGCGCCTCTGGCCGCGGAATAGAAGCGGTAGGCCGTTTCGTCGAGCTCGCGGATGAGCTTGCCGCCGTTCATAAGGGCGTAGCCGGTCTCGGTCACGCGGGGGAGGCCGCCGCTCGTCACGGTGATGAAGAAGGCGACGGCGAATACGGGGATGCAGACGTAATAGACTATGGCGTTCACCCAATCGAGGGGGAGCGAGGGCTTCGGGATGCGGTAGGGGAAGCGGCCCGTGAATATGCCCGTTGCGGCGGCGACGCCTATCGTGAGCACGAATATGCCTATCGCAATGGGTATCTGCGCCTTGGGCAGAAGGCAGGCCGCGGGCGCGGCGAGTATCGAAAGCGCCCAGGCGATCAGCGCCGCCGCGTACTGCCACGGGGCGATGAATACGTCCTGCTCGCGGTCCATGTTCTGAAGCAGCTCAGCGGTCGAAATGTCTCCGTATTTTGACATGACAGATCCTCCTTTGGGGGTTAGTTGCCCATCGCCTTCTTCTCGAGCTCCGCGTACTTCGAATCGGAGAGCCCATAGAAGCTCTTAAGGTTCTTGAGCGCCTTTTCGGGGCGCTTGCTTATGCAGTCGCGCAGACCCGCAAGCTCCGTCTGCCACTTTTCCATGGAATTGGGCATGTGCCATTTGGAGATCTGCCGCGGCATTTCGGGGCGGTAGGTCTCCACAAGGGAATCGAATACGCTGAGGGCGCGCTCCGCGTTGAAGCGGGTCTTGACTGTCTTTATGTAGCGGATGATGAACTGCTCGCGCCATTCGGCGTTCTGATTGCAGGCGCAGTAAATATCCATCTGCGTGACGTAGCCGTGGGGGGATACCACGCCGTTTTTGTTGAAATAGGTATAGAGTATGTTCGCCGAAGGGTTGTTTCCGTAGAGCGCGTAATCCGAATCGAAGAGCACCGCGCGCCAGCGCACCTTGTTGTCGTTCGTGTGCCAATACTTCTGATTATACATATCATAATCGTAGAAGTAGGTCCTTGCGATGAGGTAATCCATTATGGCGTCGGTATCGACGTATTTCTTGAGCTTTTCGAAATTCTCCTTCTTGGAAAAATCGAGCGTCTTGCACATGTTGAGCATCTCATCCCACTGCTCGCGCGTGCCGGCGCGCATCCAGCCGTTGCGGCGGGCGATCTCAACGCGGCTCCTTGAAACGCCGTAATGATTGACGAGGAAATCCTCGTTCATATTTTCCTTGAGGTCGTAAATGCCGCGGTACTGCCCGTTCATATAGACTATGACGGGGCGGCAGACGGCGACGTCCAAATTCATGCCGAGGCACATCTTTGAAACGAAGGTGTCCCTTATGTGGGCGTAATAGGCGTCCTGCCCGCCGTTGCGGAGGAGTATGGAGCGGAAGCTCGAAACTTCGCTGTCGTCAAAGAAGGGGTAATCGAGGCTCGATCTGCCGTAACCCGCGCGGAATATGAGCTTCATTGATTTCTGCGGATATACGGAAGTCGATGCGCCGCTGACCTTGACCCCCGCGCCGGACTGGATCGCGGGGCGGCCGCCGACGTAATACTCCATATAGCAGGGGACCTCCTCGCCCTTCTTTACGGAGCCGTTGGAGCGCATCTCGGCATAATACATCTTGCTGTAATCGCTGTGGGAAAGCGAAATGCACACCACGGGCAGGGTGTGCTGCGCGCCTATAACGTAGGTATGGGCGACGGTCTCGCTGGGGATGAGCCCTTCCGCAAAGGCTTTCGCGCGGATGATCGCGTTTTCCGAAACGGAAATGGGCGAGGTGTATTCCTTCGAGCTGCTCGTGGGAGCGGAGCCGTCCGTGGTGTAGCGGATCACGGCGCCGGGGGTGGAGCAGGTGAGCTCAAGCTTGAAGGCGGAATCGGAATAGAGCGAAGTGCGGGAAAATTCGGGCGCCGCAGCGTAGGTGGGGCAGCCCTCGGCGTTCTTGGCGCCGGGGGTCGCGCTCTTGAAAAAAACGCGCTCGCCCGTTTGCGAAAGATGCACCCTGCCGCTGGTGACTCCGAGCGCGCCCGCGCCGGTTTCGAAAACGTCGTGCACTCCGCCGTCCGGCCCTATCAGAAAGAGGGTGGAGCCGCCGGGGGAGATCCCGAAGGGCGCGTAGGAGGAGCTGCCCGCGCCCCCGCAGTAGATCAGAGCATAGCCGTCGGCGCGGAGGCTGTATTTATCGAGGGAATACTTGCGGGGCTCGTCCGGATCGTTGGTGAGGCTCCAGCCCGAAAGACTCACTGCGCTGCCGGTGGGATTGTAAAGCTCTATCCAGTCCGGCATATCGCTGTGCGCGGGCTGAACGGCGCTGACTTCACTTATATAGACGGAACGGGCGTTGAAGCCGCCCGCGTCCGCCGCCCTGTCAAGGCCGTAGCTGCTGTTGGGGCCGCCCGGCGTTGGGGTGGGATAATACCTTATCTGATTATCGGAATCGCGCCCTGCGGAAACGTTGGGATTGATCTCAAGGGGGATCTCGATCTTATCTATGAACATTCCCTGCAGAGCGGTGAGGCAGACGGTCTCGCCGTTTGAAAGCTTGAAGGGGGCGTGGATCTCGCCGCTTAAGCTCTCGTTCCCGGAAAGGAATACGACGACGTATTCATGCGGCAGCAGCGCGACCTTGGGAAGCTGCCATTTCAGGGGATCGTTCGGGTCGTCGGAAAGATAATAATAGGAAAGATCTACCGGGCTGTCGCTCTGATTGAGGAGCTCCACCCAGTCGCTGCGGTCGCCATAGGAATCCATTATGCCGTACTTGTTATCCGCCAGCACCTCGTTTATTATGACGGGCGCGGAGGAAATATCCATATCGCTCCATTCGGCATTCTCAAAGGTGCTGGTGGAATTCGCCTCGCCGGGGGTGGAGTAGGCGGTATAGAGCACCTCGCCCCCGACCTTTATCGCGGAAATGCCCGCGGGAAGACCGGGCGCGACCTCAAGGCGATCCTTTTCGGCGCCGCGGCTGTCAAAGAGGTAGAGGCCGTTTTCGGATCTGCTCACGCGGAAGGAGGTCACTATTTCGGAAACGGGAGCCTCCGCATTGAATGAGACGGTGACGAGCGCGCCGGGCTCAAGAGAGCCTTCGGGGAAGCGCCACTTGGAAGGATCGTTGGGATCGTCGGAAAGGTAGAAGAGCGAAAGCTCTATGGGGCTTTCGGAAATGTTCTTGAGCTCGGCCCAGCCCTCGGAGCCCGTCACAAGCTCCGAAATGCGGAGCCCGTCGATGGGAGCGGAGGCCGCCTCCGCCTCGGAAAGGGTGAGGTGGATATTGGCGTTTTCCTCGCCGAAGGTGGGAGCGGAGGAGAAGCCGAAAACGCCGTCCTCGCCCCGGGCATAGGAAACGTCGGTGGAAAGCACGGGCACGTCGAGCAGGGCGGTATCCTTATCGTCGGAAAAATAGAGCTTTTCGCCCGTCCTCGAAATGGAGAAGGGCGCGATGAGCTCGCCCTCGCCCGCTTCGAAATCGGCGATGCAGTAAACGGTAAGGAACCCGCCGGGGGCTATGACGGTCCCCTCCGGGAAGGTGAGGCTGCTTCGCATGGCGGGATTATCGGCAATACGGCGGCCGGAAATATCCGCTTCCGCATCGCCGATGTTTTTGAATTCGATCCAATCGGGAGTGCCGTAAGCGGGATCGCGGTGGGAGAGCGTGTTGGAAGACACGACCTCGTTTATCACGACCTCGCCCTTTTTGCCGGCCGAGGGAGTGCCCGAGGCTTCGGGTGCGCCGGGAGAGGGCAGGAACCCCTTACACCCCGCGAGAAGCAGCGCGGCAAGCGCCGCCGTTATAAGTGAAAGCTTTTTCATTTCGTTGCTCCGATCGTATTTGAAGCGCCTTGCGGCAGATATTTCGACAAATTAATTATACAACAAAGACGGAAGGAATACAAGCGGGAAAGATGTGGAAGGGAAAACGCGCAGGGGGGCTTCAGGATCCCCCGAGTTCATATCAAAATGGGTCTTCCCAAAGCCCACGCTCATGTGCTATAATTATAAATGAGGCATAATGCAATGAAGGATTTTTTGAAGAAAGTGCTTGCCGGCTTCGTGATAGGGGTCGGCGCGATAATACCGGGCTTTTCGGGCGGCATACTCGCCGTTTCGATGGGGCTCTATAAGCCGACCGTCGATGCGATAACGGGCTTTTTCAAGGCGCCCAAAAAGAATTTCAAGTTCCTGTTCCCGCTCGCGATAGGCGGCGCAATAGGCTTTATTCTGTTCATGTTCCTGCTGGACAGGCTGTTTGAGGATTTCCGCACGGCGGTGATCGCCGTATTCGTGGGGCTCGTAATAGGCTCATGCCCCGCGCTGATGCGCGAATGCCTCGAAAAGGGGTATAAGAAGAGCTACCCTGTCTGGTCCGTGATGGGCTTCGTGCTCGCGTTCACGCTGGTGATACTCGGGCTCGTCACGAATGCCGGCGCGCCGAGGGAGCTCACGCCCATGCTCTGCATGATAAGCGGCGCGATAATAATGTCCGGCGTGCTGCTGCCGGGGGTGAGCATTTCGTTCGTGCTGCTCATACTCGGCGTGTATGAAAACTTCCTTGCCGTGTTCACCGCGCCCCCCAAGCTCTTTTTTGCCGCGCGCGCCGCGGGCGAAGGCCTTTGGGGAAGCGTAAAGGCGGGCCTTGCCACGGCGCCCTTCATGCTGTGGGGGCTGCTCGGTATGGTTTTGATAGCGGTGCCCGTGCTGCTGCTGGTGAGGAAGGTCATTGATCGCCATCACGGCCCCGCGTATTTCACGATATTCGGCGTCGTTATAGCGACCACCATCGGCTGTATGCTGCAGGAGACGGTCTCGCTTGCAAACGATCCGGATTTCGTATTCGTCTGGTGGAAGGCGCTCATCTGGGCGGCGCTCCTCGCGGCGGGGGCTTTGTTCAGCCTCCTCACCGAAAAATTCATGCGATACAATGAAAAAGAAGAGATCACTGCGGAGGGGCAATAATGCCCTTCCGTTATTATTTGGGGGAATGATATGAAACGCACTATCTGCTGCAGCGAGCTTCACCCGATCGGCGGGGAAGGGCTCGTACTGCGCGCCGACGTGCTCCGCGCGGGGGAGGAGCTCCTGCCGGAGTTTGAGGGCAAGGCGAGGACCGTCTATGCCGATCCGCCCTTCGGGACGGGGGGCTCCTTCGAGTTCCGCCGCGGCAAGCGCCGCACGGCCTATACCGATCAGCTTTCAAAGGAGGAATACTCCCGCCTTATAGAAGGGGCGGCGCGGCTCGCGCACGGGCTTTTGAAGGAGGACGGCACCTTCTTCCTCCATATCGACTACCGCATGAGCGCCCTCTGCCGCGGCGTCTGCGATTCGGTATTCGGCGAGGACGCGTTGACGAACGAGATCGTCTGGGCGTACAAATCGGGCGGGCGCTCCAAAAACGCGTTCTCGAAAAAGCATGATACCATCCTCATGTACCGCAAGAGCCCGGAGGCGTATTTCGATCTTAACTCGGTCGGCGTCAGGCGCGGGGCGGAAAGGCGCAATCACATGAAGCGCTCCGTCGATGAAACGGGCAGGGTGTTCTATTCCATAAAGACGGGCGGGCGCGAATACCGCTATTATGAGGATGATCTCGTCTATCCCTCCGACGTGTGGGACGATATAGAGCATCTTCACCAGCGCGACCCGGAGCGCACAGGCTTTTTGACCCAGAAGCCCGAAGCTCTGCTTAAGAGGATGATACTTGCGACCTCGGAGGAAGGGGATCTCGTCTGCGATCTTTTCGGCGGGAGCGGCACCGCGGCGGCGGCCGCGGCAAAGGCGGGCAGGCGCTTCATATCGGTGGATATGGGGGCCGTCGCTTCGGCCGTCACGCGGAGGAGGCTCATAGAAAGGTGCCTCAAAATGCGCCTTTACGAGAGCGCGAAGCCCCTTGCGGTGCGCGTATCGCCCACCCTCGCGGATGAGGAAAGCTTTGCGCCCGATAAGTATTTCGATATGGAGGAGCGCGGCGGCGGGCTCATGCTGAGCCTTAAAAAGCTCCCGCTCGAGGAGGAGCCCTATTTCGTTTCCGTCGGCCGCGTGGAGGAAGGCTGCTTTTCCGCTTCGGATTACCTCCTGCGCATGAGGGCGGGGGAGAAGATAGGCCTGCCCGCGGGCGCGTGCCTCTGCCTCGTCGATGAGGAGCTGAGGACGGGGTATTGGTCAAACGAAGACCTATGACGAAAAAACCGCCCTTAACGGACGGTTTGATTATTGGGGGGCGTGCCCGGGCAGAAGCCCGGGCACGGGTTATGATCACCGAAGACCCTTAAGGAGCCTTCGCTGCTCGGCGGTGAGATCAAAGGGTGCAAAATGCGCGGTACGGCTTGCCCTAAGTCCCGGCGGCTCGCCGCATATTTGCCCCGTCGGCCCGATTTACTTTACCTTTTTCCTTTTCAAAACTATAAGCACGGCTGCGGCCGCTGCCGCAAGCACCGCGGCGCAGGCGATCGCGGGAACGAGATAGGGCTTAAAGCCGCCTTTGTCGGCGGATCCCGCGTTCAGGCGGGGGGAAAGCTCCACCGTGCCCGAGCCCGTGGGAAGCTCTGCAAGCTGTATCGCAGAGTCGGCGGAATATTGCGCGACCGTCTTCATGTATTCCGTCACGTATTCCTCGAAGGAGGGCAGCTCATCGGAGCTTTTTACCTCAAGATAGGCGGCGTCGAGCTTTGATGCGGAGCCGGGTACGGTTATCACCCTGTCGCTGGATTTAAAGCTCTGCGCGACGACGAAGCCGCTCATAGTGCTGCGGATAACGGGGGCAAACTCCACGCCTTCCTTCGCGGCAAGGCGCTCCATGATTCCGAGCGCGGCGGAGAGGTTTTCGGCGTCCTCCGCGCCGTAACAGTCAAAAGACCCGGTCTCGGGCTCGAGCGTGACGGCGAAAAAGACCTTTGCGCCGTCGCTGCCGTCAAGGGAGAAAAGCCATTCCTCCACGGGGACGGCGGAGGCGGAAATGGAGGTCTTGTCAATATCGAAAACGTATAAGCGATAACCCTTGCCGAGAGTAAGCGCGTCGATCTCTTCCGCGGAGGAGAACACATTACCGATATAACCGCGGCCGGGATCCTTCATATAAGCCTTCATCAAGGGGGCGGCGGTATCCCTTGCATATTCGGTCACGTTCTCCGGAACTCCCGCGTCCTTTTCATCGGCAAGCGCGCCGCCTGCGGGAAGCAGGCACAGGAGAGCAAAAGTCAAAAGCAGAGCGACATATTTTTTCATGATATTATCTCCTTTCAGAAACAGATTTTACGGATTGTAATCACGTTATTTCCCCAGACCCCGAAGCAGCGCGTCAACGCTTTCGGCGGTGAAAATGTACCTGCAGTGCATAAAATACCACTCAAGTTCTTTTCTGTTCCCGTAATAGGCGAAGAGATCGTTACGCAGATCCCGGGTGATGCTTGCTGTTTCGGGAAGAGCTTCGTTTTTATTTCCGGTCTCTTCACTCAAAAGACTGCCAAGATCGAGGAAATAAACGCTCCCTTCCCTGTCCGCGGCGAGATACAGACTGCCTATGTCGACGCCGACGATCTCATAAACGTTTTCGCCGAAGGCGAGATTTTCATGCAGGAAGAGAAGCAGCTTGTCGCCATAGGTATATTGCGCTACTCTGTTGGGCCTTTTGCTGCTGCCCCACTGATAAACCGTAACGGTATCGGTCTGCTCTCCCTTATAGATCCTGTTCACGTCGGCGGAGTAACAGGTGCAGAAGTCGTTTTCATCGAGCCAGTCCGTTATGGTCGCGATGCAGACGATATCCGCCTCTTCGAACGCGGAAGCAAAAGTAAAGGAACTGACGTACTGCATATCGATAACAGGTTCACCCTCCGCCTCGGGCGGAAGCACGGCATCCTTCGGGACCTCTGTATCGCCCATGAAGCCGAAGCCCTCGGGGTAAGCGGCGGTCACAGCGTTATTCCCGGAGGGAAAGAGCTTCCCGCGGAGCAGGAACCCGACGCCGACGAGTATGAGCAGCGCGGCCGCGGCGGAGGCTATGCGGAGCGCGAGCCTTGCGCGGGGCTTGAGGGGTTGGATACCGTAACGGGTATCGCACTCTTCACCCACGAGCTTTGCAAATTCCGTATCCTTCATACTATAAAACCTCTTTTCACCAAATATTCTTTGAGCTGTGAACGCATGCGGCTGAGCATGACGCGGACGTTCTCCTCCGATCTGCCCGTGTGCGCGGCAATGGTCCCGACAGGCTCGAACCGCGCGTACCTTGCTTCGAATACGCGGCGCTTATGCGGCTTGAGGCCGCTCGCGAAATCGCCTATCGCGCGGGCGAGCTCGCGTTTTTCCGCCTCCTCCGCGGGATCCCCCACGAGCGAGGCGAGTTCCGCAAGCTCCGAGAGCGCCGTTTCCGCCGAGCCGGAGCCGCGTTTTGCCGCGCGGCGCGCATCGAGCTTATCGAGCGCGGAGTTGCGGGCGAGCTTCGCAATATACGCGCCGAGATTTTTGGGAGCGGCGGGCGGGATGCTGTTCCATGCGGAAAGCATCGCGTCGGACACGCACTCCTCCGCGTCGCGATAGTCGCCCAATATGTTCATTGCGACGCGGCGGCAGTAAGCGCCGTATTTCGCTTCGGCCTGTGCGATGGCGTTCTCATCGCGCAGGCCGAACATTTCGAGAAGCTTTGCGTCTTTCATGGCAAGTCTCCTTTAAAAGGCCTTTCACTTATAAAGACGGAAACCGCGGACGGACGTTACGGTTTTTTGGGAAAAACAAAAATATATTATTTGAGCGGCAAACGGGGACTGCTCCCGCGCGCAAAGACCGCGGCAAAGCAGACGCCCGGGCCGCAAGCGAATCTTGAAAACCGATCGCCGACGGAAAAAGGGCGCCCCCTAAGGAGCGCCCTTTCGTAATTCGGTTTATATCGTGTTCAAATTACACAATACCCTGAGCCATCATAGCGTCGGCGACCTTCTTGAAGCCGGCGAGGTTGGCGCCCGCTACGAGGTTGTAGCCGAGACCCGCCTCAGCGGCAGCTTCCATGGAAGCCTTGTGGATGTTGATCATGATGTTGTGGAGCTTGGAGTCGACTTCCTCGGCGCTCCAGGCAAGGCGCTCGGAGTTCTGGCTCATCTCAAGACCGGAAACGGCAACGCCGCCCGCGTTGACAGCCTTGGAGGGAGCAACGATCATGTTCTTCTGAGCCATCATGTACTGGAGAGCATCGTTGGTGGTGGGCATGTTGGCTACCTCGATGTAGTACTTAACGCCGTTGGCAACGATCTTCTCAGCGGAGGGCATGAGAACGTCATTCTGCATAGCGCAGGGCATGACGATGTCGACCTTGCGGCCGAAGGGCTTCTCGCCGGGGAAGAACTCTACGCCGAACTTGTCGGAGTAATCCTGAACGCGGTTCCTGCGGGAGGCGTTCATCTCGAGCATGTAGTTGATCTTCTCCTCGGAGGTGATTCCCTCGGGATCGTAGATGTAACCGTCGGGACCGGAGAGGGTGACGACCTTACCGCCGAGCTCGGCGACCTTCTTGGTGACGCCCCAAGCGACGTTGCCGAAACCGGAAACGGCGATGGTCTTGCCGACGATGGTGTCATTCTCATGCTTCAGGACTTCGCAGAGATAGTAAACAGCGCCGTAGCCGGTAGCTTCGGGACGGATAAGGGAGCCGCCGAAGGAGAGGCCCTTACCGGTGAGAACGCCGTTCTCGTAAGCGTTGCGGATCCTCTTGTACTGGCCGAACATATAGCCGATCTCACGACCGCCTACACCCATATCGCCGGCGGGAACGTCAACGTTGGGACCGATGTGACGCTGGAGCTCGGTCATGAAGCTCTGGCAGAAACGCATGATCTCAGCATCGGACTTGCCGGTGGGATCGAAGTCGGAACCGCCCTTGCCGCCGCCCATTGGGAGGGAGGTGAGGCTGTTCTTGAAGGTCTGCTCAAAGCCCAGGAACTTCATGGTGTCAAGGGAAACGTTCTTGTTGAAGCGGATGCCTCCCTTGTACGGACCGATGGCGCTGTTGAACTGTACGCGGAAGCCGCGGTTTACGTTGACCTTGCCCTGATCGTCGACCCAGGGTACACGGAACTCGATGACGCGCTCGGGCTCGACCATGCGCTCGAGAAGGCTGGCAGCCTGATACTCGGGGTGCTTTTCGACCATGGGAGCGAGAGAGGTGAGGACTTCTTCAACGGTCTGGATGAAGAGGGGCTCATGAGCGTCGCGGGCCTTGACCTTGGCGATGACTTCTTCGATGTAAGCGTTCATTATAGATATCCTCCATAAAAAAATAGTTGGATTTGATTTGGGTTTTGCCCATCGTTCTTATTATAATATGCCCGCGGATAAAGTCAACAGAATATTGAAAATATACTTGGACAAAGCCGCGGGAAAAGGCGGCTCCGGCCCGGCTTTATCGCCTCCCGCGCCCGCCCCCCGCATTTTATCGTTGCTTTTTACCTCCGCAAATATTATAATATACTCGGCAAGCGGAACTGCGCCGTTTGCTATCCTTTTCAAAGGAGGCCCGGAATGAAGATAATGCAGCTCAAATGCCCCAACTGCGGGGCGGAGGCGGCGCCCGATCCCACGGGCAAAAGGCTTTTCTGCGAATACTGCGGCGCAAAGCTTATGATGACGGCGGATACCACCGCCTCCGTTCAGCTTGAGGACGCGGAGGACGCCGGCTATAAATTCGAGCTCGGCAGGCTCCGCGCTCAGCGCGAGGCGGGCGCTCTCCCCACAAGGAACGCGCAGCCGCAGGAGGTCATACACAGGGTGGTTTACACCCGGGCGGAGCCCGCGGGGAAGAGGTGCAGCAAATGGACCGCCTTCATCCTCTGTTTCTTCCTCGGCATATTCGGCGCGCACAAATTCTACGAGGGCAGGACGGGCATGGGCGTGCTCTATCTTTTCACCTTCGGGCTGTTCGGCATAGGCTGGCTCATCGATCTCATCAGCCTGCTCGCAAAGCCCGATCCCTATTACGTTTGACAAGCGGCCGGGCTCTCCGCCCGCCGGATACACCATCGAATACCGATAAAGGAGGCAAATATGGAAAGAACGATAACCGTCCGCGGCACGGGGAAGCTCTCCGTCAAGCCGGATCTCATCAATATAGACCTCACCCTTTCTTCAAAGGATATGGTCTATTCCAAAGCCATGCAGGGCGAGGATAAGCAGCTTTCCGCCCTGCGTGAGGCGCTTGCTCCCGCCGGATTTACGGAGGACGATCTCAAGACCGCCTCATTCGACGTGCGCACGGAGTATCAGTCCGTCCGCGGGAAGGACGGCATGTACCGCGAGGAATTCGCGGGTTACGTATGCGAGCACCAGCTCAAGCTCGAATTCCCCCTGGATGGGGATAAGCTTTCGGAGGTGCTTTCGGCCGTTTCCCGCTGCACCGCGGAGCCGAGGCTTTTCATATCCTTCTCCGTGAAGGATAAGAGCGCGGCTTCTGATAAGCTGCTGGCTTCCGCCGCCAAGAACGCCAAGTCCCGCGCGAGGCTGCTCGCGGAGGCGGCGGGCGCGGAGTTGGGCGAGCTCGTCTCCATCACCTACGACTGGAGGGATCTCGGCTTCGTTTCGCCCACGGCCTACAACAGGAATATGCTCAAATGCGCCGCCGAGGAGGACTGCGGCTTCGGCGGGATCTCCCCGCAGGATATAGACCTTTCCGACAGCGCCGTGTTCGTGTGGGAGCTGGCATAGTTCAAAAACAGGGTGTGACCGCGGGGTAAGCCCGATAGTCGTAAGGCTGTTATTGCGGTAATTGCCGATAATGAAGTCAGCTATGCCGCGACCAACGGGAGCGTCGCAAAACCTTTTGGGTTTTGCTAATCGGGTCAGCGCGACCGCGCCGCGAGAGGCGTTAAAAAGGGGCAACAGTGGAGCGTTCCTGATAAGGATATATAATCGTATCCTTTCCAAAACCTATACGTACACCTCTGTATTAGGTGCAACAGGAGTGGGTTTTGCGTATAACTTCGTATGGCAGCCTCACACAGGAGATCCTACAACGCCATGGACATATCCTTTCGGCATTGAAGGCGATACCGAATAAAAGATTATATCCTTAAAAAGGAATCATGTATGAGCCTGAAAAAGATCGTGATTGCGATAATATCATGTCTTCTGCTTCTTGCTGTGGGAATAGGCATAGAGGATATCTACTGCGCCTATTTCCACGGGAGGAGCGGCTTCACGCTATTTGAAAGATCGTCGTTTGCGGGCGGCGGACTTTATATCGTCGGCGCGGATACCGTTCCGGATGATACCGTCGCTCTTTCTCGATGGGCGGAAGGAACCGGCTCCGCTCTTGCAGTAATAGGCGATTCACCCGGCATTGCCGTGTGCGACCGCTCGGGCGCCATAAAGAAGCTGCTCGAAAGGGCGGGAGCGGACAAGTCTACGCCGCCGCTCGACGAAAGCATGAGCGGCGTTTACGTTACGAACGATAAAGCTTATATCGGCGCTTACGTTGAAAACGGGATATTTATGCCCGATACGCTCGCAATGCCGGTTCTCGGCTATTACGACGAAGGCAGGCTCCCCGAGGATCTGAGCAGGCCCTTCTTTTATCCTCTTTCCGCAATGGCGGGACAAGGCCTGTATTATCTGACCGACGCGGAAGACCATTCGGGGCTCGAACAGCTTATCAAGCAGGCAAGCCCCGATGATGAGGTCATTGTCCAAAGTGCCAAGATCCCGATAGGTCGATTCTTAACTCTGCTCATACACGATCCTTTGGAATCGAGATCGCGTACCTCGATATTCTATACGGTCATTTCCCTGTCGCTCTGTTTTATTTTTAGCGGCCTGATGCTGTTCAGGGAGCATCGGCGGGAGCTTGTAATACGCCATTTATTCGGTATGTCCATAGTAAGAATAGTATTGACCGCAGTGCTGATCTCCGCCGTAATGATCGGGATATCGCTTTCATCGTTTTTGTTCTCGGTATCGGCGGCGGGTTATGTGCAGCTTGAAAGAGAGGAGCTGCTTTTGCTCGTGTGCTCTGTCTCGGCGGTCTATATCCTGCTTGCCGCGATAGTCAACACGGCAGGAATGATAGGCGTTGCAAGAAGCATCAAAAGGGGTATACGCTATGAAGACGTTATTTCAGGCAATTCGTGACCTTTTCCGGGAACTGGGCTTCGTCCTCCTTTACGGGTTGCTAGCGGCTATCGTCTTAAGCAGCTTTATAAACAGTGTTTCGGGAATAAAGAGGATATTGTCAACGGCGAAATACGTTTCCCAATTCAAGAACGGCAGCGTCGATATGGTGATACTCGAGGGTATGGGCAGCTATAAGAATGTCGAGCCATCGGAGCGGGAGGATGCGGTCCCCATAGACGCCTTCCTCCGCGAGGGCTTATCAAAGGACGGCAGACTCGGCGGCTCTGCAGTTGTAAGGAACGGCGGTGCGGACGGCTTCGATAATGTGATAATAGTGGTCGGCAGGATGGTCGATATCGCGCTTGACGGAGTGCCTGAGGACCGCCAGGTTTACGCGGCCGTCTCTCATGATCTTTCTGCTATGATAGGCACGAGCGCAAAGATCAACGGGAACGAGTTCCCGATCGAGGCGGCGGTCCCGAAGGATATCACCGTTGGAACGCTCTACAACAGAACGCAGAGCACAGATACGAAACGAGCACTGTTTCTGTTCGTCCGTGATTACGAAAGCGCATCTGCAAAGCTCGGGATATCTCCTCAGCAGTTCTTGATGAAGCTTGTTGTCGTCGGAGCCGATGAGGAGTACAAATCCGAGCTCATAGGCAGGATAAGCGGAGCGACCGGGATGCATACGAGGATATGGTCTGCAGACGATTACTTACAATTAACGGGTGATTCGGGCACAAAATACCTCAAGCTGAAGCTTGCTTTTTATGCCGCCGCATCATTTGCACTGATCGCTGCGATGATAATGAACCTTTCGCGCATCATCGACGCGCACGAAAACGACTATCGCGTGAACCGGCTTTTCGGTGCTACGAAGGCGCAGACCTTCCTGCGGATGCTTTGGCTCGCTATCGGCTTCAATATGATCCCCGCGATCTATATAGTGATAAAGGTGATGCTGCCATTGGGTTGGGTGAGCAGGGATGACAGGCCGGGCGAGTTCGTCCGCGCAATAGTCCCGTATTCGCCAGAAAAGGCCGCGGTGATGGCGGCGGGGCTTGCCGTGCTGTTCGGAACGGCCGCGGCGGTGGCTGTGATCGAATTCTTAGGATTCGAGCGTAAATACTCAAAGGAGATCGGGAGGAGATAATATGAGCTTGATCAGCGCAAGCGGCGTATCGAAAAACTATAAAACGAAGGATTATACCGTAGCCGCCCTAAAGGAAACGAGCCTCAACGTGGAAAAGGGAGAGGCGGTCGCAGTCATCGGTCCCTCCGGCTCCGGAAAATCCACGCTTTTGAATATCATCGGCCTCATAATCAAGCCGGATTCGGGATCCGTTACCTTTGACGGTGAAAGCACGTCGGGCTTTGGGGACAAGCGCCTGAGCGCATTCCGCAATGCCAATTTCGGTTATATCACACAGGATTTTGCTCTGCTCGACGGCGAGACCGTCTATACGAATATCCGTCTGCCGCTCATATATAATAAAAGCATCAAAAGATCCGAGCACAAAAAAAGGATATTCGATGCTGCGGAAAGAATGGGGATATCGGATAAGCTCACAAGGCGCGTTTCAAGGCTCTCGGGCGGCGAGCGGCAGAGGGTCGCTATCGCGCGGGCGATCGTCTGCGATCAGCCGATAATACTGGCCGACGAGCCGACCGGCTCTCTCGACGCCGAAAACCGCGACAGTGTGGTGAATACTCTTGTCAGCCTTGCCCACGACAACGGCTCCGCGGTGATAATAGTCACGCATGATCTCTCCGTCGCCGAACGCTGCGACAGGGTGATTAGAATGAAGGACGGAACAACTATGATTACGGGTTCTGAAAAGTGAAGTTGATATGAAAAAAGCAGTCGTAATAACATTACTGTGAGTTAATCTGTAAGCTTTGTGCTAAACGCAGTGCTTAGTTGCACGGGATGACCCCTAAGTTAGGCAACAACGTGAGCGAATCGATAAAGATTAACAATAAAATAATAAAGCGGGGAAACTATAATTGCATGAAAGCACTTTTGATGGGCTCGCTCCGTCAAAAGTGCTTTTGTGTTACTTTCGCAGAAAGTAACAAAGGCATTAACCATATGTGTAGTGATTTGGAAGGAGAGGCGCCTAAACTGCGACAAGCCAAGAAGATAGGATTTGACGGGGCGGACCCTGCCGCCCGGCATAAATCTTTTCGAGCATTCACCGGATGCTCGAAATCGCGATGCGACCGTTTTATGCCCTCCTGCGAGACATATCCCCGTAATTACAGTAAAAACTCTTTGCAGTGGTTAAAACCATTTGCAAAGAGTTTTTGTTTCGCAGACTAATTGTTTAGGAGAAGTCTCCAAATACCGCCTTATGACCATTCGGCATATGACCCCGCGGTTTTTTGATCGGCGGCTTTTACAGCGCGCCCGTGCCTTCCGCCTCCGCGCTTTTTCGCGTTGCTTCCGCCTTTCCCGCGCCTGCGGGCCGCCCCGGACTCCCCTCGGGCTCCCCTATAATAAAGGGGGGAGGTGGTTTGATTGGCAAAGCGCACTCTGCGGGGGCTTGCGGGGGCGCTGTCGGCGCTCGTGCTTTTCGCGCTGGCGGCGGCTTACGCGCGCGGCGGCCCCGTCCCGGTGCTGAGGCTCGTCGAAAACACGCGGGTGGGCCCCTATGCCCTGATCCCCGCGGAGGAGTCTTCCGCGGCTTCCGCCCTCCGTACCGTAAACGACTGCTTTTCCGAATATCCGCAAGGGTTTTTTGAGCTTCTTAACAGGGAGGACGGGCTTGCCCTCATACTCGTCGGGGGAATGGAGCGGGTATTGCCGGACTGCCCCGCGGAAGCCGCCGCCTTCACCTGCACGGAGGGCGGGAGGACTCTCATAATACTGGATTGCTCCGGGCAGATCTCACGGTGGACTATAATGCACGAGGTCTGCCACGCGATCGACAGGCGCCTTGCAAGGCTGGGGGAGGAGGGCGTTATCGACTGGAGCGAGGAGGAGTGGCTCGCGCTCTGCCCGGAGGGCTTTTCGTATCACAACGCCTACGTTGACGCAGAAGGGCGGGAGATAGGCGTATTCGGCTCGGCGGAATACACCGCGGAGGGCGAGGGAGAGCCGTGGTTCATAAACCGTTACAGCCGCACCTTCCCGACCGAGGACCGCGCCGTGCTGTTTGAAACGCTCATGCGGGCGGGCAGCGGCGCGGAATATCTGAAAAGCCCGCACGTCATCGCCAAGCTCAGCCGCTATTTCGAGGCGATCCGAATGGGCTTCGGCGGCAAGTGGAAGAGCGGGAGCGCGTTTTGGGAAAAGCGGCTCGAAACGCTCCTTGCGGGGGGCTGAGGGGCTTTTTCGTCACCTTCCGACACGTTTTTGCCCCGCGGTTTTCCTTGAAGTGCGGCATGCGGTATGATACAATATGAAAAAAGGAGCCGGCGCTCCGATACTATACGCACGAAAGGGCGGCCTCACGGCCGGGAAGATAGAATGAACGGAAAGGTTTTGTTTTTGAAAAGGGCGGCGGCGCTTTTGCTGCTGTCGGCTCTCTGCGCGGGGCTTGCCGCCTGCGTGCCGCCGGATCACGGCATCACGGATAATTCCGGAAAATACGGCGCGCCGAAGGAATTCGAGGGCGAGCCGCACGAAGCTTCGGTCATGTTCGTGAACGTGGGCAAGGCGGACTGCGCGATAGTGAAGGTCGATGGGCATGCGTGGCTCATCGACGCGGGCACGGAGGAAAGCTTCGTCAAGACCTACGCCGCGCTTGAGCTCATGGGGATCTCCGCATTGGACGGCGCGATAATCACCCACGGGCACGGGGATCACATGGGCGGGCTCGATCCCATCGCCCAAAAATACGCGATAGGCAGGGTCGTCACTCCCGCGTTTTTGAACGACCGCAGCGGTATCGAGGCCGCGGTTTACGAAAACGGGCTTACCGAGGAGCCCGTGCGCGCGGGGGATTCCATCCCCATTACAGAGGGCGTCGAATTCAAGGTGCTCGCTCCGCTGAGCCTCTTCGACGGCGACGATAACGATAATTCCCTCGTCGTAAAGCTTGAAGTGAACGGGCGCAGCTTCCTTTTCACGGGCGATATGCAGCAGACGGAGGACAGGGAGCTCGTAAAAAGCGGGGCGGACGTCTCCTGCGACGTGCTCAAGGTCCCCAATCACGGCAACAAGGATGCTTCGAGCGTGGAGTTCGCAAACGCGGCGAAGCCTCTCATCGCGGTAATATCCACCGATACCTCGGTAGATGAAAACTCGGCGAACAGGCTCGTCATGGCAAGATATTCCGGCGCGGAGATCTACGTTACGCAGAAGTACCCCATGGGCGTGAGGATGGACGTTTCCGTGCGGGGCGAGATAAGCCTTTCTTTCCCGGAAGCGCCCGGTGAGAAGCACGATATGGAGATCACGGAGGCTTCGAAGCTTTACCAGAGCTTCACCCTCCGCAACAACGGGAATGAGGAAGTCGATATTTCCGGCTGGTTCGTTTGGTCAACGAAGGGGTTCGAGGTGTTCGTTTTCCCCGAAAACACGGTGATCAAGGCGGGCGCGGAGCTGACCGTCGCCTGCAAAAAGAGCAGCCGCGCGGCCTCGGCCGATCTCATATGGGATATAAAGAAGGTCTGGGCGGACAACAAGGCGGACAGCGCCGTGCTCTGCGATGCGTTCGGCAACGAGCTTGCGAGGACGACGAGCAGATAAAAGAACGAAGGGGCGGCGCGGCCGGCATAAAGCTGTATCGAATAAAAGACTCCGCAGCGGGTTTTATGCTCGATAGTCGTAAGGCTGTTATTGCGGTAATTGCCGATAATGAAACGGGCTATGCCGCGACCAACGGGAGCCGCGCGGGTCAGCGCGACCGCGCCACATGAAGCGTTAAAAAGGGGCAACAGTGTTGCGCCTTTAGCGGAATGCCGAAGCAGCTATGCTGCGAGGGAGAGGCGCTTAAACTGCGACAAGCCAAGAAGATAGGATTTGACGGGGCGG